>CAYYWG010000001.1:0-30962 GCA_964475335.1 uncultured bacterium
AAATCTCAGATAGCCCAGGTAGCCAGATAGCCAGATAGCCAGATAGTCGAGGTAGCCAGATAGACAAGGTAGTCGAGGTGGCCTAGGTAGTCGAGGTAGCCAAGGTGGCCCAGGTAGCCAGATAGCCCAGGTAGTCAGATAGTCGAGGGGTTGAAGCCGTTTTGCGCCACAATCAATCATGAAAGGCGTAGTAGTTTCAATGATGAGGGAGTGGCTGTGAATTTTCAGTCAGTGGTGGCTCGGTTAAATGAGTTTTGGGGCGATCGCGGTTGTTTGATTATGCAGCCGTACGATACAGAGAAAGGGGCGGCAACGAAAAGCCCTCACACCTTTTTGCGGGCGTTGGGGCCGGAACCGTGGTCAGTGGCTTACATTGAACCTTGCCGTCGCCCAGGAGATGGACGCTATGGAGAAAATCCAAATCGGGTACAGCATTACTACCAATACCAAGTACTTATTAAGCCCTCGCCAAATAATATTCAAGAGGTATATCTGGATTCATTGCGGGCTTTAGGGATTTTGCCGGAAGAACACGATATTCGCTTCGTTGAGGACAATTGGGAAGACGCTGCGGTAGGTGCGTGGGGTGTGGGCTGGGAAGTTTGGCTCGATGGAATGGAAGTAACGCAGTTTACGTACTTTCAGCAGTGCGGCGGGATTGATTGTCGGCCTGTATCGATTGAGATTACCTATGGACTGGAACGCCTGACGATGTATTTGCAAGGCGTAAATTCAATTTTTGATATTCAGTGGAATAATCAACTCACCTATGGCGATGTTCACTTACAGGGTGAGATTGAGTGTTCTAAATATAATTTCGAGGAATCCAATCCTGAATTGTTGTTTACGTTGTTTAATTTCTATGAACAAGAAGCGCAGCATTTGATGGCTAAAGAGTTAGTATTGCCCGCATTTGATCATGTGCTGAAGTGTTCTCATACGTTTAACTTGCTTGATGCCCGAGGCGTAATTTCGGTAACGGAGCGGACTCGTTACATTGGCAAAATTCGCAATATGGCCCGTCAAGTGGCACATTTATATCTCAAGCAGCGAGAGACATTAGGGTTCCCGCTGCTCAAGACGACGACAACTTCAGTTTGAGGGTGTGTTTTGTTTCAACAGGGTAAATAGCAATATTTGCGCGATCGCGACGAGGACTATTGGAAAAAGAGCCAACCCATCGGAGCGGGGGCCATCATGCCACGGAAATCTAGGATTTCAACCATGATTAAGTAGGCAATACTCAGACCGATCGCGATCGCACCTGTGCTCACGGCAATAAACTTTGAACGCTCCATGCTATGTCTCCATGCTGTTCCTAAACAAAGTTTAAACAAAATTGGAAATTAGCGTTAGTCTAAGTCAAAGATTGAGCACAATGAAAATATTCACCCAAGCCGCAAGTTATAACTTGTCAAATCGTCAGTGATCATGCTTGGTGATCCACATCTCCTGGCAAAGCCTCCAACTTTGCCCCCTTCAGTACAAACATCAACTTTGCATATTCTATTTGCTGCATTTAATCCAATATGGCTGAATCTGTACCTGACACTGCCATTTCTCTGGCCAAGCCAAATGCGACTGTTGTGATTGAGACTGCTGAATTACAGAAGTCTTATCGCACAGGATTTTGGTTAACGCAAAAAGTCACGCCATTACAAGGCTGTACGCTAGATGTGCTGGCGGGGGAGACCTTTGGTTTATTGGGGCCGAACGGGGCCGGAAAAACAACCCTGCTGAAAACCCTTTTGGGTGTAGTGCGTGCATCCAAAGGCCGAGGGATGGTGTTGGGTAAGCCTCTGGGCGATCGCTCAGTGAAACAAAAAATTGGATACTTACCAGAAAATCCCTATTTTTATGATTATTTGACCGGATGGGAAATGCTGAAATTAACTGCTGGTTTATTCGGCCTTTCTTCTTCGATTCAAAAACAACGAATTCCAGAATTGCTTGATCTAGTTGGCTTGTCCCAGGCTGCCGCCAAACGTAAACAATTACGTCAATATTCTAAGGGAATGTTACAGCGCGTTGGGATGGCACAGGCGTTAATTAATGATCCAGAACTTGTCTTTTTGGATGAGCCAATGTCAGGACTTGATCCCTTAGGACGGTATCAAATTCGCGAGATTATTTTGTCTTTAAAAGAACAGGGTAAGACGATTTTCTTTAATAGCCATATCCTGTCAGATGTTGAGATTATTTGCGATCGCGTCGCCATTTTGGCCCAAGGTGAATTGATTTGTTCAGGCTCACTGCAAGAACTTTTGGGTACATCATCAGCCTACTTTGCCAAAGTCATTGGCGGCAATCCAGAAGTTCTCAAAACGCGGTTAGCAAACTTAGAATTTAAAGATGGCTGTTGGCAAGGCCAAGTCCTCGGCTCAATCCAAGACTTCATGGCTAGTCTGAATATTATGGGTGCCCAGCTCAAAGAAATGCGTTCAGCTCGTCCGACGCTTGAAGAATTTTTCGTTGGGCAATTGAAAGCAAGAGGAATTTATCAGAGCAGTTAAATTTCATTGTGAGATTAAAGCTTTTTTCACCTTTGCTCGCTTATTTACCTTCATGCCCTATCTTTTTTCCAGCGATCATAGCTTCTTTAACTATTTGTAGAGCTATTGCTCAAGCAAGTGAAAGTTTATTTCAAATTCGACAAACTAGCCAGGATCCCTAGCCCCTAACGCTCAATGGTTGGGCAAGGGATCCTGGCTCTAACTCTTTGTTTCGCACAAAAAGAGCGATTTAACGCAATTCAAAATGAAGTGACTAACAAAGCTAGCAATCCTATGGGTAAGGCAATTCTATAGGAAATGCTTCAGGCGGACGGTTTATGGGCTTGGGCGTGGGCCAGCGCTAAATGGTGATATTTCTGAGCGTGTTCGATTAAATGTTGCGCTTCCTCAGGCGGAATAGCACGGGCAACCTTACCTGGAATTCCCACGACTAGAGACAAGGGTGGAACATCTTTCGTCACCACGGCCCCTGCGCCCACAATGCTCCCGGCCCCAATCCGCACACCGTCTAAGATGATGGCCCCAATCCCAATCAGGCTACCGCGTTCAATATAAGCACTATGAATGACAGCCCGGTGGCCAACGGTGACATACGCTTCCAGGATGGTTGGCTGCCCTGGATCACCATGGAGCACCGCCCCATCTTGAATGTTTGTGTATTGGCCCAAAACAATTTTTTCCACATCACCGCGAACAACTGCCCCATACCAAATACTTACACCTTGTTCAACGGCAACGTCACCAATTACAGTAGCCGTAGGTGCAACAAAAGCAGCAGCAGCGAGTTGGGGAGACGATACTACAATAGGTGAGTATTGGGGAAGCGCACTAGAGTTATCCACGATCGGGTTCATCCTCAACGAAGTATCAATAGAATGGCCTGGAAGAGCATAACCTCCGCAGATATAATAGACCCACAGGCACTGATGCACAGAGAATAGGCAAATTGCCATCAATGATTAATTCCGCTTTGCAGTATCCAATTTTTGGCCCCGAAATTCAGTGCCCTCACTGTCGTCAAACGATTCCGGCACTGACATTAACTGATACTTACTTGTGTCAACGGCATGGAGCGTTTGAAGCAAACCCCAAGACAGGAGAATTGATTCATCTCCAATCGGGTCGCCACTGGAAGCGATGGGAGGATGAATGGTATCGCCAACATACCCACCCCGATGGGATTCGGTTTGAAATTCACGAGGCGCTCGATCGCCTCTATACCCAGGGTTACCGAGCCAAGCGCGTCATTATTGCTCAGCGGTACAAAGGGCTAATCAGCACTTATTTGGAAGGCAGTCCGCCGTGGAAAGGGCAGGGAGATTCGCCCAAACCTCGGTTGTATGGTTTGCCGGTGGAGTTTAGTCCAGATCCAGCAGAAGAGCCGTGCTGGGAGGTCATCAACTTTGATTTGGAGAAGGAGCCTGGGCCGCCAGTGCGCTATCCCTATTTCCGCTTATTTGAGTAAAGTTTTTGCTGGCCAAAGGTAACGCTGGAGCAGGATCGGGCATTATGCAGCGAGGCCAGCAGGGCTGAGGGCGCACCAAGCCTCTGAACGATCAGCTTCGTCGGGGCGGAGGTGGCTGAAACTGATAGATATCTTGGAGGGCCGTGACCCAGCCGTTGGCGAGTGAGGTCAGCAGGCGATCGCCCTTTTCAGCGGTCGCAACCGTCGGATCACCAAGCACACCACTCTGAGTAAGATCGCGGGTCGCCCAAGCAAAGGGGAGTTTGCCTTCCATGCTCAACAGACTATCGGTCGGTAGGCCAGCCGGATATTCGGCGATCGCCCGGTCAAACTGCACCTGGTCAGGCAAGAGGGATAACAGCAAACTGGTTTCTGCATCTCCAGCATGAATCCCAAATTCAAGTTCTTTCGGGGTTAGCAAGTCAGCCGCACAATTGGGTACATTCCAAACAAAGCAAGGGAACACCCAAAAGTCACCATACTGCTGGTGCAAGTCGCGCGCAACGATTTCTAAAACTTGTGGTTGCCCGCCGTGGCCGTTCACAAAGACTAACTTACGAAATCCAGCCCGATACACACTTTCGCCCACTTCCATAAGGAGGGTGATTAAGGTTTGGGCCGTGAGGGTGATGGTACCGGGGAAGTGCCAATGTTCATTGGATTTGCCGTAGTGCAAAGTGGGCAGCGCATACACGGGAATAGCCACATCGAGCTGGTGAAGAGCTTTGCCAAGGACAGCCTGGGCGATCGCGGCATCCACAATAAGGGGCAAATGGGGGCCATGCTGTTCGATCGCACCAATGGGTTGCACAATGACCGCCTGGGCTTTGTTCGGCATCCCTTCGATATCAGTCCAGGTCAGGTAGGGCAAAAACCGTTCTGGCGGAATAAAACCGTGCATCATAACGCCCCATTCACCTGACTGTTAAAACCATACACCTCGCGGCTACCCGCCAGCGCCACCAAGGTTACGGCCTTTTCATCCCCCGGTTCAAAGCGAACTGCCGTTCCCGCCGGAATATCCAAACGCATTCCGCGGGCTTGGTCGCGGTCAAAGTGCAGGGCAGCATTCACTTCAAAGAAATGAAAATGAGATCCCACTTGAATCGGGCGATCGCCTGTATTTGCCACCATCAAGGTGCGCGTTTCTCGGCCTGCATTCAGTTCAATATCGCCAGCATCAACCAACAACTCACCGGGAATCATAACTAGTTGCTCCTGTATTTCAACACGATCATCACCAAGGAAAAAGCTGAAAATTGGCTGCAAGCCTTACTGAATTGGGTTGTGAACGGTGACAAGTTTGGTGCCATCGGGGAAAGTCGCTTCAACCTGCACTTCGTGCAACATTTCGGGAATGCCCTCCATCACATCTGCCCGGTGCAGCAAGGTGGTGCCATAACTCATCAATTCGGCTACGGTACGCCCATCGCGGGCACCTTCCAGAATTGCTGCGGTAATGTAGGCAACGGCTTCTGGATAGTTCAGCTTGACGCCCCTGGCTTTGCGGCGTTCGGCCAGCAGTGCAGCGGTAAAAATCAATAGTTTGTCTTTTTCTTGCGGTGTCAGTTGCATGGTTTACGTCCTAATCATGAGACCCAGTGCTATCGCCCGTCTGGTCACCCAACAGCTTGCTATAGCGTACGCGCCCGGTCAGCTACAGGCCCCAAAAGCCTGAGTCATCGTAGCCTAAAGTTTTGGGGAATTGGCAATCAATCAGGATGAATTAAGGTGAGTTTCCATCAGAGTTCACCCCGGTTGCCCAGCGTTTAGTAAGTCGGAATTGGGGCGATCGCCCGCTGGAGTTGGACGAGAGTTTGTTGCACCTGACCGGTTGTCAGCAACTGTTCAGCCAGTTTCAGCCCTGCCAACAGACTATCAACGAGGCCACTTCGCCATAGATAAAAACCACTATTCCAAATACTCGATTGCAGCATGGCACAGGGTTTCCCCGCGATCGCCGCTTGCATTTGGGCGATCGCCTGAGCCGCAGAATCAAGGGGTACGTTTTTATGATCAATCCCAAAATCATGCACTGATAAATGCAATCGCTCAAACTGGCAATGGGATTCGGCCTGCGCGTCATAGGTGCCGACCCCAATAATGGCCGTGCGATCGCGGGGCAAATCACAACTGCCTTCCAACCCTTTCACCGTTGTAAAACGGGGTACCTGCCGGAGGGTCAATGCACTTTGAAACATGCCCTCAGTCGGGGGGTGGACAAAGCCAGCCACCACATGGGCTGGGCCAGCATAAGGAGCCCAGATCAATTCCATCGTCGCCAGGGGTGGCCGTTTCCCAATTTGCTCCCGGTAGGGCACCAATCCCTGAGCCAGGGGAAAGTGCGTCGGCAAATACACAAAACCCAGCCCCACGGTTTCCAGCACAGTTTGAATATGGGCCAGGGTCAACGCCGCCCAATCAACCCCCAAGCCTTGCCAAAATAGGATGAGGGGATCGCCTTCTTTCGTCGGCATGCGATCGCCCCCATGCTGAATCACGGGACACCCTGCCGTGGCCAGCACCAAAGCCGTGACCAGGCTCAGCGGTGCTGTCCGAGTCCGACCGTCATAGGGAATCCCCATAATGAGCGCAGGTATCGCAGCATCAAGCCGTTGCAACTGGGGTCCCAGTTCTGCGTAGGCATCCAACATTCCCGCTAACTCAGCCCCAGTCGGTCGGCGGATGCGATGAGCAATCATAAAAGCACCAATTTGGGCGGGTGTGGCTTCTTGTTGCAACATCAAACGCATTGCAGTTGCGGCCTCGGCCCGACTTAAGCTCTCTCCTGTATGGGGGCCACTGCCAATTTTGCGTAGCAAGTCGCGAAAGGCTTTACTCATAAGCGGTCTCAACTCCCTCTATTAACCGTTGACCTGGGCAGATGATAGCGGAACCATGCGAACGCTCTGAGGCAGGTGTTGAGTGACCAGTTGGTAAAAGTGGTGGATGGGCGGAATCTGAAGGCGATCGCGGGTTGTCACCAAAACCACCTGCCGACTGAGCGGTGGGTCAATCAATTCAGGGCTGTTTTTAGCACCCGAATGGCGACCATTCCCACAGGTTTCCACCGAGCGAATCGCTAATTGAGGATCGTGGTAGGCTTCCATTAAAGCTGTTTCTGGCAACAATGCCACTAATTCTCCCTGACGCACCACCCCCCGAAACGCATCAGGCGTATTCAGTTCCAGGGCTGCTTTTAAAGTCACACCCCGCCGCTCGAACTGTTCTTGGACGATTCGCTGCATCCCATACCCATCTTTGAAGACGACCTGAGGATAGCGGACCAATTCCTGCCACGGCACAGCTTCATAACGGGCCAACGGATGGTTTGCCGCCATCAAAATCCGAATGGGTTCTTCATACAACACTTCGACCACCATTTCAGGGCTCGTGGTCAAAAATCGATTGTTCATCACGATCGCCAAATCGACCAACCCATCTTTCAACACTTTGAGGGCGCGATCGCTGCCCAACGCCGTGACCCGCAACTGCACCTCTGGAAAATCGCGACAGAACTGTTGCAAAATCGGGGGCAAATGCTGGGAACAAATCGAATGCATCGCTGCAATACACAGTTCCGGTTGTTTGCCCGCTACTAAGTCAGCAATTTCTTGGGCAGCCACTTCCCATTCTTTGCAAATTTTTTTAGCCCGACCTAAGAGCAAATCACCCGCAATCGTTAGTTTCGCCTGGGTCGTCCGGTGAAACAGGGAAACTTTGAGTTCTGTTTCCAAGCCTTGAATTTGGCGACTAATGGCCGATTGAGTCACACCACAAGTTTTTGCAGCTTTTTGAAAACTCCCAGTTTCGGCCACGGCCAAAAAAGCTTGCAACTGTTCTAAACGCATGAAATTCTTGCCGATGAGGGTCTGGCGGGGATGTGTAGCTTAGATAACATTCCAGCTTGATGAGACCATATCGGATTCGGTGAACCGATTTCCGTAGAAGGGGATACACCTTGGGGAACTTATTGTTGTCCGCTCCGTCAATGCGGTCTTTACCGGGAGGCTAAAGGATTGGCCGTTGGGGTGTCAATAAACGTTTGGAGGGCGATCGCCGTGGCTTGGGGTTTTTCTAAATGGGGCACATGGCCACAATCTGGAATCCACAATAACTGGCTGTTGGGAATGGCTGCCTGAAATTTGGTCGCATCGGCAGTGCCCAGAATGCGATCGCGATCGCCCCAGAGAATCAACGTGGCGACAGCAATATCCTGAATGCGATCCGCCAAAAAGTTGTAGCCGCCGCTTTTGGTAAAGGCAATCATCGCTTCACGCCAGCGGGGTAACTGCAAATGCAAAGACGCACACAGCTCTGCATCAGCCGTGACAAAGCTGGGGTCGTGGTAAGCTTGCAGACTCACTTTCCGGCGCACCCCCGGACGGCGCAAAAATTCAGCAGCCAGATACCCCAACGGTGGCACCATAAAGCGACTGATATCGGGGCCTTTGGCAAATCCCGCCCCGTCGATCACTACCAATTGGTGCACCGCTTCAGGATAGGTCAACGCAAAATCGATCGCCGCAGCCCCGCCCATCGAAGCCCCAACCAGCACCATCGGTTTCCCTATCAAGGTTTTCCAGGTGTCGTACAAGTGAGTCTTAATCGCTGTGGGAGTAAAGGGAACATCGCCAGGGCGATCGGTAAACCCAAACCCCAGCAAATCCACATTCCAGGTTGAGTAACGGGTTGCGAGGAGAGGTTGCAACCGCCGGAACTCAAACACCGAACTGTCAAACCCGTGCAAAAGCATGACGGGAGGCTGGGCCGCAGGTTGGTCTGGCCCCCAAGGCACATAGGCCGTGGCGATCGCCGTAGAGCTGAGGGATGTCAAAATCTCGCGGCGCTGGATTCGTTGCGCGATCGCGATCGAGGTCGGTTCAGTTAGACGGTTGGCATCAACCGGGAGAAAATGTGCTTCCATAACATTTAGTGTACCGGGCAAGGGTTTACTGCCAGCAACAGCCATGACAATTCTCAGCTTATGGAGCCGTTGCCAGCGTCTTATCGGTCAACCGTTCCGCCCCCGCTGCGTTGTTTCGCAACTTGTTAACCCATTCGACAGGTGAGTAGAACCCCCATGACTCCAGAGCTAGTACAAGCCATTGTTGAATTACGGGCCAAAAATCTCGCGCCCAAGCAAATCGCCCGCCAGTTGGGCCTGCGTCCGGCGGAGGTCACAGCGGCCCTCAAAACCCTCGCGCAACAACAAGCCAGCGATCGCGCCGCCACAGGCACCTTAGCCCCCGTCCATCAGTGTTTAATCAACCAGGGAGCCCTGCCCTACTTGCAAGGCAATGCCGACCCCGCCAGCGAGCCAGCCCCCCCGGCAGATGAAGACAATCCCGATGCGGGAATCGCCGTGATCATTTTGGCCCGCACTGCTGGCTTCAATCGGCTGGATGTATGTACCTATCTGGTCGATTTCTGGTGCCTGGGCGTGAAAGACACCTCTGGACCACGGCGCATGGATCCTAGCGAGTTCAAAGATTTTGTTGACTATGCCTATCAGCCGTTTACTGCTGGGTTTACTGAAATTTCCTTAGACCTGGCGCAGGCAGTCGTTTTTGGGGCGCTGGAGTATGCGAAACAGCTTGGCTTTGAACCCCACCGCGATTTTGCAGCAACTCAGCCGTTGTTGGGCGAATGGAGCGGACAACCCAAACTGCAATTTGGCCGTCATGGTCAGCCATTTTATATCAATGGCCCCTATGACAATCCCATGAAGGTGCTGAAAACCTTGCGCGAAACCGTGGGGGAGGGGAACTTTGACTATGCGATCGGGGATGGTCGCTAGGCACCACCACCACCAGGTTATTCTTCCCGTTTGCCCATCACCATTTGCAGGGAGAAGGGCATTCCGCCTTCGTGATGGTAGCGATCGGCCCAGGCTCGAATCACTTCATCCAACTCGGTGATGGCTTGTTCCATGCGATCGGGTTGGATGTCTAATTCTTCCAAAATCCGCATCACGTTGGATTGGCGGTTGGCCCAACCGTTCATCAACCGAAAGAAGCGGGCCGTATCTTCCACCATGATGTAGGTGCGTTCCTCTTCATCGGCGGGGGAATAGGAAGACCGCGTTAGGGCATAGAATGGCATCCCCCAAGGAGAGTCGAGCCGGGTGACGGTGCCAGCATAAATCAACCGACGTTTAATATGTTCCGCCAGGGCTTCGCTCAAGGGGATGCGGCGATCGCTGGGGAGTTCTTCTTGCGATCGCGTGTGGAGTGATTCAATCAGTTCAGAAAACTGCAACGAGTCAATAAACAAAGCATCGGGCAGCGGCCCCGACGGCAGCTTTTGTTCAATCTGGCGTTTTTCTTCTGCTGTCAGGCTCGTTGAGGCAATGCGCGATCGCCCCGGTTGCCAGGGATATTGCTCAAGCCAAACATAGGGAAACTGGATCAGATAGCGCGGTTCCTGAGAACCCAGCATCTTCAGCAACTTCCCTTCTGTCAAAGCTTCTCGCACTTCTTCCACGATCGCTTTGACCCGTTTCGGCTCAATGTGGTGCAAGTGCCCCGTCATGCGGAGGTTTTGGTCTTGCTCCAAATAGGTCATGTAAATTGCACATTTAGCCGCCGTTGCTGCTGCATCTAAAAACGCCCCGTGGCGGTGGCCACTGGTGCGCATAGCGCTAAAAGCTAGATAAATCATGATCTGATCCATCGCGCTAGGGCTAAGGCGCTTGATCAGATCCAAATCATTCGTCATGTCAAAATGGCTACTCCATCCAAAGGCTTTGTAGCGCGCCACTCTTGGCACCGCTATGATTCAGTCATTACATCGTTTTACGCAAACGATTTACTGAAACAAAAGACACAGGTCTTTTAATGTTTCAAATCATTAAACCACCCTGATGGAACAAACCCAGTGAAGGTTGGAATCGTCCAATGCCCGCACAATGTAATTGCTACTGCTCGTCAGTATTCCCCCATTGTGCCTGATTTTTTGCATATGTAAGTGATAAAGATCAGTGATTCGCGGCAATTCCGGGAAAAGCTGGGGCCTAGAGGTGGCGGCTGAATTGCCCCATCCTAAGAACGGGCAACAAGGGTGGCAAACGCTTGGCTGTCTGGCTGAATGGATGGCTGGCGACCCGCTTTGGTTAAAGCCACGGCGATCGCGGCCCTAGGAACCAAGCCAAGGGTCAAACGCTAGCGCCACAGGGCGGGTTCAGCCACAAACGACAGAGAAGGGCAATCACGTTACACAAGTTCCCACACGGGTTGAGTCTGTTCCATCAAATCACGGCGGCCACTGCCCCGGTGCTTGGGACGATTCCCCCGAGCCACCAGTTGGACTTGATGAGAATTATTTGCCAACAACAGGTGATCAGATGCAGAGAAGGGCGCGATCGCATTAGCAGGCAGCAAGGAAAATGCGGACAAGAGCAACCCGAAGAATAAGATGGAGGTAACAAAGCGCATAAGAGTAGGTGTCCGTAAAGATCTGTCTACTCTTTGTTACGGGGGGTAATACCCCTCATCAGGATGATTTCGGGCGCAGGCGGCGGGGATAATTGCGCGGGTGGCTTGCAGCAATCAAGGCCATAGTTTCAGTAGGTCAGCCCAGCGTTACGAATTATCGTGTTTTGTAACTGGCGGTTTGTCTCTGTGGGTTTGGGGCAACCTGGCCAAACAATTAGCTAAACAACTAGCCAAACAAAAAGAGCAGCCCTTAGACTGCTCTCTTGATTCTTTGATTTGCTGTGGATGATGCCGTTGCTAGGAGGCCCTAGCACTAGCGTTACACCTTCTCCGTTTAGCGATCGACGGATCCCATGATCACGTCAATACTGCCCAGAATCGCTACCACATCGGCAACCTTCATGCCGCGCAACAGATAAGGCAAAATCTGCAAGTTGTTGAAATCCGGCGCTCTCACCTTAAACCGCCAGGGGAAGGGTGCATCAGCCCCCATCATGTAAACACCCAGCTCACCTTTGCCGCTTTCCAGACGGACATAGTTTTCCCCCGCCGGCACTTTCCAGGTGGGTGGCACTTTTTTCCCAACAAACTGGTATTCAAAATCATTCCATTGGGACTTCTTGCCTTCTGCCATGCGCTTGGCTTCCAGGTTTTCGTACGGGCCACCGGGAATCATTTTGCAAGCTTGCCGAATGATTTTGACCGATTCCCGCATTTCCCGCATCCGCACGACATACCGGGCAAAGGCATCACCAGCGGTTTCCCACTGCACATCCCAGTCAAAGTCGTCGTAGCACTCGTAATGGTCTACCTTCCGCAGATCCCACTTCACGCCGGAACCCCGCAACATCGGGCCAGACAAGCCCCAGTTAATGGCCTCTTCGCGAGTGATCGTGCCAATTCCCTCAACTCGTCGCCGGAAAATGGGGTTATCGGTGACTAATTTTTCGTATTCATCAATTTTGGGGATAAAGTAGTCACAAAAATCGAGACACTTGTCAATCCAACCGTAGGGCAGGTCAGCCGCAACGCCGCCAATCCGCCAGTAGTTGTTGTTGACCATGCGGTAGCCAGTGGCCGCTTCCCACAGGTCATAAATCAGTTCGCGTTCGCGGAATTGATAGAAGAAAGGAGTTTGAGCACCAACGTCTGCCAAAAATGGCCCGAACCAGAGCAGGTGGTTCGCAATCCGGTTCAGCTCTAGCATGATGACCCGGATGTAGCTGGCCCGTTTGGGCACTTCGATACCTGCCAGTTTCTCCGGCGCGTTCACGGTGATTGCTTCGTTGAACATCCCGGCAGCATAATCCCAACGGCTCACGTAGGGTACGTACATGATGGGAGTGCGGCTTTCGGCAATTTTTTCCATGCCGCGATGCAAGTAGCCAATAACTGGTTCACAGTCAATGACGTTTTCACCGTCTAACGTCACAATCAACCGCAGAACTCCGTGCATGGAGGGATGATGCGGCCCCATGTTTAGGATCATGGGTTCGGTTTTGGTTTCAATCATTGCCATAGGCAATCGTTTCCCCTCTGAAACAAATCGGCAAACAGGTCAGCTTCCTTTTAGATTATAAGGACTGATGGGGAGAAGGACAGTCAAGTCTTGCATGGTTTGTGATTTGCTTTTGCTGATGATTGGTATTCGCGATCGCGATGGCGTGGCGGGAAACGGGCGATCGACCCTGTTTGGGTTAAGGGCGCGATCGCCCAACGCTAAAGCCAGAATTCGGCGTTATGCTGCTGTTATAACCGAATGGCGTAGGCTGAATCCCAATGCAGGAGTAGTTGCATGGTTGTTCAATTAT
This sequence comes from uncultured bacterium, assembly GCA_964475335.1. Lineage (GTDB taxonomy): Bacteria > Cyanobacteriota > Cyanobacteriia > Leptolyngbyales > Leptolyngbyaceae > CAYYWG01. The sequence goes on from CAYYWG010000001.1 coordinate 13,226, forward strand.
CTCAAACTCCCTCAAAGCAAGCCCAGCCCACTGTAACTTGGGAAGCCTTGCCTCCGACCTATCACTTGCCCGATGACCCTGTGGAAAATCAGCAACAACCCCTTTTGGCCGCGGCCTTGACCGATGCGCTGGGGGCCAATCAACGCATTTCGCCAGAGATGCTGGTCGTCTCTAATTTTGGGTTGGTAGCGACAGTCAACCAGAAAATCGTCGTGAAAGCTCCAGATTGGCTCTATGTGCCACGGGCGCACCCGATCGCAGAAGGCACCATTCGCCGCAGTTACACGCCCAACTTGGAAGGGGAGCCTGTCGCGATCGTGATGGAATTTCTGTCCGATGAAGAAGGTGGCGAACTATCGGTGCGATCGACTCCGCCCTACGGCAAGTTGTATTTCTACGAGCAGATTTTGCAAGTACCGACTTATGTGACTTACGACCCCTACCAGCTTGCGTTAGAGGTACGGCAGTTGCAAGCCGGGGCTTACACGGTGCAAGTGGCCAACGACCAGGGGCGATTTTATCTGCCAGAACTGGATTTATGGTTAGGTTTGTGGCGGGGCGATCGCCTCGGGCAGACAATGCACTGGCTACGCTGGTGGGATAACGACGGCAATTTGCTGCTGTGGAGTGCCGAACAAGCCGAACAAGAACGCCAACGCGCCGAACAAGAACACCAACGCGCCGAACAGGAACGCCAGCGAGCAGAAACCCTGGCCGCCAGATTGCGCGAATTAGGGATCGATCCTGACCAAGTAGACTAAACCATCTTGGCCCCAAGAGTAATCGCCGCGATCGCTAAGGATTATACCAGTGGCGATCGCGGCGAGCCGCATGGAGATCATCAATCAAACAGTCAAACCCAACATCGGACTAACCCACAGGCTGCGGATCTGGTTGGACAGTCACACCGTCCCCACCATTTGCGGCTATTGCCTGCGCCGACAAGTTGCCTTCATAGGCATCCGCAAACAACCGTTTAAGGTCAGTAATCAACGGATAGCGGGGATTCGACCCGGTGCATTGGTCGTCAAACGCATGATCCGCCAAGTCATCCAACCGGGCATAAAACTCCGCCCGACCTTCCTTGATCACGTCTTGAATTCCAGCGGAAATATCAACATCGCGTTTCAGTTGTTCGATCGCGGCAATCAACCGTTCCACTTTTTCATCTTCCGTTTCACCACCCAAGCCCAGGTAGCTAGCAATGCGGGCATAGCGCCATTTGGCGTTGGGATATTGATACTGCGAAAACGTCGCCTGCTTAAACGGCGCATCCGTCGCGTTGTAGCGAATGACATGGGAAATCATCAGCGCATTCGCTAACCCGTGCGGCACATGGAACATCGACCCCAACTGGTGCGCCATCGAATGGCAAATCCCCAAAAAGCCATTGGCAAACGCCATACCCGCGATCGTCGCTGCATAGTGCATTTTCTCCCGCGCCTTCGGATCATTCGCGCCATTCTGATAGGCACTGGGCAAATACTTAAAGATCAACCGAATGGCCTCCAACGCCAGCCCATTCGTATATTCCGAAGCCAACACCGACACATAGGCTTCCAACGCATGGGTCAACGCATCAATCCCGCCATAGGCCGTCAGCTTCTTCGGCATGTGGAGCACCAACTCCGGATCAACGATCGCCATCGTCGGGGTCAACGCATAGTCTGCTAACGGATACTTAATGCCATTGCGGCGATCGGTCACCACCGCAAACGGAGTCACCTCCGACCCCGTCCCGGAAGTCGTTGGCACCGCAATCATCATCGCCTTGTCGCCCAGCGGCGGCAGTTCATACACCCGTTTCCGGATATCCATAAACCGCATCGCCAAGCCATCAAACTCAATTTCAGGATGCTCATACAGCAACCACATAATCTTGGCCGCATCCATCGGTGAGCCACCCCCAAACGCGATAATGACATCGGGTTCAAAAGTCTTCATCAACGTCAGCCCCCGATTTACCGTATCCAACGACGGATCAGGCTCCACGTCATAAAACACATCGTATTTCAGGCCAATCTCTTCTAACGATTCCTCCAGTTTCGCTGTTGCCCCCAAGTCATACAGCGGTTTATCCGTCACAATAAACGCCCGCCGCTTCCCGGCCAACTCCCGAATTGCCACCGGCAGCGCCCCAAATTTGAAGTAAATCTTCGGCGGCACCCGGAACCACAGCATATTTTCCCGGCGTTCCGCCACCGTTTTGATGTTGAGCAAATGGTGCGGTTCCACATTCTCGCTAATCGAGTTGCCGCCCCAAGTCCCACAGCCCAGCGTCAACGACGGATCAAGCCGGAAATTGTACAAATCCCCGATCGCCCCCTGCGATGACGGCGTATTAATCAACACCCGCGCCGTTTCCACCGTATTTTCAAACCGCCGAATGTGGTCCACGTTCGAGGGTTCGGTATACAGCACCGCCGTATGCCCCCGACCACCAAACTCAACCAACTGCTCAGCCTTATCAACGGCCTCTTCAAAGGTTTCCGCCCGATACATCGCCAAAATCGGAGACAGCTTTTCATAGGCAAACGGTTCATCCGTGCTGACGGCTTCCACTTCTCCAATCAACACGCGCGTGCCTGCCGGAATCGAAAACCCACCCAATTCGGCCAAGGTTTCCACCGGCTGACCCACGATCGCCCCATTCAAGCGACCATTCACAATAATCTGTCGTCCCAAGGTTTCCCGCTCTTCCGGCGATAGGAAATAAGCGCCCCGCTTGATAAATTCAGCCCGCACTTCGTCATAGACATCATCCAGCACAATCACCGACTGCTCACTCGCGCAAATCATGCCATTGTCAAAGGTCTTGCTGAGAATAATGGACGACACCGCCATTTTGATCTTGGCGCTGGAATCAATCAACGCGGGCGTATTGCCAGCCCCCACCCCAAGGGACGGATGCCCCGACGAATAGGCTGCTCGCACCATACCCGGCCCGCCCGTCGCCAAAATCAAGCTGATATCGGGATGTTGCATCAACCCTTGAGACAGTACCACCGTTGGGTCATCAATCCAGCCAATAATATGGTCTGGGGCACCCGCAGCCACTGCCGCTTCGAGCACAATTTTGGCCGCTTCAATGGTGCAGTTTTTGGCCCGTGGGTGGGGCGAAAAGATGATCGCATTCCGAGTTTTGAGGGCGATTAACGCCTTAAAAATTGCGGTTGAGGTGGGGTTCGTTGTGGGAACGATTCCAGCCAAAATGCCGACTGGTTCAGCAATGCGTTGAATCCCAAAAGACTTATCTTCTTCAATGACACCGCAAGTTTTTTCGTGTTTGTATTTGTTGTAGATAATCTCTGAGGCAAAGTGATTTTTGATCACTTTATCTTCGACGATACCCATCCCAGTTTCAGTCACAGCCATTTTAGCCAGGGGAATGCGGGCAGCGTTTGCAGCTAATGCAGCCTTTTTAAAAATCTCATCGACTTGTGCTTGGGTAAAAGTTGCGTACTCTTTTTGTGCAGCTTTGACTCGTGCAATGAGTTGTTCGAGTTCTTGTGCATTTGTAACGACCATCGCCACCTCCAAAGAAAGATTTTTGGGTTTGCAGCCCTAGCTTGATTCACTCGTAGCCAAGCCCACGCGATCGCCCAAAGCCACTACTAGCAGCCCCCTGAGCACAACGCTAGGCTTAGAATAAACTAGTTTTATTGTTGTATGCAGACATTGCAGAATTCCCTAAACTTTAGTCTTTCTCAACCGTGAAAGCGGTAAGAATCCGAAACTCAAAAGTTAAAGTTTTCTGACTATCGTCTTATCCTGCCCCGCGACTAGCCCAGGCCCTTTCGCACTTGATCTATCAGGCTGCAATTGGGATGAGCAACAAGGAAAAGTTAGGGGTTGATTGCAAGACAACCAAATGAATTAATGCAAAGAATGGAATCTATCAAGCCGATAAATAGCCAATGATTTCAAGTGCAGCCATTATCAAGCTTGAGGCCCAAGCAAGCATTGCTTGAGCAGTTTTTCAGTCAGGGAATTATGAGCAATTAGGTGGGTTAATCATTCGCTGTATCAACATCTTTGTGGAAAACCAACCGGAGCGAGAACCTGTGTAGAGGGTAGTAGGTAATTGCTCCTATTTCATAATAGGCGGTTGGTAGCGATCGCAGCGCACGATGTAGTAGTTCTTAACCCACCAGCCAAATCGCTTTACAGAAACTGTTACAGGGTTTGAAGTTTGGTGAAACTGGGCGGTGAGGGCCGGGGTTAACGGATGCCAGTCGTCAGATAAAATCACGGCATTTTTGCCTTGCAATTGGGCTGCGTCATACCAAAAATCAAACTGATCAACGCGATCGCTAATGGCCAGCACTTGGGGATTGTTGAGTTGATAAGCTAAGGCCGAGGCCGATCGATAGTCGGTTGTGATGAGAAAGGAATTTGGGCCAGCCGCGATCGCCTGTTGTTGCACCGCAGCGGCGACTTCTGGCCAACCATAGAGCATCCGCGAGTCAGGATCACTATCCGCACTGGCAAAGACCGACAACGGCAACACGCTGTAATGGAATACCAGCAACGCCGCAAAGACCGCACCATACACCTGGGCTCCCAGGATTAATTTTGGCCGCGTGTACCGAGGTTCAACCACGGCTTCGGTAGTAGCCGGAGACAAAAACAGCGGCGGGAACAGGGGAAAAAGCAATAAATAAGCCGTGATATTCCAGTAATACAAGGCGGCAGAACCCAGGGAAACGGCCATCAGCGTGAGGGTGGAGGTGGCAAAAATCCACAGGGCCACAGGGCGATAGGCGGGGGAAGCCAGGGGAATTGGGTGTTGAATAGTTTGGGCGATCGCCCAAATATTCACCGGGGCCACCGTCAGGATGGAGACACCCAAGAACACCAGCAATTGACCCCATTTAAGCTGGAATCCGCGATCGTCTACGCTGCGATCGACGTAATACCGGAAGGATTGAAAATCATTGCCCACATTCCACAGCACAATGGGCAACAGGAAACAGAGCGTCAGGGCGATCGCACCATACAACCGGCGATCGCGCAGCAGGGGTCGCCATTGGGGCGTAGTGGCGATCGCTCCCAAACAGCCCAGTCCCACAAAAATTGCATTGTACTTGCACAGCAAAGCCAACCCTAACCAGACTGCGGCTTGATATAACCGCTGACTCTCACCCGGTTGCGTCGCCGTGTAGGAATCTAAAAATCGGATGAATTGAAAGGCCGCCAACAGGGAAAACGTGATCAGCCAATGGTCATGCCATGCCAGGGCAAAAAACAAAAAGTACAACGGTGCCGCCAACAGCAACGCGATCGCCACCCCCAACGCCGCCAGCCCTTGCGGCCCATAGAGATATTGGGTAATGCGGTAATAGGTAAGAAGAAATAGCCCATTACTGAACAGATTCGCCAGCCGCAGCGAGAAAAATGACTGCCCCAACACCGCTGTGAGCAAGCCCTGGATCCATGCCTGGAAGGGCGGATGATCGTAGTAGGAAAAGGCAGGATGCTGCCCCCACAGCCAGTAATACGCTTCGTCAGGATTGGGAAAGGTGGTCAACCAAAAACCCAGGCGCAAACTTCCTAAGATCAGAAAAAAAGGCAGGAGCGATCGCCAAATTGCAGACTTCATCAAGGGCATGGCACAGCCGCAAATCACCACAAAAACAACCCGTCAAGCCTTTCATTAAAGCGCCAATGTTGCCCAAAGTCACTCTGAGGAAAAGGATCCGGTTTAGGATATAGGTTGCTATTGCGTATGTTGGTCTATGGCTGTGTTGGAGTGGTTATTGGGATTTGGTGGCGCGGCACTCATTAGCTTTTCGCTGTTGACGTGGGCCAAAAACTACCAGCAACAACGCCGTTTGCGGGAAGCTTTTTATTACCTGCTGGAACGGGATGGCGGCGTGATCACGTTGATTCAACTAGCGGCCAGTGCGCGGGTCGATGCGGAACCCGCCAAGGACTATTTAGAAACCCAGGCCCGTGCGTTTTCGGCCCTCCCAGAAATCGATCCAGAGGGCAACACCTTTTACCGTTTTCCCAAAGTGGAGCGATCGCTGCTCTCCGCTGGGGATGAGTGGGACTAGCCCTCGCCAGCCGCGATCGTCGCTTGCCATTCCACCAACATTTTTTTCAAGCTTTGTCGCCAATGCGGGGGCGGTGCCCCTAACAAAGCAGCCGTTTTCCGTAACGACAACACTGAAAAGGCAGGTCGCTGGGCCGGGGTGGGGTACTCTTCAGTGGCAATGGGGACTACCCGCTGAACTTGCAACGGCAAGCCCAACGCCGCAGCTTCTTCAAAAATCGCGACGGCAAAGTCATACCAACTGCACACGCCGCTATTGGTGTAGTGGTAGGTTCCAGCAGTTTCAGCCGTCAATTGGGGGGCCAATTGAGCGATCGCCAAGGCCAAATCCTTTGCCCACGTAGGGGCACCAATTTGATCAGTCACAACGCGCAACTCATCCCGTTGGGCACCAACTCGTAACATCGTTTTCACAAAATTGCCCTTGCCCTGCACCCCATAGACCCACGCGGTGCGAATAATCATGTGGCGCGGACAGTGTTGCCGAACCGCAGTTTCGCCCAACAGTTTCGATTGCCCGTACACGCCCAAGGGGTTGGTGGGGGCCGTTTCTAAGTAAGGCGCGCTACTCGTGCCGTCAAACACATAATCCGTTGAAATATGAATCAGCCCTGCGCCGATCCGGTGCGCTTCTGTGGCCAAAATTTGGGGCGCAGTGGCATTCACCAGATGGGCTAATTCAGCTTCACTTTCGGCCTTGTCTACAGCGGTGTAGGCCGCAGCGTTGACAATCAAATTTGGTTGCTCTGTGTGAATGATGGCCCGAATCGCTTCTGGATCCGCCATATCCCAACGAGTGCGATCAATAGCAATCACATCACCCAGGGGTTGCAAGGTGTGCTGGAGTTCTTCCCCAACTTGGCCGTTAGCGCCAGTCAATAAAATTCGGGTCATGGGCACTTCGATTGATAATTTGCAGAAGTTTGCAGATAGCGTTTACCAGCGTTGAGATGCAACGTTCCAATCATAATCTTTCCCGCGATCGCCCCTCGCACAACCAGGAAAAGCTTCACGCGCAGCGATCGCGACTTCACCCCAATTTCAATCCCCTTGTCCTACCATTCCATGCGAATCTCGCCCGTCTTCACTTTTTCAAGAATCATCGAACTCAACAACGCGCATTCTTCCGCCGTCAACTTACCATCGGCCAAGGCCGCAGACCGGATCGCGTTCAGCTCACTGCGGGTAATTTTGCCATCTTCAACCGCCAAATCGATTAATGCCTTTAACCGAGCCAACTCATCGGCTTCTGCAACAGTCATCGGAGTCGAATTTGGATTTGGGATATTCATATGGCAAGCAGCTCCTTCAAGCTTCAGTGTGTAGAGGGACACGCACGACCCAATTTACGGTTAAACCCAGAAAAGGCTGAGCACCGCGATCGCGCCGTCTGTCTTGTCATCACCCACCAGCAGGATGGCGATAAGAGATTTTTCTATGGTGCCCCAATTTATTGAGAAAGCGACATCACATGATGAAACCGGGTATAGTCGATCACCCGTTGCCCATTGGGTAATACGGAAAAGATATCCACAAACTGATGATTCCACAAAATCTCTCGGGCCGAATAGGCATGGCGCGCGTGCACCGTCTGGGCAACCGTTTCATCAACCCCCGTCAGGATAACCAAAATTTCCGCCGTACTTTGCGCTAAGGATTCTGGCGTTTCACCATACAACGGACTGTTCGCATCAATGGGATGAAGGGCCGTCCACGTCAGCACAAAAAACGGACTCTGGTGACGAGTCAAATCGAGGTCATAAAAACGGCGCATGGTGTATCCTTCGGTCGTCGTTTCTTCCCGAATCAACGTCACCCACAGCCGCGCCTCCAGAATTTGGTTGCCCCGCCGATTCCCCGCCCGAAACATCAGGGTTGGTTGGCCGTTGTAAGGCATGATCACCGCAACATTGCTGAACATCACCCGCGCAGTCGGACGGGCAAAACGCGCAAACATCAACCCCGTTGCCATTGTGACCCCCAACAACCCCACAAACGCCTCGATCGCCACTAGAAGGTTGGCATAGACCGTTTTGGGATACAGCGCACCATAACCAATCGTGGCCATGGTTTGCACGCTAAAGAAAAAGGCATCACTCAGCGATCCCGGTCGGGCATTGGCGATGGAGTCTCCCCCCAGAAGGTAAGCGATCGCAAACAGCCCATTCGCACAGACAAACAGCCCTGCAATTAGCCCCAAAAAAAGAGCCCAGGGCATGACCAATAACTGGTAGTAGAGATCCGTCCACGGGAAATGCCGAGATTCAAACCGCAAAACATTCAGACGGCCATCCGCAGTGGTCACTCGCTTGGAAGCATTAAAGCGGCGGCGATCGCGGGCCTTCGTCTGGTCGGGAGGAAACTTCGGGGACATGCCCAATTCACCATAGCAGCGGTGGCAAAATTATAACGCCGAGCCACCCGTTTCCAACCCCGCCCCCGCAACGCCCCCGCTAACCGTTGCCTTGACCAACCGCTTGATACCCAGCGCTTGACAGCCCAGCCCCTAAATAGTACATTTGAACCTATAAGCTTCATCGCTCCTAAACTAAAAGCCCCCATCTGTGCTTGGGGGCTTCTTTTTCGCTGATTCTCCATCAGGCTTGAAGTTAATCCAAGGGTGTCTTCCCCGCAAGGCTTATCCCGGCAGGTTGAAACCGTTCAGCTTCTTCCGAATTGTCTCAATCCGCTTGCGGTTCACACCCATATCTGACTCGCCCAACCGGGATGCAGACCGAGCCTGAATGACGGGTTCAGTCGGGTCGAGATAAAACTCGACATCATCCACAAAGCCCATCAACGAACTGGTGAATTCTGCATACAAATAGTCATCCGTCACTTCGATCACTTTGGCTCTGGGCAAACCCTCAATGATGTCTTTCAATTGGGCGATCGCGGTATCCAGTGGCCCGTCAAACTGCAACGGTTCAATGCGATGTTGTTTATCCGAGCTTTGGGTGCTGACACAATTGGGACTTTGGGGACACGCGCCTAGCGCCCCAGTTTGCACACCTAAACCCGTCGGGCGATCGCCCGCAAAGGAAAACAAACTACCCGCCGCCAACAGAGAGGGCTGGGTGAGGGGGGCCGCCTGAGCCGAAGGGGAGAGCACAACACAGCCCAACAACAAGACCAAACTCGCCACAAATAAAGCTGGAAAAGCTTTTGTGATGGGGGCAGCGATCGCCAACCCTCGGTTGACAAACCCACGAAAACGGAAATGAAGCATGGATTGCAACCCCAAAATAATAGTGAACCCTGGCACCAACAGCCACCAGGACATGAACGATGCCACTTGGCCAGTCGCGGGCACAAGCGGATTGACAGGATGATAAAGCCGAAATTGCACCATAGGACTCCCAATCACACCCAAGCTCAACAAACCAGACCCAGCAATGCAGCCCAGCCACCACTCAGCCAACGCCCGTGGCCACACCCCAGCTAGCACAACAAGGGTTGCATCTGACTGATTTTGACCGATGGCAACCCCACCCACTTTAAGCCTAACCATCACCCCAGAGCTGAGCTATCCGGCAATAATGAACCGACAACCAGACAAGCCGCCTGGCTTACGATCGCAATCCTTACAACTTGTAACATACTTTGCCAGATCCTGGCCAATCGCCCCCAGCCGCCCGCCGCAAAGCCTCACCGCATTTGGTGCGATCGCGAGAGACCCGGTGGATCACGCCGTACTGTTGAATCAGACTGGAGTTGTTGCCGCCCATTGCGCACAATCCGGAGCATTTCGGCTAACTGCATTTCCATATCATGCAGGGTATTTTCCGCATACTCATCTGCCCCCGCCTGGATCTCTTCGCACTCCGCGATCGCCATCCGTTGCATTTCTTCCAGCTCTTGCTGAGCCTGATGACGCATCCGATCAATTTCCGCGATCGTCTGCTCCCGAATCGACTCACACTCTTGCTGCACCCGCTGGCGAATTTGCTGCGCCTGCATCTCAGCTTGCCGCACAATCCCCGACTCATTCAAAAGCTGGTCAGCCCGTCGTTCCGCCGTTTCAATAATTTCCTGAGCATACTGCTCCGACTGCAAAAAGATCTCTTCCTTGTGGTGCATAATGCTTTCCGCCTCATGGAAAGCCTCTGGCAAACTCAGACGAATCAAATCAAGCTGCTCGATCAGCCGCTCTTCATCAACCATCGTCCGCCCCCAAACAGGCACACGAGGACTATCGAGAATCATTTCTTCCAGACGATTTAATTCCCGTTGAATATCTACTCCCGATCGCCCACCGTCTCTTGCGGGCATTCCATTTTGGGGAATTCCGACATTGGGGTTAAAGCCGTCTGGTCCGGTACCGGATTGGTCTTGGCGTAGCATCTGTAAATATCCAGGGCGACAGTTGGTGGGACAAGATGATCAATAGGGCCGCCAAACTTGGCAATCTCTTTGACTAAACTGCTGCTTAAAAAGCTGTGTTCATTGGATGTAGCCAAGAAGACGGTTTCAATATCCTCAGAAAGCGTTTTGTTAGTATGCGCCATTTGGAGTTCCATTTCAAAATCTGAGAGCACGCGCAACCCTCGCAACAGAACTTTAGCTTGGCGCTTCTTGGCATAAGCGACCGTCAAACCATCAAAACTATCGACTTCGACATTGAGATGGGCTGTCGCTTGCTGAATTTGCACAATGCGCTCGGCAACCGTAAACAGGGGCTTTTTATTCGGGTTGCGTAAGACAGCCACAACAACGCGCTCGAATAGGCGAGTCCCCCGCTCAATCACATCTAAGTGACCAAGCGTGATGGGGTCAAAACTTCCAGGATAAATGGCAAGCACAGGCGGCGCATCTGTTGATTTCGATATGAGGCGATTATAAAAGCAAATCTCCTTCTAAAAACATGAAAGCATTAGGAACTGGAACCAATTGCGAACCAGCACCAGCGCTAGAACAGCACCGCCGCCCCAATCCATCCCAACCCTGGGCAACCGGAGGCCCGTTGGCACAATTGCCGATGAAGGCAAGGGGCACGGAGGCAAGGCCCAAACCAGTACGGATGAATGGAGTACAGGCGAATTGTATGATGCGGAAGATGACGAAAAGTTTGATTGTGATTGCGATCGCGGGCGGTTGAATGCTGGATTTAACTCAAATTGCACAACAAATGCAGGGCATTAGCCAACACCTGACCCAGGAAGCGGCGGCCACGCGCCAACGGCTGGCCCTGGCCCAAGACTTGTTTGCCACCGCGATCGCTGAGCAAGCAACCTGGGTGGAACGCCACCAAACCTGGCGCGATCGCCTGACCTTCACCGCCGCCGAACCTGTAGAACCGCTTCATGAGCATCCGGCGATCGCCCTGGCTCCGGCAGCTCATACCGTCCTGGCGACTGATGGCTCCCAAATTGCCCCCAGCCATCACGAAATTGCGTACTGCTACCTCATCAACACAGGCCGCATCGTGCTGCATTACGGGCAAAATCGTTTCCCCTTGTTAGATAGCCTGCCCGAAGTGTTTTACCGCCCCGAAGATCTTTATCTCTCCCGGCAGTGGGGCATCCGCACAGAAGAATGGATGGGCTATCGGCGCACCATCTCTGAGGCGATCGCCCTGGCTGAACTGGGGGAAGGGATTTGCCCCCCCGCCCCCCCCGCCCAGACGATGCCCCAACAAACTGAGCTATTTGCCCTTGCCTCCACAGCCCCCAGTGTCCCCTCCTTTCCCACTTTGGCCCTGGTGGATGGTTCCCTGATCTACTGGTTTCTAGACCCGCTGCCCACCGAAGCCCGCGATCGCATTCTGCCCCCCATCCTCCAAGCCTGGGAACGCCTGCGCCAAGCCCACATTCCCCTCGTCGGGTATCTCAGTGCCTCCCGCAGTGGCGAAGCCCTCAACTTTTTGCGGTTGCCCGCGTGCCCCTATCCCGCCCCCGACTGCCTCAAACAGTGCGCCGCCCTCAGCGATCGCGCCCCCTGCCAGGTCTTGGAACCCCTCAAAGACGCGGCCTTTTGGGCCACCCAACTCGAACCCGGGCAACGCAGCCCCCTGTGGCGCAGTTCTGCCCAAATTCTCCATCTCTACGACCACCATCACATCTATTTCTGCTACGTCCATGTGGGCACAGAAATCGCTCGCCTCGAATTTCCAGAGTGGGTTGCCCAAGATCCCACCTATCTGGAAACGGCCCTCAGCCTGACATTAACCCAAGTCCAGAAAGGGTTTGGCTATCCCGTAGCCCTGGCCGAAGCCCATAACCTGGCCGTCGTTCGTGGGGGCGATCGCGCCCGCTTCTTTGCCTTATTGGAACAACAAATGATCCGCGCCGGACTGCAAAACGTTGGCGTCTCTTCCAAAGAAGCCCGCAAACGCGGCAGCATCGCCTAAAGCCCCACCTTCAAACCACACTAAAGGGCCTTCAATTGCCGGGGAGCCGCCTGCGCCCAACTCGCCAACCACCCCAAAATCTCGCGATTCACAAACTCTGGGCACTCATCATGGGGACAATGCCCCGCATTATCAATTTCAATCAGTTGCAAGTTGGGGTTATAAGCCAAAAACAACCGCGCCAATTTGGGCGGCACCATCATATCTTGCAATCCCCAAAACAACAGCATGGGAATCTGCAACGTTGGCAGAATCGCTTTGGCTGAATAATTAACCCGCCCCTGGGCCTTACCGTTGACCATAGCCCGGAGGGTTTTGGCCGCCCCTCGGGCGTAAGCCGGTTGGGACAAAATTTCGACTAACTCGTCAGTAATCGCCGCCGGGTTCGCGTAGGCTTGGCGCACCCACAGCCGAATCACCCGAGGATGGCGAATAATCCGAAACAGGTTGTTGAAAATCAGCGGCGATGTCAACAGCCATTTCAGCCCAACCAACAGGGGTTTGGCCACAGGTTGCACCACTCTGCCCAGCGATCGCACCCAGAGCGGATTTTCCAACACCGACGAATCTGGCAAATTCAACATCACCAACCCACACACCATCTCTGGATGGGCCGCCGCCACCGCTAAACTCACCAACGAACCAATGGAATTGCCAACCAACACCACCGGACGACCGATAAAGGTGCGCCAAAAGTCATAAACTTGCTCCACCCAAAACCCGATCCCATAGGGGGCGATCGCCTTAGCCGAAGCCCCAAACCCCAGCAAATCCAGCGCATACACCGCATGGCCCTGGCCCAACTCTGCCAAATTGTGCCGCCAGTGGCCGATTGACGCACCAAAACCATGCAACAACAACAGTGGCCTGCGATCCCGCACTCCCGGCCCCGGCACGTAGGTATACCGAATTGGCCACCCCCGCCACCGCCAATCCCGCTGCGCGCCTACCCGTTCTTGCCAACCAACCGTCTGCATCCTGTCCCCTGTCCTCATCGTTTTGGCTTAGCTTGCGTGCCCCAAGGGGCTGGGCCACCGGGCACTGGGCTGCCGTCGCCCTCACCGCCCCGGCCACAAATCTTTACATTAGTCACTTACCGCGATCGCGCCTTACCTGATCGCCCCCACGGCAATACGTCCTATTGTAAACATCGCCAGGAAAGGCTAGGGACAAAAACACCCCCACCCCCAGAAAAGCCCACCGTTCGCCGCATCAACCGATCAAAAAATTAACTAAAATCAAACCTTTGTGAGTAAAATATCGGATACATTAATATTGTTAAGCAACCGACTGTGGTTGCCAATTTGTCATTGACTTTGCTTTTCCGGTATTAGATGATTCGTTACTGTAGTTTTATGGCATAGCTTCAAGTTTTTGAAGCATTCACCCCTGGCGGCTGTTGGGCAAAATGCGCTGATTAATTTGAAGTTGCACCCAGCGGCACAGCTAAACTCCCTAAACCGTTTGTAACGTAAGCAAAATTACCCATCATTAACTGACACTGCTTGTGACTGGAAATAGACCAACTCGCGATATCCCCATCATCAATGAGCGCATCCGTTTTCCAAAGATTCGAGTTATCGATGCTGATAATTCGCAGCTTGGCATTATGTCACCGCGAGAAGCCTTGCAACTCGCTGAGGAAAAAGAACTCGATCTAGTCCTGGTCACAGATAAGGCCGATCCCCCCGTATGTCGAATCATTAACTACGGGAAGTTCAAGTTTGAACAGGAAAAGAAAGCGAAAGAGGCCAAAAAGAAGCAGCATACGGTCGAAGTTAAAGAAGTGAAAATGCGCTACAAGATTGAGAAGCACGACTATGATGTGCGGCTGAATCAGGCAAAGCGCTTTTTGAAAGATGGCGACAAAGTGAAAGCAACCGTCATGTTCCGGGGTCGCGAAATCCAACATAGCGATATGGCCCGTGACCTGCTATCGCGCTTGGCTGATGACCTCCAAGAAGTGGCAGAAGTGCAACAGCGGCCCAAGCAAGAAGGACGCAACATGATGATGTTGTTAGCGCCGAAAAAGTAGAACCACAATTTGTTCAAGTTGGCGATCGCCCGTTCACGGCTATGCAGCTCTGCCCTTTAGGGATGTAGGCTTGCCTGGAGGGGCGATCGCGACTTTTCTACCCCTTAATCCATTACGGCGATCGCCGTGTAGCCCCATCCCCAGCGCAGTCCGTTGCGATCGCCAGTAGCCAACAGTGTTGGAGGCCAAATCCTGCCCAAGCGCCCTTCAGCCACTTGTCCTTAAGCTACAATGGGAAGCAAGGTATAGGAGGCAGGATTAACGTTGTCGTTGTTTATCGCCCATCAGCATTCATCGCTATCAACGTTCATCACGATCAAGCGTCCCATTGCAACCAACAAAGCAAGAGACCATCTGAGGCAGCGGATCAGCCCTTAACCGCCCCTGCGCTGCGAAATAGGTGCTGCGAAACAGGCACTGCAAATACACTTCAACGTCACCGATGGCGTCTAGTCAATCTGGGTAGCAGGGTTTGGCCCATCGTGAGCCGAGTAGACGGCTCCCAACCTTCTGCCCCCCTCGGCAACGAACCTAATCCCAGCCTCCAATCCGCTCTCTCCCATCCGCGCAGTCAAAATGTCTCATGGGATGTATGACTTTTTGCTTTTTTTTTGCGAACATCATAGTACAGATTTAGAGGCAACTATCAGCGAGGAAGGGTTGTTTAGCCTACAGCCGCACCGTTGAAGCGCAGCCAACCGGATAGCTCCCCGGCCTGGGTATTTACTCGTTCCTGCGCCCCAGTTTGTATCTTGATTTTGCGTCCACCCCTTTTGTCATTCACCGCTTTTTGACATTCAGCCATGCAATCAAATTCCATGATCAATCGTACTTCTGCGGTTTATTCCGGTGGGTTAGCGGTCGAAGACGAAGCAGGTGGTGCAGAACGCCCCCGTGCAGCCGCTGACAGCCTGGTTGAGGCCGCGCCAACTCTGGTGGTGGAACGCTCAACAGGTTGGAGCCAACCCTCGGCTTATGACACGCCACGATCGCGGGAACATCATCAAAAACTTGAAAGCTTGAAACAAGTTTTTGAACGCCATCGGGGCGATCGCCAACTCGTCATTTTGCAAGACTTTCCCGATCCCGATGCGTTGTCCTCGGCCTGGGCGTACAAGCTCATTGCCCAAACCTTTGATGTGCAAGCCGACATCGTGTATGCCGGGACGCTCAGCCACCAAGAAAACATTGCCTTGGTCAAACTCACCAGCCTCCCTGTGCAGCGGTGGGCCTTGCCTTCCTTAAAAAACCGGGATTTAACCCCCTACAAAGGCTGCGTGTTAATTGATAATCAGGGCACAACCAGCCAGCTCATGCCCGCATTACAACAAGCTGGGGTGCCCATCACCGTTGTGATCGACCATCACACCCTGCAAGGAGATTTAGCCGCCGAATTCATTGACATTCGGCCCTATACCCGCGCCACTGCAACCATCCTCACGCAATATCTGCAATCTGGCTTGCTCAAACTGGATGCCAATTCCAGTGAACACATCAAATGTGCCACAGCGTTGATGCATGGGGTGCGCTCAGATACCAACGCCCTGCGCTATGCCCAAGAAGAAGATTTTTTGGCGGCGGCCTACCTCAGTCGGTTTTACGATGCCCAATTGCTGAATGCAGTGTTGCAATCCTCCCGCTCGAAGCAGGTGATGGATGTGATTGAGCGATCGCTGAAAAATCGGGTCGTTCAAAACAACTTTTCCATTGCAGGGGTGGGCTATTTGCGCTACGACGACCGAGATGCAATTCCCCAGGCCGCAGACTTTCTGGTAACTGAAGAAAACGTTCATACTGCCGTTGTCTATGGCATCGTTCACGATGAAGACGAAGATATCGAACTCGTGATTGGATCCCTGCGCACGAACAAAATTACCCTCGACCCCGACGAATTCTTGAAAGAAGCCTTTGGCCAAGATAATCACGGGCGATTTTTTGGGGGCGGGCGATCGCAAGCGGGAGGCTTCGAAATTCCCTTGGGCTTCCTCTCCGGCTTTACCGAAAGCGCCGACTACGCCAAGATGAAGTGGAACGTCTTTGATACCCAGGTCAAGCAAAAACTGATTCGCCTGGTCAACCCCGATCAACATTATCACAACGGCATGAGCTGACCCCACCGCTAGCCTATGACCCAAACCATCGACCTCTATCTCATCCGCCACGGGCTAGCCGGAGAATTCGGCTCCTATGCCGATGATAGGCAGCGCCCCCTCACCGAGGCCGGACGCGACAAAACCCGCCGAGTGGCCGACCGTTTAGTCAGCCTGGGGTTGCAGTTTGAGCAAATCTTGACTAGCCCCCTCCTCCGGGCTCAGCAAACCGCTGAAATCTTGTGTGAGGCAGGCTTAAGTCAACAGCTTGAGCTTGCCGAGTATCTGGCCACTGGCAACTTTGAGGATTGGCTCGCCTGGTTGGCCACCTGGAACCCCAACACCGCCCACCCCCTGGCCTTTGTTGGCCACGAACCCAGCCTCAGCCAGTGGGCCGAACGCTTAGTCTGGGGTCAAGTAAATCATTCTATTCGCTTAAAAAAAGCTGGAGTTATTGGCCTCTCTTTGCCGGCCACAGGCTCCCCCGTGGGGCGTAGCGTCTTGTTTTGGCTAACCCCACCGAAGTTTTTGGTGTAGCACCGTGGTTCTGCCCTGATTGGCGCGATCGCGCGATGAATAGCGCTTAAAGAGATTCCCGCAGCAAACAGACTCCCTGACCGTGCATTCGCAGACCGGGCTGGAGCAGTTCATCTTTAGCCTGTCTACCATCGCGGATTCAGCCCCAGGAGGCTGGGTTGCCCTCTCTGTCTCTCCACCTCTCGCTTGGGCCTGACCACACCGATGAAATCCCTGTCTCAACCGGCGATCGCCCCTCCCTCGCGCCCCGCCTGCTTACGCTCCAGTTGGCAAGCCGAACGGGCTCCCTCCACCCTGGGTTATCGCATCAAACTGTTATCTCAACTGCTTACCCGCAAACTGCAAGACCAACTCGCCCCTTTTGGCCTCACCCCCTTTCATTGGGTCGTCTTGTGTTGCCTGTGGGAAACCGACGGCCTCCCCACCTCGGCACTCAGCGAAAAGTTACACCAAGTCGGCGGCACCATGACCGGAGTGCTTGACCGGATGGAAGAACGCGACCTCATCATTCGTCAACGCGATCGCCACGATCGCCGCATCTGGCGCATCTGGTTAACCCCCCAGGGCCAACACCTCCAGACCATCCTTCCGGCGATCGCCCTCGACCTCCGAGAAACCGCCCTCGCCAATATCCCCCCCAGCGATCGCGATCGGCTCTCCACCCTCAT
>CAYYWG010000001.1:30972-40151 GCA_964475335.1 uncultured bacterium
CCCTCATCGACCAAATGATCATTAACCTCACATAAAGTTTTCTATTCATCCGTCGGCCACTCAGTCCGCACCCCTCCTACCCCCAAGCACCCACTGCCACCCCATCCCCGCGCCCGTCAGGGCCACACCCCTTTTTGTCCTGCGTGTGCCCCGCCCCGTTGCATCCCCCCACCAGATTGCGGGGAAATGTGAAACTTTCGGAAAAATGGGCAAACTAAATGCGGGGATGCAGCGGATTGAACTAATACTGAGATGGAACAAGCAGGTATTCCTGACTAATGCAGACAAACGTCAGTATTTGTCTCAATCTCCGCCTAGCTGTTTTGCCATCGAAAGCCCCGCAACTGCCCCCAGCGGTAGTTACGGCAAAATACACTGAGTTTGGATGCTGTGAATGACAGAAAGTTCTGTAAACAACCCTCCTGACGAATCGCAAATACCCTTTGACGAGTCCCAACCCCTGGACGACTCTCAGATTGCGCCAGAAGGCCCTTCCCTCAAACGCCGCGTCATTCGTGGCTCCTTATGGACCTTAGGTGGGCACTTTGCAACCCAATTCCTGCGCCTAGCCAGTAACCTCATCGTCTCCCGCCTGCTATTTCCTAAAGCCTTTGGGTTGATGGGGCTGGTTTACACCGTCATCAGTGGGTTGGAATTACTCTCAGATTTGGGGATTCAACCCAACGTCATCCAAAGCAAACGGCAAGACGAACAATTTTTAAATACCGCCTGGACACTCGCCATTCTGCGCGGCCTCGTTTTGTGGCTAGGCTCCTGCGCCATTGCGATTCCTGTGGCCTCGTTCTACCAAGAACCACTACTGACCTATTTGTTGCCCATTGTTTGTCTCAAAGTCTTAGTCGAAAGCTTCACCTCGACTAATTTGTGGATTGCGAACCGGAATCTGCAACTCAACAAAGTGACCGTGATCGACGTTTCGACCACCATCTCCGTTGTCATCATTCAAGTATTAGCCGCCTGGATCGCCTTCATCACCAAAGCACCCCAAGACTTAGCCATTTGGGCCTTGGTGGTTGGGTTAGTGCCTGCCTCCTTTGTCAAAGTTTTGATGAGCCACTTTTACATCAAGGGCGAACGCAATCGATTGGCCTGGGAACCCGAAGCCTTTCAAGAATTACAACGATTTGGCAAATGGATCTTCTTCAGCAGCTTTTTGACCTTCTTTGCCTTGCATGGAAATAACTTGCTATTGCCCAAGTTAACCAGCATTGAATTCTTTGGGGTGTTCATCATCGCGCTGAATCTGAGCAAACTGCCCAGCGAAGTTCTCAACATGGTGAATACGCGCGTGTTGTACCCCTCCTATGCGGAACTGGTGCGGGAGCGCCCAGATCGCCTCTATCCAGCTTTGCGGCGGGCACGGCTCGTGCTGAATGGCCTGAATTGGGGCGTGTCACTGTTTTTTATTCTGTTTGGCAAGTTTTTGATTGGGATCATGTATGATTCCCGCTTTGCCCAAGCAGGCTGGATTCTCCAACTTTTGGCCGTCGGGAATCTCATTACGTGGCTGAGTTTTAGCTACATGAACGTGCTCATGGCGCAGGGTAAAACCTTCATTATGAGTACATTTATGGCCATTCAGGTTTTTTGCCAGTTTGCCTGTGTATTTGCCGGCTATTACTTTAGTGCGTCAGATCCTGGCAGTTACCCAGATCCCCGCAATTACGCGATCGTCCTGGGGATCGCGGCTGTGGGCTGGTTGCTCTATCCTTTCCAGGCGTTTTTCTTGGCACGGCTCAAAATTTGGCAACCGGAGATTGATTTACCGGCCCTGGCCGCTGCCACTGGCATCGCCCTTTTGCTGGCATTCCAGATTATTTAGAATTGGTTGCTTATAGCCGCAGCCAGTCATCATTTTCCCTGATTACCTGCGCGATCGCTCCTGTTGCACTCAACAAGCGCGATCGCGTTTTTGTATTTTAGTCAGCACACTTAGGCCAAGGAAAAGCTGGAAAGCCAATACTAAGTCGGTGTTCCGCTTGTTTTTGGTCGCGTAACGCATGGCAGCGGCAATGTTTGCAAAACTAATGGCGATCGCAAAGATTAACACCATCAGTTAAATCGCCAGCCCTAAACTGCAATCAAGGCATCCCATTAAATGGCCAAGCAAGGTGCGGAACCCGCCCATGAGCCGCTATGCCGCAACAAACTGAAAATGTCGCAGCCCTTCCAGAATGCCCCCCGCACACGCCGCCTTCGCCAGATAGCGATTGGGGTTGGGGTTGGAGCGGTGCCAATTGAGCAATTCCGGCATGGCATTGCCCACGATGATGCCGCGCTCGGAGCGATCTTGGAACATGGACAAATCGTTCCCCGAATCGCCACAGGCAACCGTTGCTTCCGCCGGAATGTCCAAATACTCGCGCAGAAAACTCATGGCACGGCCCTTATTGGCCTGTCGGGGTAAGACATCCAAATCTTGCCCCCCGCTATAGATCAATTGCGCATCCAACCCTTGCTGGGTCAAAAGTGCCTCGAATTGGGGCACAACTTCGATCGCCGCATCCTCGGTCAGAAAATAGCTCACCTTAAACGGACGTTGTTCGGAACTGGGCTGGGGAGTCAGGTCAGCAAAGTGTGCACCGATCGCCAAAACCAGATCCCGGTCCCAGTTTTGTGCCAGGATATTTGACCAATTGGGATCAGGCGTCTCCTGCCCCGCCAGAAAAATTTCAGTCCCAACGGACAACACCAGCAAGTCAGGTTCTAACATGGTCTGCTCAGTGGTGAGGCGGTGGTAAAGTTTGGGCGATCGCCCCGTTGAATAGACAATCTTTGTGCCGTATTGCTCGCGGTGGCTGCTGAGAACGTGATTCAGATCCTTCAATGCCTGGTCATCGCCAACGAGGGTATTGTCCAAATCAGTGACTAGCAAAAACGGTTTCATACAACTCATTCAAACAAGCTTGCCAAACAACAACTTGCGCTAATGCTAGACAGCGCCAAATCAAACGTAAGAGATTTGGCTGAAAATCGCGACTATCCAAAGAATAATCCTGGCTTCTGACCAACGATTGATGAGAAAGTAACCCATGACTCCCACCATAAACTGTTCCCGCCTGGGCGATCGGGGAAAATCGGAGGGTGCCGCCCCTTTTGCCACCTGTCCCGTTCCAGGGCGTTCCCCCAGCAGGAGCCGCACTGAGGCTTGGGCGTTTCTGCTTTGACTGGGGCCTAAGAGGTGAGCAATGGGGGCAATGGAGCAACATTGGGCCATATCCAAATTGCCATCCGAATTGGCATCCAGAATGAATAACCATTGCGTTGTGGTGCAGGCACCGCGTTAACTGTATGAGTCGTTTGCGTTCGTTGTGGCTGTTCGCCCGGTTTCCCAAATTAGATTATCAAGTTTGGTTACTGGCATTGGGCCGCTTGTTGTCTCAGTTGGGTTCCGGCTTCACTTTATTCTATGCACCGATTTTTTTTGTGAACCAGGTGGGGCTTTCGGCAACGGCAGTCGGCATTGGGGTGGGTAGTCAAGCCCTGACGGGGGTAGTGGGACGATTTTTAGGCGGAACGTGGGCCGATGGCCGCTGGGGTCGAAAGCGCACATTACTGTTAGCCACGCTGGTCTCTGCGATCGCGGCCTTTACCCTAGCGAGCATCCATAATTTTGCCGGGTTAGTCGTTGGCAGTTTGCTTATGGGCCTGGGGATGGGGCTCTATTGGCCCGCCGCCGAAGCCCTCATCGCGGATTTAACCACCGCTCTGGAACGCAACGAAGCTTATGCCCTGAACCGCCTTGCCGATAGTTTAGGCTTGGGCCTGGGGGTTGTGTTTGGCGGCTTGTTAATTGGGGCCACAGGGGCTTACCGGGCCTTGTTTGTGATTGATGGCGTTTCGTTTCTGGTCTTTTTTGGGATCGTGGTCTCCAAGATCATGGACAGCCATAAACCAACAGTGACCCATACCCTGTGGCAAGGATGGCGAGTGGCCTTGAGCGATCGCGCTTTGCTGGTGTTTTGTCTGGTCAATACCTTGCTGACCACCTACATCGTCCAAATCAGCAGTACCTTGCCGCTGTACCTGAACAACTTTGTGCTCGTTAACCAGGGCTTTGCCCCCAAAACCCTGAGTTTGCTGATCAGCGCCCTGTTTACGTGGCACCTCGTGGCAGCAGTCTTCGCGCAAATGCCTGTGGCCAAAGGTCTGAACCGCATCAGCCGGATTCAAGCGTTGCAAATATCCACGGCGTTGTGGGCAATCGGGTTCATCAGCATTTGGTGCACTGGGATAGCCCCTACTGGCCAGATTGGTTTGGCGGCGATCGCCCTGGGAATTTTGGCCCTGGCCACCGTCACCTACATGCCCGCCGCCGCCGCGATTGTGGTGGATATGGCCCCAGAGTCCTTACGAGGAGTCTACTTAGCCGTCAACTCCCAATGTTGGGCCGCTGGCTATTTTTTGGGGCCGACCTTAGGCGGTTGGGCCTTGGATCAGGTGCCTGCTGTAGCCCATGCATTTTGGTTGGGTTTGGCCGCCAGCACTACCCTGGCGATCGCCATTCTGTACCGCTTAAACCACATCCTCCAGCCCCCACCCCCCCACCCCTAACTTGGCCAACCCCAATCCCCGTTCAGCATCTACAATCTGACAGAGGCCAGGCCCCTGGGAACCCAGTCATGCTAGTCATAGCCGTTTCCAGTTCCCGCACTCACCAAGAAACCGGGCTTGATCGTGCTGGTCAAAGTCCTTAGGCCAATCGCCCTGGCGATCGCGCCATTGAGTGGAACTTTCTACCCCTCAATCTCCGTCTATGCATCCCGCTTGGGGTTGTCACTCAGCAGGGGAAGGTGCGCCGCCTTCCTTGTCCTTTAACTATGAACACTTCGTTGGAGGTATTGTTATGTCTTGGAAATCTTGCATGGAGCTGGGCCTTGCAGTTGGGTTAGGAATCGGGCCTTGGGCAATCGCCACAGCCCCCACAATGGCCCAACCTGCCCCCGCTGAAATGGTTGCATCAGCGTGTGTGGCCAAGGCAATGGCCGCCGATGACACCACAGCCGCCATCAGCGCCCTGAGCCGTGCGAAAAACCTGGCCCGCCAAGCCGCCGAAGCTACCAATGGGGGATTAGGCATATACCGTGCCGAGGCGGCAATGCACCGTACTATTTCCGAAGCGCCCTGCGCTGTGGGCGATGATGGCAGTTGGGTCTTTACCGTGAGAGGCGGGGCTCCGGGTTTTGTCACTCCCACCCAAGAAACGGTGGTCAGTGTGAACGGGCCAGCGATCGCCATCCTGTACAACGGCCCCGTACGCTTTTCCAATTAAGAGGACGGTAGCCTATGGCTGGTAGGCAGATTGGACTGAACCTGCCAGCCAAAAACACCTTTGACCAGCAGCAGCCTAAGAGGTGGCCGCATTAACCAGCGGCAGTAAAACCCCCGTTTGCTCTTGGCCATTCGTTGCTAATTCGCTGTGGCACAAATACACCCGCTCCTCCGTCCGACCCAGCAAGTCAAGCAAAATCCGACGCAGACGGCGCTCGTTAGCCGCAAGGGTATCAGCCCCCGTCCACGGACGGCCCGACCAATCATGCAAAAATAACGGGGCCGCAAACAGAGCATCCACCCCACTGAGCCAACGGGGAGAAGCCACATCGAGCCAAAATTGCCAACGGTGAGCCCGCCGACTAGAACGATACTGAAACACAGTGGCTAAGATCACAGCATTGCTCATGGGGCCAAGGGGGCGCACCGGATAGGGATTGGCGGCGATCGCCCCCCGCTGTAGCAGTTGGATAAAGCGATTGACCGTCATCGCTTCGGAGAATTCGCGCCGTTGGCCTCGCTGCAAGCGGTTATGGACTTCCCAATAGTGCTGGGCAATTTCCAACAGTTGGCGAATTGCTGCCAGTTGGTTATAGGGCAGAGCACTGCCACCCCGTAAGAAATGTTGAATCGCCCGATCCAGCAACGTCACCCCATTGGGGATAAGCCGCTGCTCCAACTGGGTTTGTTGGGTGGCAATCCATTGCGTGATGTCTTGATAAGCTTCCGACACTTGGTAGCCCAAGCGATCCCACCGGGGAAAAGTCGTGGGGGGCAACAATCGGGGGCGATCGGGATGGGGCACAAAGCAGTAATCAGCCAGTAACCCGGCACGGACGGGATCAATACCCCCAGGAGTTGGCTCCGGGGCTATGGCTGACGGTTGCTCCACCGTCAAGGGCAGGGCCACAGACCCACCAGGCGACACAACGGGCCGGGGCAGAGCGGCTCCACTCAACACCACCAGCATTTCGGCGATCGCCGCACGGTCAATCAGTCGGCCTGCCCCCGCATACACCAGCGCCAGCAACGTCAGCAACGCCCGGACAATCGGAAAACTACTCAGAGGCCGTTGATCGTTAAGCGACTCCACCGCAATGTGATGCTTCGCGAACTGATCAATCAAGCTGTAGCGGGCGATCGCATCCAACCCCGGCCCCACAATGGCAATGTCTCGTGGTTCGAGTTCCCCCGCCCCCACCGCCTCCGTGATCACCGTAGTAATCTGCTGTAATTGTTCCGCCCGTGAAACCGTTTGCACCGTTTGAAACGACGCCGACAACGGCAAAAACCACAGCGGATTCATCACAAAATCAACCACCGCCGTGCCCCACTCCGGGGCCAAAGACTTGACTGGCTGGGTTTCTAGAGCTACAACCTGGCACCGAGCCGCAAGTTGCTCCACATACCCAGGATCAGCCCCCAACCCCAAGCGCACGGCCCCATCTGGATTAAAGGTCAGCACCGCCGCCGCCACCCGGTCTAGTAACACCGCCAATAAATCCTGGGCGATCGCGGGATATTCATCCACATCATCGGCCAAAATCACCTGATACCGCTCGGCCAACTGCTGCCGATACTGGGGGTGCGGCAATAAATGCTGCCAATACAAATGGGCAATGCTGCCATAGGTCAACAGCCCCCGCTCCAAACACCACCCCTGCCAGCGTTCCAACAATTCCACCACCGTCGCAAACGGCAAAGGCAACTCTCGCTCCTGCCCACTCAGCCCATCCCGCAAAATTGTCGTCACATCGGCCAAGGGAATCCCAGCCAGACCACTCAACTGCAACAGGTCTAAAATGCGCCGGACTAAGCGTTCCCCATTCACCGTAGGCTGCTGGCTCAACACCCGATCAAGCTCTGGCTGCCACAACTGCGTCGCCAATTCCAGTTCCGTTTCTGAGTTCAGCCGGAGCGGAAACTGTGCCTTCAGCTCCAGCGCCTGCACCAACAACGGCCAAAAGAGCGTCACTTCATCCTGGAAAAAGCCCAAGGGCGTCGTGGAATAAAAGGGAATTTTGCCGTGGGTTGCCGTCGTCAGCCGATCGACCAAATCCAGCCGATTATCGCCGATCGCCGCAAAAACTAAGACCCCCAAGTCCGCCGGAGGTTGGGCCGCGATCGCCGTTTCTGTTGTCGCAAACCACTCACAAAAATGACGGATTAACTGCTCCGTCTTCCCGGTTCGGGTTGCCCCCGTTATCCAAATCAGATCACGTTCAAGCACCTTAACTCCAAGGCGTTTATTCAAACCTACCCCACCCTAACCTTAGCAATGAATCACTATCTTGCCAGCACAAGAAAACGACCCATTAGTATCTAGCGCTCAATTAATGTATAACTGTAAACAGTGTAGAAGCACGCCTTTCAGTCCGGATCTTGCCTAACATGAGTCAATCTTTTTTTACTGGTCTTGGCCGTTCTTTACGGAATGCAAATCGTTGGTTAATTCAAACCCCGGAACGAGCACTGGATCAAGCTTATGAGGCAGCTCTTTGCATTAGGGCGATCGAAGATCAACACTTTAATGGTGAAAAAATCTCAGCGCGTGCACCCCAGCATAGTGAGAATGTGCTGAACTATTTTCAGTCTGAGCTAAAGAAAAATTTAAAGTTGGCAGAACTCCGTTTGACTGAATTTCGGGCCAGCCGAGTCGTTGTTGATTCCACCAATTCCACTCTTTATAACCGCTCAGCGAATTATTCTTTGCGCGATCGCGAAACCGCCGAAACCACGCTGGAAAAATTACGCTTCGTTGATAGTATTCTAGAGCGCTATACCGAGCCTAAACTGTCTGACTCCAAAGCCCTGATTCCCCTTTCCCAGCCGAATGGGTCTACCTACGTCACCCAGGTACCGGGCAGAGGCTCGGCTCGGCTCAATGCTCCCATCACCTCTAAAAATCTCGATCTCTCGGAGGTTCAATTTAGTGGAGATGACAACAGCATCCTAGACAAAACTGGAGTCTTACCCCGGTCAATCTTAGGTACCTTAGGCCGCATTAAGCGCGACTTAGACCCCAACTCGGAAGAGCAAGTTATCCACACATTTCGCGTCTCGAAAGTCAAAACCCTGATTTCGATTCGCCTGATTTTGCTGCTCATTATCGTGCCATTACTCGTCCAGCAGTTGTCTAAAACGTTTGTCGTTGGCCCCCTGGTCGATCGCTTCTGGGCTCCGTCCCAACCCGGTATTTTTCTGAACTTTGAACTGGAAGAAGAAGCACTCAAAGAATTTAATGCGTTCAAAGAACGGCTAGAGTTTGATCGGTTACTGGGTAAAATTCCCGCGATCGCCCCGGAAACCGAGGTAAAAACCGAGGACGAATTATTACAAGAAAAAGTAGAGGAAATCGCCAATTCTTACTCGCAAATGAGTACCAATGCGGTGAAGAATGTTTTTTCTGACGCGCTTTCCGTCGGGGCTTTTGCCTTAGTCTTAGTAACCAATCAGCGGGGGCTAGAAATCCTTAAATCCTTCATTGATGAAACGGTCTATGGCCTGAGTGACAGTGCTAAAGCCTTCATCATCATCTTGTTTACAGACATTTTTGTGGGCTTCCACTCTCCTCATGGTTGGGAAGTCTTGCTTGAAGGCTTAGCCAAGCACTTTGGGTTGCCGGCTAATCGTGATTTTATCTTTCTGTTTATTGCCACTTTTCCCGTCATTCTAGACACCATCTTCAAGTATTGGATTTTCCGCTACCTGAATCGCATTTCGCCATCGGCAGTGGCCACTTACAAAAATATGAACGAGACCTGAATGGAACAGGCATTGCTCAATGGCAATTGCGGAATACTGTCTGTGCGCGCGATCGCCCGTTGTATTTTGGATGCTTCGCACCTTGCAATCCAACACCAATAGACAAGATACAGAGCCAGATT
>CAYYWG010000001.1:40251-691091 GCA_964475335.1 uncultured bacterium
CAGAACTAAAAGTTCAGGGCTGAAGGTTCAACGGAAACATTCAGCCACACCAAAACAGAGCCAGATTCAGAACTAAAAGTTCAGGGCTGAAGGTTCAACGGAAACATTCAGCCACACCAAAAAGCAACGGAGGCCAAACCGACTTGGGTTGCCTCCGTTGCGTCATTTAAGGGTGATTGAATACGGGGTCTTAAAAGCGGGAATCAACCAGACTCAAACCTACCGCAATGATCGTTGCTTTGCGTCGCAAACTGATTAGTACAGGGCGCGCACGGGGCCAGTTGCAGGGGCGGCTGGCTGAGGCTGAGGCGCTGGCACCGACAAGCCAGCATCGGGAGCAGGAGCAGGAATGGGCATCGTTTCGGGTAGCAAAATGCTGGGTTGCGCGGCACTGTAAGGAATAAACGTCGGGTCAACCTCGCGGGGGAAGTAGTCAGCATCATTACACGCAGTCATTGCGGCAGTCGGTGCAATCCCAGTTTCACCCCGGTTAGCGCCAACCACACAATCGGCATAACGCAGGGGCAGCAAGCTCCGCCGACAGTTATCTAACACTTCATCGGCCACGGAATCTTTGAAGCGATCGCGAATATCGACCACACACGCAGCCATCGATTGGGGTTCCCGGACTTGCCGACACGCATTCAGAGCCGCATCTGGTGCATAACCTTGCCGATTCACCCGTTGCACACACTTCCACAGATGTTCCGGGGCCAGCGATCGCGAACAGGCATACAATGCTTCCTCCTGCGGCAAATTCAATCTGGTCAGTGTAGCCGTACACCGCTGAAAATCATCCTGAGAATCATTCGCCGCGATCGCCGGAGCCACAGGCACAGCCATTGCCACCAGCCCGCCAACCATCGCGAACTGCGCCACCCGACCGCACCACCCCTGTAAGCGTCGGGAACCGTTCACGAGCGACTCCACATCCGTGTTGTGTAATTTGCTCATAACTCCTAACACCTAATCCTGCAAATCCATCCGTTACAACTATTAGCCCTGCCAATCAACCCAAAGTCGATTCTTTGCTTAGGCAAAGCCTCCAAGTCTCGCACATTGTCGCACATTTATCCGCAAGTGAGCGACGTTCAACCCTAACCCATCCTGGTGATTTTAATCGCTCTATTGTGAATCGATCGCCCACAAGTGAAACCCTTTTGCCGCCGCTTCTAGCACTCTCCCAGCCCAATTTCATCACTCTTTATAAAGGTTTTCTAATTTTTACTGCGGAATTGATACAGAAAAAGCTTTGTTGTTACCCGAATTCACGACCGTTAATCAACTAAAGTATGAAAGGTAGATGAATTCACTGAACTACCAGAGGATTCCCGGTATGCATTTAAGTGAGATAACTCACCCTAACCAGTTGCATGGTCTGTCTGTCTATCAGCTCCAGCAGGTCGCTCGTCAAATTCGCGAAAAACATCTTGAAACCGTCGCTGCGACTGGTGGCCATTTGGGGCCTGGGTTAGGGGTCGTCGAATTAACCTTGGCGCTCTATCAAACAATGGATTTGGAACGGGATAAGGTCGTGTGGGATGTCGGCCACCAAGCCTATCCCCACAAGCTGCTTACCGGGCGCTACTCCCGTTTTCATACCTTGCGGCAAAAAGATGGAATTGCGGGCTACCTCAAACGGTGCGAAAGTCAGTTTGACCATTTTGGCGCTGGGCACGCCTCCACCAGCATTTCAGCAGCCTTAGGGATGGCCCTGGCCCGCGATCGCCAAGACGACAACTACAGAGTCGCTGCCGTCATCGGCGATGGAGCCCTCACCGGCGGTATGGCCCTCGAAGCCATTAACCACGCTGGCCACCTCCCCCGCACCAATTTGCTCGTCGTCCTCAACGACAACGAAATGTCCATCTCGCCTAACGTTGGCGCGATTCCCCGCTACCTCAACAAACTGCGGCTGAGTCCCCCCGTCCAATTTATCAGCGACAACCTGGAAGAACAATTTCGCCACCTGCCCTTCGTCGGCGATTCCCTCTCCCCCGATTTGAACCGCCTTAAAGAAGGCATGAAACGGCTGGCCGTCCCCAAAGTCGGAGCCGTCTTTGAAGAACTAGGCTTTACCTACATTGGCCCCATCGACGGGCACAGCCTGGAAGAACTGATTGCCACCTTCCAGCAAGCCTTTAAGCAAGGTGGCCCCGTCCTTGTGCATGTCGCCACCGTCAAAGGGAAAGGCTATGAAGTCGCCGAACGGGATCAGGTCGGTTATCATGCCCAAAATCCGTTTAACCTCACCACGGGCAAAGCCATTCCATCGAGCAAGCCCAAACCGCCCAGCTATTCCAAAGTCTTTGGGGAAACCCTGACCACGATCGCCGAAAACAATCCTAAAGTCATTGGCATTACGGCAGCAATGGCCACAGGAACCGGGCTAGACATTCTCCAAAAGCGCGTGCCAGATCAATACGTTGACGTGGGCATTGCCGAACAACACGCCGTGACCCTGGCTGCCGGGATGGCCTGCGAAGGCATTCGGCCTGTCGTCACAATTTATTCAACCTTTTTGCAACGCGCCTTTGACCAAATCATTCACGATGTCTGCATCCAAAATCTCCCCGTCTTTTTCTGTATGGATCGGGCTGGGATTGTTGGGGCAGATGGGCCAACCCACCAAGGGATGTATGACATTGCTTACCTGCGGTGCATTCCCAACATGGTGCTCATGGCTCCCAAAGACGAAGCCGAGTTACAGCGGATGATTGTGACGGGCATTGAGCATACCACCGGCCCGATCGCCCTCCGCTATCCCCGTGGCAGCGGCTATGGCGTGCCATTGATGGAAGAAGGCTGGGAACCCTTGCCGATTGGGAAAGGTGAAATTCTCCGGCGGGGCGACGATGTGCTGCTGTTGGCCTATGGGTCGATGGTATATCCAGCCATGCAAACCGCAGAAATCCTCCATGAGCACGGCGTTGAAGCCACTGTGGTAAATGCCCGTTTTGCCAAACCGCTGGATACGGAGTTGATTTTCCCCTTGGCAGAACAGATTGGTCGCGTCGTCACCTTGGAAGAAGGCTGCTTACCGGGTGGGTTTGGGGCCGCGATCGCTGAAGCGATCATGGATGCGGATATCCCCGCCAAGCTGACCCGGATTGGGGTACCCGATGAACTCGTGGATCATGCGAACCCCGATGAATCAAAAGCCGATTTAGGTCTGCTTCCGCCCCAAATGGCCGAACGCATCTTGCAAAAGTTCTTTAGCCGCCAGGAAACTCCCGTAGGCATCTAATCGCCTGGTTTTCACAAGCGGTTCTAACGCCCTGTTAGCGGCCTCTTTTCCCAAAGGGGCCGAAGAGAGCGGCTATCCAACGGAAGCACGCTGCCTGTAGTTGGAGGCTTGAGTATTTCTAGCGCATAGAGTTAGTACCGCTGGCGCACAGAGACCGTGCCGCGATACCTTTAGCGATCGCCCGCACCCAGAATCGCTTAAAGGTGATACTTCACCCCCATGCCCTGGCCACTCAGCAACCCCCAGGTCACCCGATCAACACGGCCATCATCCATGAGTTTGTGCGTCTGCTGAAAGTGCTGCACCGCCTGCTTGGTCTGCTTCCCAAAGCGGCCATCCCGCGCGATCGCGTAACCATTCACCTGCAACAAACCTTGTAAGACATACACATCCGCCCCAGATAGCCCTCGGCGAAGCACCCGGCTCCCCGGCTTCACCAGGTTTTTGAGGGCGGCCCAAGTGCGCGGCCCCACGATCGCATCAACCCGTAGACCATGCCGCCGCTGAAAAATCAGAACCGCATCCTCGGTATAGCTATCAAATTCGCCAGTTACCCCAATCCGAAATCCGTGGGCGCGTAGCAATTCTTGCAGTTCCACCACACCCGGCCCCACATCCCAAGGCCGCAAGGTTGGCCCCGTCGTCGGCGAGTTGATCGTAGCATCCGAAGGCTTAAGCAGATCGTGACTGGTCATGATGGGAACGTGCAAGTGATATTTGAGTATAGCCAGAGCAATCGCGATACGGCAGTGTAGCCCCAAACGAGCTGGGCGATCGCCACACAAGAAGCAAGTTGAACAGTCACCAAAGCAATGAATCAGTTAGTGCTAGCGCAGAAATCCTCCTAAAAGCATGGGACGAGCGCAGCGACAGCATAGTAAAACTGATCGAGTCCAATTTTCAACACCTGAACTTCACCTGAGACCGTCGCCATGATCGGTATTCAGTTTTGCGCGTGAGTTGGCCTTGCAATAGTCCTTCTGCATTTGGCGGCGTTTTACCATGCTATTGACCTATTTTGCTCAGACTGCACCTTCGGCAGCCATTCGTGATCCGGTTGCTGTTTTTCTGCTGATTGTGGCAGTCATGCTGATTATGCCGCTTTTGTTTGAGCGGTTTCGCCTCCCCGGCATCATTGGCCTCATTTTGGCCGGAGTCGCGATCGGCCCCCACGGCTTTGGCCTCCTCGAACGGGATGGCACGATGGTACTGCTAGGAACCGTTGGGGTCATTTTTTTAATGTTTTTGGGCGGTTTAGAAACCAGCCTGGACGACCTGAAGCGTAACGCCGACAAAGCCATTGTCTTTGGCCTAGCAACGTTTGTACTACCAATGGTTTTGGGCACTGCGGCCATGCTAGCGATTGGCTATGGCTGGCTGCCAGCGATTTTGGTTGCGTCGTGCTTTGCCTCCCATACCTTGTTGGCCTTGCCCGTGCTGAGCAAATTGGGCATTATGCGATCGCCAGCGGTGACTGCAACCCTGGGTGGCACCTTGATTACCAACGTGTTGGCACTCCTCGTTTTGGCCGTTGTCGTCAAAGCCAACCAGGGCAGCCTCACCCTCCAGTTTTGGCTGACCCTCATTCCCTCCCTGGGGATCTTTACCTTTGCAACCCTTTGGGGCATTCCGCAGTTGGGCCGTTGGTTTTTTCGGCGGTTTGGCCACGACGAAGGCGCAGAATTTACCTTCGTGCTGGTGGCTCTGTTTGTTGTGTCTTACCTGGCCGGACGGATTGAAATCGAACCCATTGTCGGTGCCTTTCTCGCGGGGGTAGCCATCACCCCGCTGATTCCCCAATCCAGCCCGTTGATGAACCGCATTCAATTCACGGGCAACACCCTGTTTGTCCCCTTCTTTTTGATTTCCGTGGGGATGCTGGTTGATCCCAAAATTCTGTTGAAAGACCCGCGATCGCTGTTGATCTCTGCCGTCATGATTGGGGCCGAAGTTGGCAGCAAATTTCTGGCCGCTTGGCTCACGGGCAAATATTTCCGCTGGCCCCTACCCCATGGCATGACCATGTTTGGGCTATCCATTGCCCAGGCCGCCTCGACCCTGGCTGCTATTACCGTCGCCTTTGAAATTAAGCTTGTTGATGAACTCACCGTCAACGGCATCATCGCCATGATTTTAGTGAGTTGCATTGCCTCACCGTGGATCACCGAGCAATGGGGAGCCCGAGTCGAACCGCCGACCAGCACCCAATCCGCAGCCTCCGTAGAACTCGCGAGTCGGGTCATGGTGCCGGTGGCCAACCCCAGCACGGAAGACAA
Organism: uncultured bacterium; assembly: GCA_964475335.1. GTDB lineage: Bacteria > Cyanobacteriota > Cyanobacteriia > Leptolyngbyales > Leptolyngbyaceae > CAYYWG01. The sequence continues at coordinate 45,775 of CAYYWG010000001.1, forward strand.
CCTGTTGCAACTGGCCATCATGCTCACCAAGCGATCGCAAGGCACCCTACAACCGCTCCACGTTCTGGTCGATCGGGATGGCACCGTCCCCCCCGAAGCCAGAACTCGCCAGACCCAACTGTTAATCAAAGCGGAAGAAGTGGCCCACGCCGCCGTCACCCAGGTCGAACCCATTGGGCGTTTAGACAGCAGCATTGACTTAGGGATTATTCGGGCAGCCCATGAACACAACTCCAGCTTGGTGATTTGTGGCTGGAAAGGGTATTCCACCTACCGAGAAAACTTCTTTGGCAGTGTGATTGACAACCTGGTGCGATCGCTGGATGTGCCCGTGCTGATTACCCGGTTTCCCCAACCCCTGAAAAATACTCAGCGCATCTTGCTGGCGATCGCCGAACGGCAACTCTCCGAAACCCAACTTCAGGAAGTTACCCAGTTAGCCCAAACTCTGGCCGACGAACTCAAAGCCAAATTAGCCGTCTTATGGCTAATCCGCAGTCCGCCCAATCGGGCCTTGCAACAGCCCCCAACCAAGCTCTTGCCACCGGATACCCCCCTCAAACAGCAAAAAGGTGGATTAGTGCAACGAGTCGCCGAGCAAATCCACCCAGATGATTTGGTCATTGTTGTGGCCAACACCCACACCGTCGGCCAACCAGCCCTGGGCCGGGAAGCAGAAAACCTGGCTCGCACCCATCCCAAAATATCCATGATGGTGGTGCACTACCCCCGCTAAAGGCAGGGCCTCCCGTTCCTGGGCTAGCGTTGGCTCACAGCCGGGACACGCTCCTTGTATACATCGGCGATCGCGATCGGGGTCACCCGTTGGCCCCGTTCATCCGCCTCATAGCCCCACTGTTTTGTACCGTTGGCCACCGCCACCAGATATTTCATTTCCGTGCGGCACCCCGAAAACAAGAAACAGACTTCCCGAGGTTCTTCTTTCACCATTAGAAAGCGCAGATTTTCGACCTTAGCGGCTGGGCCGTGGCGTTTTTGCAAGTCCCGCGCGATCGCCTCCGCCACTGGTTTGGGTAAGGTATTTCGCCGATCCATCACCACCTGCTTGCCATCCTTGCTCGCGTGGTATGTCCAGGCCAAATCCCCTGATTTAACCGTCACTTGCCACCCCTCAATGGGGTCGTAATTCGCCGGACAAATCTGCCCAAAGTTAAACGCACAAGCATTTCCCCAGGTTTGGGTCTTCGCGGTTTGCAGGTTAACCGGGGCCGCCGTTGCCCAAGCTGCTGCATCTTGCAGAATCGCCTGCCGGATCGCGCTGGGTAACCCTACCGTTGCAGTGATTGCCGGATCAAGCACAAGTTGGCTACCCGTGCGATCGATGTGGTAGGTCCAAATTTGGCTGCCGACTTTAGCTTCGACAACCCAACCCGCGATCGGGCGATAGTCCATCGTGCAAATTTCCCCAAAGCCAAATTCACAGGCATTGCCAAAAGTCTTCTGCTCAGTGCGGACAATGGTAATGCGGGCAGTCGGTAACCCCGATCGCTTCGCCGCATCCGCCTTAACGCGGTTCTGTAACGGCAACGGCATTGTTGTTGTCGCAGCGGCAAGCTTAGGATCTAGAACAACCTGCGTCCCGGCCTGGTTAACATGGTATTTCCAGGGTTTACCCTGAACCTGGGCAATCACCTCATACCCTGCGATCGGGCGATACTCTTTGGTGCAAATTTCCCCGAAGTTAAACTCGCAAGTATTACCAAATGTTTTGGACTGACTACTCAAAATTTTGATTGCCGCAGGGGAGACCTTAGCCCGGCGTGCCGCATCCATAATCACCCCATCAATATGGGCTCCGGGCATAGGGTTGCCCGGCGAAGTTTGGGCCAGTTGTGGCTCTGCGACCACCACACTCCCCGACCGATTGAGGTGATAGCGCCAGGTCGGTTGTGTCGCCACTTTGACAGTCGCTTCCCAGCCCGCTATCGGCTTATAAATATCGTTACAAATCGTTCCAAACTGAAAAACACAATCATTTTCAAAGCTCTTGGGCGAAAGTTGTTCCAGCTTTACCTGTGCCACGGGAACACCAGCCCGTTTAGCCGCAGCTTGCGTCACAATTTGAGCGATCGCCCGCGCCGCAGTCTGCGTTTCTGCTTGCGCCAGTTGCATCACGGCCATGTTTGCATCTGCAACTTGATACGACTGAACCGCCGCTTCACTCCCACGCCCCACTCCGACTGATAGCAAACTGGTTAGGGCAATCCCTAAAGCCAAATACCTTGGATGGTTCGGCACCGCCCGGAACGATTCGCCAAACTCTATATTGAAACGCAAACGTTGATACCAGCGATTGACTCTCATACCACTCTAAACCTCAATGGTGTGCAATAAGGATGACGGCGGTAGACTGTGAATTAACCCATCACCGCAACAATCTCGGACTCATGCACGAATTCAGTGGGGAAACACGAAGAATCATTCCCCAACAACCTCAAAATCTTAGTCATACAACGCTGCTATTACAGTCAAGGCGGCCTTAACTTTAGCTTCGCCGGGAACCTCATCCTGGACTGGCCGATGCGATCGCGCAGAGGCGCAGCGAACTTGATGACCAGTATTAATCAAGATGACCTTGGGGTTGCTCTTAAAGTTCCTCTACACCCAGGGCAACCCCCTATCGGGATTATCTCCACTGCAATCTCAGCCTATTGACGATCGCCCCAAGCGCAACGGCTCCGCCCCAATAACGCACCGCAATTTGTTACAAACTACGCAGATCCATCATCCCCGACCCCGCTATGCTACGCCTCAAGGGCCTGGGAAGCCAAGGCAATGGCCAAGCGCACAACAAAGGTAGTACCCCCCGCTGCCGCCGTCTCCCCCGACCATGAAGCGCGGTCTGCGGCTAACTCTGGTGCCAGCCAGCAACTCAATGCAGGACTAAACACCTCAATCTTGCCCTGCATCTGCTCCACCAGCGATTTCGCGATCGCCAACCCCAGCCCACTCCCGGCAATCTCGCCCTGAGCCTGCACCCCCCGATAATGGCGCTCAAAGATATGGGGCAGATCTGCCGCTGGGATGCCAACGCCGGTATCACTAACCGCCAAAACCACTTGACTTTGGGCAACGTCCTCAATGCCCCAAACGGTAATTTCACCCGAAGCCGGAGTGTATTTAATTGCGTTCTCCAACAGGTTGTTCATCACCTCGCGAAGGGCTTGGGGATTCGCCCACACAGGCGGTAAATCTTCGCCCAATTCCAGTTTCAAGGTCAAATCCTGCGCCTGGGCCAACTCGCGAAACGGCACAAACAACGGAGCCAAAACCCCATCGACTAAACAGCGCTCAACGGGCAGGGGGCCGCCCGCCAACAAGCCAATTGGCAAAACGGGCGGGGGCCGCAGCGAATCACGCACCGCCTCGCCCAATTGCTCATGGGTGGGTTCCACCCCATCGCGATCGCCAGCAAACGGTAAAGCCAGGGGGTCGCGGTCTAATTGAGTGGCCGCCAGGGCTACTTCCATCTGCTGCGCCAGTTCCCGCAACCGCAGTGTTTCTTGAGAAATGCTAGAGGCCAATTCGTGGTTGCGATCGCCCGGAATTAACCGCTTCAAAATTAATTTGCCAAAAGTTTGCAACGCGGTTAGAGAATTCCGAAATTGATGCAACAAGTTATCCATCAAATCATGCTGCTGAGCTTGCAACACTTGAAGCTGTTTGCGCTCATGCCCCAACCATTGATACCGCTGATCCATCACACAAGCGATCGCCAACGTCTTTGCAATCTCTTGAATCTGGGTTTGCTCCCATTCAGTCCAAGCGCGGTCAGGCCGACGAGTAACCAACAAGCCAAACACCACCTCTTCATAAATCAAAGGCAACACAAAACGGCGTTGATCCACTAATTCACCCGCCCCCAGCCCATCCACCACCGACGGCATATTTCCATCCAGGGCCGGTGTTCTTGCATTCCCCACCCCGCGCGGCTTCAACTCAATCAGCGGTTCCACCTCTGGGGCTGGGACTTCCCCCTCAACCTGAGGCAACAACGAGAGCCCATCCCCCGGCTTCGGCGCTTCACGCAAATCTGGATAGGCCGCGATCGGCACCAATTGAGCCTGGGAATGCCCCGCCAACTCGCCAGTTAGATAAACGACGCTTATAGACGCGCCAAACGCTTGCGTAAGAAGCAAGATTTGAGCCCGACAAAGGGCGACAAACTCAGAACTGACGGGCCTCAGCATCTTTTTAACCCGGTGCAAATCAGCAAAAAATTTAACCCATCAGGGGGCTAAAACCCTAAGCCTGTCAACCCCCCTCTCTCTAATTTACTAACTTCAGATATATTTAATCTTTGTATCAATACGTTAAAACAAATTGAAATTTTAGCCTCAAATCGATATACTTGCACAGTGTTTTGTAACTAACACTACACTTGTTTTCTAACACTACACTTGTTACAAAAGGGGGGTTAACAGGTTTGGCAAGGAGACGCAAGCGCAAAAGCCGTCGTCGGCAGGAGGGTCGCAGAATTTTGGAAAACGTACCTCAATTCAGCATTGACTGTGGTGAAGACAAGCCAGTAACTGCTGCTCGCAAGTTTATTCACTCTGAGGGCATTCTTCCACCTGCACTGCTATTAGTAAAGCGTAACGAGCATACCACGGATCGTTACTTCTGGGCGGAGAAAGGACTCTTTGGGGCTCAGTATGTGGAAGAGAATCATTTTCTATTCCCCAGCTTGAGACCCTCTGATGAAGAGGAGACAGAAGTACCGATCACGGTGCAGTAACAGGACAAACAACGCTGCCCACAGCGATTGATAGCGACGATTTGGAATCCAGGGCTGATTAGCTCTGGATTTCCTTTTTAGTGGGGGTCGCGGAGCTGTTGTCTCGGCCCATGTCAAACTATGGGGAAACCCCAAACACGGGCGCGATCGCGCACTCCAATCACAATAGAGCCAAGCTCCCTGACTCCATAGACGACAACCCCCCTAAAGCAGTGTCCGTGCAAAGGGCAGTTTGTTATTCTGCCGAAACCAGAGCTAATGTTCGTTGCAACTCAAAAATTTCATCCCGATGACCAGTCACAGTGATCAAACGTTGGTCAGGGGTACATTTGGGGCCTGCTGACTCTACTTTCAGCAGAACGGTTTCGGGTCGCTTTGCCTTGCGCCAATAAAATAAACCGGCCAGGGGCGCGATCGCAATCAACCCCCAAAACAAACCAGACAGAGCTGGAAATAGAATCGACAAGACCAAAGCAATACAGAGCGCCGCGATCGCCGCCAGACTAGTCAGAAAAATTGCCAGAAAAATACTGGGGCGAACAATCCCTTCAAAGGCCAATTGGTTGGGTTCATTACCCTGGTCAGTCAGCACATAGGTGCGTTGCAAAAAGTATTGCCGCAATTGCCCCACCAGCGACTCTTCCGGTAAGGGTGAAACAAATTGCGCCACTTGTGTCCGATCCTTCACAGAGGCACGAATAAAAAAGACTAACCCGACTAGCAAGAGCAAAGTCAGAAAAAACGTTGAAGATAAGACCGGGGTACTCATCGTTGAACCGTAAATGTAGGCAAGCAAATAACAGCGCGATCGCGTTAACCATCTCTTAGAGATATTCCTAGCCTACCGCATCCGGGGTTCTCGTTTTCCCCCACCAAGGCTGGTTCGTCAGGTCTGGCCCAAGCCAAGACTCTTGGGCCGCAAGATCAACGAATCGAGCTTATTCAAGAATTACCACTCGGCACCAACCCATTTGAGTGAGACGCAGAGCGATATTTCGAGACATACTCTTGCCAAAGGGCAGAAAGTTCTTGAGCTTTCTTGCTAGCCTCAGTCTGAATCTGATACATCCGACGTGGACGACCACGGCCTTCCACTTTCTTCCAGTACCCAGTGATAATGCCCTCTTCCTCCAGGAACTTCAAGGCACTGTAGAGAACTGTATCGGAGAGCCGATAGCTGGGGTATTCCGTTTCCAGCAGTTGGATCAACTCGGTACCGTAGGAGTCGCCTCGCGTGAGGATTGCGAGCACATAACATACGGCCAGTTCTTTGTTTAGATAGAACGGAGGAGGAGCCTGAAAAAATCTGTAAATGTCTTCGAACTTCATCTTTCCCATCCAAGCGAACAGTCATTAATAACGGACAGCCTTCAATTTATTTTCCCTTTGAAGTAGGGATACTTCACATTAACAATCGCCCTCTACTCAGTGCCATCGACCAAAAGGGCGATTCTCATTTCCTGAAGATAAAAATCATCATGCCACAGGTTTCAAGGATCGGCTTAGAAGCCGTGTGCCGCTTCCTTGGGTTGCTCAATTGACAGGAAAACAGCCTATTTCTGCCTATCGTCAGCTTGGGCAGAGGCCACAACCGCAGACAACTGCCGAAAGCACAATACGCAGTCAACCAAAGGGCCTAAGTGCAGGGGTTTTTCTGAATTTTTCCGTTGCCGTCTTTAGCACCAGCGATCGCTCAGTTGCCAACGGGGCATAGTCAAACGGACAGCATCAGAATTTTAGATGGCGTTACGGGTGCCTCTGCTCCAAGTCGCCGCCTCTATCTCGCAAACTGCGGCAACTTTCCTACAAACCGTAGCAACTTTGGATTGAGTTGTGCAGGATTAAGTTGAGCGGCCTTGCTTGCTCACCAACCAGGGGGCTAGGTCGGCAAAGTGGGTTATTTCTAGGCTCTAAATCAAGAAGATCACGGTCACTCATAGCAATCAGGGGGAAGGTGGCGCGATCGCAAACTCCCAGGCTGAAAAATTGCACGATCGTTCCAGAGAATAGTCAGCCCCTCGGTGGTTTGTAATCTCCCAAAGACCAAGGAAAATTCCAGCGTGCTGCGGTGTTTAGTGCAGCCAAATTCCAAGGGCAGGCTAAGCAGATGTTGATTAGATCTAGATGTTGATTAGATTTAGATGCGATCCCTGTTGATTTATTCTAGCTGAAGAATGAAGCAACCACGGGAAAACCTGCCTTAGGCCAAACCAGGGCGACCCGTGGAAATGCTCAATCGCGCCGCACCAGATCAAACCAAGCCTGCTCTTAACGCCACGACCGCCGCCTGAACCCGATCATCCACAGCCAGCTTGTTCATGATTCCCCGGATGTGGGTTTTGACCGTGTTGGGGCTCAGGTAAAGGGCAGCGGCAATTTCCGGGTTACTGTGACCTTCAACCATCAGCTTTAGCACTTCCATTTCCCGTGGCGAGAGTTGCCCCACTTGGGCGGCCACAACCGGGGGTTTGAGATGTTCGACAACTTGGCGGGCAATTTGGGGATCGAGATAGGTCGCCCCTTCCTGGGCCGCCGCGATCGCCGCAATCAACCGATCCACATTTGTTCCTTTAATGCAGTAGGCATCAGCCCCACTCGACAAGGCGGCAATTACCTCGGTTTCCGTCGTATGGGACGTTAACATGACAATCCGCACCTGCGGCAAGATGGCTTTAATTTGTTGGGTCGCGGCAATCCCATCTTGGCGGGGCAGGCCAATGTCCATCACGATGATGTCGGGTTGGAGTTTTTGGGCCATCTCCACGGCCATGTAGCCATCAGCCGCTTGACCAATAATCGTGAGTTGGCTGTAATCGCCCAGAGTTTGCTCTAACCCCAACTGCATCATGGGGTCATCTTCCACGATGAGCACTTTGGCAGCAGCCAGGGAGGGCGTTAAGGTCGGCGAGGAATCCATGTTTTGCATAAGGGAACCTACGATGAGAACTGCAACCATAAAAAATGGCGAAGACAACTACAAGCTTTGAGAGCAAATTCCTCAATTGGGCTCGTATTTTTCGGTTTTTTGCCGGAGGAGACAGTGACGAAGCGGAGAAAAGCAACTGGGGGGTAAGCAAGTAAGGCAAAGCCGCAAGATAGGCACTGGGCGATCGCCAGGGCTGAGGCCAGAACTGGGCGGTGGTGAACCCTATTTAGCCCGTGATGGTTGCCGGGTGCGATCGCCCGACGCTAAAAGCACTTGCCCTTATCCTGAACACCATAGAAGAAGCTTAGGGTGGAATCGGTATCATTTGGAGCTTGCACCAGTAGAACTTTGAAACGCGGCCTTCAACCCCGCTGAACACCGCAGCAGCAAAAGCCGCGATCGCCGCAACACCAGCCATTCCCCACCCTGCCACATGACTTTTTGTAAACCAAATGTCAATAGTTGGTGTTAATCCTAAACCAGCCGGCAAAAGCGTCGCCAAAATCCACGGAGTGTTTTAATTTCAGGGCGGCAATTTTTAGGTTAGCGATCGCGATCGGCACCAGAGCCAGCCCAGCGTCACAAGTCTTAAGATTCCTACGAGATTCCCAGCGGATTTGGAGCGGGGAAAGCTAGGATAATCAAGTGTGTTTCCCAAGTCACCCTTGGGACTGAGCGTGTTATCAAGTCAATGAGTAGTAAGTCAGCGTCTTCTGCACCATCCTTATCCGTCCAACAAATTGCGACAGAGTTTCGGCGTACGGGCTGGGTTAGTCTGTGGACGCAGGTGGTGTTAGTGATCATTTCCAGCGTGATCTTGCTTGTGGCAGCAGGTTCAACGCGCAAACCCATGCCAAACCCAATGAACCCAGGGGTCACGATGCCGGCCCCGCCGAATCCCAGTTCCGGCATTGGTGGGGTATTGGCCCTCTGCGCGATCGCCCTGGTTGGGTTTAGTATTTACTGGGCTTTTCGGTATGTGCGGCTGGGGCGGCAGTTACGGCAAGCCTCGCCCAAGGCCCGTCCTAAGCGATCGGAAGCGATTCAAATGTTGCGGACAGGCTTGTTGGCCAGTCTTGCGGGGATGTTATCAGCCTTGTTGGGCACCTTTGCGATCGTGGGTTCCTTAGCGGTGATCGCCTTCCAACAATCTCCAGGGTTTGTGAATACCAATTTTCAGCAATTTGTAAATTCGCTGGATATATTAGTGGTGCAGGCCAGCATTAACCTCATCCTGGCGCACTTTGTCGGTTTAGCAGGCTCACTGTGGCTATTAAACCGGATGAGCCGTTAGCAATCAGGCTGGGCCGAGGGAATTTGGAAACCGCAGGGGCGATCGCCCGCCCTTGGCCAACGCTAGACCAAATCAGCGGGGCACCCCCCAGGAGGAATGCACCGACAATCCATCGCACCAGAAACCCATCACCGTTCGTTACCCAAACCCGCCCCCAATCCGTCTGTCGTCTGGCCACCGCGTCTTCATTTAAGTGGCAGACACCACCGGAATGCAAACCATTGAATAGCTAGCCCAGCCAAAACGAGTAGCCACGTTGAGCCAACCGGGAGAGGCGATCGCACCGCCCCCCGTCATCTACCCAAATGCCTGGATGTCCCCCCCACTCATTCCACGGCCTCCCCTCCACCAGCCCCAGTCAGATGCGGCAAAGGACTTAGGCAGCACACCTCCCCCTGGCGTCTTCCTGAGTCAGCAGCGGCCAATTTCCCTGTTCCTCTGGACTCTAGACTCCCATGATCAATACGTCTGCTCAGGCGACTCCCCAACCGCCGTTACCTGCGCCCTCACCGTCGCTGTTACAGCAGCTTTGGCAGCACAATCCAATGGGCTTATGGGTGTTAGCCGTTGTGCCCGAGCAAACCGAATTTCAATGGGTAGCCATGAATGCGACGATCGCCCCCCCGGTGACGCTTCCCCTGGCCCAGGCGATCGGCAAAACCCTGGCAGCCACCCTGCCACCCACCCTCGCCCAGCTATATCAACAAGCGATGGGGGCCTGTGTGATCCAGCAGCAAGTGATTACCATCGAGCACGCCATTGAGTTGCCTGCTTCGCCCCAGCCCAACCCGCCTCACCCCGATCGCTGGTGGCAATTGACGATCGCCCCGCTGCCCCCAGAGCCTAATCAACTTGACCATATCCTGGTCACTGTGGTCGAACTTCGCGATCGCCCCCCCAGCACCACCCACCTCCAACAGCGAATTACCTTCCTGGAAGGTGTGCTCGACACCACCACCGACGCCATTTTTGTGAAAGATCGCCAAGGACGCTACGTTCTTGCTAACAGAACCACCCTCGAAATCTTTGGGTTGCCCGAAACCGCAGTCATCGGCAAAACCGACTGGCAAATCCTCCCGCCGGAAATTGTGCCCATGATTGTTGACATTGATCAGCGCGTGATGACCGAGGCCCACAGTGAACAGTTTGAGGAAGAGGTGTTTGATCAGCGCAACGATGGCATTGCCATTTACCAAACAACCAAAAGCCCCCTGCGAGACCCAGACGGCACCGTGATCGGGTTAGTGGGCATTGCCAAAAACGTGAGCGATCGCAAAGCTGCTGCCGCCGCCTTAGCCCGGTCAGAACGGAATCTCCGCACCATTTTTGATCATGTTAACGATGCCATTTTTGTGCTGGACACCGAGGCCAACCTGCTGGATGTCAATAACCGGATGCTGGAACTCTATGGCATGGGCGATCGCGCGACCGCCTTGAGCCAACCAATTCTTGCCTATTTGGCCACCGATCTTTCTGCCACCGATCTTTCTGCCACCGATCTCTCCACCACCACAGAACTCTCCGCCACCACAGAACTCTCCGACCTATGGACACGGGCCTTGGAGGGCGAACGAGTATGCTTTGAATGGCCCTGCCAACGGCCCCACGATCGCTCCTGCTTTGATGGCGAAATTACCCTCAACAAAATTATTCTCGACGAGCAAACCGCCATTATGGCGAGTATTCAGGATGTCAGCGATCGCAATGCCGTCTTACAAGAGCGGCAACAAGCCGAAGCCTCGCTCCGCCTGAGTGAAGAGCGGTTTCAAGCGTTTATGGCCCACAGCCCATCTGCGGCATGGCTCGTCAGTCAAACGGGCGAAATGCTCTACGTCAACAAAAAATACCTGGAAATGTTCGCCCTTCCCACTGCGGATGTGGTTGGCAAAAACTTGTTTGATCTATACCCGGCGGAAGTGGCAGCAGAGTTTTTGCAAAATGTTCAGACTGTGGCCGAGCAGCATCAACTCGTTCAAACCATTGAACCCCTGCCCTTACCCGATGGCACAATGGGAGATTCGCTGGTCTACAAGTTTCCCGTGGGTGACGTGGCCGGGCCAAATGTGGTGGGGGGAATGGCGATCGATGTGACCGATCAACGCCGCGCTGCCGCCGTGCTGAAAGATTATGGCGATCGCCAGGCTGTGCTCAACCAGATCACCCACCAAATTCGCGACTCCTTAGACCTCGAAACGGTGCTCAACACAGCCCTCCAGGCTATTCGCAACCTGCTCAATATCGACAACTGCGCCTTTGCTTGGTATCGCCCTGGGGCTGACACCAACTACTGGGATGTCATCCAGGAAGCCCGCGCAACCAGCGTGCCAAGTGCCTTGGGCACGTATGATGCCCACTTAGTCGGCCCCTTAACCGAAGTGGTGACTCATCAATCTATGCTCTGCATTGACAATGCTGATGACTACGCCGAACCCCAACACCGCGCCTTTTTACAAAGTATTTATTGTCAGTCAGAACTGCTGCTGCCCATTGCCACCCAAACCCAGCGTTTAGGCATGTTAGTTTGTATCAGTTTTCGCACCTTGCGGCCCTGGGCTCCCAATGAGGTGGAATTGCTGAATGCGGTGGGAACCCAGTTGGCGATCGCGATCGACCAGGCGGAACTCTTTGCCCAAACCCACCAGAAACAGCAGGAATTAGCCGCCATGCTCCATGAGTTGCACCGCACCCAGGCCCAAATGGTGCAAAGTGAAAAAATGTCGAGTTTGGGGCAGTTGGTGGCGGGCATTGCCCACGAAATCAACAATCCCGTCAACTTTATTCATGGCAACCTGAGCCACGCAGGCGACTACACCAAAGATTTACTAGAGTTGGTGGATTTGTACCAAAGTGAATATCCCTTGCCATCGCCGCTGATAGCCGATTTGACTGAAGCGATCGATCTGGAATTCATTCGGGATGACTTACCCAAACTCTTGCGCTCCATGCAAATTGGCACCGATCGCATTCGTGAAATTGTGAAATCTCTGCGGCTGTTCTCCCGGTTAGATGAGTCGGAAGTGAAACCCATCAATGTTCACGAGGGCATCGACAGCACCCTGATGATTTTGCATAACCGGATTAAGGCCAAAGCCCATCGCGCGGAAATCCAAATCATCAAACACTACGGAGCCTTGCCCCTGGTGGAATGCTATGCGGGCCAACTGAATCAGGTGTTTATGAACATTCTCGCCAACGCGATCGACGCCCTGGAAGAACACGCCCACCACCATCCAACCGCAGAATTGATGATTACGATTACGACAACCGTGTTGGATGCGGAACAGATCGAAGTGGCGATCGCCGACAACGGCCCCGGAATGCCCACCACCATCCAGCAACAGATTTTTGATCCCTTCTTCACCACCAAACCCATCGGCACGGGCACAGGCATGGGCATGTCCATCAGCCACCAAATTGTCACCGAGCGCCACCGGGGTCAACTACTTTGTCTGTCTACGGTGGGCGAAGGCACCCAGTTTAAGATTCAAATTCCGATTCGGCAGCTCTGATGGAATCGGGCCAGGATTTGGTATGGTCAGTAACAGAGTTTGCGCGATACTGACTGCAACCGTATGGGAATTGCGATCGACTTTGGCACCAGTAATACCGTGATTGCGCGTTGGAATGCAGCCACCCAACAGCCAGAAACCCTTACCCTGCCGGGACTCACCTGGAAAACAGCCCAAAACCCTCCCCTGATTCCTAGTTTGCTCTACGTGGAAGATGCCAGCCAGCAGCAGGTCATTATCGGCCAAGCTGTGCGCGACCGCGCCCTCGACCTTGCCAGCGATCCACGCTTTTTCCGCAACTTCAAGCGCGGCATCGGCACCCCCATTCAAGGCTTCTTGCCAGAATTAGACGGCCAACCCATCCGCTTTGAACACATCGGGCAGTGGTTTTTGACCACCATCCTGCACCAGTTGCAAGCCACCGAACCCGATAGCCAGTCCCTCGTATTCACCGTTCCCGTCGATAGCTTTGAAACCTATCGGCTATGGCTGGGGCAAGTATGCGAAACCTTGGCGGTGGAACAGGTGCGGTTATTGGATGAACCAACCGCCGCCGCGTTGGGCTATGGCCTGGGCGATCGCGATACCCTGCTCGTCATCGACTTTGGGGGCGGCACCCTGGATCTGTCTCTGGTGCAGCTTGATAGTGTCACCCAGCGCACCGGCAAACCCCTCGGCTTTGTCCTTAAATGGGGCCAAAAATCCTTTGCCTCCCAATCTGGCCAGAAAGCCAAAACCGCGCGAGTTCTCGCCAAAGCAGGCCAAAACTTGGGTGGCTCCGATATCGACAACTGGCTCGTTGAGCACTTTGCCCAAACTCAAGGACTGGGGATCAGCCCCTTGACCCTGCGTTTGGCAGAACGGGTGAAAATTCAGCTTTCTCAACAGCCCCAAGCCCAGGAAGTCTACTTTAACGACGAAACCTTTGAAAGTTACGACTTGCAACTGACCCGCGCCGAGTTTGAGGCCATGCTCCAACGCCACCAGTTTTTTGAGCGGTTGGATAGTTGCATGAATCAGGTTTTGCAACAAGCCCGCCGCCAAGGCTTGGAACCCGGCGACATTGACAATGTGCTGTTGGTGGGGGGCACGGCCCAAATTCCCGCCGTCCAAACCTGGGTCGAGCAGTATTTCGATCGCAGCAAAATTCGGTGCGAAAAACCGTTCGAGGCGATCGCCCAGGGTGCGTTGCAACTGATGCAAGGCGTTGAACTCAAAGATTTTCTGTATCACAGCTATGGCGTGCGATTTTGGGATCGGCGCAACAACTGCCATAGCTGGCATCCCATCATCAAAGCGGGTCAAGCCTATCCAATGGCAAATCCCGTCGAACTCTTGCTGGGGGCCTCAACCGACAACCAACCCAGTATTGAATTGATTTTGGGGGAATTGGGAGCAGAAACCGATCAAACCGAGGTCTATTTCGATGGCGATCGCCTCCTTACCCGCTCCGTTGGGGCCAGCCAAACCACCGTCCAGCCCTTGAACGATCGCGACGGGGCGCGAACCATTGCCAACCTCACTCCCCCCGGTCAACCCGGCAGCGATCGCATCAAAGTGGAATTCCGGGTCGATGCCCAACGCTTCCTGCGGATCACCGTGCGCGATTTGTTGGCGATCGAAACCCTCGTTGATGACCAACCCGTCGTGCAACTCAGCTAGAGACCACAGCCCCGCCAGCCCCACCTCCCACCGTTGTCCAACGGCGCACTCTGCCGCCCCTCTGCGCCTATTGCCGACTGACCGGAGGAGCGATTGGGCCTCTTTGCCAGCGCCGCCCTAGCCATTTGCGCCCCTCCTCTGCCCCTAAAACCAGCAGGGGAAACACCAGCACCACCAGGCATTGCCAGGGAGCCAAAGGCATTGTGAAAAAGATTTGGCTCAGCGGCGGAATCTGAACAATGGCCAAGAGCAATGTCCATTCAATGCCAATCCCCAGCCAAATCAACGGATTGGAAAAGAACCCCAACCGCGCGATCGACACCTTTTCTGAACGGCAGGCAAAAATGTTGCCATCTTGACAGGCCACGATCGCCACCAACGTCATGGTTGTGGCCTGGGCATAAATCGCCGTGGTCATGGGCTGGGCCGTGTGCGCCAGCAACGCCGGAGTAATAGCTTGCAGTTCCGTCAGGTCATAGCCATAACTCCACCACACCAGCAAAAAACTGACCATACCCGCAGTCGCTTCGAGCAACCCCAAAAAGCAATAGGCCCGGAGCAGCAACGCCCGGTCTAACAGAGACTTGGTTTTCGCACAGGGTTTGTCTTGCATCGTTCCGGCTTCTGCCTGTTCTGTGCCCAGGGCCAGGGCTGGCACCATATCAGTACCCAGATCGACCGCAAGAATTTGCATGATGATCAGCGCAGGGGGAATTTTCAGCGCCACCATTGCCAAAAACGGCACCAGTTCAGCCACATTGGAAGCCAGGATATAGGTCATGAATTTGCGAATGTTTTGGTAAATCGCCCGCCCTTGCTCAACCGCACTGACAATGGTGGCAAAGTTGTCGTCAGTCAACACAATATCTGCGGCTTCGCGGGCCACATCCGTGCCACTTTGGCCCATTGCAATGCCAATGTGGGCGGCTCTCAGCGCTGGAGCATCATTCACCCCATCGCCAGTCACGGCAACAATTTCGCCAATGTCTTTATATGCCTGCACTAGGCGGAGTTTATGTTCCGGCGACATGCGAGCAAAGACCAGGGTGGCGCGATATTTTAAAATTTGGCGCAGTTCAGCATCAGACAGGTGGCCAAGGTCGCGTCCGGTGATGACCCGGAGTTGTTCGGGGTGGGCGGTGGTGGGGACGAGGCCAATTTTGCGGGCGATCGCCTCGGCGGTGAGGCCATAATCCCCAGTGACCATCGTGACTTTGATGCCAGCGGTATGGCACTGGGCAAGGGCCTGGGGCACTTCTGGGCGAGGGGGATCAAACATGGCGATGAGGCCAATCAGGATCAAGTTTTGTTCTAATTCCTGCGATCGCAAATTCAACAACGTGGCATCCCCCGGTCGGGCCGCCAGCCCCAACACCCGAAAGCCTTGCCGTGCCAGATAGTCATTGGCGGCGATCGCCCGCTCATGGTCAGTCGGCGTGAGGGGTTGCACCGTCCCATCCCGCAGAATGCTGTGGCAATGGCGCAAAATTTCCAGGGGTGCCCCTTTGGTCAAACCAAGATGGGTCACATCCCGCAACCACGTCACCGCGCCAATTGCCCCAAACGGCTCCGCCGCTTGCCAATCCAACACCACCGTCATCATGCGGCGACGGGAATCAAACGGCACTTCCCGCAAGCGCGGAAACTGTTGGGGCAAACGGTCTAAGGCAAGGCCCGCTTTCACCGCTGCCACCAGCAACGCCGCCTCTGTCGGATCCCCAATTTCCTGCCACCGATGGGGCGAAGGATGAATCAACCGCGCATTAGAACACAACGCCGCCCCCAGCAAAAGCAACTGCACCTTCCAGCGGGCCTCGAATTCTGGCGGCAACTGGATAGTGCCCGTAGTTGGGTCATAGCCAGAGCCCGTTACTTCCACTAAATGGGGCGAGGGGCGATCGCCCACCCCCAGTACTTCCAACGATTCCCCGGCGGGCACTTCCCACGGCAACCACAAATAGCGCACCGTCATTTCATTTTTGGTCAACGTCCCCGTTTTATCCGTGCAAATCACCGAGGTTGCACTCAGGGTTTCAACCGCTGATAACCGCCGCACCAGGGCATTTTGTTTCGCCATCCGCTGCACCCCCAGGGCCAATGTCAGCGTCACGGTCGGCAACAAGCCCTCTGGCACCAGAGCGACAATAATGCCGATCGCAAAAATGAAACTTTCCCTGACCTCCATCCCCACCAACCAATAGGTCAACAGAAAAACGATGATGCCCATGCTGATCGCGATCGTGGTAATCAACCGAACAATCTGCCCCACCTGAATTTCCAGGGTGCTCGTTTCTCGCTCGATCACCGTGGTCAGATGGGCGACCTGCCCAAACTCAGTCTGCGCCCCCGTAGCATAGACCACGGCCAGTGCCCGCCCCGCCGCGATCGTAGACCCCGCCAACACCAAATTCGCCACTTCCGCCACATTCACCGATTCCCGCAATGGCTGCTCCCCAGACCGGAGCACAGGTTTCCCCGCCCGCACCGACACCGCCTCCCGAATGCTGACGGGATAGGCATTGCGCGCCACCGGCAACGACTCCCCCGTGAGGACTGAAACATCCACATAGCACTGCTCGGCCAGCACCAAACGCGCATCCGCCGAAAGGCGATCGCCCTCCTCCAACTGCATCACATCCCCCCGCACCAACTCTCTGGCAGGAATTTGTTGCAACGTCCCAGAGCGATATACCTTGACCTGCATCGGCAACACTTTTTTGAGCGCCGCCAAGGCCTGCTCAGCCTGAAACTCTTGCCAAAAGCTAAACAGCGCATTAATCCAAATTACTGCCCAAATCGCCCACCCCAACGCCGGAGTTTGGGCAATAAACGCCAACAACCCCGCCACCCACAACAGCAACGCCATGAAATGAGTGAGTTGATCAGCAAACCGCAACCAGAGCGGACGACGGGGCGGTGTGGGTAACTCATTGGGGCCAAAGCGTTGCAACCGTTCAGCCGCCTCTGCCTCAGTCAACCCGTTCACCGTTGACCCAAGGGATTGATACACCGTTTCGATCGGCAACGTCCAAACTGGCTGATGCAGCGATGCCATAGGTAGCCCTCCATCCCAACGGAGACAACAACAAATCATTCCAGCAAGCGACGAGGCCGACGACAGCCTCTACCAGCAATAGCCTCTACCAACCGCCCCTACCGACAGCAGACAGGCTGCCAGCCCCGCCCACGCCTGCGAGCCATCCCAGCAACCTCTTTCCGACTAAAAATTGGCAGAAGAATGGGATGAGAAATATAACTTGCTTGGTTCGTTTAACCATTGCCACCCCACCCGATTGAGGAGTAACCCAATCAAAAACAACACAACCATCAGAGTGATTTGATACCAGGCGATCGGCTGCACGAACAAATCTGCCAAGATGTGAGCCAGGTTCAGGCCAGAATAAGCCAGGGTGCAACCAAAGTGAAATTTTCGATAGAGTTTTGACTGAATAAATAAAGTTGCAATCATAACAGCCATTGGCACTAGAAAAAAGGCCAACATTAACCACAGAATTACTGCAAGATTAGCGGTTCCGTGGGGATCAGAAAAGGCAATAGGCTGATTATGAAATAGGGGCATTAATCCCAGTTGGGTATGAAACAAAGTGCCCAGTAGAAAAACAGCCCAGAGTGTAATGATTTTGATCGGAGTTTGAGTCATCATGGGGTGGTGACCTCATTAAAAGCAATTCAAATTTGGTTAGAAAAGGTTGAAGAAAATTTAATATTTATGAACGATGAACCATTTGACGATCGCGCCATAGCAGTGGGGAAAGCAGATTGGTCACGATCTCGCCTTACCATGAGCGATCGCACCAGGTATCGCCCACGGTGGGCGGCATTCTGCCCCAGTCCCTTTCATACCAGAGAGTCAAAATCCTCCTGCTCGGATTGAATCAACCAGCCCCGATCGCGGCACTGCTAAGCCAGCTTATACACCAGGCAAAATGAGAACTGTTACCGGAGACGGCAGTAAATCGGACTTATTTCAACAGGCTAGGGGTAGAGCTTAATTTCCAAACGATATCTAACAAAATATCGGCTGAGTAAGGCTTCGTAATAAAGACCGTTGCACCTGCGGCCAGGGCTGGTTTCTCATTTGCAACTAAGCCACTCATCGCAATAATTTGCACCGTTGAATTCATCGCTTTTAAGTGATGAATTAGGGTAATACCGTCCATATTTGGCATGGTGATATCGAGGAGAACGACTGCAATGGTTGAATGGTGCTGCCGATAAAGTTCGATCGCTTCCTGACCATCTTTGGCTAAGAGCACATTGTAATGATGATTTTCAAGGAGCGATCGCGTTGCACACCGCACCGACTCATCATCATCCACCACAAAAATTCTTTCGCCATTACCCACCATCGGCATCATCACCGACTGCACTTGATGCGTTTCCGTCACTAACATCGGTAAACAAACCCGAATTTGAGTACCCACCCCGACTGCACTCATCACTTGCAAAAAGCCGCCATAGTCTTTGATGATGCCCAACACCGTCGCCAGCCCCAACCCAGTGCCTTGGCCAGGGGGTTTCGTTGTGAAAAAGGGATCAAAGATGCGATCGCGAATCTCAAGCGGAATGCCCATGCCCGTATCGGCCACCGTAATGACCACATAAGCGCCGACCTGCGGTTCAAGAATCGCATTATCAATCGCCTGATCAACCACCCACGGCTCCACCGAGATGGTGAGCGTACCGCCGTTGGGCATGGCATCTCGCGCATTGATACACAAGTTCATTAACACTTGATGCAAATGCGTGGCATCCGCAGAGACTAAACCCGGTTCTTCATCAGGCAAGATCGAGTACAGCTCAATGGTTTTAGGAAATGTTTGTCGGATGACTTTAGTGAGTTCTTGGGTAATTGGAACGACTGATAAAGGTCGCCGTTCGCCACCCTTCCCCCGACTAAAGGTGAGAATTTGTTTCACCAAGTTCGCGCCACGTTTCGCACTGGTTTCCAGCACTTTTAACATTTCCTGCGATCGCCGGTCTTGCTTGGGCTGCAAGGTTTGCAAAAGCTGCGACACCGCCAAAATGGGCGTCAACACATTGTTGAGATCGTGGGCAATGCCACTGGCCAACACCCCCAGGCTTTCCAAGCGTTGCGCTCTATAAAACTGCGCTTCTAGCTGTTTTTGCTCAGTAATGTCGGTATCCACCGTGAGAATGCACTGGGGTTGCTCCGCTTCATCCTGCACCAGCGTCCACCGTGCCACCACCACCACCGTCTGTCCGGTTTGGGTGCGGTTGTGGACTTCGCCTTGCCACTCCCCCCGGCTGGAGAGCCGTTGCAACACGGTTTCAATCTGGGCATCTGGGCTTTGGAGTAAGGTATCCACTTTTTGCCCGATCGCCACGGCAGCGGGCCAACCATACAACCGTTCTGCGCCCTGGTTCCAATACAGGATGTGATTATCCAAATCCCGCACGTAAATTGCGTCAGACACAATATCCAGCAGGCTGGCTTGTTCCTGGATGGTTTGTTGCGCCTGTTTGCGATCGCTAATGTCAAGCAACAACCCATCCCACGCCTCTCCTTCTGTGGTTTGTTGGGGTTGCGAAGTGCCGTGAATCCACTTTAGTTGGCCAGAGGGCGTGATAACCCGCCCCTCCCAATGCCAGGTGGAAAACGACTCCACAGCATCCAGCACCGAGGTCTGGAACGACGACACATCATCCGGATGGATCAGCTCGATCAAGGCATCGGCTGAGGCCAACAGGGTGTCCGGCGACAGTTCCAGCAGGTCAGTGGCCTGGGGGCTAACAAAGGTAAAGTGGTGGGGCTGATCGGGCTGGGCAGGATGATAGCGATACACCATCCCCGGCATATTTCGCACCAAGGCTTCAAACTTGGCTTGGCTGAGTTTCAGCATAATTTCAGCCTGTTTGCGATCGCTAATATCAATCGAGGTGCCAATTAACCGATAAATCCGGCCCTCGGCATTGTGCAGGGGCGACAGCGTGGTCAGCGTCCATAGGGTAATGTGCGGAAACGCCAAATGCTCTTCGTAGGTGATGCTAGTGCCCGCTTGCAAACACCGAAGAGCATGTTGGTGAAAGCGAGCCCCAATGACCGGCCCAAAAACGGCTTCTGGCGTTTTGCCAATAACAGATTGGGCCGTCACCCCAGCGTAGTGTTCCGCAACGCGGTTAAAACTGAGGTAATGGAATGACTGGTCGGGGTTGACCG
Source organism: uncultured bacterium (assembly GCA_964475335.1). Lineage (GTDB taxonomy): Bacteria > Cyanobacteriota > Cyanobacteriia > Leptolyngbyales > Leptolyngbyaceae > CAYYWG01. The sequence continues at coordinate 66,127 of CAYYWG010000001.1, forward strand.
CAACAACAAAAATTACTTGCTCGGCTCCGTTGTAAATACTGCTTAAAAATTCTTCCCGTTGCCGGAGGTGCAGTTCCGCCTGTTCGCGTTCCGCTTCAAACCGTTTGCGATCGCTAATATCAATAATCCGCATCAAATGAAACTGCTGCGTCCCAAAGGTAATCGCCTTCACCGAGAGATCCCCCCAAAAGCGCCGCCCCTGCTGGGTCACGTATTCAATCTCCTGATTCCAGCTTTCTGGCAATTTCAGCCTGTCCTCTCCTGGCCGGGTGGGCTGCTGCTGCAAAATGTGCTGGGTAATGTGCAACAGGTCAGTCTTACCCGCCACTTCAAACAGCTCGATCGCCCGTTGGTTGCAATCCACCGTTAGCAGCGTCTCAGCCTCAATCAAAAATAAGGCATCACTAGATTCATGAAAAATGCGTTCTAGCAAATTGCGATTTTTGATCAAATCTTGCTCTAATTGAATGCGCTGGCCAATGTCTTTATAAATGATGGCAATGCGCGTGGGGTGGGCAACCTCTGGACGAAAGGCATAGAACTCATACCAGGTGTTGCGGTTGGTCACGGGCAACTCCATGCGCACGGCCTCCCCAGTCTGGGCGACTTGCCCAAACACCTCTAGCCATTCGGGTTCAAACTGGGTACACAGTTCGCTTGCCCGTCGGCCTGCCAGTTCTTGGCCCGTCATGCGGACTGCCATCGCATTGGCCTCAACATAAACCATGTCTTCCGGTTCGTTGCGCTCATTAAACACGACATCGCACAGCACAAACCCTTCATCAATCGAGTTGAATAGGGTGCGATATTTGGCTTCCGAGGCTTGGCGGGCGGCTTCCGCCTGGACGCGATCGCTGATGTCTTTGATCAACGCTAAATTCGTCGGTTGCCCTGCCACCACAAAGGCATAGGCACTGATTTCGACATCGATCGCCGTGCCATCTTTTTTACAATGCCGGGTGATGCCCACATAGGGTTGGCCGGCTTCGAGCTGACTGGCAATGAGGGGCAAATCACAGCAGTCTGGGACGGCGCAGATTTCCGTTAAGGTCATTTGCAAAAATTCGGCTCTGGAGTAGCCATAGTGGGCGATCGCCGCAGTGTTCACTTCGATCAACCGCAACGTTTGGGGATCAAAAAACCACATTGGGTTCGGGTTGCTTTCAAACAACAACCGATACCGTTCTTCACTATCCCGCAGGCTCAACTCAGCTTTTTGGCGTTCTGCCTCCAACTGTTGCCGTTCCGCTTCCAAGCGGACGCGATCGCGAATATCAATCACCACAGCCCGCACCAACACATCCCCCCTGGCCGAATTGCGCACCACCCTGGCACTGATACTCACCGGCAAGATCGAACCATCCTTGCAAACAATTTGGAATTCCCGATCTTGGGCAAATCCCCGCTGAAAACACTGCGCCAAACTCGGCTGAAACACAGCAGCACTCTCCGGAGTCATAAACTCCGTGCACGGCTTCCCCACCATTTCGGCAGCGGTATACCCCACCATCTTGAGCCCCGTCGCATTGATCTGAAGCACCACACCCGTCGCATCCAACGACAAATAGCCACAGGGCGCTTCGTCATACAACTGTTGTAACTCGGCAGTGCGTTCGGCCACGCGCCGTTCCAATTCGTCGCGATCGGCTTGCAACTGGCCACATTCCTGGGTCACCGTTTGATAAGCCAACTCCAAAGCTTGATGTTGCTGCTGAAGTTCCGCCTGCACCGATTGTCGCGCTTCCAACGTCGCCCGGAGTTCTTCATTCACCGCGTTCAACTCCGCAATTTGCGGCACGGTCAACGCTTCCCCCGGCACCACCTCTGGCACCGTCGCATACAACGGATTGAGCTGATAGCCCACCCGATGTTTTGTTTTGATAAAGTCCTTCGGTGCGCCCGCCGCCGCCAACTTTTGGCGCAAATCTTTAATGTGAACCCGCACGGCTTCATCCCCAGGAGATTCCAGCGCCGTCCATACCCGATCCAAAATCATGCTGGCATTGAGCGGCTTTTGGGGATTCCGCAAAAACAACTCTAAAATCGCGTATTCCTTGGGCGTGACGGATAGCAACCGCGTCCCGTAAGCAACCCGCCGATAGCAGGATCAACAGACAACGGCCCCCAGGCCAAAATCGGCTGTGTTGCCGTATTCCCTCGACGCAACAGGGCTTGCACCCGCGCAATCAGCTCTTCGGCATCAAACGGTTTGACCACATAGTCGTCGGCCCCGGCGTTGAGGGCGATCGCCTTTTGTCGCCCCCCATCTTGCCCCGTCAACAGCAAGATCGGTGTTTTGCACCCCTGCTTCCGGAGTTGCTGGCAAACATCCAACCCGCCTAAATTGGGCAACAACATATCCAGCATGATCAAGTCATAGTCATAGACTTCAACCATTTGCAGCCCAGCTTCACCGTCATTGGCTACATCAACGGCATAACTACAACTTGCTAGTAAAATCTGTAAAGTTTGAACGACGGTGGGATCGTCTTCTACAATCAGGATCTTCATTAGGCTAGCTAAATTTATCTAAATATTGGGTTAGAAGCAAACTAAAGTTTTTCAAATAGCAACAATCCGCAATACCAATAAAAAGGATTGACGACTTGAGTGCCCTGCAAACGCCCCCCGAATCCTGCTAAGCAAGAAATTGCAGATCATTGATTCAGCGTGATCCATTTGCCTCAAACCTGAATCAATTCAATTGTCGTAATCTTTCTACTAATGACGCAGAGACTGTCGCGATCGCGATTAGGTTGACTGCACAAACCTAACCACACCAACTTATTCACCAAGGCACGCATAAGCCAAACCAGATCTTTACTCTAGCAAGGTATTTGCAATCAAAAGACTGGTGATCCCCCGAACCATATCAATAGTTTACGCTAGCTAGCTAATGGTTGAGCAATAAGACAGCCTGAGCCCCAAAAATCAATCCATTCAAAACCATAACTTTGGGGCAATTTGGTCAGACAAATACCGTCTGTACCGAGGGACTAGGCGCTATATCTACCGTTTGATTCCAATGCTCCAACGAGAGGAAAGAATTTATGGTAGCACCAAATATCATCCACCGGATAGCAAAGATCTGACACAATTCAATGCGTCCATTTGTGTAGTTACTTTCGGCCTATTTTTCCTCACATTTTCTTTACAACCATTCCCGAAACTAGAAGCATCAGTTGAAGCGTTTTGCCTAAGCTTCCTGGATTAAAACGAGTTACTGCATGAACCTCCTCCATTTTTGCCCCCAGCCTGCCTTGACCAAGCCCCCAGCAATTTAACCGTTGCAGGTTTAGTCAAGGCAGGTGGAGGAGGTTTTTATCCAAAAAATTCAGTCTTGCTCATACTCTTTATTAAAAACTGTGAAGGAGAGAAATGGTGAGTACCTGTTCGACCGCTCGGACGAATCAATTTTCAACTTCGTCTCCCCAACAATTAGTGCAAGCTTTAGGACGGCTCCAATCCCACCAAGCCCAAAATCAACTGGGTAGCATCTACATTTATGACCTGGTAGACCAACGCACAATATGCGCGAGCTGCTCAGTCGCTAGCATGTTAGGGTATACGGCTGACGCGATCGCCGCGATGGGGCCAGTGGGCCTCGCTAATCTCATTCATCCCGACGATTTGGACTCCGTATCAGAACACTATCAACAATTTGCAACCCTCCAACCGGGAGAAGTCATTTCTGTTAATTACCGCATGCAACAAGCATCCGGCCCGTGGCGGTGGCTCCATTCCCAAGAAACGCCCCTCGTCACTGCAATGGATGGCTTTCCCATCCAAATTCTGGGCCTGATCCAAGTCCTGGCCCAACCAACAATGACCCAGCTCAAAGATTTGTTAGATCACACCAGTTTGGCGAATGCCGCGAATTGAAGCGATCGCGCCTCAGGCCCAACTGCCAACCCGTAACATTGCTTTAAATTCAAAGCATCGGCAACTTATAGCCGTAGCCACATTGGTTGTGGCAAGGCATGTCAGAAAGCCTACCCAAACTTCATCTTTCAAAAGCGGCCCTTATCCTAAGCTTTCTGGCCAAAGCGATATAAAATTTTGCACTAATTCAAACGGATCTAACATAAACGAGGTTTTCATGCGCAGTTGTCCTTGCTGTTCTCATCAGGTGCTACGTCACATCAGAGGGCATCAACTTTATTACTTTTGTCGTCACTGTTGGATGGAAATCTCCAAACTAGACCAGACCAGTCATACGGCTAAAGAAATGAATCTTCCAGGGAAATCAACAGCCTCCCACCGGACAGATATCTTCAACAAAGTTTATCCACTCTTGCAACCCAGTCTCCAGCAGCTAATTCATCCCTTTTGAAACAGCCATCGTCGCCAAGCCCCAACCCTCTGCGATTGGGTACTCTTGTTTGAGGGCCGGAACTGTGCCTTCTAAAACTGCCTCATGATCATCTACAACTAAAAACTTTTGGTTGGCTGCCGCTGCCGCCTGACTCATCATCGTCTTTCCAGAGGACTATCGTTAACGAGAATACTCTGCTTTTGGCCGGAGTGTCCCCAGCATTTGACAACGATTCTCAGGCAGGCGACTTAGCCTGCGTAGACGACAGGGTGCGATCGCCCTAACTCAACCGCGATCGCAAACCAGACCAGCGAGGTCAGGGCAACCCACCCACCCCAAATATCTAGCCAAAAATACTGCCAAAAAACTCCACCGCTTCACGCAATGACGCAATAAAGGTATCAATCTCTGCTCGCGTGTTGTAAAAATACAGGCTAGCCCGCGCCGTAGATTGAACGTTCAAATGCCGATGCAACGGTTGAGTGCAGTGGTGCCCCGCCCGAATTGCTACCCCAGCCTGATCCAAAATTGTAGACAAATCATGGGGGTGAACCTCGCCAGCCGTAAACGAAGCCAGCGCCGCGCGGCCACTCCCATCGGCTTGGGGTTTTGGCCCATAAATCCGGACTGTGGGCACTTGCTCCAGTTGTTGAAACAAATACTGGGTCAGTTCGGCTTCATAGGCATGGATGGTTTCCATACCAATTGCGGTGAGGTAGTCCACTGCGGCCCCCAGTGCAATCGCTTCGGCGATCGCCGGCGTCCCCGCCTCAAACTTATGGGGCAGATCAGCATAGGTTGCATGATCCAAAAACACATCCGCAATCATTTCCCCACCACCCAAAAACGGCGGCATGGAACGCAATAGCTCTAACTTGCCATACAAAAAGCCAATGCCCGTCGGCGCACACATCTTGTGGCCCGATGCGACCAACCAATCGCAATCCATCGCTTGCACATCCAGCGGCATATGAGGCGCACTTTGGCAGGCATCCACCAGCACTTTGGCCCCATAGTGATGAGCCGCAGCACAAATAGCGTTCACGGGAGTGATGCAACCCAACGTATTGGAACTGTGAACAACAGCCACTAATTTAGTTTTGTCGTTCAACAACGATTGAAACTGCTCAAAATCAAAGTCTTCTGTTTCTGTCAGTGCCACAAACTTGAGGACAGCCCCCGTTTTTTGGGCCACAAACTGCCACGGAATCAAGTTACTGTGGTGTTCCATCACCGTGAGAATAATTTCATCCCCCGGTTGTAAAGCGCTCATCCCCCAACTGTAAGCCACGAGATTAATCGCTTCACTGGCATTACGGGTGTAAACAATTTCTTGGCGGGAAGCGGCGTTCACAAAAGCTGCCACTTTATCCCGTGCGCCTTCATAGGCATCGGTTGCGCGGCTGCTCAAAGTGTGGACACCCCGATGCACGTTGGCGTTGTCATGCTCGTAGTAGTAACGCAAAGCATCCAAAACAGCCCTTGGCTTCTGCGAGGTTGCGGCATTGTCCAGGTAAACCAACGGCTTACCATGAATCTCTTGATGCAAGATTGGAAAATCTGCCCGGACTCGGTCGGCAAGAGAAGCAGTAGTAGCAATAGACTCTATCGCAATTGACATAGCAGCAACCAACGTAGAAGAACAGGATGACTTAAAGATACAAGGGGTTTCGACCGAGTTTCGGCGTTTAAGACTGAGCCTGGAAGCGAACTAAATTGGCGAGGCGATCGCGCAAAGACACAACTGGAAGTTGACCAATGACCTCATACGCAAAAGCATAAACTAGCAACTTGCGCGCGGCCACTTCATCAATACCTCGGCTTTGCAAATAAAACACCCCGTCACTATCCAACTGACTCACCGTAGCACCGTGCGTACACTTCACATTATCCGCAGTAATTTCAAGCTGTGGCTTGGTATCCACTCGGCCTTTGGGAGATAGCAACAGATTTTGGCTCAATTGGCTAGCATCAGTCATCTGGGCGGCTTTGGGCACAAAAACTTTGCCATTGAATACGGCATGAGCATGATCATCAACGATGCACTTGTGTAGCTGTTGACTGGTGCTGTGGGGTTGGGCATAGACGATCGCGCTGTGAGTATCCGCCACCTGCTGGCCCGTGATCATCGTCAGTCCATTCAACACCGTTTCAGTCTGCATCCCTTGCTTGTCAATATCCAAGTTATGGCGAGACAACGCCGCACCCAGACTAAATGCAGTGCAAGTGTATCGAGAGTCATTTCCTTGGGTAATCGCCGTCTTACCAATGTGATAAGCCGCCGTACTTTCCCGTTGAATTCGGGTGTGATGCAGTTGGGCATTATCAGCCACCCAACCTTCCATCACGGAATTTGTGAAATAAACCCCACTGGACAACGCAACGTAGTCTTCAATTAGCGTGACGCTGCTGTTTTGTTCGGCGATCGCCCAGATGCGCGGTTGAATCAACGCCGGAGTCGTTGCCGTCGCCACAAACAATAGGTGAATTGGTACGTTAAGCACCTGATTTTTCGGCACATACACCACCGCCCCCGTGTGCAAACTCGCCGTATTCAGCGTGGTGAAGGGTTCTTCCATACCCGCCAATTGGGCCAGCGATCGCTCAACTTGGCTCCGAATCGCTGCGGGTAAGTTGTCATCCGTCAAAGCGCCCACAAACACCTCAGTCGGTAGCCCGCTGGTGTTTGATAATGCCGGAGCGTAAACTCCGTCCACAAAAACAAGTTGACTGGTGGCCGCTTCTGGCAAAGTGAATGCCGCCAAGTCAGAGGCAGCGATCGCCCGCGTCGGGAGCAACGGCGCTTGCAATGGCACTTCCAACAAACCGGATAGATCTGTAAACCGCCATTCTTCGTTACGAGTAGACGGAATTGCTAACCCCTGAAGTGGAATCGCCGCGCGATCGCGAATTGCTTGCAACCACTGCATTTCTGAGGTCAGGGGCGATCGCAAAGCCAGCAAGTTCGTCAAATAAGCTGCGCGATCGGTAGTAGTCACGGCTGTCGTTACTGCGGTTTGACCCATATCAGGCACCGTCGAAACTTGAATCGTCATGACGCAACTCCCACCGTTTCACCGTCCAGCACCCAGTCATAGCCACGGGCTTCTAACTCCAAGGCCAACTCCTTACCGCCGCTCATCAAAATACGGCCCCCGGCCATCACATGCACAAAGTCTGGCACGATGTATTCCAGCAATCGCTGATAGTGCGTAATCAGAACAATTGCATTGTCAGGAGTTGAGAGCTGATTGACTCCACCAGCAACAATTTTTAGCGCATCAATATCAAGTCCAGAGTCCGTTTCATCAAGAATCCCTAGGCAGGGTTCAAGTAACGCCATCTGCAAAATTTCATTACGCTTCTTTTCTCCACCCGAAAACCCTTCATTCACGCTGCGACTGAGAAAAGCGGGGTTCATCTTGACCACATCCAGTTTGGATTTAATCAGCTCGTCAAAATCAAACGCATCCAACTCATCCAAGCCTTGATGTTTACGCTTAGAGTTATAAGAAACTCGCAAAAAATCTAAGTTACTAACTCCAGGGATCTCAATGGGATATTGAAACGCTAGAAACACTCCCGATCGCGCCCGATCTTCTGGCTCCAATTCCAATAGATTTTGGCCTAGAAAAGTGATTTCGCCACCCGTTACTTCATAGTCAGGATGTCCTGCCAGAATTTTGGAAAACGTACTTTTCCCAGAACCATTTGGCCCCATAATGGCGTGAACTTCCCCCGCTTTTACCTCCAGGTTTAACCCTTTCAGGATAGGCGTCCCTTCCACGTCAGCGGTTAGATTTTTAACCGAAAGAATAACGTCGCTGTTCGCGTTAATTACCATGTCTCCCCTTGCACTGCGTCTCAAATAATTTTGATGTTTGGCAATCTCTAATGCATTGTTTAGCGTGTTGCTTGCGAAACAGCTCTTTGACAATTCCAAACCACAATTCACCGCTACAATCAAAATCCCAACCAGACCATCAGCCAAATCAAATTTGCCGATACATTCGCCCGAAAGGATCTGTCCTGCTGGCTAGAATTTGCCGATCGCCATTTAACCCACACTCCCTTCCAGTTTCAGACTCAAAAGGCGATCAGCTTCAACTGCAAACTCCATCGGCAGTTGATTAAATACATCGCGACAAAAACCACTAATCATCATCGCGATCGCATCTTCCATACTGATGCCGCGCTGTTGAAAATAAAATAGCTGATCCTCACCAATCTTCGAAGTTGAGGCTTCGTGCTCAACCTTACTCCGATTGTTTTGTACCTGGATGTAAGGAAAAGTATTGGCCTGAGCATTATCTCCAATCAGCATCGAGTCACACTGGGAATAGTTCCGAGCACCAACAGCCTTAGGGCCAATTTTCACCAACCCACGATAGCTATTTTTCGACTTCCCAGCCGAAATCCCTTTGGAAATAATGGTACTTTTTGTATTTTTACCAATGTGTACCATCTTAGTGCCAGTATCGGCCTGCTGATAGTTATTGGTCAGAGCCACGGAATAGAATTCGCCGACTGAATTATCACCCACCAAAACACAACTTGGATATTTCCAGGTGATAGCCGAACCTGTTTCAACTTGGGTCCAGGAAATTTTTGAATTCACCCCCTGACACAAGCCCCGCTTAGTCACAAAATTGTAAATCCCGCCTTTACCATTTTGGTCACCAGCATACCAATTTTGCACCGTTGAATACTTGATTTCAGCATTGTCTAATGCCACCAACTCAACGACTGCCGCGTGCAACTGGTTCGTGTCATACATCGGAGCTGTACACCCTTCGAGATAGCTCACAAAGCTACCCTCTTCCGCCACAATTAATGTGCGCTCAAATTGGCCTGAATCACCATTGTTGATACGGAAGTAAGTCGATAATTCCATGGGACAGCGCGTGCCTTTGGGAATATAGACGAAGGAACCATCACTAAAAACAGCAGAGTTCAACGCAGCAAAGTAGTTATCCGCAACGGGAACAACGCTACCAAGATATTTCTTCACCAGTTCAGGATGCTCTTTGAGGGCTTCCGAAATCGAGCAAAAAATCACACCTTCTTCAGCCAATTTTTCTTTAAACGTGGTGGCAACAGACACGCTATCAAAGATGGCATCAACCGCAACATTCGCGAGTCGCTTCTGCTCAGAAAGGGGAATACCCAATTTCTCAAACGTATCGAGCAACTCGGGATCAACTTCATCCAGGCTCTTTTTCTTCTCCGAAACTTTGGGAGCCGAGTAGTAAATGATGTCTTGATAGTTGATGGGTGGATAGTTGACATGCGCCCAATCGGGTTCAGCCATTTTCAACCATTGACGGTAGGCTTTCAGACGGAATTCCAGCATGAAGTCGGGTTCACCTTTTTTGGCCGAGATTAGGCGAATGACATCTTCGCTGAGGCCCCGTGGAATGGTATCTGATTCAATGTTTGTAACAAAGCCGTACTTATATGGTTGATTAACCAAATTTTGAAAGGTGGCAGTCATCCGGTGTTCCCCCAATGCAATGCTTAAAGTCTTAGCGAGCGATCGCAGATTCCCAACGAACTAAACCCGCATTTTCTTAGAAATCTGCAATCTTAATTCATCAATACTGATTTGTAACGGCGCGAATTTGGTCAATGGAGATCTCTTGCGACTCGCCGGCAAAGTCGTTATCTGCCGTCAAAAACAACATGCAGTGGCATTCCTTACGCTCTCGCATCGGCACACATGGACAGTTCCAGTACGCAGCTGCGGCCTCAGCCTGCTTGTCTTCATAGTGACGACAGGGACACAACGGCGACCCTAATTCATCCTTGTGCTTCGCCAGCCCTTCAATCACAACGGCGGTAACCCCAGGATCGGCACAAAAAAAGGTACCTGTGCGCTTGGCATAGGTTTCTGAGAAATTTCTCATAGCCTCAAGGCTTTTTTCAGAAGCTTGCATCGATTTTGTCTCTGTATTCATGCGGCAGGCGACAACACAACAAATTGAATTCTATAATTAAAACAACGCACTTGTTGCTTAACCTCATTGTAAGTTACTTTAGCAACAACAATGTTGTCAAAGTGCAATTTTAAGGTTTAAATCAATTTAATATTGTTCCGTTCGTGCTATCGCGCTTGATAACAATGCCGGCAACCCACCAGCCTTCTACAAAGCAGGACATCCTGCAACACCTGTTGAAGCAGGCAAAAGCGACTGCGCAAGAGCTGGCTGAAACTCTGCAAATTAGCCCGCAAGCGGTGCGTCGCCACTTAAAAGATTTGGAAGCAGAAGGCTTAATCCTTCATGAAACTGAACAAATAGGGATGGGACGGCCCAACCATATCTACACCCTGAGTCCGCGAGGCCGAGAGCAGTTTCCCGATCGCTACGATGATTTTGCGGTATCCCTGTTAGATACCCTGGCCGAAACCGTGGGCCAAGAGCAAATGGGGTCGATTTTGCGCAAACAGTGGGAACGGAAAGCCGCCGAATATCGCAGCCGCTTGGGAACTGGCTCCTTAAAAGAGCGGGTCAACCGATTGGTAGAGTTACGGCGTGATGAAGGTTACATGGCTGAATGCCATTTGGTGGGGGATGAAACCAGCGATCGCTACATTTTGACGGAATATAACTGCGCCATCTCCCACATTGCTGAGACCTTCCCCAGCGTTTGTGGCCACGAACTAGAAATGTTTGCCGCCGCCTTAGCCGACTGCACCGTGGAGCGCACCCACTGGATTGTTAATGGCGAACATCGCTGTGGCTACCTAATCCAGCCGAAGTAAGGATTTTGTTTCGCCACCGCTTGGTGCCTGAGGGAAAAATCGCAAGCCTGAAGCTGTTCACCAACGGCTCAATCTTTTTACCGACATCTATATATATAAGCGATCCATAGGACGTAATATAAAGTGCGCCTAAGCTTGATCGCGGCCCATCAGGGCAGCTTGACAGCCTCAGACCGAGGATTGTCGCCATAAATTTTATGGCCATCGAGGATCAAAATTTTTTATCCCCGCGATCGCGGCCAGTTCGATTAAAAAAACCTATCAAATCAACTCACCTCAGGTCTTTACTACCTTGAGGGAATAGTTGCCCATCCACAAGTTCAGCCATTGCTTGTATGCCCAAAGTCGTTCTCGTTCATCCTCAAATCCCGCCCAACACCGGGAACATCGCCCGAACTTGCGCCGCCACCGACACCGAATTACATCTGGTTGGTCCCCTGGGGTTTGATATCAGCGATCGCTACCTCAAACGAGCTGGGCTGGATTATTGGCCTTTTGTCAAGCTGCAATATCACCCCACCCTGGAAGATTTTCAAAAATTTTTCTCTCAACAACCCGGACGCCGGATTGGATTCAGCACTAGAGGAGAATGTAGTTATATTCAATTTCAATTTCATCCCCAAGATTGGTTACTGTTTGGCAGTGAAACCGTGGGCCTCTCGCCAGAGGTGCTTGCCAGTTGCGACCAAACAGTCAATATTCCAATGGCCCAACCAGGTGTGCGCAGTCTGAATCTATCCGTTAGTGTTGCGATCGGTCTATTTGAGGCAAGACGGCAGTTAGGGCTGATGGGCGAGTCGCGGTAACAAGTTCGCAGGCGGCAGGTTCAACCTCCACGGTTCAGCTTGGACTTGGGCCTGATCACAGCCTCGCCGCCCCCCGTTGCCCCCCAGTCTCAACCCGGTCTTAATCCGCCAGCGATCGCCCACTCCGGGCCTTCTCCTCACTGGTAATAATGACGGCACCCTTGGTTTCAAACATTTATCTATATATATCTATTTGCCGATAGTGTTGATATTTCACCTCGGCTGCGCCGAGCAAACCTGAGCAGCCTCGTACCGCTGCTTTAGCACGCAGATTATGATTTAGAAAGAAAATAACATCAAATTTTATAAAAAATTTCTATCGATCTAGGCGTGGCACTTGCCACTCAGACCAGTCACATGCATTGCAACCCAATGAGCGATCGCGCAATAGTCTCAAAGCAGCACGATTAGGCGCTTTACCGCCCATCCAACTATTTTTTTTAAGGTTTTTGTGTGGAGTTAGTCACTCAGCATTTTTTGTGCTACCTTACATACGCCTCAGATGAGATTTTGGCTGAAATGTGTTAAATCCTTTTGAAGGTCTTGTTTCGATTTAATTTCAAAACAGCTCAGACGAGTTCCCAGACCTTACGCCCCAAACGAAGTGTTACTTTTCCCAGCAGCGTGGGTATGTTACCTATCGTTGACGAGATGAGTGAAGCACTCTGCACTTTTGCCAACGGCAAAACAGATTTTTATGGCCTTGCATCTTCGTTTTGGTCGTAGAGCTCAACGGTGAACACACAACTCCTAAATTTCTAGGAAGCTTGTCAGAAAAGCGTTTGAAAATGTTCCAGATAATTCGTGAGAGTGTAAACTTGTCTAAATTGAAAAACCAGGGTACTCTTGCCTAAGTGTATATACCGTCTGTGATCTAGATCGCATTCAACCGTGATTTATGTCGCTGACTAAGCTAATTTAGACCGATGGCTCAAAAACAGTTAAACGCTGGAAGTTTAGGAGGTCGTTTGTTGAAACGGACAATTCCACAGAAGGTTAAGCCTATTCCTTCCTGTAAGAGTGAGCGTGAGGATATGACAGCACAAGTAAGTCAGGCTATGCCAGAGAATAATCGTCGAGCGCGAACCTCGGCAGCCATGATTGGATTGGCAGTTTCGATGGGTGCCTACGGTGTACCAATGCCCCATCAAGGCGACCAAGCACTGGCGGCAGATGCTCCCACAAGCGAGCCCCTCTCCTCCGATGTCTCAGTTCCTTACGAAACCGCTAAAGTTTTTTCCGGCTCTGGCGCAACCCCAACTTCGGTATCCTCCGACACCCAACTCTCCAAGATTGAACATACCGTTCAAGAAGGACAAACCCTGTGGGATGTGGCTCGTTTTTACAACATTGATGCCGCCGCGATCGCCAAAGCAAACAAACTGACCCTTGATTCAGTTTTGACTGTTGGCCAAGTCATTGTCATTCCCGCCGATGCGCGGATTGCCCAAGCTTCATCCACAGTAGCAACTGGCTCCGCTTCAACGCCAGGATACTATGGGCCAGTTGCAGGCCGCTCGACCGAACCACAAGCCATTGTTGCTTTACCTGAATCTGAGGAAAATGCAGTCCTCAAGTTAAAGCAAGACAAGGCGGTTGATGTTCTTAAGCAAAAGCGAGAATCCCTGCGTTCCAGCCTCAAGACGCTGAAGCAGCCAACCATCGCTCGCTCCGTCGCTGCAGAACCAGTTATCCCCCAGCCAACCGTTCAAGAAGCCCAAGTACCTGCTGGAAAGGTTGAACTGCCCACCGTACTTCCGCAGGCTTCAGTGCCCCAAGCGGCTACAGCACAACCGCAAGTCCCCAGCGTCTTAGCGTCCTCTGCATTGCCTAAAGATGCGCCCACGGCAACCGAACCAAACCTGACTGCCCTGCGCACCTTACCCCAAGCAGTACCATCTATCACCGGGACTGGAGCAGAATATCGAGTTGCCCCTGGCGATACCTTAGCAAACATTGCTCAAATCCACGGGATATCGCTGAGTCAGCTAATTGAAGCGAACAAGATTACTAACCCAAACTACATCTTTGTAGACCAGGTACTGGTTATTCCGGGTAGTCAATCCAGCGTCTCTGAAGCCCAAGCATTCAACGGTACCGCGATCGCCAGCATCGCCATTCCCAAACCCGTTGACGTCTCCGTGCCTCGGCCAACCGTAAGCCAACCCTTTGCACCGACCCCGGTACCCACCGAAACAAAAGTTGCAGCCGGAAGCACCTTCAGCGCTCCACCACAGCCAGCGCAAGCGGTAGATGCCTCACCCAAGTTACTACGGTACAACCAAATCGAGACTCTCAAGTCTGAAATTGACCAGCTCCGAGCCCGTTATCAAAACGTAGGAGCCCCCCAAAGCTCCGTGCTAGTATCCACGGCCCCTCAAACAGCAAAGCCCGTTGCCGCCGCTGTTGTTGAACCCGTCAATCCAGAATTCAACCCTAGTAAATATTCACGAGTCTCTGGTGTGCGCCAGCGCTTGCGTTCTGGTGAAGCCAGTAACTTTGGGGCTCCAGTACCAGTCAATTCTTCCTTACCCAAGGCAGAACCGAAGGTTGTTGCAGTAGCACCGTTGGGGTCAGCCAACTACGATCCCATTCAAGCCAAGCTAGGGCAAACCGTTTCTCCCGACATGCCCCCCTTAGGAGCCAGTGCATACTTGCCAGGTGCTTCCAACCAGATTGATGGCTATATCTGGCCCGCAAAAGGGACATTAACTTCTCCCTATGGCTGGCGTTGGGGCCGGATGCATAAGGGGATTGACATTGCTGGCCCCGTTGGTACCCCTATTTTTGCCGCAGCCGATGGTCGCGTATCCTATGCGGGTTGGAATTCAGGGGGTTATGGTTATCTCGTAGAGATCGAGCATCCAGATGGTAGCTTGACCCTCTATGCCCACAACAACCGGATTTTAGTTCAGGTTGGGCAGGAAGTTGCCCAAGGTCAACAGATCTCCGAAATGGGCAGTACCGGTTACAGTACCGGGCCTCACCTTCACTTCGAGATCCATCCTGCTGGCAAAGGGGCGGTTAACCCCATGACGTATCTCGCAAGACGCTAAGCACCGTGCGATCGCCCTACTCGATGATCTTTTTTACTCTTCGAGTAGGGCCTGGTAACCGGAAATTTTCCTGAAGCCAACCCAAATTTAACCTTGCGATCAGGGTACGCATTTGTGTTATTCTAGATAGCAACGAAACGTTCGGCTCAGTAGCTCAGTGGTTAGAGCAGGGGACTCATAAGCCCAAGGTCGCAGGTTCAAATCCCGCCTGAGCCATATCAAGTGAAACTAGTTTAGAAAACAGTGAACTTGAGTTGCCTAAAACAGCTAGTCAAGTTTATTGCAGTATTAAGCAATCTCAGACTCTAACAGTTCTCGCACCCGTTGAGCTGTGATTGGAGCTAGCAAGACACCGTTGCGGTAGTGACCACTGGCAAGAATAACATTCCGATAGGTAGGTAGCCGCTCAATAATTGGGGCGGGGCGGCCTTCAGGCCGAGGGCGTAGCCCAGTCCACTGCTGCACGATTTCGCCAGATTGCAGCGCGGGACAGCGGGCGATCGCTTGGTGATAGACCGCTTCTAACAAAGCTGGATCCGCTGTAGGCGTCAGGCCATCGAATTCCACTGTGGCACCGATCCAGTAGGCGGCTTGGCCAAGGGGCACAATATGGACATCATTCCCCGTAATGACTGGTTCTTGGGTGGGGATTCCCAGGGACTCGGAGAGTTGCAGGCGGAGCGCTTGCCCCAACACCGGGCGAATCTCAACCGGTTGCTGCAAGCTTGTTGTCAGCGCAGTCGAACCTAGCCCTGCCGCAAGAATCAACCAATCAACTGCGAGTTCGCCGGTAGATGTGAGGACGGTATGGCATTGTTGCCCAGAGTCAGCCGCGATCGCCACCACGCCTTGCATCGCACAATGAAACTGAAACGTCGCCCCGTGCTGTTGGGCACCATCAATCAACGCCAAAGTCAGGGCTGTGGGGTCAACTTGCCGATCGCCAGGCGAATAAATAGCCCCGATCACACCCTCTAAATTCAGGTAAGGATAGTGAGTCGCCAACCAGTCGCGATCGCAAACCTCCAGGTGATAGCCTTGTTCGTGGCGCTTTTGGGCCAGTCGTTGCCAAACAGATAGATCTTCCCCCTCAAAGCAAAGCCGCAGAATTCCGTTACGGTTAAACGGCACTCTGCGACCCGTGATGGCTTCGAGCTGCGGAATCCAGTGGTCATAACAACCCATACTAGCCAACCGCAGCCGTAGGTTTTTCCCCTTGAACTTTTGGCTAATTGCCCCCATCAACACACCCAGGGCTGCTCCGGTAGACGCTTGGGCGGGCAAGTGCTGTTCAATCACCGTGACAGCATAACCAGGGAGCTGGCTAAGTTCGTAGGCGATCGCCGCACCGACAACGCCACACCCAACCACCACCACCTGCTGCCTATCTGCCGTTGCGTTCATTCAGCCTCAACTGCGATCGCCCTATCCCTGCTCTCACTGCTCAGTGTTGTCCTTACTCAGATGCAAACCCATTCGATGGGGCACCATTAAGGCTCAACCGCCGGAGCTTGAGGACGAGCCGCAGGCGGCACAATAGACAAAAACGCATCAAAATCCTTCAGCGCCGCAGCATATTCTTTAATCGCTTTCGGATAATTTCCATCCTGGGCGGCTAAATCAATCGCTTCAAAATCTTCAAACACAGTTTGGGCAATGGTTTGGGCACCGGCTTTAGCATCGGGCAACAAATTACGCGCGACCCCTGCCATTTTGACCCGCAACTCACCCAAGGGGCCACGAATAAAATTGCGAGTAAACGTCCAATCTTGCTTAGTAATCAGCGTCGCCAATTCCGGTAGGCGATCGCGCATATCTTGCAAATCGCTGGCATACCGTTGAATCGACTCCAACTGCGTACTGCTGTAAGTAATCGGTTTCTTCGGCGCACCACTACACGCCGTCAGCATCAGCGAGGTCACAAATGCTAGAAACAGAGCGACAAGAGAACGATAATTCACCATAAAACGGATCTTCAACTCACTAACTCAATCACAATCAAACAAACAAAGCTAGAATCTGGGGCTTTGTTCAGGCCATGATCCCTTGTAAGGTACTGTATCTCAACTCACTCGCCTTAGGGGAGTCATTGAAGCAGCTCGTTTGCTCTCTTCCACAGCTTACGCAATTTTCAGCCTGACTTCTGTCTCTATTTGGTTACACATAACCCTAATTCTTCATATCAAACAACATGTCTTAACAAGTTGCCAGATTTGGTCTAATTCAGTAGATTAATCGACTTCAGCCCAGGTTAAATTTCCCTTTACGCTTGAGTATGCCTTACCCATTCCCGTTTATTAGGCATTTTGGTAAGGTCATGTCTGCCACCCTAATCAACTGTTGTTTAAAGCATGTCAGAGTCTTCTTCTCCGCCACCAGAGCAACCCTCTCTATCGGAACTGGCGCTTGTCTTTTTGCGCTTGGGCATCATCGCATTTGGTGGCCCCGCAGCCCACATCGCACTGATAGAAGAGGAAGTCGTGCAACGGCGGCAGTGGCTGAGTCGCGAGAAATTGCTAGATTTGTTGGGGATTACCCACTTGCTGCCCGGCCCCAACTCAACCGAATTAGCGATTCACATCGGTTATGAACGAGCAGGGCTGCGAGGTTTAGTCGTCGCAGGCGTTTGCTTTATTGCCCCGGCAATGGCGGTGGTGTGGCTGTTGGCAGCGGCGTATACCCGATCGCAAGCGCTGCCCCAACTCGCCTGGCTGCTCTATGGTATTAAACCCATGATCATCGCGATCGTGGTACGGGCCTTATGGAAATTGGGCCGCACTGCGATTCAAGATTGGGTGACGGCGATCGCGGCGATCGCCGTAATTATTGCGTTTTTCCTGAATGTCAACGAGATTTTACTCTTAATCCTGGCAGGTCTGGGGGTCATGCTCAGCCAAACTTGGCGATCGACCCCGCCCAATCAACGATTCGGCCTATGGCTGTTACCCTTCACCCCGGTCGTTGCCCAAACACCTGCCAGCGAAACCATAACCGGGCCTGGAGTGTTGGCTGTGTTCTGGTTTTTTCTCAAAGTGGGAGCCGTATTGTACGGCAGTGGCTATGTGTTGCTTGCCTTTGTCCAGCGGGGCCTCGTCGAGCAATACCAGTGGCTCACCACCCAACAAGTGCTCGATGCTGTTGCTATTGGGCAACTGACCCCTGGGCCAATATTGACCACTGCAACCTTTATCGGCTATTTAGTCGCTGGGAACGGTGGAGCGATCGCCGCCACCGTCGGCATTTTTCTACCGGCATTTCTCTTAGTGGCCTTAGTCAACCCGTGGATACCAAAACTACGGCGATCGCCCTGGGCCAGTGCCTTTTTGCGTGGTGTCAATGCCGCCTCGTTAGGGTTGATGGCTGTTGTCACCTTGACCTTGGCTCAAACATCCCTCATCGATTGGCTCACAATAGCACTCGCCATTCTCGGTGCGATCGCAGTGTTTAAACTCAAACTCAACTCAGCTTGGTTAATCCTAATTAGCGGTGTTATTGGCTATCTAGTGCACTTCTTTAACTTAATTTAGCAACTTGCTAGAACTTGCTAAAAACTCTATTCATGCAAGATATAGCCAACAGCTTAAATCCTCTAAATCTATCATTTTCTATCCAACTCAGCCGAGGCTTAAAGCAGGGTAAAACTAATCTTCTAGCCAGCGATGTCCAAGTCAACCCCATCCCGCAAAAAGGCCAATAGCTCGCGGTTGACTGTCTGTGGCGCTTCTTGCTGCACCCAATGCCCACAGTGAGGAATTAGGGTCAGCTTAAAAGGAGCGGTCATCAGGCGCTCTAGTCCTTGAGTCACTCGGGGCGGCAACAGAGAGTCTTCTTCCCCCCACAACACCAGCGTCGGCACAGTAATGGGATTTGGCGTGTTGACCCAATCACGCACCCAGTTCCAGGGAGCCAACATTTGGCGATAGTAGTTGAGCGCCGCCGACAACACGCCCGGTTTGGCTAAGGCAGATTGATAAATTTGGGTGTGTTCTTTAGAAAAAGCGCCTTTGCGAATGGCCTGTTCCCGCAGGATGTTTTGCACAAAATCGGACAAGTTTTGTTGAATCACCCATTCGGGCAACCCTGGAACTTGGAAGCTCAAAATGTACCAACTCCGCCGCAGTTGATCGACATTACTCAGCATTTCTTGGACAAACCGCTGAACAGGGGCCGCACTCAAAACCACCATCCGGTTAAGGGATTGGGGAAATTTCTGGGCCATGTGCCACGCGATCGCGCCTCCCCAATCGTGCCCCACCAAATGCGCTTTGGTATAACCGAGGCCCTGAATCAGTCCTTGGATATCTGCCGCGAGCGTATCAATATCGTAGCCAGTCGCGGGCTTGTCAGAATCATTGTAGCCCCGCAGATCGGGCACGACGACCTTGAAGTAGCGGGCCAGCGCCGGAATTTGGTAGCGCCAGGAGTACCAAAATTCGGGGAACCCATGCAACAAAATCACAAGTTCACCTTCGCCCTGGGTGACGCAATGTAGTCGAATTCGATTGGTTTCAACGAAATGATGTTGCCATTCAGTGAGGCTTAAGGCAGTCATAGGGGTGCGTAGCAGTCCGGCCCATCCGGTCGGGTATTTGTGACGAGGTGGGAAGACAAATTGGTATCCCACATTACTTAAATGTACCGCAAGAACGATCGCCCATGACGGCCCATCTACCCGTCGGTTTCGTCCTCTGGGTCGGCAGGTAACACCACCGGACGCATGGCTTCCCGCCCAACCATGAACAAGCCCGCAAGCCCCAAGGCAACACACGCCACGTAGGGATACCAATAGTGTCGAATTTGCTCCATAATGGTGAGTTCGGGATGTCCCACGTATAGCACCAGTAACAAAAAGGCCATTGCCAGAGCGCCAAAGGCAACAAACAGTAGCCCAACCTGAAACCGGGGCGATCGCAATTCGGCCTCATCAATAGTATCCAGGTCAATTTCAGCAAGGCTAGCCAACGTCTCGTCGGCCACAATCGACGCTTCCCCGACGTTGAGCGCAACGGCTTCTGGGAGCCAGGGCGCAACCACCGCAAGGGTTTTGAGCCGCAGCGATCGCTCCGTATCCCGAAGCAGCACCAGCGGTTTCCGCGTGGGCAAAGGCGCGAACTCAACCAGCGGTGTTGAATCGGCAGCAGCTTGAGGTTTACCAGACATAGGCCATGACCAACGGTAAATGGACAGCAACTTAACGGTTGAGTTGTAATCCCTTCTTATTGTAAAAGAATGAACCCGCAACACCGTAATGAAGATGGCATTTTGGGGCGCGATCGCAACCTCAACCCACGGATAATTTAGAGTAGCGCACCCGGTGGCTGAATCCCCACCGCCAATTTAAGTATCGAGCTATCAAATTCCCAGCTAAGCCCGCGATCAATTGGCCCCAAACCATGATGAGCGGCTCTACCCAAAATTAAGTTTTGGATCAAAGTGATTGCATCACACCCAAACATCCGCTATATCTGCTAGTTGATTATTTTGCAGGCAACAAGTTTTGCCTCATTTCGCTAGCCTCATCCCCACTAAGGGCAAGGCATCTAGCCAAACCTTTTCTTAACTTTCTGTTAATTTTTTGATGTGTTTGAGGGGCAACAGTCTTGAGAGTTACTATTTTTTTAATTGGCTCTGTCTTTCCGAATCAAGGCTATGGCGGTGCCCAGAAAATTCTTCGAGAAGTCGCCCTCTATTTAGGTCAGGCAGGGCATCATGTCACAATTTTATGTGCCAAATGTCAGAATAATTCTGAAGCCTTTATCCTTGGCCCAAACGTTACTGTTCTACCCATTTTAAGGTTGAAAGAAAGCTTTCCTGAACCGTACTATACTGCGCCCTATAATCTTTCTGGTTTAATTCGAGATGTTCATCGTTATCTCGATAATTCGGATGTATTTTATGTGCATGGGGGCGAGTTTCCTTTTCACTTTTTACACTCCCACATTCCAACCGCAATTTCGTTCCGGGATTTTGTCTATCCTGATAATTTAGCTAATGGTTTGTTGGTGCGGCGCGATCGCTTGATCCTCAGTTCCGAGTATTTAGCCGGATGTGTAGCCGATACGTTTTCGCTCTTTTGTCCGGCGATCGCCAATCGCATTCAAGTCATTCCCAACGGCTGCGAATTGACCCGGTTTAAGCCCACCCCACCCTCCCGCTTACAGGCCCAAATTCCGTTACCGGAGGATGCGATTCCAATTTTGTATCCCCATCGTTCCGACCCGAAAAAAGGCATTTACGAAGCATTGGCTGTGGTGCAGCAACTCCGCCAACGCCTGGGGACAAAGGGCGATCGCCTGCGGTTGTTGATTCCCGTATGGTCAACCACCACCACCACCACCCAAACAGTGGCTCCGACCTTGGGCGCAACTGTCACGGCCCCGCCAACCAACGAGTACGATGCGGTGTATCAACAAGCGGTGGAATTGGGCATCGCAGATTTACTGGTCTTCCACCCGTGGGTTGGCTATGACCTGTTGCCAGAATATTATTCGCTGGGGGCAGTGACCCTCTGCATTGGCAATTTTGTCGAAGCCTTTGGGAATGTGCAATTGGAGTCGATCGCCTGTGGGACTCCCTGTGTGCTGGCGCGGGTCGGTTCCTATCGCCATGTCTTGCCTGATGCCCTTGCCGCCAAAGTGGATCACGGCGATACCGAAGCCACCGTGGAGGCAGTGATGGCCGCGATCGCCACCCCCTATGCCACCGAGACCGCGCGCGAATTTTTGGCCAGCCACTACTCCTACGACCACATGCTCCGGCAATATGAACACACCTTGGCCACGCTGACGTTATCTGCGCCCGTGACCGAACAATATTGCGATCGCCTCTCCCCCAAAGATTGGCTCAAACTCCCCACCTGGTGTCATCAGACCAGCCGAGGGCTATACAACGACTACAAATATGGGTATGAAACCGATCCCCACTTGATGAGCGTGTTGCAACAGGTATCCTTCCCCACCACCGTCGAAAATCTATTGGCCCAAGGACTCACCCTAGAGCATTTGGAACAGTGGCTCAGTCAAGGTTCTCTGGTTACCTACCACCCCCGCTTGCACCCCATCGGCACCCCCGCCCAGGACTACGCCACCGTGTGAGGGCGATCGCCCCATATCAGGCCCGATCTATATCAGGCTCGATCTATCAAAAACACATCGGCAAATAGGGCATCTTTCGCCAAAAAGCGGGCTGCATTGGGGGCATCATAAACCACCAACAAGCCCGCTAATTGATCCATTGCGGGGAAAATGGCCATCCCTTCGGCATGATCGCTACCAATGGTGAAGGGTAAGTTAAATACCACGGTCAGTGCCGCCGAATCGGCATCGGTCAAGGAATCTGTGGCCTGGTCAAGCACACCTTTGAACCGATAAACCCGCATTTCGCCTTCCAACTCCATTGTGGGGCCAGCCATGATCAACAAATCATCGCCGGAAAAACACAATTCTCGAATGCCCAAACCATTGAGATTCAAGAAATGTTTTTTATACAGGCGATCGCCCGCCCCAACAGGCTGCAATGTGAGCACACCTTCGCTGGTTTCCTCAACTACTATTTCCAGAATTATGGCCCACCCCCGCAAGACTGGCCCCCGCAATCCCAAAAACACGCGATTTTGGCGCACAGCCAAGCCTTCGATATCAAACCCATTTTCTTTACTGGGTAAATTGCTAGTTATAAATGGCCCTAAATGGGGGTCAGTCGCTAAAGCTTCTAACAAGACATTACCCGTATTCGTAGTTTGTAATTTGGCAGCCCGTAGTAAGCGATCGCCATTGGCAGAATTGGGATCAGAACAAAGTTTAATTGGCTCACCATTGAGAATGGGAATTCGGCCTAGAATGCAGCGATTCAATTCAGTTTTAACTTCAGTTAAGCGGGTAATATCCTTATCTTTATCTTTACCTTTGGGCTTTTTTCGCGTGGGACAATGGGACCCTGTAAACCACAAATAGGAGTCGCTATAATCCATCCCTTCAATATCAATTTCATCCTCGTCGCCTTCCAGCGAAATAAAATCCTGAATTGCAAAAGATTGATGCTCAGCAAAGACCATTGCCCCTGTGGGGGATAGCCGCTCAATCGTGTTTAGTTCGTCAGAACCGAGCCACAAACTACCATCTGGAGTGAGGGCAACAGCCGATAACTCATTTAACAAATCTTCTGCTTCATGCCGAAACCGAAGTAACACCCGACTGAGTAAAAATGGATCGCGGAGCATGATGAATTGCCTAATGTTGTTTCCTGAGTATAAGGCAAATACTTAATCAATACCTCTACTAATCGTGAGAACTGAGCCGTACTAACAATTCATCAAGGGACGCGATCAATGAACTCAAAAACTGAAAATATCTCAAGTGGGAAACGGCGTGGGTTGCAGTCAGATAAACCCATTGTTCCATGCCCCAAGCCTGGGCTTGATTGGATAACAAAGCCACACCGATCGCGATCGCCAACAGCCCCAGGAACCCTAAATATTCAGCTTTGAATATTCAGCTTTGAATATTCAGCTTTGAAGATTAAGCCTTAAATACCAAGCTATTGACACCTGTATCCATTCTGGGTGGCCCCCGTGAATATGCATTCAAGCCCTATGGCAATCCGGGGTTTAAGAACGTTAGAAAGGCTGGTACGGCGATCGCCTATGCCATGAATCCCCGCTTAAATATCCGGGCTTTTATGAAGACTTGATTGATATAGCCAATCAGGGTTTCGTCCTGACCCATTCTGGGCATAACTAAAAAGACCCTCGAAGTCGATGCTCTATCCCTTACTTGCGCGTTCATCATGAGTCTTAACCAACTGAGTTATTGGGTTGTCAGTAGTCTTGCCGTTGCCCCGCTGTTGCTGTCACCGGCCCAAGCCCAGATTGTGCCCGACTCCACCTTGCCCACGGCTTCGACTGTGCCTGCGGGCTGCCACCAGTGCGTGATTGAGGGCGGCACCATCCGTGGCAATAACCTCTTTCACAGTTTTCAAACGTTTTCCGTCCCGACTGGGGGCGCAGCCTGGTTCAACAACACGCCGACTATTCAAAATATTTTGACGCGGGTGACTGGCAGCGAACTTTCCAGCATTGATGGGCTGTTGAAAACCAATGGCACGGCCAATTTATTTTTCTTGAATCCCAAGGGCATTGTGTTTGGCCCCAATGCACGGCTAGAAATTGGGGGGGCATTTCATGCCAGTGCGGCCAGCAGTTTGCAGTTTGCAGATGGGACGGAATTTAGCGCGACAAACCCTCAGGCTCCGCCCTTACTCACGGTGAATATTACCCCTGGTTTGCAGTATGGCCCCACAGCAGCAGGCGCGACGATCGCCAATCGGGGCAATCTTTTCACCGGGCAAGACCTGACGCTCCAGGGCGATCGCCTGGACTTGCAAGGCACCTTACAGGCAGGCCGGGATTTGACCCTGCTCGCGATCGACACGGTGCAAGCGCGGGATACCACCAGCACGCCATTTTTGGCCCAGGCCAACCGCCACTTAACCATTCAGGGCAACCAAGGCATCGATCTGCTTGCTTTAAACCACTTACCCCACAAGGCGTTTGTGAGTGGGGGCGATACCCATTTAATCAGCGACGGGATTATTTCTACCGATGCCCACTTTGCGATCGGGGGTAACTTCCAGGTGCAAAGCCTGTCTGGGCAGGCCGCCCAACTCACCAGCTTGTATGACCCCATCATCAGTGCCACGGGCGATATCACCATTTCTGGCAACTACAGCGGGGCCGCCCTTTTGATTGAAACCCTGGGCAATGTGTTCGTCCAGGGGAATATTTCCATTACCAGTCCCGACGCCGCGATCGCGCCAGTGGATGCGGATACCGCCCTCTTAGCCAGTTCCAAAGCGCTGATTGTCCGTTCGGGCAAAAGCACCCTAGCCTATGCCCCCACAACCTTCCCCACGGCACTGAATGGGGGCACCTTTCAAGCGGGGAGTAATCTCCCCCCAGGAATTACGATTACTGGCGGTGTTTCGACTGGGGGCGGCGTCGCCGGGCCAATTATCCTGGAGGCAGGCCAGGGCAACGTGACCACAGGGGCACTGAATACATTGGGTGGCCCCGCTGGCACCATTTCGGTGTCAGCTCCCAACGGCAATATTGATGTAGCCAGTATTTTTGGGCTGGGGATTAATGGCAACGGGGCCAATGTGCGGCTTGCCACGGGGAATGGCAATGTGACAGTGGGCAATGTGTTTGTGGCGGCGGTTGGTGGCGGCAACGGGGGCAACGTGGAAATTGTGGCGGGCGATCGCGCCGATAGCCCCACCGTCGGCAACATTATCACCGGGCGCATCCAAGCTTGGGCCGCCAACGGCAGAGGGGGCAACGTCACCCTGGCCACCACCAACGGCAACATCACCCCCACCAACAGCATCCTGGCCTATTCAGACAACGGCAACGCGGGGAATGTCACCCTCACGACGACCAAAGGCAATATCATCATGCCGCAAAACTCCGATATCCAAACCCGCGCCTGTTTAGACAACGTGGCAGGGTGTAGCGGCAATGGGGGGAACATTACCGTCAGCACGGGGAACGGCAACATCAGCCTAGATCGGGTGTTTTCCTATGCTGAAGGCAACGCGGGCAACGTCAGTCTTTTGGCTCCCCAGGGCAAAACGGCCAGCAAGCTGGTATTAGCCCATTCCTATGCGGCGGGTAAAGGGGGCGATATTAGCGTCGTTGCAGGGGCACCAGGCATTGAGGGATCGCTGACGCTATTTAGTTTGTCGCGCCGGGGACAGGGAGGGGCGATCAACATTGACGCGATTGGCGATGTGCCCTTTACAGTCTTAAACTCAACCGGGTTTACGGGTTCAGGCGCGATCGATATCAAATCTGGCGGCAAGGTCAGCCCTAACAACCAAACGGGCAACGGCATTATCACCAGCGATACCTTTGGGCCGGGGCGCGGGGGCGATATCACCATTAGCGCCAAAACCGTGCAACTGGGCACTGGTGCCCAGGCGACGGCTTCAGCCCACGATCGCGGCGATGCGGGCAATGTGCGGGTACGGGCGAGTGAGTCTGTGCAAATTTCTGGCATTCTGCCCCTGACGATCGACCCAACGGGCCTCTATGGCACCCCCAGTGGCTTTGCGGGCATTCCCCCCGGAACCTACATTGGCGGGTACATTCCATCGGGGAACTTAGGTGCAATTACCACCCCAGAGCAACGCTTGTTTCCCAGTGGCATCTTCAGCCAAAGTACCGTCGGGGCGACAGGGGCCGCAGGGACGATTCAGGTAGACACCCCCAACTTAACCATTGCCAACCAGGCCGCGATCGCGACTACAACCTTTGGGTCTGGCGGAGGCGGCGCGATCGCCCTGAATACCAATCGCCTTGTGGTAGACAACGGTTCCATTCTGAGCGGGGTAGCTCCGGGGGCCAGCGGGAGCAGTGGCGGCATTGCGGTACAAACCCAAACCCTGGATATTACCAATCAGGGGTTAATCCAGTCGCAAACTTTGGGCGGTGGCAAAGCTGGGGCCATTCAGGTCAATGCAAGTACGGCAGTAACCTTAACCGGGGCCAACAGTGGCATCCGGTCGGGCAGCGGCAATGCACAAAATCAAGGGGCAGGGATTGGCAGCGGAGCCAACATTCAGGTGACAGCGCCCACAGTACGGCTAGCCAATGGAGCACAGCTCAGCGCCGAAACCCACACCACCGCACCGGGAGGCAGCATTTCTGTGACGGCAAACCAGTTTGACGCGGCCAGTGGCGGCCAGGTGCGGACAACGACGTTTAATGCGGGGCAGGCAGGTAATATCAATTTCGCGATCGCCGAGGGGGTCAACTTAACTGACGGAGGGACGGGCTTGTTTGCAGATGCCGCCAGTGGGTCGGCGGGGGCGGGCGGGAGTATTGCTGTCACCACTCCCGGCATTCAGGTGAGCAATGGGGCGGCGATCGCTGTTGACAGTCGAGGGCGTGGCCCCGGCGGCAGCATCAATCTCAACGCGCGATCGGTCAACCTCACCACGGGCGGAGCCATCACCGCCACCGCCGCCAGCAGTGGTAGTGGGGGCAACATTGACCTCCAGGGCGAGCAACTCACCGCCACCCAGGGGGGCCAAATTCGCACCACCGCCTCCAGTGCTGGGCCAGCCGGAAATATCCGCATCGGCTTAACAGGCGACTTGAACTTAAGTGATGCGAACACGGGCCTTTTTGCCGATACTGCTGCTGGGTCTACGGGCAATGGCGGCAGCATCCTGGCTTCGGTCAGACACCTGCAACTCGCCCAATCGGCTGCCATTTCCGCCGACAGTCGGGGCAGTGGCAGCGGCGGCAGCATTGATCTCCAAACGCGATCGCTTAACCTCACCACAGGTGGAGCCATCACCGCCACCGCCGCTGGTCAGGGCAGTGGTGGCAGCATCGCCATTCGGGGCCAACAATTCACGGCTTCCCAAGGGGGCCAAATCCGCACCACCGCCTCCAACGCAGGCCAAGCGGGCAACATTCAACTGGCCCTAACCGGAGACTTGAATTTGACCGATGCAGGCACGGGGTTATTTGCCAATACGCGCCTGGGTTCCACAGGCAATGGGGGGAGCATTTTTGTGGCGGCCCGCGACATGACCATCAACAATGCAGCGGCCATTTCCGTTGATAGTGATGGCAGTGGCCAGGGCGGCAGCATCGATTTGCAAGGCCGACGGCTGAGTTTAAGCGATCGCGGGTTGATTACCGCCGAAACCGCCAGTGCCCAGGGTGGCGATATTACCTTAACCTTTCGGGATTTGCTGGTCATGCGGCGCAATAGCCTGATTTCCGCCACCGCAGGCACCGCCCAAGCCGGGGGCGACGGGGGCAATATCCGCATTACTACCCCCTTCATCATCAGCGTTTTATCCGAAGACAATGACATTCGGGCCAATGCCTTCACCGGACGCGGCGGGCAGATTACGATCAATGCATTGGGGATTTTTGGGCTCCGGTTCCGGCCCAGCAACACCCCCTTTAGCGACATTACGGCGAGTTCTCAGTTTGGGCTTAGTGGGACGGTAACGCTGAATACGCTCAATGTAGACCCCAATCGGGGGTTGGTCAGCCTGCCCCTTAACTTTGCCGATGCATCCAGCCGGATCAGCCAAACCTGTGTGGCGCATGGAAAAAACCGTGGACGGTTCGTGGTTACAGGGCCAGGGGGCTTGCCAACAACGCCGTTTGAGTCGGGCAGCGATCGCACCCTCACCTCCTTGGCCGAACCCATTGATACGCCCCAAACCGCAGTCCGACCGGAGCCCACCCCACCCGCCACCGCAACGACTCCGGCAATCATCGAAGCTCAGAGCATGGCGATCGCCCCCGATGGTTCCATCCAACTGATTACCAGCGCCCTAGCCCCTCAAGGCCAATCTCCCTGGGCACCTTCCGTCTCCTGCCCAGAGCCTTAGAATGGAGCTTAGTTCTCCGCAGTAGGCGCGATCGCGATGCCCTTGCCCCGTTTATTAACCCTCATCATCGGTCTCATCGTCATTTTGGGACTCATGATTTGGTTAATCGAATCCCTCCAGCGGCTGTTTTGGCAGGTCGGGTACTATCCGCTGCTGTCCCAAGCCCTGATTTTTGTCATCATCGCCCTCATTGGCACCCTAGTAGCATCCCTGGTCTACTACCTCTTCATCCTGCCCCGCCGTGCCCAACGCCGCAAACGCCGGGTGCCCAGAGTCCCCGCTGCGAAAGCCGAAGCCGCCGGGGAAAACCTCAAGGCCGTGCGCCAACAAGTTACCCAAATTCAAGACGAGATCGCGCGGCAAGAACTGCTCCTCCAATCCCAGGAAATTGAGCAAAACCTGGCCCGAGGCCAACTGCGCGTCGTAGTTTTTGGGACAGGCTCCGCTGGCAAAAC
Organism: uncultured bacterium; assembly: GCA_964475335.1. Taxonomy (GTDB): domain Bacteria; phylum Cyanobacteriota; class Cyanobacteriia; order Leptolyngbyales; family Leptolyngbyaceae; genus CAYYWG01. The sequence continues at coordinate 94,938 of CAYYWG010000001.1, forward strand.
CTCCCTGGTCAATGCCTTGATTGGGCGCATGGTGGGGGAAGTGGGCGCACCAATGGGCACGACCGACACTGGCCAAACCTACTCGTTACCCCTCAAAGGCATTGGCCGCGAAATTCTGATTACCGACACCCCTGGCATTTTGGAAGCTGGGGTCGCAGGCACGGAGCGGGAACAGCGAGCCCGCCAACTGGCAACGGAAGCGGATTTATTGCTTTTTGTATTGGACAATGATCTCCGGCAATCGGAGTACGATCCCCTGCGGATGTTAGCCGAAATTGGCAAGCGATCGCTGGTGGTGCTCAACAAATCAGACCTCTACCTGGACGAAGATCGGGATGCCATCCTATCCCACTTACAACAGCGCCTCCGGGGTGCGATCGCCGCCACGGATATCGTTGCGGTCGCCGCCAATCCCCAGGCCGTCCGGTTAGAAGATGGCACAATCTTGAACCCCGATCCCGACATCATGCCTCTCATCCGCCGCATGGTCGCCGTCCTCCGCGCCGAAGGAGAAGATCTCCTGGCCGATAACATCCTGCTGCAATCCCAACGGCTGGCCGACAAAGCCCGCAACTTAATCGATGGTCAGCGTCGTCGCCAAGCCGACAAAATCGTTGAACGCTTCCAGTGGATTGGGGCCGGAGTCATCGCCGCGACCCCCCTCCCCGTGATTGATATGCTAGGCACCGCCGCAGTGAACGCCCAAATGGTGGTTGAGATTGGCAAAGTCTACGGCTGCGACATCAACATGGAACGGGGCCGCGAAATGGCCCTATCCCTCGCCAAAACCCTCACCGGACTGGGCATTGTCAAAGGAGCCATCACGATCGTAACTACCGCCCTCCAACTCAGCATCGGTGGATTAATCGTGGGCCGCGCCATTCAAGCCGTGACCGCCGCCTACCTGACCCGCATCGCTGGCAAAAGTTTTATTGAATATTTTCGCCACGATCAAGATTGGGGGGACGGGGGCATTACAGAAGTCGTCCAGCGCCAATTTCAACTCAACCGCAAAGATGAATTTGTCAAATCTTTTGTGCAAGAAGCGATTAATCGGGTCGTCAAACCTTTGCATTTAGACGAATTGTTGCCTTCTTCAGCAGAACTCGCCCTGGATGAGGCCGACGAACCAGGCGAACTCATGCTCCCACCCTTGTCTCGCCAACCAGAACCATTATTAGCCCGATCGCCCGTTGAGCGATCGCAGCCCATCGAACTCCGGGCCGAACTAGACGATTGGGAACACCAAACGTGGGACGAAGACTGGGATGCCTACGACGAGTATGACGATTATGATGACGATGACGATCCCTAACCGATTGTCTTGGGGATCACCCACAGCCAATCAGCCCAAGGGCCACCGCACTACCGGAGAGGCAAAGTGGATTCATCCAACTGATAGATTAACTGCACCCGATTCCCTTTCGCATTGTCGTCCGCTGGATAAGCCCCAATCGGCAGCGCTTCCCGCTCAGCATTCACTTGCAGTTGCAGATTTTGATCCAGTTTGATGCCAACGGCTTTATCCGTTTCAGGTTGGCCATACCCTTCAGTTGTGTAAGACCGTTGTGAAGTGAATGAGGTTGTTTGAATCGATCGCTCCTGGACTCCATCAAGGACACCCGCCGGACTGGAGGCTGGCGTTTGAGCCTGGGCACCAGCGGCAACGCCCACTAGAGAAGCCACTACACCCACCAGAGCAACACGAATAGTAGCGATCGCAATATTCATAGCAACGTTTCTCCCTGAAGCCTATTTTTTATCAATATGCCACCGATCGCTCAGAACGAGCGTCTTTCTCTGGCAAGATTTAGATTTCTTTTGAAAGTCTTAAACCTTGTTCATTTGAAGTGTCATAGTTCCCAGCTTTAATGACGACTATAACCCCAAACACTGTATTCACAATTACATATTGCAGGGTTCCAATTAACCTCTAATCCAGTTTTTTAACTCCATCAAACGGAGCCTAAGGAGTCATTTTTAATACCTCTTACGGACAGGGGAAGTTGCGATCGCCCTATCCACAGAGAATAGTCCTGGTATGGGGTACAACTCTGATTCGCGCCCCTTCACAAAAGCAACAGATTGTCGCGATCGCAGTATTTGTTACCCGGCAAAGTCCAACGCGATCGCTCGATTAACCAGGGCCGAAAGGCTCCGCATCCGCATTGCGAAATTAACCCTCAGTCCAACTGGCTGCAAAGACTTGTCCATCGCAATGAAATGATCTCAATTCAAGGGGAAAAAGCAACGCAGAAATGGCGATCGTGCCTTTTGCCGTTGGGAGGATATCACCTTTGCAAATTGCCCTCATCCCCCAGCCCCTTCTCCTCAGGGAGGCGGATCGGCAGTCCGTCTACACCAGGGAGAGGAATTTAGGGTGAGGGCGACAAAAGTGACAGGCGCTCTTTGCCACTGCGCCGAACCAACGCAATCCCACTGGCTCAATGCACTTATTTCAAACCCTGCAAGCGAAAGAGTAAAACCTGAGTCACTTGCCCTAGTCGAAAGTTGTCATCACTCAGCAACACCAGACTGGGCGACCCACCCGGTAACTGAGGCCCCAACGCCATTCCTTCTAAATTGTCGAGGGGAATCCCCAACGTCGTCAGGTCAAGCAGCAGCTTTTTCCGGATGGGTTGAACAGTGGTCATTGGCCCTTGAAACTGCTCAATGGTCGATGTATCCGTTGCGCCGCCCATCGCAAGCTGAAACACCTTAGCCGTAATGCCATTGGCCCCAAACGATCGCTCTAAACTCAGGAAATGGCCCCCCTGGTCGATCGCCAACAGCTCGACTAACCCGTGATACAACGCGCCCTCCGGCGGAGTCTCCATGGGGTAAAGATGCTCTGACACGACCAATGCCTGGGTCGGAGTCAGGGAATAGTGCAATAGCCGATTGCGGCTTGTGCCTTGTTGGGGATGCTCTGGTGAACTATCTTGGGTCAGGGCCGACTCTGTGGCGGTAAACAACCGAAAGGGTTCGATTGCGATTGTACTGCCCCCGGTCATATTGAGCGTCAACGCCTCAAACCCAATGTTATCTCCCACGCCCTGCACCAACTTACCCTCTGCCGTTTGCGGCGCGTAGCGAGTGGGGATGGGTAAACTCCGCTTCCACGCACCCGTCTTGAGGTCATACTCCCGCACCGTCGGTGGAATACCGTCCTTGGCCACTCCTTCACTCGCCACAAACAACGTCCCCAACGGCGACAAGGCGATCCCTTCAGGATCCAGGGTGCCAGGGGCATACTCAGCGCCCGTTTCATCGGTCAGGAAGGTGACATCAGTGAGGTCGATCGCCTGGATTTTTGGGGTGGCAGGAGCAGTGGCATCGAGCGCCATCGACAGTGTATAAAACCGGGCCGGAGCATACTCGCTGCGATCGTCAGACAGGGCATAGAAGCGATCGCGCTGGCGATTGTAGGTCAATGCGGACAAGCCACCCACTTTTGTCGTTTGAAACTCTTGCTTCGGAACGACATGAGCGTCCAAAAATTCCAGGGACAGGGGCAAAAACAACCGCTCCTCTGCACTGACCTGGGGCAAGGTGCACCCCGTAAGCCAGGGCAGCAGCAGCAACACCCCCACAACTAACCAGGTCAGCGGTTGAAACCGACGATCGCCCACAGCCGTTCTCCCCTTCATGCAGTGTTGTCCGTCCTCGATTATCAGCGATCGCCCCCGTTTGCCACAATTTCCTTTGCCTACCGCCGCCAGCGAATTTCCCCCGCCAAAGAGCTAACCGACGTGGTTTAATCAACCCAGATAGTTTCATCAACCCAGATAATATCAGCCACGGCTCCCTCCTATGTCTTGGACTCTGCTGCTCCAAAATTTGCTGAATGGCCTGTCCATCGGCAGCGTGTACGCCATTTTTGCGTTGGGCTATACCCTCGTTTTTTCTATTCTGGGCATCATCAACTTTGCTCACGGAGCCGTGTTTACCCTCGGAGCCTATTTCACCTTTTTTTTGATGGGGGGGGCGATCGGGTTTAATGGCTTGCTGGCCAATGCCCGTCTGCCGATCGCCCTGCCGTTTTGGGTGGCCATGTTGGTGAGTGGGGTGCTGGTGGGGTTTGTGGGGGTGGCGATCGAGCGTCTCGCCTTTCGTCCCCTACGGCGTCGAGGGGCCAGCCCGTTGTTGACAGTGGTTTCCAGTTTGGGGGTGGCGTTGGTCATCGTCAACGTGATTCAGTATCTAGTCGGGGCCGAAAGCTACACCTTTCCCGCCGGAGCGTTGGGCAATCTGCCTGCGGCTATCAACTTTGGGACGGCGATCGCCCCCATTCCCATTCGCACCGTGCAAATCGTGATTTTTTTGGTCTCTGTTGTTGTCCTCACGGTTTTAACTTATTTGATTAATGCCACGAAATACGGCAAGGCCATGCGGGCCGTCGCAGAAGATCCCATCACCTCCAACCTGCTAGGCATTGATACCGATCGCTTCATTGTGCTGACCTTTTTTGTCAGTAGTTTTTTGGCGGGCATTGCCGGTACTTTAGTGGGTGCCAGTGTGAGTATTGCCGGCCCCTATTTTGGAATCAACTATGGGTTAAAAGGATTGGCCGTAATTGTGCTCGGTGGATTGGGCAGCATCCCCGGTGCCGTGGTCGGGGGTTTAGTCATTGGCTTAGCCGAAGCCTTTGTCCCTGGTTATGCCTCTGGCATTAAAGATGCAGTCGCCTTTGGGTTGTTATTCATTATTTTGTTAGTGCGCCCGGAAGGTTTGTTGGGTCGTCGGTTCATCCAAAAAGTCTAATCCACCACCGTTTGTAACCCAGAGGACATGGATATTTCCCCATTGAGCGATCGCCAAATTGTGGCCTCCTGGCACAAAAACATCACCCCGTGGATTCAGGCCGTTCGCGATCGCCAAATTGCCAGTCGAGAAGCCGTCACTAATCAGGCCATCCTCGATACGATCGGGGCTTACTCCCTGCGATCGCTGTTGGACGTGGGGTGCGGCGAAGGGTGGCTCGTTCGGGCGGTGGCCGCTCAAGGGCTTGCGGCGATCGGCGTGGATGGGATCCCCGGTTTGATTGCAGCAGCCCAACAGGCTGGGGGTGGCGAGTTTCGGGTCATGGACTACGAGGCGATCGCGGCAGGGGCTTTGGCCCTCACGGTGGATGGGGTAGTGTGCAACTTTTCCCTCTTTGGTGAGGCGATCGTCGAACAACTCTTCCGCGCGATTCCGGCCCTGCTCACCGCAAACGGAGTGTTCATCGTGCAAACCTTGCATCCTGTGGTAGCCTGCGGCAACTTGCCCTACCGCGATGGCTGGCGCACCGGATCTTGGGCTGGGTTTAGTGATGCCTTCACTGAGCCACCCCCCTGGTATTTCCGCACCATCGCCAGTTGGGTCAACCTCTTTCATGCCAGCGGCTTCCGCCTTCTGGAACTCCGCGAACCCCTTCACCCCCAAACGGGGCAACCGGCCTCCATGATTTTTGTGGCTAGTCGTCGCTAAATTCGGGGTCTTCTGAGGGCTGGGGTGGCGTTTCCAGGGCGATCGCCCCCAGTTGCCCCACCCGAAAATCGTTTAATACATGGCGTGCCGCCCGTTCTACATCTTTTTTAAAGTTTTGCACGGCAAGGGCATGGAGATAACTTTCACCGGTTAACTCCCCCAACGGCAAGGCATACCGTTTACTCAAAATGGCAGTGCCTCGGTGCTGATTCAACAAGTCAATGAGCACCGCCGCCACCCGTTGATTGTCGTAGGCTGCTTCGCCAATATCATCGCAAATCGCCAGTTTCAAGGCCGCGTCCTGATCCTCTAACCGAGACGGCAGCACCCCCGGCGCGTCTAACAGTTCAATCTGGTCAGACACCCGCACCCAGCGAAGTTGCCGGGTAACGCCCGGTCGCCGCGCACTATCGACCACCCGTTGGCGCAACAGCCGATTAATCAGCGCCGACTTGCCCACATTCGGGAACCCAATCACCACCGCTCGCACAGGCCGATCTAACATCCCGCGATCGCGCCGCCGTTGATTGACCGTTTCTCCTACGGCTTGGGCCGCCCGCTTCACAGCATTGATTCCTTTACCATGTTGGGCATCGGTGAAAATCGGCAGTTCCCCCTGGGCCTTAAACCAAGCTGTCCAGGCTTGCTGGGCCTGGTCGGGCACCATATCCATGCGATTGAGCACCAACACCCGTTCCTTTTCCCCAATCCATTGTTTGACCTTGGGATGCTCTGTCGCGAGCGGAATTCGGGCATCCCGCACCTCCAGCACCACATCGACCCGGCGGAGCTGCTCCTGGAGCGCTTTCTCGGCTTTGGCAATGTGGCCTGGATACCACTGAATTGGAGGAGTTGACATGAATTTACGGCACGATAAGAACTGGACAGGGCGATAAATTGATGACGCGGTTCGTGACGCTATCGGCGACCCCCTCTTCGGTGAGGCCAATCCCCCGACAGCCCATAATGATTAAGTTTGCATCAATTTCGTCGGCCACATCGCAAATTGTAAACGCGGGTTTCCCTTCGCGCTCAATGACCTCAGCGTCAATGTTTTGCTGGGAAAAGAAGGTTTTTGCGGTAGTCAGCATGGTGGCGATCGCCTCCGGATCCGACATGACGGTCGCCTCATCGCCCTCTCTGGGTTCCACCACCGACAATAGTACCAGGCGACTGCTGTGGACTTTGACCACCTGAGCCACCGTTTCCGCCGCCTGATGAGATTCGCGGCTCTGATCAATCGGAAACAACACGGTCTTAAACATTTCGACTCTCTCTAGCGCACATCTTTCTGGCACACATATTCTTTATGTTATTCCGATTTCCGCGCTTCCAAAAGGAACACCGCCCTTCCCCCGTGCAACAAGTTATGAATTAACCCCGTTGCCACCCGCGCGATCGCCGCCCCAGCCTCAGGCTTCCATCACCAGGGCCAGCTTACCCACAAAGCCCCCAGCCTCCAGGCGTTGGTGGGCCGCCGCCACCTCAGCCAACGGAAACGTCTGCGCCAGATGAATCACAAGTTCGCCATTGTCTAGCAACCGCGCACACTGAGAGAGAATTTTGGCCTGCGCGATTTGCTCGGCCACAAGGTCTTTGAGCATCGGAGTCAGCATGAGTTCAAAACTAATCCGTTGATTGCGATCGCGGGCTGTTTTCCAAACAGTTTCAGGATCCGGGGCCAACAATGTCACCACATCGCCATAAATCTGAGTCGCCGCAAAACTTTGCCCCAAGGTCGCGCCCCCCACCGTATCGAAGGTAATATCCACCCCCTGGCCATCGGTCCAATCCAGCACGGCTTCCACAAAGTCAGTTTGCTGGTAGTTAATGACCAATTCGGCCCCTAACCTGCGGGCAAACTCAGCCTTCGCTGCCGAACTCACTGTTGTCGCGACCCGTGCCCCCTGCAACCGCGCCAGTTGAATCGCCACATGGCCCACCCCACCGGCCCCAGCGTGAATCAAAACTGTTTGCCCCGGTTGAAGCCGCGCGCGATCGTACAACGCTTCCCACGCTGTAATCAACACCAACGGACAAACTGCCGCCGCCGCAAACTCCAGCCGTTGGGGTTTGGCTGCAACAAACCGTTCATCCACCACGGCCCACTCAGCGTAGGTTCCCGGTTGCTGGCCCAGGCCCCCCTGACAAAAATACACGCTATCCCCAGGCCGAAACCGCTGCACTCCTGCCCCTACGGCTTCAACGATCCCAGCCCCATCGCACCCCAAAATGGCTGGCCTCCCATCGGGATAAAACGTCCCCCGTTGCCGCAGTTTGGTGTCAATGGGATTCAGGCCCGCCGCCTGAACTCGTACCAGCAAGTCAGTCTCCTGGTTCAAGGTGGGTGTGGGCACCTCTGCCAGTTGTAAAACGTTAGGGCCACCGGGCGCAGTCATCAATACGGCTTTCACAGGTTCTCATCCAAAAAAGGTTTGATCTAACCCTAAAAATAGAGTTGGCGATAAATCAAGTAGGCCAGATCCCTAAGGCTAACTGAGGCAGGGGGGCGATCGCCCGTCTGTACTTTGGCCCAGCCTATTGACCGGAACCGCAGGTTTTCTCCCCAAGAAGACCGAAGTTCAGCCATATATTCAGCAAAAGTAGTGAAATTTCCCTGACCGTCCCTTGCTAGAATTGGTGAGCCCTAGGTACTGTCAGTTGTTTCGTTTCAGTTGTTTAGAGTTTGGGCTGCGTCGGCCTACGCCGCCAGTTCCCCTTGTTACCCGTGCTTAGCACCTCGGCGCTGTCCTCTCACATTGACCTTTTATTGCGCGATCAAGCGTGACTGCAATAAAAAATAACCAATGAACTCACCTAAGTTCACAACTTCAGGCCATAGAGTTGAAAAGTGACGATTCGGTGTGATTCAGTAGAATAGACTAATCAGTGCCAAATTAGTTTGCTATATTCCTCTACTCAAAACAAACAAACAACTCAACAACTTAACTCAACCAACGTAGGGAAGATCGGGTGAGCGCCCTTGAGCAGAGATAAACCAGCTTAGGACATACTCCTTCTGGAAGGCGGATTTACTAGTTAACCAAGCGAAAATAGCAACTAGCATCGCTGTTTCAGTCGTTGTCTCGCGGCTGAGTGGCAGTTGCCACGGCTATAGTCAGGGATTGCTAAACTCAAAATTGATAATGGTTTCACAGCCAGCTAGGGAAACCTTGTTACGGGGCAAAATTGATGAATGATTTGACTCGCATTGTTCAGCTTACTGAACTTTCAGATGATACGTTATTAGAAATCTGCCGCTCGGCAGAGGTGATTGCCTGTGAGTGCCCAGGCTACATTGCCCGCATTCTACGCCAGGTGCGATCGTTCCGGTATTACACTACAAGCTGCATTGAGCAGTTTCCAGAAGATACCGAAACCCATCAGTGGCTTGCGGAACGGGCTGCCCAGGTAGAAGAAATCCTGTTTCAGACGATGGTTGAGCTGATGCAGAAAGAAGACTTGATCGATGACGATCGCCAAGTGCATCTCGACAAGCTCTCCCAACGGGCCCAAGAAATCGTCCTCAAGCAAATTGGCCGGAGTTAGCCCCCGTCTTGGCCATCGGTTCGCAGTCATTGCCGACCCGGTTCTGCGCTGTTGTTATGTGTGCTGTTGTTATCTAGTTTTGACTGGAGAAAAACGGTGATCCGGGGAAAATAGTCTTCATCGTCTGCGGGTCTGTCGAGGGCCGTCCGCCCATTGCACAGCGAAGAAACTATGCTGGAAAGAGTGAAGTAGACATGAAGCAACTATGGTAACGGGAGCAACCAACCCTGAGGTTACAATCGCCATCATTGGGGATGTTCATGATCAGTGGGAAGCCGCAGACGGCGAAGCCTTGCACCAACTTGGAGTCGATTTAGCCCTGTTTGTGGGTGATTTTGGGAACGAAGCTGTGGATGTGGTGCAGCGTATTGCCGCATTGACTCTTCCTAAGGCTGTCATTTTGGGCAACCATGATGCGTGGTATTCGGCCTCGGAATGGGGGCGGCGCAAGTGTCCCTACGATCGCCAGCACGAAGACCGCGTGCAACAACAACTCGATAGTTTGGGCGCAGCTCACGTGGGCTACAGCTATTTAGACTTTCCGGCCTTGGGCCTCTCTGTGGTCGGGGGGCGGCCTTTTAGCTGGGGTGGGTCGGACTGGAAGAATGGGGAGTTTTACCAAGCGCGGTATGGCGTTGGCAATTTTGCTGAGTCTACGCAGCGGATGGTGGCAGCGGCCCAAGCCGCCCGTTATAACACGGTGATTTATTTGGGGCATTGCGGCCCCTTGGGGTTGGGCGATCGCCCGGAAGCCCCCTGCGGCAAAGATTGGCAGCCCATCGGCGGGGATCATGGCGATCCAGATTTGGCCGACGCGATCGCCCAAACGCGGCAATTGGGCAAAACCGTTTCCCTGGTTGCTTTTGGGCATATGCATCATGCCCTGCGCCACACCCAACAGCACCAACGGCAAAGTTTGGCAGTTGACGCTGCCGGGACGGTGTACCTGAACGCGGCCCGAGTCCCCCGGATTGTTAAACATACAGTCGGTAGCCAGCGCAATTTTTCCCTAGTCACCCTTCGCGATCGCCAGGTCAGCAAGGCGGCTTTAGTTTGGATTGACCAAGACGGCATCATCACCCGTGAGCCCTTATTGGGCGATCGCCACCCCCAACCTCGCCCCGCCACCCCTGCCTAGAGTGCCCCATTCTCACCGATTTCGCGATCCCAGCTCCCAATCAAAAAACTCAGACAAAAGAACACAAGCTGTTGCAATAAATGGGCCAAAAGCCGCATAGAATATTGTTTGTGCCATTAGAGCATTGCAGGAGAATGGGATGCCGCTTGCGGTTGGAGTAATTCAGACAGACGGGTTTCCCCCGGTTTTGGCGGCAGCAGACGCAATGGTAAAAACGGGGCACGTAACCTTGGTGTATTTTGGCTTGGCTGAACGCGCCCAGTTTATCGTGGCTGTTCGGGGAGGCACCGCCGAAGTAAAACGGGCCGTCGAAGCGGGCATTATGGCTGCCGATACTGCCCCACCGGGGGGAAGACTGATTTCGCACTACATCGTGCCAAATCCACCGGAGAATGTGGAAGCTGTGATGGATATCGACTTTCCGAGCGAAGTCGAGCGATTTCGGGTCTAAGTTGGCGATCGCAACTTAGGCTCCAAGCGGGAGCGCGACCTGAGCCCTCAGCCCAAGCGCAGCCCCGATTGCCGAGCGGATCTAACTTGTTAAGTGGTTTATTGTTTATTGGATTGGGAGACTCGAAATGCCGCAAGCGGTTGGTTCAATTGAAACAAAAGGCTTTCCTGCGGTTTTGGCAGCAGCCGACGCAATGGTGAAAGCAGGCCGGATTACCCTCGTCGGCTATATCCGCGCCGGTAGCGCCCGGTTTACTGTCATTATTCGGGGCGATGTTTCGGAAGTAAAACGGTCGGTCGAAGCCGGGGTAGATGCCGCCAGCCGCGTTGAAGGGGGCACCGTCGAAACATGGGTCATCATCCCCAACCCCCACGAAAACGTAGAAGTCGTCTTGCCCATCGGCTTCTCAGAAAGTGTGGAACGGTTCCGCATGGCAACCGATGGCCGACCCTTGTTAGGTAGTGGGCAATAACCTGAACAACGCCATTGCCTAGGTTGGGGCTAGGGCCTCAAGGTGCAGAGAGCTGTACCGACCTGCTACCTCGTCAAAACGGGAGCCGCCCCCTAGCCCCTGAGCCTACTTTTCTCACGGGTAACGTTCTCGCTCAGGCATACGCCAGCCCCTTAAAATTCTTCACCCCCTCACCGGAGTCCGGCTTGCACAGTTCTCGGTTGCCGCTCGACAACTTAGCCACAGAACAACTCGCAGCGTGGATGGCGCAGGCCCGCATTGAAGCTCGCACGGGGCAAGTCCCGGCCTACATCCCCCGGTTGGCAGAAGCGAACCCCGACTGGCTAGCGCTGCAACTCCAATGCATCAACGGTGAAACTAAAGCGTTGGGCGATACCGATCGCGCCTTTGCCCTGATGAGCGTGATCAAGCCCTTCGTCTTGCTCTATCTCTTGCACCACTACGGCGAACAAACTGTCTTTACCAAAGTGGGGATGCTGCCGTCGGATTTGCCCTTCCATTCTGTGGCCCAACTGTCGGCGGATGGTGGCTTTCCCCGCAATCCCATGATCAACAGCGGGGCGATCGCCCTGGCCAGTCTTCTCCCTGGGGCCACTGGTCGCGATCGCTGCCAAACCTTATGTCAGTGGCTCAATGACCTCTCTGGGGCCAAACTCTGGCTCGACGACACCATGCTAGCCTCCGTGCGATCGGTGGGCAACGAAACCAACCGCGCCCTGGCCACCCTGTTGCGCAGCGCCAATGTCATTGATGCCGTTGACACCACTCTAGACACCTATAACCAAATTTGCTGCCTGTCTGGCACCGTAGACGATCTTGCCCGGCTGGGACTGTTACTTGCCAGTGGCCAATTCCCCATTGCACCTGCCCACCAACGAAGCGTGAATGCGTTGATGTTGACCTGTGGCTTGTACGAAACCTCGGGCGCTTTTGCAGTGCAACTTGGTTTACCCACCAAATCCGGTGTGAGCGGGGCTTTACTGGCAGTGCTCCCCCGGCAGGGCGCGATCGCGTGCTACAGTCCAGCTCTGGATGCCACCGGCAACTCCATCGCCGGGATTTTGGTGCTCATGCATCTCGTGCGATCGCTCGACCTCAGCATCTTTGGCTGACTCTCATTGCGGTAGATCCGCAGTTTGGCTAGCCAAAATCACAACTCCCCACTGCACAATCGCCCCCATCGCAACTGCACACCTCAAAACTGCCACAATCCAACCCGGAACACTCCGTACAAGCGGCCCCATCCCCCACCGCCACACACTCCGACGGCTCACACCCACCCAGGTCACACCCCGATAAATCCCAATCAGCACAGTCAAACGATGAAGAGTTTTGTTCCTCTTTGCGCTTTTGGGCCGAGTCTGAGTGTTTTTGGGCCATTCTGAGGGTTTGGCGGTGCTGAAGCTCTAGTTTGGCTGCTTTGCACGCCTGGAAGCGATCGCGAATGAGCGGCAAACCCGCCCCCCACCCCTGGGCCATCACCACCTGCTTCACATACTGAGAACACGACTCCCCCCGATGCAACACCCGATGGGCACAGGCGAACCCCTTATGGGGCGACAAATACCGCTGATAGAACGTGATGGAATGGGCCGTCGCATGACGGGTTAACGAATCAAAAACAGCAACAGTCATGGCTTTAGCAGCGTGAACAACGAGCGGAAATCAAACCGGGTTTACTGACCTGGAGCACGGATCGAGAACCTCGATCCTGAAGCACTCCCTTGCAGACAGCAGCCCAAAACTCTATGGCAAAGCTCTACTCTTGGATACCAAATCCGGCCCTGCGAATCCTGAAGCGCTCCCCGGTATCCTGCTTACGGGCGATCGCGAACGTTCCCAACTGGGGCGGCGCACCGGCTCCGCGTGCAATCCCCCGCCCCCAGGCAGTATGGCCGTCCCCCCCAGAATGGTATTTTTGACCAGGACTCCCACAACCAAGGATTGGATAATTGCATGAGCAACGTCCCAGCATCAGCCTCCTTTGAACAACAGCTTGATGCCTCCCACCTGACGCGCCCAATGGGGTGGTTATGGTTTTTATCTGCCGGGTTAATTGCCCTGGATGGGTTTGATTTTTTTATCATCGGTGTGGCGCTGCCTTTCATTGAACAGGATTTTGGCCTGAATGCCAGCGCCACCGGGGCGATCGCCGGGGCAGCCCTCGTCGGTTCCCTGGTGGGAGCCTTGACCCTTGGCCCCCTGACCGATCGCATTGGGCGACAACGGATGCTCGTGATCGATGTGGCGCTCTTCGTTTTGGCCTCGGCAGCCACCGCCCTCGCCTGGGATGCTCTATCGCTGATTGGCTTTCGCTTTCTTGTTGGAGTCGCTATCGGCGCTGACTATCCCATCAGCGTGGCTTACATTACCGAAAATGTTCCGGCACGGTTGCGGGGGCGCATGGTGATTGGCGCATTTACCTTTCAGGCGATCGGAGCCTTATTCGGAGCCTTGACCGGATTGGCAATCCTGGCCCTGTTCCAAGTGATTTATCCCGATTCGCTCATTCCCACCATTCACTATGCTTGGCGTTGGATGTTGGGGGTGGGGCTGGGGTTGGCGATCGCCGTGGCCCTATTGCGATCGCAGTTTTTGCTCGAAAGTCCGCGTTACTACATTGCGCAGGGCGACTACGAAGCCGCCTCAACCGCCGCCTCAATCCTGCTAGAAAAACCCCTGACCATTACCCCCGCCAGCGAACCGCCCCCTGCCGCTCCCTTGCACTATGGCGCGTTATTTTCTGCGCCTTATTGGCGGCGCACCTTGCTGGCCTCCGTGCCCTGGTTTCTCCAAGACATCGCCACCTACGGAATTGGGATTTTTACCCCCGTCATCATTGCCACCCTCGTCTTTGACCAAGCACCAGATTTCATCACCCAACAGTTTGCCGCCATGCAAGGGGCCGCCTTTGTGGATTTGTTCCTGATTGCGGGTTTTTTGTTCGCCATTCTGTGGGTCGATCGCGTCGGTCGCATTCAGTTACAAGTGACGGGTTTCATCGGTATGGCGGTGGGTCTTTTGCTGTTGGCTCTGTCCAGTCTGCCCCAACTCAGTAGCCGTGGCAGTTTTGTTTTAGTCTTTCTGGGTTTTACTGTGTTTAACCTGTTGATGAACCTGGGGCCAAACTCCACCACCTTTCTGTTATCGGGGGAAGTCTTTCCGACCCAAATTCGGGCGAGTGGAGCCGGGTTTGCCGCTGCGATCGCCAAAGCGGGTGCAGTTTTGGGCACCGTGGCCTTACCCCTGTGGCAGCGATCGCTGGGCACCTTCAGCTTGTTAATTGCCCTGGCCTTTGTCTGTCTGGCCGCTGCCGGCTTTACCTATGGGTGCCGGGTTGAAACCACCGGGCGATCGCTCGACGCGATCGACGAAGCCACCGCCCCAGAACCCACCCTCAGCCCCGCCGCTAACGCCCCCCCGGCCCAATAAAAAAAGCATGAGGGAAAACCCCATGCCCTTTCCGGCTTAAACACCAGCCGTTCTAAAGCCAAATGCAGATTGCCCGCAGTATTGGCCCTCCAGCCCTGGGGTAACTAACCGCTTAGTGCCCCAGGTAGGTTCTGGTAAACCACTTTTTCAGCTTTGCTACCCCGGCCATCCCGCCTTCGCTCGCGGAGGGCACCACAATGCCCAAGACTTTGGCAAACTCATCATCCGAAAGTTGCCCCACTTGGTGCTGTTGGAAGGCATCCACCACTGACACCAACTCATCCACTGAAAAATCGTATCCATTGAGCGCCGCAAACTCAGCGACAACTGGCGCACGCTCTCCTTTCAATGCCTCAGATTCGGCGGCATCCAACTCACTTTCGCTGCTGATGTTGCCATCGCCAACGCCCAGCAATTTTTCGAGTTGTTGGCGCAAAGCGTCGTCTTCTGCCGTCTTCTGCATAAATTTCAACACAGTTGCAGTAGCCATAGGGAGAGTACCCCACTCATTGATCGCTACTTATCATATCAACGCCAAAATAGGAAGACTGTTTTCTTTACTTTCACGTAAGGCTTGAGGGTGCTAATCCTTCGGCTTTTCCCTGACTCAATTGCCGCTAATCCAACCGGGTGAAGGCGATCGCCCCCGGTCACTGCCAATCCCGCGCGATGATCAGAGTCATCATCAAAATAGTCATCATCCATCATCAGAGCAACTCTATTGAAATGCACAACTGAAATGCACTGCATTGTTATTTGTAATGTTTTATAAAGGCAAATGCGATCGCCACTTTGTGCTAGCGCTCTGGGTTTTACCCTTTAAGTAACTATGACTATTACGTTCTTTAAACTTTTACTGGCTTTTACCTGGGGTGTTTCAGGCCGTAAGGTACACTAGCCATGAACCAAAGGTTTGACGGCAAATTGCTGTTAAATCGACGGGCTGAAATTATTGCGAATCTCTTAGCAATCTTTGGAGCCTTTAATAATGT
Source organism: uncultured bacterium (assembly GCA_964475335.1). Classification (GTDB taxonomy): domain Bacteria; phylum Cyanobacteriota; class Cyanobacteriia; order Leptolyngbyales; family Leptolyngbyaceae; genus CAYYWG01. Next base: position 110,444 of record CAYYWG010000001.1, read on the forward strand.
CTCATACTGTCAAAATCTATGACACTTGCATTGGGTGTACCCAGTGCGTTCGTGCCTGCCCTTTGGACGTTTTAGAAATGGTTCCTTGGGACGGGTGCAGAGCAGGGCAAATTGCTTCTTCGCCTAGAACAGAAGACTGTGTTGGTTGCAAACGTTGCGAAACGGCTTGCCCCACTGACTTCTTAAGCATCCGTGTTTATCTAGGTGCAGAAACAACCCGTAGCATGGGTCTTGCCTACTAAAAAGTGGATTTACTTGATCATCTTTTATCGATGTGGATCCAAAACAGACTGGGAGGGAGTTACGACTCTCTCTTTTTTTTGTTTTTTGGCAGTGGCAGACGGAAGGCCCTGGCGCGATCGCCCTGGCTGAAACCAGCTCACCTCATGCATCCTGTGGCCTGCCCACCCAAGCAACACAGACGGCGATCGCCCAAACGGGATACACTGACAACAGCTCATTGACCAAAGCTCATTCGCCAGAATGCTGGCGCGCCAAAGGAACTGATCATGACCGAGCCCCATCAAGTCTTTATGGAAGCCGCGATCGCGCTTTCCCTCGAAAGTGTGCGCACCCATAAAGGAGGGCCTTATGGAGCCGTCGTCGTGAAAGACAATACCATCATTGGCCGGGGCATGAATCTGGTCACGCTTACCAATGACCCCACCGCCCACGCCGAAATGTTAGCCATTCGGGAAGCCTGCGATCGCCTCCAAAGCTGGCAACTCACGGGCTGCGAACTCTATACCAGTTGTGAACCCTGCCCCATGTGCATGGCCGCCATTTATTGGGCAAGGCTAGAGCGGGTGTATTACGCCAACACCAAAGAAACCGCTGCGGCCTATGGCTTTGGGAGTCAGGCGATTTACCGCCAACTGGGCCTGCCCCTGGCCGAGCGCCAACTCTCCATGACCCAACTACTGCCCACCGAGGCCCGCGTTGCCTTTGAAGAATGGGCCAACCAACCCGATAAACAACCCTACTAGCGATCGCCCCCCCCGCTATGACCGTCCAACGTCTCATTCTTCGCGGTGCCCTGTGGCTGAGTGCCTTTTGGGATCTGATCACCACTTTTCTGGGGACACTCCTTTTGCTCGGCAGCAACGGTTTCGTCCAAATTGGCATTAGCCTCGTCGGCACCCTCATTGTGGGCGCATTGAATTTTTCAACCAAATCGATCTGGACTCCGCCCGCCACCACTACCGCTGACCCTGCGGCCTTTTTTCTCCTGCGCCTCATTTGGGTGCTCACGCTGCTGTTTGACTTGTTTACCTCCCTCACCTGCAACGCCACCTACGTTGCCTATCAAAACATCAACATCGGCAACGCCCCCATCCAATTTATTGATATCCTTGCCCAACTGAATGATAGTCAGGTCTTCGTTGTGGTGTTTGTTACCGTACTGGCCACGGCTAGCCCCGTAGTTTTGAGTTACCTCAGCACTCAGGATATTGATTTCTGGGGTCGCTAACGGGGCGATCGCACCGTCCCACGCCCCCCCCCGAAGCCTCTCCCACAGAAACCGTGGCAGAGAAAGCTAAAATAGACCCTAGTTATAAATTCCTACTCTCCTAACCCTACAGCAACAGAACTCTCCATGTTTCAACGCTCCCTCACCCGGTTCCGGTGGAAATCCCTGGTTCAGCCCTGGCAAAACATTGATGTCTTGCTCTTAATTCTGCCCATCGGTCTCACCATTCTGGGTGGTGTCATGATCCGCAGCGTTGAAATTAACCAGGCAGGAGCCAACTGGGCCTCCCAGCACTTCATCACCGGGGGCATTGGGCTGGCGATCGCCCTCCTGATTGCGCGATCGCGCTACGAAATGCTGCTGCAATGGCACTGGATTTTTTACGGCGCAACCATTTGCCTATTACTCGCCGTGAAATTTTTTGGGACAGAAGGACTCGGTGCACAACGTTGGATTACCATTCTGGGGTTCAATCTCCAGCCATCAGAATTTGCCAAACTGGGTGCCATCATTACCATGGCCGCCATGCTCAGTTCGCGGCCTGCCTCCACCATTCCCGCCGCCCTCCGCGCCCTTGCCGTCACTGCCGTCCCGTGGATCCTCGTCTTTTTAGAGCCGAACCTGGGCACGTCGCTGGTCTTTGGGGCCATCACGATGGGGATGCTGTATTGGGGCAATGCCAACCCAGGCTGGCTGCTGTTGATGATCTCGCCCCTCATTTCCGCGATTTTATTTAACCTGAATAGCCTCATCCCCATTTGGATTATTTTGCCCATTTGGATCCTGTGGATTGTGCTGATTGGGATCGTGGCGTGGCGGAGTTTACCCTGGTACAAGGTGGGCACCCTGGGCGCAGTTGTGATTAACCTGGTTTCCGGCGGGTTGGGCCACATGCTGTGGGGTATTCTCAAGGATTACCAAAAACAACGGTTGATTATTTTCTTGAATCCTGACCAAGATCCGCTGGGGGGTGGCTATCACCTGATCCAATCGCGGATTGGCATTGGGGCCGGGGGCCTGTTGGGGCGAGGTTTGCACCAGGGCACCCAAACCCAACTGAACTTCATCCCCGAACAACATACAGACTTCATCTTTGCGGCGATCGGAGAAGAGTTAGGATTCGTCGGGGGCTTTCTGGTCTTGGCGGCATTTTGGTTAATCTGCTTGCGCTTGGTCATCATTGCCCAAAATGCGAAGGATAACTTTGGGTCATTGATCGCGATCGGCGTCTTCTCGATGATTGTCTTCCAGGTTTCGGTCAATATTGGCATGACCATTGGCCTATCGCCAGTTACCGGGATTCCGCTCCCGTTTTTGAGTTATGGCAAATCCTCCCTGGTGATGAATTTGATGGCCCTTGGAGTCGTTGAATCTGTCGCCAATTTCCGGCAACGGCTCAAGTTTTGACACTTGGCGTGGGGCTTCATACCACTCCACCCAGTTGCCTCTAGTCAAAGTAGATTTAACGATAGGGGCATCCCTTGTGGGTGGCCCAGTGCAAGTAGGAGCACAGCTTGGGGGTGTTCCAGTCTAGGTAGGGGCATCCCTTGTGGGTGCCCCAATGCAGTTAGGCGCGTCCCTTGTGGGTGGCCCGGTAAGCGCACAAGCCCTAACCCCGACCAACCCATTGGTGGTGAATGATCCAGGTTCACCAAAACCGCGATCGCGCCCAAGAGTACCCAGCCGTGCCCCCTAGCACCGTCGTTGGAGCGATCGCCAGGAATCCCCCCAGCCATTTATCCCTCGCAAACTCCCCCATTCGCCCCAAAACCTGGAACAAACTCCTAGAAACCTTAATTTTTGCCGCGAGAAATAGATAAAACCCCAGAAACAACGGGAACACTAACAGTACAGGCAACGGAGGACTGCATCTCTGTCGCGCAACATTATTAGGAAGAGGGAACAGTTGTGCAAGCGACAAAGCAACAGCAAATTATGGGGTTCTTTATCGAGGAAGCCAGAGAACACCTCGATACCATCGAACAGGGATTGTTAGATTTGCAGGCAACGATGGCCGATTCTGAACGGTTGAACGAACTATTCCGAGCCGCTCACTCGGTCAAAGGGGGAGCCGCCATGTTGGGTTTTGACAGCATCCACCAAGTCGCTCACCATCTTGAAGATCACTTCAAAATTCTGAAAGATAATGCCATCCAGCCCGATCGCGCCCTCGAAGACTTGTTCCTGAAAGGGTTTGACACGCTGAAAGAATTAGTCGAGTCGTTACAATCGCCCTATGGCTTTCAGCCAGCCCAAGCCGAACAAGTCGTCCAATCGGCCCAACCCGTCTTCCAAGAACTGGCAGGATACTTAGAAAAATTGCTCAACGGCGGGACGGCGGCCCCAGCAGTACAAACCATGCCCAATGCCGCAGCCATTCTCGCGGCTGCATTGAAAAAAATGTTGCAACTGTTCAAGCAGGGCGATTCGGCTGCGGGTCGGCAACAGTTGGGCACCTTATGCCTCAAGCTAAAACAACTGAGCACCAGCCCAGAATGGCATGAATTGATGCAAATGGCCCAGGGCGCGATCGCGAATTCCAAAACCACTTACCAAACCCTGGCCCCGCTCCTCATTAAAGAAATCAAACAAGCGGGAGCATTGCTCACCACCAACCGGAGCACAGAAATCGTTCCCAGTCGAGACTTACAGGCATTAGCACCACGAGTGGCGACCCTCCCCAAAGCCACCCCAAAACCAGCCACCCCCGCGATCGCGACCGCCCCCCCAACGGCACCGCCCCAGGCCCCCGAAATCGTCATGGTGGGGAACCGCGCCCAAGTCATGGTGCCTTTGGAACCACGCGCCGCAGCCAGAGCCCTGTTAGATGCATTCAACAAGGCCCAGTTAATCGAACTGGCTGAATTTTTGATGAAAGCCATTCAATAATTTGCGTATCCAGGCGGGGCATTGCGGGCCAGAGGCCGAGGAATCTGCTGCGCGATCGCCCATCCTGGAAAATGCGCCACCCCCAGAATTCCAGCCTCGTCGCCGTTCCACCCATCCTTATCCTGGAAGCTCATCAGGATAAACCTTGTCAAATAAACTACTAAATAGTAATATGATGATATAAGCAATCGCGATGAAGTGGTCGTCCAAAAGGTCAACTGCTCTTCACCGGAACCAATCTGTTCAGATCGATTAAGGCTCAATCGATTAGCCGGGGCTAGATAGGCGCAATAACCTGAACAGAAATGGATAGATTGAGGCGACCAATCAACATTGTGTGAATTGCTTTAAAGCTTTTGTCAGAAACTTATGTGGAGTTTAGTATGACTGTTACCAAGCATCAAACCAGCACTCAAATTAAAAGTATTGATGTCACCATGCTGAAATCACTTTTAGAACAAGAGCAAATCGTCTTGGTTGATGTACGAGAACCAGGTGAGTATGCATCAGAGCATATTGCTGGGGCGACCCTTCAGCCATTGTCAAAATTTGATCCTGGTGCCTTACCGAAGGCATCTAAAAAACGGGTCATTTTGCAGTGCCAAAGTGGCCAGCGATCGCGCCAAGCAGCCCAAAAATTAGTTGCAGCAGGAGCCCCAGAGGTTGTGGAACTGGCTGGTGGCCTGAATGCCTGGAAAGAGGCCGGATTCCCGACCCAATGCGATCGCACTGCTCCCATTAGCTTGATGCGCCAAGTCCAAATTGTTGCGGGTTCCCTCGTGTTTACTGGCACTGTATTAGGCGCGTTTGTCTCCCCGTGGTTTTTGGTGCTGAGCGGCTTTGTTGGGGCTGGGCTCATCTTCGCCGGAGTCAGCGGCACCTGTAGCATGGCACTCCTGCTCGCCAAACTGCCTTACAACCGGCGAGCCTAGCTACACCCATCCCCGCACGGCTGAAGTGAGCCTTGGGCACACCACCGCAAGTCCTCACTTCAGTCAATCATCGCTCATGCACCCCGTTAGGCATTAAAACGGTAAAGAAACGGGCTGAATGTATTGGGTGTTCGCCCGCACAAAGCAGCGATCGCTGGTGCGTAACCAGGGCGTTTTTAAGTCTGCGCGATTGAAAAATGCAGTCCCATCTCGCTCTGTCTGTGCAGCCAACGTAGTTCCTGATTTGTAGACCTTTTTAATTGCGCCATTGGGGGCTTGCCGACAATTCAGAGCGCCATCCGCCGACACCACTCGCCACTTCTCCCAAGTGCTGCCCTGAGACGGGCTACTCTCCGCCCCTTGAGAATTGGTATCTGTGAAGTTGCCGTTGCGATCGGGCTGGGGCAAATCTTCTCGCAGTGTCACTTTATACACCGTACCAATCGAGGGACAACCTTTTCCACCCGTCACATTCCAGGTTGCAGTCATCCCTAGAGGATCTGTTCGACTCACGCGCGTTCTAAAAATAGAGATCGTACCTTGACACGTTAACTCCTGTCCCGACACGTAACTAGAATCTTTAAAAGTACCCGTGTAATACTTATGGCCAGCCTGATCTGATTTATGGTTTGTAATCGCGATCGCACCATACCAGGTTTTGCCTTGAATCCGAGTAGAATACTCTCCTGTCGGTTTGCCTACCCGCTGATAGGGAGGACTTCCAGGTAATTCGTACAGGGTTAACCGAGTCGCTTTTGTGGGGCTGATATAGGTCGAGGCTGAAGCCACACTAGACAGGCCACTCACCAAGCCCAAACTCATCAACGGCAAGAGCAAACCACGGGACAACACAGGCAATAACGATTTCATTGCAGAACTCCTACAGGTGGAAGAATCAGTGGGTAAAAAGCTTTCCCAATGGAGGTCACAGGCACACAGTTGAGGGTTTAGGTGCGCTGTGCTTACAACAACACAGGAGGAGACCCCACTTTCGGAGAAAAGCGATACTCCCTTGGGGGAAGATGGCGATCGCCCCCACCAACGCGACCGCTCTATTGAAGGAAACGAGAAGCCCCTTTTTTCACCAGGAATCCAACCGAGCGAAAGTGTAATGATTAAGAATATCGTTCTTCAGTTCTTTCCATGTTGCAATCCGGTCAAGTGCTTTGCGATCGCTATCAACTGCAAGATATCCTCGGCCAGACAGCAGGACGACAAACCTGGTTAGCCACCGATCGCACGAGCGATCCACCAGAACCCGTTGTGGTGAAATTGCTCCTATTTGGGGATCAAGTGCAATGGGAACACCTCAAATTATTTGAGCGCGAAGCCCAAATCTTGCGCCAACTGGATCACCCACAAATCCCCAAATATCGCGACTTTTTCTCCATCGACGATCGCCTCTCATGGTTTGGGCTCGTGCAAGAGTACATTCCAGGGGACTCGCTACGCACGCTGCTGGCCAACGGCGAACGATTTACCGAAGAACAAGTGCGTCAAATTGCCGTCAACTTGCTGCACCTATTGCGCTACCTGCATGAACTGTATCCGCCCGTCCTCCACCGCGATATCAAACCCAGCAACCTGATTTGGGGCGAAGACAATTTTATCTATTTAGTCGATTTTGGTGCAGTGCAAGATAAAGCCGCCGTCGAAGGAGCCACATTCACCGTTGTCGGCACCTATGGCTACGCACCAATGGAACAATTTGGGGGACGCTCAGTTCCCGCTTCTGACTTGTATGCATTGGGTGCAACGCTCATTCATCTGTTAACAGGTATCGCGCCAGCGGACTTGCCCCAGAAAGATTTACAAATTCAGTTTCGCGATCGCGTCAAAGTTAATCCAGACTTTGGCCAATGGATTGAGATTTTAATCAACCCCGATGTGAGCAAGCGCTTTCAGTCCGCAGAGGAAGCCCTAGCCGGGTTACAACAGGCCCCGTGGTTAAAACGCCCCTCCTTACAACTCTGGCAAACCGTCCAGCCCAAAACTGACGAGTTAGCCCCACCCCTCAAAACCCGGGTTACGGTCACGCAGACTCCACAGACACTCAAAATTAAGCTGCCACCGCCCAAAGAAAATGGTTATGTCTTAGCTGGAATTAGTATTTTTTTCGGCTTTCTTCTCACCCTCCCGCTCATATATGGAGTGAGTTTTTCTACTGTTATTTCCATCGTCGCTCATGTCTTATATGCGGCATGGATACCAACGTTACTGTTAGTTATTTTTGTGGTGACAGCCTTATGGCAAATGTTATCTGATGTATATGTGCAGTTTGATCACACTGAATTTATTATCTATCGACGATTTCTAGAGCGACCGTGGGTGATTGCCCAGGGCAACATTCATGATATTCAGAATGTTTTTCATACCATCAAAACAGTCAAAACTGGACGACATAGTAGCAATCAGCGGTTTCTCGTCGTGCAAACCAGTACAGGAGAAGATGCCTTTGGGGCGGGCCTGAAATGGGAAGAATGTGATTGGCTCGTTGGGCTCATTCAAAAATGGGTCGCCCAACATTATTGATGCTGAATGAATTGGGCCTGGATTCATTCGGACTGTAATAAATTGGGATTAAATGAATCGGTATTGAACTAATCTGCACTGTTCGGTTCCCAGTCCTGCTAGGCTGGCTGTAACAGCTAGGTTGAGTGACCATGACCTCTTTTTTGAGTAAAACTTCAACGCAATTGTGGGTTGTCGATCGCCAACACATGCAACGGCGATCGGACTATTTGGCGACAGAAGAACCCCTGGAAATCCGCCTGACGGAACCCGCCCAGACCCTTGCAATCACCATGCGTACACCAGGAGCTGACTTTGAACTTACGGCTGGATTTTTGCTCAGTGAACAGGTCATCGCCCACCGAAATGATGTGCTACGCATGACCCATTGCCGCGATCGCACGGTTCCTGCGGATCAACGCGACAACATTGTGACCGTGACCCTGCGCCCCGGCCTCACCCCCAACCTCACGGCCCTGGAACGACATTTTTACACCACGAGTGCCTGCGGCGTATGCGGTAAAACCAGTCTGGATGCGTTGAAAATTCACTGTGGGGCGATCGCGGAGACTACGGCAACGGTTACTGCAACCACCCTGCAACAATTGCCACAAAAATTGCAACTGGCCCAAGGGATCTTTCAGGCGACTGGGGGGCTCCATGCCGCTGCGCTGTTTGATTTAGCGGGAAATTTGTTGGCCGTGCAAGAAGATGTGGGGCGGCACAATGCGTTGGATAAGCTCCTGGGTTCAGCCTTGCTGAGCGGTCAGTTGCCCCTCGATCGCCATATCGTGCTCGTCAGTGGTCGGGCAAGCTTTGAGTTATTACAAAAGTGCTTGGTCGCCAGAGTGCCCATTGTATGTGCGGTTTCTGCCCCCAGCAGCCTTGCCGTGGCCGTAGCCCAAGAATTCAACATGACGTTGATTGGGTTTCTGCGGGGAGAGCGATTTAATCTTTATAGTGGCCGCGATCGCGTGATTGTGTAAGCCGTTACTCGGTTCATTCGCCCGATAGTTGCAGCAAAACTGTGCGATCGCGGGGGCCATCCAGCTCAAACAACAACACCGATTGATAAGTCCCCAAGGCCAGTTGACCCGCCATGATGGGAATCACCTCGCTCGTGCTGAGGGTCATCGCCATCAAATGCGAGTGGGCATTCATCGGCTCATCGGGGGGAATATTGGGGCGCAAATGCAAGTCATTGTGCTTGTAGGCGTGGTGAATTGCGCCCACCGTTAGGCCCCCTTCTGGCGCAAGGGTTTTGAGATAGGTCGTCACATCATCAAATAAGCGGGGTTCGGCTTCGTTGATGGCGATCGCCGTTGTGGTGTGGCGAGAAAAGACAATTACCTGCCCCGTCTGGATTGCCGCCTCATTGACCCAGGCTTGAATTGGGGGAGTGATGTCATAAATCTGGATGCCGGGTTGAGTCGCAATCGTCAGGGTGTGGTGAAGAATCGGCATCAGACAGACTCAGCAGAAATGCACAACAGAACTAAGGGGGATTGTACTGCGTTTTGGGCGATCGCGGACGGTCACCCCTCGCCCCTGCTCAATGGGGTTCCAGTTGGGCTACTTGCCGCCCTTCATTGACCAGCCCCAGACTGATAGAGCGACAACGCCAATGCCACCGTCGCTACTGCTGCCGCGATCGTTCGGATATGGTTCCACAGCGTCCAACGGCTGAGATAGGTTGCCCAGAGAGCCGCACTAGCAGGGTTTTCTGGGGCCGCGATCGCCAGGGCATTATTCAACGGCACATTCCCCAACAACGTCACGCCAAAAGTGCCCACCAGGTAAACTAAACCACCCACCAAGCAAGCCGCTGCACCGGGTTGGGGCCAAGTCAGCAGCGCCGCGATCGCCACCACCACACTGGTTGCCGCCGTCCCCAAAAACACCGTCATAAACCACGGATTGATCACCGTAATGTTAATCAATTGCATCGCCGCAATGCCCTGAGGCGGTGCCAGTCGAGCCAGGGCCGCCATGACAAACGTTGAAAACGCAAAAAATACCCCCGCCGCCAGCCCGCAGCCCAAAAGCGTCAACACCTTCAAGATTACAAATAAGAGATCAGTCATGGGCCGATTGCCTCCTGATGGGTCATCATTATCCGTAGCAGCTAGCCAAGTTGTGCCTCAACGTTCCTCAAAGGTAAGGTGGATTTAGACCATTTAAGTAGGAAGGCGCAATTAAATATAAGATCGCCGTAGGTTGGGTTGAGATACGAAACCCAACGCCAGCATGGGTTACGCTACCGCTAACCCATCCTACGTTTAAATCAGCCCACCTACTTACCGTCACTGAAGTTGTGAACGAATTAGAATAATTGAAATCGATCGCGCTAGAGTCAATGCCTTGCGATCGCCCGCCTCAAATCAATAGATTTGAAGTTCTACAAAACTTATTATTCACTCAATACCAGACCAACTGAGTAAGTTATCCTTGCCCTGAATGGGAAACTTAAATAACTTACTCAGCGACCAACGTACGGTCTTACAGTATTGCAAGATAATCTTCCATGCAATCCAACGTAGAGTTCCACCCATCGACAACGCCCATCTCCTCGTGTTTGCGGCGATCGTCCGCAGTGGCATGGAGAATGTGCAGCGTGAGCCGGGTCTGAGCGCCTAAGTCCTCAAATGTAGCCGTCAAGATCATCCCTTCCGGCAAATCCATATCCGTCGTTTGCTCAAAGCCTTCATCAAATTCATCAGTGCCGACGATTCGTTCGAGGGGGATAATTTCCTGGAATATGCCTGTCACCGGATATTCAGTTCCATCTGGGCCAGTCATCACATAGCGCGATCGCCCCCCAGGCCGAAAATCTAACTCCTCGACTCGTGTGGTAAAGCCCTTTGGCCCCCACCATTGGGCAATGTGTTGCGGCTCTGTCCACACCTGCCAGACCAGAGCGCGGGGCGCATTGAAAATCCGAGTAATGATAATTTCGCGATCGCGTTGGGTAACCGTAGACATTGTGTTGTTAGCCATCTTGATTCTCCTGAGTTTGTAGGTGGTGTAGGTAGTCATCAAGGCGATCAAAGCGGTCTTCCCATAATTGGCGATAGCGATCGAGCCAGTCATCTAACGCTTGGAGGGGAGCAGCATTCAGTTGGCACGGTCGCCACTGCGCCGTTCGACTGCGGGTAATCAACCCGGCACGCTCAAGCACTTTGAGATGTTTAGAAATGGCCGGAAGACTCATCGCAAAGGGCTTAGCCAACTCAGTGACCGAGGCTTCGCCATTCGCAAGATAGGCCAGAATAGCCCGTCGGGTGGGGTCGGCAAGCGCCGCAAAGGTCACACTCAGTTGATCGGAAGACGGGGGATCAGAAAACTGTTGATCGGAAGACTTGACAGCAGACACTTGTATTTAACCGCGCAGTTAATTAACTATTAGGTTAAATGTACTAACCTGGAATGTCAAGAGACATTCAGAATTAGGGGAGAAATGCGGGCGGGTTGGAATCCCAGCAGAGCCAATACCGCGCCGATGACCTGTTTGGGAAAATCGCTGGCGGCGGTCGTAGTTAGGTGCAACACAGTTATCGCTGCGGAGGTAGGGATGAAAACGGGAATCTATTGGCGCTTGGTTGTCCTGATCAGCCTGGTGTGGGTCAGTGTCTCGCCGTTGGCCGTGGCTGAGTCCCAACGGTATCCGTCAGAAACCGAGCTGCAACAGTTAATCCAAGACTTTCAGCGCCAGGTGGCTCGCCTCCGCCGTATTCGCCATGAAACCGGGTTTTATCTCGATCGCCGCTCGCCTCTTGAACGTCAACAGCATCAAGCTTTTGTGCAAGCGTGGGGCAAGGTCGATCCAGCGGTTGCGCCTTTTTTAGGAAACTGGACGGCGATCGAAGAATCGCTCATGATCTATCCTTCGCAGACCAAGGGACAGGTTTGCATCATTGAGACTTTTATTCCCGACCAGGAAACCTCGGGAATTGCTTTTACTACGGGCACCATCGACCAGGGCCGAATTTATACCCGCGATCGCAAGGTCTTTGTGTTGGATGGAGTTGGCGACTTTTTAGGCTCGGCGTATGTCTACGAGGGCAAACCCGGCATTTATGAATATGCCAATCCCCGGCCCTTGCCCAATCCCCAATCCACCGATTATTTACAGCGCCAGCCCTCGCTCCTGACGCAGTTTCAGCAGTTGGGTTGCCAAGCTACGGTACCCAGGCTGTAGACCACGGTTCTCGCAGCCGCACCGAATGTGTCAACCATTTTGGCCTAGAATGGGTGATGCCTTACACCAAAGGCCAGGAGATGGCGGAGCAAAACAGCCCCATCTTTGCGAGTTGAGTAGGGTGAAGCTGGCCTGATCTGGATTGCACCGTGGGAGGTTGCCAATGCCCCGATTTAACCCCTATACCTTGCAAATGCAGTTGACGCGGTTGTTTCAGTCAGGGCAATCGTTTTTTGCAACGACCAAAGTGCAAGATTGGCTCAAAGAACGCAACGAAGACCCCAATGTTTACGAGATTGTGTTTCATGAACGGCCTGCGCCGCCGGGTTCCGGCGAGGTGATGGTCATTGAGGTAGAATTGCGCCGCAAGGATGGTCAGCCTGTGGATGAGTGGCTGCAACAGGAAGTCAATCGGCATTCCTGAGATGTTTTTGCGATCGCTCCAGTTAAAGCACTTTCGCAACTACACAGCGCAGGCGGTTGACTTTGGGGCACCCAAAACGATCCTCGTGGGGGATAACGCGCAAGGTAAATCGAATTTGCTAGAAGCCGTGGAATTGCTGTCTACCCTGCGATCGCACCGGGCCAGTCGCGATCGGGACTTTGTGCAAACCGGGGCCGAAAGCGGGCACATCACCGCCCAACTAGACCGGGAGATTGGCTCAGTTGACCTGTCTATGATCTTGCGGCTGTCGGGTCGGCGGACTGTGGCGTTGAATGGCCAAACCCTGCGACGCCACTTAGATTTTCTCGGCACGCTGAATGTGGTGCAGTTTTCGAGCCTGGATTTGGATTTGGTGCGGGGTGGCCCCGATCAACGTCGCCGGTGGCTAGATGGTTTGTTAATCCAACTCGAACCCGTTTATGCCGCCATTTTGCAGCAATATACCCAAATCCTGCGGCAGCGCAATGCCTTGCTAAAGCAGCGCCAAAGTTCCAGTTTTCGGCAGATGCAGACCCCGGATGCAGACCCCGTTGCCGATCCAGCCGAACTCGCCTTGTGGGATGCCCAGTTGGCCGTAGCAGGAACGCGGGTCATTCGGCGGCGATCGCGGGTGGTGCAGCGGTTAGCCCCCTTGGCTCAGGCATGGCATCGGGCCATTAGCGGGAGCACCGAAGAGTTGATTGTGAACTATGTGCCCAATGTGCCCCTCACCACCGATCAGCCCGAACAAATCCAGGCCACTTTTTTAGACCGAGTGCAAGCGCGGGCGATCGCCGAGCAGCACCAGGGCACCAGTTTAGTCGGCCCCCACCGCGATGAAGTTGAGTTTACGATTAACCAAACCTCTGCTCGGCAATATGGGTCTCAGGGGCAGCAGCGCACACTGGTTCTCGCCTTGAAACTGGCCGAACTGAATTTGATTGAAGATGTGATTGGCGAACCGCCGCTCTTGTTGCTGGATGACGTGTTGGCAGAACTGGATCTGCATCGCCAAAATCAATTGCTCGATGCCATCCAAGATCGGTTCCAAACCTTGATCACCACCACCCATCTGGGTTCCTTTGATGCCCAATGGCTCAAGTCCTCCCAAATCTTTTCGGTTCGGGCTGGCCAGTTGTTGGGGCAAGCCGCGATCTAGCCGTTAGGTTGCCCCTCGCGCAGTGCTCCGGTTAAGCCCCCAGCTAAGGCGCGATCGCCCCCACCAAATCAAGACTTTCCCACTCCAAAGTATCGCCGATGGTTTCGCCCGTGTGGTACGCAGCCAGCAACACTTCGCTGGTTTTGCCCCAGGCGATCGCCCCCGTTGCATCTAGCCCAATGGCCCCCAGATCCCGGTTATTTTGCTTGGCCTCTGTGAGCGATCGCTCAAAGGCTTGGGTCAACGCCAACCCATCCATGACTCGCACCACAATCTTGGCGGCCAAACACTCTTCAATAATGTCTTCCCCAATGCCGGTGCAACTCACTCCGGCCTGGGCCGTGGCATAGTTCCCGGCAGGCATAGCCGAATCACTCACCCGGCCAATGCGCTCAAAGCCTTTGCCTCCCGTGGAAGTGCCCGCTGCCACCCGACCGTGGCTGTCCAACGCCACCACACCGATCGTGCCCCGGCCTGCACTGTCAGATACCAACTCTTTTTCGGCGATGACGTTTGCCATATCCCGACTAAAGTTTTCGTCCCGTTCCTGAATCCACTCTTGCAGGCGAATCTCCGTTAGCGGATTGTAGGGGGGCACAGCCAGTTCTCGCAGCAGTTCCGCCGCACCATAGTCCGACAAAACGCGATCGTCAGCAGACTGCAACGCCAAGGCTAATTGGATGGGATTTTGCACCCGCGACACATTGATCACCCCGCTGAAACGCTGGGTTGCGCCATCCATCAACGCGGCACTCATGCGAATTTGCCCATCGGATTGCAACACGGAACCCGTCCCGGCATTAAAGCGGGGATCATCTTCCAACAACTGACAACCCTTGACCACGGCTTCCTGAGCCGACGCACCAGCCATCAGCAGGGGATAAACTTCTTGCAAAATGGTGTGGAGCGATCGCCGCACAATGTCAACGCCCCCTTTACCTTTGAGCGAACTCCCCGCCCCACCGTGAATAATTAACTTTGGTTGCACCCGTTGGGTAGACATGCCCTTCTTTTCCTTCTCGCTGAACCCTTGCACGTAGCCAGTTAACTCGACGCGCGATCGCCCTGAGCATCGCTCTTCCGACGACGACACCGATCCGAGCAATACTTAACATCCTCCCAGCAATCTTCCCATTTTTTGCGCCATGTAAACGGACGTTGGCACACTGGACAAATCTTAGAAGGCAAATTTCCTTTCGCAACGCCCCGTGGCATGGTTCCCTCCATCTCCAAGCGAGAATTCAACCCCTTGACTATCATCCGCGAAAAGGCCAAAAGATGCGATAACTGAAAAGCGATCGCCCCATTTTCCGTTACTATGTCCGTTTCGTCTTTTCCCACAATTCGCCTTGTGTTGGTGGAACCCGCTGGCCCGTTGAATGTTGGCTCGGTGGCGCGAGTCATGAAAAATATGGGTTTGCACCGTCTGATGCTCGTCAACCCCCAGTGCGATCATCTCGGTGCCGAAGCACGCCAAATGGCCGTTCATGCGGCGGAAATTTTGGAAACCGCCCAGGTTGCCCCCACCCTAACAACAGGCTTAAGCGGTTGCTGCAAAGTCGTGGCCACCACAGGCCGCACCCAAACACCGGGCCTGACGCTGGAATCACCCAAAACAACCCTGACCTGGTTACTCAGCGCGATCGCCCCTGGAGATCCCGCCCCCCCCCAAGTGGCGCTGGTATTTGGCCCGGAAGATCGGGGATTAAATAACGCCGAACTCAATCAGGCCCACCGCTTTTTGCACATCCCAACCAATCCGGTTTATCCCTCGCTAAATTTGGCCCAAGCCGTCGGCATTTGTTGCTATGAACTCAGCCAATTAATCAGTCCCCTGGACAACGCAGAAGCCCCCAACCCAACAGCCCCAAGGCCATTCGAGCAAGCACCGGAGCCAATCCAGGCTACTTCGGGTTGGCCCACTCCGGCAGCGATCGAAGACCTGGAAGCCTTTTACGAGCACTTTGCCGCCCTTCTCCTCGACATTGGGTATTTGCATCCCCACACGGCTGACAGTCGCATGGAAAAGTTTCGAGGGTTGTTGCGACGGGCCATGCCATCCACTGAAGAAGTCAAAATGCTGCGGGGAATTATTCGACAAATGCGCTGGGCGACAAAACGGCCCTAAGCCCCACGGTAGAAGGCCCAGTTGAAATAGCCACGATCGCTCCCCCAGGCCAGCACTAGGTTGCGGCCCTATACTCCGCCAGTCACCATTAATTTTCAGGCTGGATTTTCATGTAACCCCCTGAGCGCGATCGCCAGACAGCCTCCAGCAGGCTGTTTTCCCAGTCAATTACAGCAGGGACAGTTGGGCAAAACTGGGCTGAATACAAGCTTAAATTGAAGCCAATGAGAACAAAGTCCACGAAAACCCATCATTAAATAGATAGCGATCACAGTTGGCGATCGCGGATGGCAATCTGCCGCTCCATCGACGGCAGCAGCTCAGAGAATCGCCTACAATTTCATTCAAGGGTGCACAACAGCCAACCTGCTGTCCATCGCAGGTACTCTTTACAGTCAGCCGTCAAACCTATCTGTGGTTCAAATCATGACTTCTGTGCAAGCGGCTCAAACCTATCGGAATGTAATGGATCCCCTGGTTGCAGAGGAAGCAGAAAAGCAGTTGCGACTATTGCCGCCCAAACTCAGGCGATACGTGAATCAGGCCGAAGTGATTGCCTATGCTTTGAATCGGCTTCCGCCCCTCTATGCAACCAGTGAAAAAGGTTGGCAACAGCAATATGTCAAAGCCAAACGGCAAATGCATACCCAAATTGTGCAAGCCGTGCGCCAAGCCCTGGCCGCTGTGCAACGGGATCCCTTACGGTCGGTTGCGCCGCTGCGCTTAGAAGGCGATCGCGATGCCCAAGAAGCCCTTCAGGGTCTAAAAGAATTGCTGTGTACCCACGATTTGGCGTGGGAAAATCTGGTGGAAACCATTGAACAAGCTCTGATTCGCACGGCACGGGGAGAAATTACCTGGCGCAAACGGGGGACAAGCTTGGCCGAGAGTCGGGAATGGCGCGATAGCCGATATATGCTGTAAGCGAGTTGAGCATTGGAGTTGGGCGGGGCACAAGCAAGCGCCAAGTTCAGTCGTGAATCCAGGGCGCAATTGACAGAGACCCAATTGACAGAAGCCCAGTGGACGATCAAGCGTTGGCTAAGCGTAATTTAGAGCAAGCAAATTGCGAGCAAGCGAATAGGACTGGGCAAGGGATTGAAGAAAACGGTCAGACATAAAACAGTCACGCATAAACACGCATAAAATGGTCAGCATTCAACCCGGCCAAGTTAACACCTGAAGGTTAGTGGAGCAAAGGCGATCGCGACGATGGGCAATCACACGAGCAAGCAAGGAACGAGGCAGCCGGAGCACCAGGCCCTGCGCTGGCCAAAGTGCACGATTCAAGTGGTTGGGGCTGTGCTGTTGAGCGTGGGCCTATGGGGGGGGAGCAATCAGCGCCAAGCGGCGATCGCGACTGTTCCCCCACCAAACCCTGCGGCCCAACCATCGCCAACGCTGGCCGTGCCCCCGCGATCGCCCCAGCGCCTGAGCCAAAGCGTGCGATCGCCCACCTTAAAACAAGTGCTCACTGGCAAACCCGTTGCTGGCATTGTCACCTCCCAAACCATTGCCCTGACCCGCCTCACCCCCCCTAGCCTATGGTGGATTGCCAACCAACTGGCCAGCGAAGAGCAGTATGGCAACAAGTTCATTCAGGAATGGGTTGCCTATCCCCTCCAAACTGGGCAACCAGGACGGCTAGATTTGTTAGTCAATCGGCAACAGTGGAGCCTGATGGACTACCTCGAACGCTATGAGTTTATTCATCGGTTTGGGGCGGTGGCACGGGGTTACGGCTACAACACGCGGATTTATGACAATCCCGATAATGGGCCGATTGCCCTGGCTATGTGTCAATTTTCGCCCCTGGCCTTGCAGATTGCTCAAACTCTTTTGGCCCAGCCAGGAACCCCCAGTAATCGCAGCGATCGCGGCACCCGTCGTGCGGTGTTTGATGATCTGCCCTGCGAAATCAAAATTGAGTCTGCCCTTAAGTCTACGCGCCAGCGCTTGCTCGAACGGCTGCCCCAGCGATAGTCCGCTGCTGGCCCAACCAAGCCTCTAGCGCGATCGCCGCACTTTTTCCCACAACGTTTGATATTGCGCGATCGCCGACGGAGGCAAGGGCAACAAAAACTCACTAGCCTGGAGCACCGCCGGATCGGGCAGCAACGCTGGTTGGTCACGAAAGATTGCGGGCAACTGGTCGCGGGGAGTCCCCAACAAGACCGGAGACACCCCCCATGTCACCATCGACAACTGTTTTGCAATCTCAGGTTGCCAATAAAAATCAGCCCAGCGACTTGCCGCCGGAGCCAGGGGTTGGCTGGCTTTCGCTGGATGCACCCACAAATCGGCCCACAGGGCTGTCCCCGCTGGGGGCACCAAAACCGTCCATTGGCGATCGCGCTGAGCCAACGGCAACACATCCGTAGACCACCCCACCGCCACCCACACATCCCCCAAAACCAGGGGTTGCAAATAACTCGTTGAGCTATAGAGCTGTGCTTGCTGCTGCAAGGCCAAGAGTTCGGCCTCCAGGATTGGCACCGTGCCTAAATCCGCCGTATTCAGCGACTGGCCCAGCTTCTTCAAGGTCAGCCCAATCACCGCCCGCGCCTGATCCAAAAGGGCAATCCGCCGTTTGAATTCCGGTCGCCACAGGTCAGCCCAATCCGTTGGCGGTGACACTTGTTGCTTGTTCAACACATCGCGCCGATAGGCAATCACCATGCTGCCAAGGCGATAGGGCAACCCATACACTTGGCCCGTCGTCGCCGGAAACCCCTCTGCATTGCGCGTCACCAAGGTTGCCAAGGCTGGAATTTTAGCAATCTCACTCCAGGCAGGTAAGGATTGAGGATCAATCGGAGCGATCAATTTCTGCGCGATCGCCGTTTGCAACCAGTAATCTCCCAGCGTCACCCAGTCAGGCAACACGCCCCGCGTCGGATCACCCAGCAAGGGAATCCAATCCCACCATGTATTCTGCTGCAACTCGGCGGTTGGCGTTTGCTCTAAAGACTGCAACAACGTAAACAATTCTCGCAGTTGGGCTTTGGCCTCCGTTTTAACTTGCACCGCCTGGTTGGCAGCCTGTCGCCCAAAGTCACTCACCAACTGTGGCGGAATCGAACCCCGCAACAACTCGACCCGGAGCACAGACGTCGGCACCGCCCGACACCCGCCCAACCCCTGGGCGATCGCCAAACTGCCCAAGCCTTGTAACAGCGATCGCCGACTTATCCCCGGTTGCCCTTCCAAACGCTTCATACCCAAATTCGTCCGTATCTGACGACCCAACCCACCAGTGACCTGGGCGTGTTGCCGATCCTAACCTAGTCAGCCGCCCTGAGTGTATCTCACTTTTGCCCCTTGCCCCAGCCCGCCACCACGATAAGCCCTGGAGGACAAAGCGGCCCTAACCCTCCCGCCCGACAGCAGCGATCGCCGGAATGGGCCGACTGAAAACATCAAACTAAGCCCGCCATCGATCGCTGGAATAACCGCTTAAAACTCGCAAAAGCAAGCCCCTCAAACCGTTTCACAGCACGCTTTTTTTGATCATAAATCGACCACAAATTTAGCAAAGATCATACTTTTTTCAGTTAATTTTTGCACCTAATTCTCGACTCAAATCGACTCTTTTTTTAGAAAGAATTTTATCAAGCGCGATCGCCAGAGGATGCGATTGATGACAATCCCATTCCAAAAGATAGCGATCGAATCGGTTGATCTGATCCCCAATCCTTCGGACGCAATGTAAAGTTTGGCAACAAAGGTAATTCAGAACATCAACAATTACTGCAAAGTTTAAATGAATCAGGAATAAATCCCTATTCAATCCGGCTGTCCTTAGAATGGCACATGAGGACTACTAGGATAAGTGTGACAGTGGATGAGTACCTTGCAAGAGCAGTTAAACGGTTTGAGTGCAAAGGTCGATGAGCTACATCAATTGATTGAGCAGTTGAGCGGTCGAGTTTCGGATATTGTAACTGAATGTAAATTGGGGCCAGAATCGACACAGCAGTCGAGTCCTGAGCTGATTTCAAATTACCGTTCTCCCCGGCCCGGTGCGTCAAAGTATAACTTTGATATGGAGCACAAAGATGTCTTAATTGATGGCAAAGGCGCAGATGTTTCCAGCCAAAATACAGAGCGACTCCTTTCTCCCGAAGTGCAAATTCAGCGTTTAACTGCCCAATTAACCGCTGCTTATAGCCGCATTGCGGCTTTAGAAGAACAGCTCATTTCTCAACGCATTCACGGGGTTATTTAAACTCACTGAAGGCACGGAAATAGTCCTAACTCAATCCCAATTCCAACACAGGCCAAGCGGTATCGATTGGGGCTTAGATCCCATGAAAACAGTGAGTTTGGTATTGATGAGCCAGTTGATCGATCGCTGCCAATAGCTCAGCCTGCCCCCAGTCTTGATGCAGATGGGCCGCGATCGCGCAAGCCCCAGCCCCCACGCCTTCTTTGACATAGCCCCGTTCATAGGCCCGCAACTCAGGAAATTGGGAATTTGCCAAACTGAGTTGCGTGGAGAGCAAGGGCACCGAACCCATTAAATTTGCCAAGCCCACGGCATCGGCGGTGCGATCGGCCACAACCCAGGGGGTTGTTCCTACAGCAATCTGTTCGGGGTGCCAATCCAGTTTTAAGTTCTGGGCTAAAGCTGCCGCCAGGGCATAGACCGCGAGCATTTGTGTCCCCCCGGCCAGTAACACGCCGACCTGCCGACTCGCCGCGATCGCCATACCTGCTACCACAATTTGCATTGGATCACCCACTGCTGCAACGATCGCGACGGGGGAATGGGGGGTGCGATCGCCAGCTAACTCAGCCTGGGTCAATCCAGTTTGAACCAAGGCCCACTTTTGGGCATGGTTGCAGGTGGGGTGGCTGCTGTTCACTTTGCCTTGGGCCGCAACCCCCAACCCAGTAAGAACCGCCAGGGCCGTGGTCGTACCCCCCACAACGCATTCCGCCAAAATGACATAACTGTTGGGGCTGGTCGCTGCCAGTTTTTCGCCCCAGTGCAATCCCTGGGTTAAAAGATGCTGCACGATGGGCAACGGTAAAGCATGGCCTGTGCTGACGCATTGAGCGGGTTGCCCCCCCAGGTCGATCGCAGGCACCGCTGGCGCAATCGGCAATCCCGCATTGAAGAGATACACCGGGAGGGCTTGGGCTGCCACCACCGCCCGCGTCAGCAACACCGGGGAGGCTCCCACATGCAAGGGCGGCAACGGATAGGTGGGCTGGCTTTGTGGCCCGTTGACCAAAAACTCAGCATCGGCGATCGCGGTGTATTGGCGATCGCGAGGGGTGGCCCCGGCTGCCGAAATCCCCGGCACTAAGCCCGTTTTAGTAAAACCCAACACACAGGCGAGGGTGGGTCGGCAATGGCGATAGCGATCGCACCAGGCTCGCCCCTGGGCGAATTGGGTGTGAATCTGGAGAAAGGAGGTTGCCGTTGTTTGCGCTGCGACCTTAGTGTCAGTCACTTTAACGTCATTGGCTTTAAGGTCGTTCACGTCAGCGTCATTGGCTTTAAGGTCATTGGCTTCAACGTCCATGACTTCCCTTCATCGTGCGGCAGTGGTTACTCTTCATATTCCATCAACACCTGCACCCACTTCGGCGGACGCGGAATGGGATTCCCCAACCGATCCAACAAAAACCACGCCACTAAATGGACAACAAAAACATAAACAATGCTGTTCAGCACAATCATGCCAGTGAGCACAGCCTGAATGGTCAGGAGCGACGGTTGAAACAAAATCCCTAATTTGAGGCAAACCCAGTCAATTAGCCGCGTGACTTGGGTTGTGGCATACAGCCATAGGTCATCGCCCAAGAGCAACGAGGTCAACCAAATGCGAAAAAAGAACCCAAACGCGCCCAAAAGGGTTGTAATGCCCACGGAAGCAAGCCAGGTCGCGCGGCGTTGCCAGAGGCAGCCCAACAACACCCCCATCAATCCATAGGGCATGATGTAGAGCAAACTGCGGGGTGGCCCCATGAGCACGGCCAAAAGCAAGCCGGCCACAAAACACCCCATCCATGCAGCTCGTTGGCCCCGCCGTAGATAAATCAACGCAATCGGGACAGGGAAGAAAACCCGCAACACCGGGCCAATGGGAAAGTAAAAGTTAACTAACCAAATGAGGCTGGCGGCACTGGCCAAAAAGGCGGTTTCCACCATCACCAGTGGCGAGAAGGACGTTGGCCCAGGGGGAGAATCGGCCTGGAGCGTCGGCTCCGAATTTGGAGGCGCTGGCGTATCGCTGGGGCGAGAGAGGGCTTGCTCAACATCGGCCCAGGCTGCATCGATCGCATCGGGTTCAACGGGCGATCGCCCTGGGATACTGTTCCCGGTCAAATCTTTGGAGTCACCGTCATTCATTACACATTTGCTCGGTTGGCCTTGGCCGTGCTAACTAACTGCTGGGCAGCGATCGCCAAACGCTGAATCAGGTGGCGCAAACTCGCCGGATGGGCGATCGCCCAGGTATTCAAACTCAAGCAACACACCGCCAGCGATAGCAACACAAAGGTTTGGATCATCACAACGTGAATAATAAACCAGGTGAGCACATGCAACACCATGATGGCTGAACCCGCGATCGCCAACCCGGCAGAACGCTGAACCTGGCGGGAAGGTTGCTGAAGCCCCAGAAAAACCAGCGTCGTCAGGGTTGTGAGGAGATTAAATGGCACCAAAAACGAGCACAACGCCACACAGTGGGTGCGGGAGAAGTCAAAGAGGGGATTTAAATCTAGCATCGAACAATGAATGTAAATGATTTGAACTCAAGGCAATGATTTGAACGCGGGGAGGTTGGGTTTCATGATCGTATTTAGCGATACGTTTCACCGCAAGCAACGGGTTAGGTAAAGCGTTTTTCACTGAACGACCTGTTAGCGGAATCCGGTGAGAGTTATTCAATCCCCCGCCCCCCAACCGTTCAGAGTCCAGGCCCCAGCGCGATCGCCCCAGCAGAGCCGCCACCCCCAACGCTCAGCAACAAGCCCTTCCAGTATGGCGGGTTTTGCCCAAAACTGCGGCGCTCCTTTACAGGATATTAAGCATCCCCTTCAAACGCCGATCGCCTGCAACACTGAGCGATGTTGGGCCACCGAGGCCAGGGAATTCGCCGCCAGCCAACCACTGGCCGCCACCGCCGGGAGCCCAATCCCCGGAAAGGTGGAATCGCCGCAGCACAGTAAACCGGGAATCGCAGTTTTTGGCCCCGGAAACAGACTTTCGCCCGCCCGCAGCGCAGGGCCATAGGTACCCCGATGCCGCCGCAAAAAGCGTTCGTGGGTCAGGGGTGTGCCGACGAGGGCCACGTCGCACCGCGATCGCCCATCGGGAATCACCCGTTCCAATGCTTGCCACATCACTTCGGCCCGACGAGCTTTTTGCTCGGCATAGGCCCCACGGCCCCGCTCTAGCCCTTGCCACAGGTCATAGGGTTCGTTCCCCGGTGTGTAAATGTGAATCGCGTGTTTGCCGGGAGGGGCCAAACTGGGATCGAGGAGGGACGGAATCGAGATTAAAACCAGATTTTGAGGCGCTGTAATGCCCTGCTGCCAATCGTTAACCACAATGTGGTGACAGGGCAAATCGGCGGGTAAATCCGCTGCATCAATGCCTAAATGCAAGTGCATGAAGCTGTCACAATCTGGGGTGGCAAGTTGTTGTTGGTATACCGCTGGGGCGAGGGCGCGATCGGGCAACAGTTTGAGGGTATCCCACACTGAGGCATTGGAAATCACCGCCGTCCGGGCCTGAATCTGGGTGCCGTCCCGCAGGGCGACTCCTGTGGCGCGATCGCCCGCCATCACAATCTGCTGCACATGGGCATTGAGCCGTACCGTTCCCCCAAATTTCTGCACCCCCCGCACCAATACCTGCACCAACGCACCACTGCCCCCTTTGGGATAGTCGAGTTGCACGCCTGGACGATACCAATCGGCAAACATAAATGCCATTTCTGCCGCACTGGTGCCATCTGCTGGCAACCCCGACAGCAAAAAGCACAGCATATTCAGCCAATTGCGAATAAAAGGATCCTGCACTACCTCATCCATAATCTGGCTGAACGGGCCAGTCAATCGCCAGAGCCGGGGCACATGGGGCAGTAATTGGGGCGCAAACTGACCCACCGTGACCAAAGCGCCCCAATCCAACCGCACCGCCGCCGGGGGCAGGGCGATCGCCGCTTGAGCATAGGGAGCCATCACCCGCTGCAAGGTCCGCCATTCGGCCACTGCCGACCCACCCCGCAACTGATGCAACACTTCACAAAACTGATCCGCCCCCACTGCGGTGTTGAAATGGCCTTCGGGTAACCAGCACCCCCAGGTATCGTAGGTCAGCCACTCAACATCTTCCGCGATCGCATCCAGAACTTGCCGCAAAGGATTGGGCGACGGACGGTAAGACAACCCGGAATACAACGACGGGCCAGAATCGAAGGTGTAGCCCTGGCGCTGAAACCCATGCGCTGCTCCACCGGGAATGGAATGACTTTCGCAGACCGTGACCTGGAACCCATACCGCCCCAGCAAAGCCGCACAACACAGCCCCCCAATGCCACTACCAATCACCACCACATCTGTCGCGATCGCCCCACTCATAACCCCTCGTTCACTGCACTGCCTTTGATGATATCGCGTTGCCTCGGCCCCGGCCATACCGCCCTTACCCCAACCCCCCCGGCGATCGCCACGCCCCTTTAGACAGAGACTCAATCCTGACGGGAGACAGAGGCCCGCAGGGGCGACTAGACGATACCTTAAACGGAGTTAATTCATTGCTGGCGACACGGCCAGGTCAAGCCTATAAGGGCAACCAGAAACCGCGATCGCCGCCCCGACCAGGGAGACCCCACCGGGCATCGCAATGGATTAACCGCACAGGACTGAATCCCTAATTCGCTAACTTTTTTCGCTAATTTTTAAAGGAGGTCACAATGACAGCCACTGTTTTTACGCAGCACGAACCCTTTTTGCGCGAAGTCATGGAACAAGGGCAGCTTGCTGACCTGTTTGAAGCGCGGGATATGACCGAAGTGGTCTATCGCACCATGCGCGACCTGATGGACAAAGACGCGATCGAGCGTGTGCAATCTGAGTTGAACAACAAAGATGCTGTTGCCACTGACGACAAAACCCTGCAAACGACCGTTGGCGAACTGTGGAAAGATACCAATCCTCTGGTTGCCTGGTTGAGCCGCTTGCGTCCGGCCTTCAACAAAGACGGGGCTTTTGGCATTGATGACAAAAAGTTTTTGGCCCGGATTGAACGGGAAGGCGGTATGCCCGCAACCACCGATGCCGCAACGGTAACTAAGGCCGTCTTTGCTGCAACGAAGAAAGAATTGTCGCCGGAACGGAGCCAGGAGATTGCCGCCTGCTTGCCGGGTCGTGTGCAAGAGCTGTGGAATGCCGCCTAGGGCAAAATGCCAAGAGTCTTGATGCAGCTCAATTAACTTGAGTCTCATCACAGGGATAAGCTCCAATGCGATCGCTCCTGCTACCGGAACTGCACCGACCAGGGGCGATCGTGGGGCTGGGGATACTCAATACCAAACGTGGCCCAAACCTTAAGCTTGTTTAAGCAACGTTGGAATTATTGGGCCATTGCTGTAGGAAATGGGAAGTACCCCCCAAAGTGTCATGAAACTACAGCGATTCCCTTGTCTGCTTGGCAGCGCCTTGCTGCTGGGCCTCTGGCCGACTTCCGTTCATGCCCAAAGCGTCTTACAAATCGTTCCCGACACTACCCTCCCCGTCAATTCGCAAGTCATTCCTGGCTGTACTGTCTGCGTCATTGATGGCGGCACCATTCGCGGCTCCACACTGTTTCATAGCTTCCAATTCTTTTCCCTGGGGACAGGCAGTGCGGCCCTCTTCAACAACCCCGCCAGCATCCAAACTGTTTTAGCTCGGGTGACCGGGGGTTCCACGTCGTTTATCAACGGTTTGCTGCAAACCAATGGCACTGCCAGTTTGTTTTTCCTCAACCCCAGTGGGATTGTCTTTGGCCCCAATGCCCAGTTGAATGTGGGCGGCTCCTTTGTTGCCAGCACAGCCACCAGTTTTCAGTTTCCCGATGGGACGGAATTCAGCGCCACCAATCCCCAAGCGCCACCACTATTAGCGGTGAACGTTCCACTGGGCTTGCAGCATGGCCCGATCGCCCCTGGCAGTACCATTACGAACCAAGGCATCCTTACCGCCGGTCAAGATCTAACTCTGGTGAGCGATCGCCTGGAGTTGCAAGGCACTCTTCAGGCCAACCGCCATCTCACCCTCCAGGCTCAAGACACGCTCCAAATCCGCGATACCGCTCAAACCCCGTTTCTGGCCCAAGCGGGCGGCAATCTGACCCTCCGGGGCGATCGCCTCGTCGATATTCTCGCGCTCAATCATCCGGGGTTTCCGTTTCAAAGTGGTGGCAACCTTACGGTGATTGGAGATGGCCCAATTTCCACCGATGCCCACTTTACGGCGGGGGGCAACTTTGCGGTGCGGCAAGTGAATGGGGCGATCGCGAACTTTGGCAGCTTGCAAGACCCCATTTTTAATGTCGGTGGTGATTTTGATGTGGGGAACTATGGGGGAGCCTCGCTGCTCGTTACGGCTGGCGGCAATATTCGGTTTGGGCAAGTAATCATCAGTGCTGTTGACCCAGCGATCGCCCCCACCCGCGCCTTCATTCTCCGGGCCGGAGGCAACATCACCGCCACAGGAGATGTTGTCGGCTTTGTTCCTTTTTTGATTAACCCACCCTTTGACAGCCGTTTAATCGTTGACTTCCAGGCAGGCGGCAACATCACCACCCAATCCGTCTTTACCACGGGTGGGCCGATCATAATGGTTGCACAAGGGGGGATCACCACTCAAACCCTAAGCACCTTTGCAAATCGCGTACCACCAGGGGCAATCACGTTGACTAGCTTAGGCAGCACTATTGACACCTCGGCTGGCGAATTGAATACCTTTGCAAGAGTTGGCAATGGTGGGGCAATTACCTTCACCGCCCTCGGTAATATCACCACGGGCAGTATGGATTCTGGCAGTTTGGAGGCTGGGACAGTGGGTGGCGCGATCGCCCTCACCAGTACAGGTGGCGCGATCACAGCTCTCGACACTCTCCGCACCGATTCCTTTGACGGTGGTGCAGGGCCAATTCAGCTTAATGCCGCCGGAAATATCACCACCCGTGATTTGTTTGCTTTTACCTTTGGTGACCAGAATGGTGGGTCAATCCAGGCCTACAGTGGTGGGACTTTTAGTGCTACCGATAGCCTAATCAGTAACGGCACAGCAGGCGCAGGCCGCGCTGGGGATTTGTTTATCCAAGCTGACACGATTGATCTGGTGAATACCGTAGTCAATACCGGAACCCGAGGCACCGGAGTCGCTGGCAGTCTCACGTTGAATTCTCGTGTAACCAATCTGAGCAATGGTACAGCCCTCGTAGCGGGCACTGTGGGGTCAGGCCGGGGGGGAAATATTCGGGCGGTGGCCTCAGAACAATTGAATCTGACCGGAGTCTCGCTGTTGCCCGATGCGGTGCCAACGCAAATTGTCACAAATACCACGGGACTGGGGGCAGCGGGGGATATTTTCGTTGAGGCTGGTCGAGTGACCATGCAAGGTGGGGCGCTTATTGCCACAACAGCCTTTGGCGATCGCACGGGGGATGGAGGCGATATTGTGGTGAACGCTGCTCAAGTCGATTTGATGGGGACATCACCAGATGGAACTTCGCCCACCCGCATGGCCACCTCCAGTTTTGGCACAGGCCGCGCTGGGGATCTGGTCGTCAATGCACAGCGAGTATCCATCCAGGATGGAGCATTGTTGACAACGGCGGTGCTCGGTGCAGGGCCAGATGCTGGAAGTGGGGGCAATCTCATCGTTAATGCAACGGATTCAGTGTTAGTTCAAGGCTTTGCGAACACGCCCCAGGGTCGAGTGCCTGCGGCCCTCAGCGCCGATACCTTTCGGGGTAGTGGCACGGCGGGCAACCTGACGGTGAATACTCCACGCCTTAGTGTTTTATCTGGGGGTGCGGTTTCGGTGTCGTCGTTTGGCGACGGACAAGGGGGCACGCTGACTGTAAATGCCAGCGATCGCGTGGTAGTCAGCGGCACTGATAGCAGCGGCTTTCGGAGCGGGTTGTATGCCCAAGCCTTTGATCAAGGCAGTGCCGGGAACCTAGTCGTCAATGCAGGCCAACTGGAAATTCGCGATCGCGGAACGATTACGGTAGCCTCTGGCAGTGCAGCCACGGCAGTCGTTCCAGTCTCCACCCTGGAGAATATTTTGGGCTTGTCTTTGGCCGTTGGCCCCGCCACCGGGGCAGCGGGTAATCTGTCGATTAATGCCAGGAGGGCAACGCTGACGGATTCGGGGCAAATTCTGGCTTCTACGGATTCCGGCCAAGGCGGCAACATCGCGATCGCGCTCCGGGAACCGTTGGTCATGCGGCGCAACAGCTTGATCTCTGCCACTGCGGGGACGGCCCAGGCCGGGGGCGATGGCGGCAATATTGCGATCGCGGCTCCGTTTCTCATCACTGCGCCCTTTGAAAACAATGACATCATCGCCAATGCCTTCAACGGTCGCGGCGGCAACGTCACTATCACCGCTCAGGGCATTTACTGGTTCACCCCTCGAAGCCGTGCCGATTTGATTCGACTGCTGGGCACGACCGATCCCAGTCAACTGGATCCCCGGCGGTTGCCGACCAATGACATCAGTGCCATTTCCCAAAATAATCCGGCTCTGGATGGCCTGGTCACCCTGAATACACCGGATGTTGATCCTAGCCGTGGCTTGTCCACTCTGCCCGTCAACTTGGTCGATCCGTCGCAGTTGATCACGACTGGATGCCGACCGAAATCGGGGGAAGCCGGGAAGTTTGTGGCCACAGGCCGGGGCGGTTTGCCCTTGAGTCCCGAAAATCGATTGCAGCGAGAGGCCCTTTCGCCGGGTTGGGTCAGTTTGCATGACACCTCCCGTCAGGCCGCGATCGCCCCAGGGTCAGGATCATCTCCCCCAACCGCAGGGCCAATTGTGGAAGCCAGCGCGATCGCGATGGGAGCCAACGGCGAAGTTTATCTGACAACAGCCACCACGGAACGGCCTGGGCTACCGACCAGCAACCCCTGCCTCCACGCCACGAGCGATCGTCTGTAGCATCCCCCTTTTGGCTTCGACCCAAGGCACCGTTCACGACTCTTACTCCGCTTGGGCTTTGGTCTGGGCTTGCATCGCGTAGGCCCGGAACCGCTCCATATCGGCGTAGAGAGTCGATTCCACAATTCGCCCCAAGAACAAATTGTCCATGAGTTGCAAAATTAACCCCGGAGCCGAGTAAGCCACCGTCAGCTTGACAATGCTCCCCGCCGCACCGCGATCGTAAAACCGAATCGCCCCCCGATTGGGCAACCCATCCACCGACTCCCACTGAATAATTTGGTGGTACCCCAGTTTGGTAATACGAGAGAGCCAGGTAAAGTCAAACCCGCCAGAAGCCAGTTTCCAGCGGGACAGTTCCGGATCGTCCGGCAAGATCTTGACCGACTCAATCCACTTCATCCAACAGGGCATCTGCTCCAGATCTGACCAGAGGCTCCACACCAGATCGATGGGTGCATCAATTTCAATTTGAACTGTGTGCTCAAGCCAATTGGACATATCGCTTTTCCGCTGTGGTAGGACTGAAATCAGTTAGTACCGAAACAACCCAACTCCCTGCACCTTGTGGCCCGTCGGCTCTAGGATGGCTTGGGCTGCTTGTAAGCCAGAGATTGTGGCTCCCTCCATACTATCGATGTAGTCTTGAGCGGTGTAGCTCCCCGACAGGAAAAAGTTGGGAATCGGTGTTTTTTGGGCTGGTCGATAGGGATCCATGCCCGGTTCTTCGCGATAAAGGGATTGGGCCAGTTTCACCACACTCGACCAGGTCATGGTTAGCTCGCGCGAGGAGGGGAAAAGGTCATGAATCTGTTTGAGAGCGTGCTGCACGATCGCTTCATTGCTCATCTTGATGAACGGATCGCCGGGAGTCAGCACCACCTGCATGAGAGAGCCTTGGCCTTCCCGATAGTAATCCTTGGGACTGGTGAGCGCCAGATCTGCAAAGCAGGAAAAATCGGCATCCGCACTGTAGAGCAGGTTATCGAGCCCTGCCGCCTGGGCCAATTGTTTTTGTTTGTGGCTGTCCTTCATTTCCGTCACCCAACCATCAAACCGCAGTTGCACCGTGACGACGGGCACCGCTTCCAGTTTGTAAATATTGTCGAACTGGGGCCACTTGCGCCATTCCGTCGGGAGGAGGCGCTGAATGCCGGGAACATCGCACGCCGCGAGATAGGCATCAGCAGTCACCGTTTCTTCGGTTTCCCCATTGGCGATCGCCAACCCCGTTACCGTTGTTGTGCCTTGCTCTTCCGCAAACAAAATGCGGCGAGTCGGACGACGGGTGTGCACCTTGGCCCCCCGCGCCTCTAGATAATTCAAAATCGGTTGGTGAATATATTCCGCCGGAGAACCCGCCAGCAGATTCAACCGCGAGGCTTCGGTTTTGGCCGCAAACATCATAAAAATGGTCAGCATACACCGGGCCGAAATATTTTCTGTGTCGATAAAGCCCAAGGCCAGGGCAATGGGATCCCACATGCGCTTCAGGCTATTTTGTGACCCACCGTGACGACGAAACCAATCCGCAAAGCTGATGTCATCCAAAGCGCGAATCAGCTTCATTGCAACTTCGTAGTTGACCAAACCAGGGACAATCGGGCTGGTTCCCAGGGCGATCGCGTTTTGGAGCTTGTCTTGCAGGGTCAACTGCCCCGTCGTAAAAAAGGCTTTGAGGCCATGAAACGGCGCACCCAACAAAAAGCGAAAGTCTAATTGGCCTAACTCGCCCCCGCGATTCACAAACGTGTGGACGTGTTCCTTGGGCAATAGATACTCAAACGCGCCCACTTTCTTCAGCAGACCAAACAAGTTGTAATAGTTGTTGAAAAAGACGTGCAACCCCATTTCAATATGGTTGCCATCGCCATCGACCCAACTGCCAACCTTGCCCCCGACAAAAGACCGCGCCTCAAAGACTTCTACCTCATGGCCGGCCTCTGCAAGCTCAACGGCTGCTGCCAATCCGGCCAATCCTGCCCCAACAATTGCTACTCGCATGCTGCCGCAATCCAAACTTCTAATCGCTTTACATTAGTTTAAAGGATTGAGTCGAGAGTTTGGCGATAACATCTTAGCCAATCGCCCCAGCAACGAAAATTTACGCGCTTGGCCTTGGGAGGAGGCCCCATCCTCTGCCATAGTTTTAGTGAAGCGTGGGCGCGATCGCACCCAGCCCTTACTTGGTGGTGCGATCGCCTCAGTTGCGAAGGTTGAATAGAGTTGAACAGAATTGATGGTTACGGTTATGAGTGACTTTGGTGCAGGCGAACTGCGGTGGACATCGGAAGCAAAAGCAAAGCTCAAAAACATTCCCTTCTTTGCCCGCTCCCAAGCCCGCCAACGCATCGAACATCTGGCACGAGAGGCGGAGCTAGAAGTTGTGACTGCCGAATTAGTTGAACAAGCCCGTCTTGAATTTGGTCAGTAGGCCCACCCTAAGAACCAGCGTTTAGCCTTCCATCCAGTCAAAAATTTGTTCCAGTTCCTCCAAGGACACCAGGCCATACTGCCACAGAATCATGGGAAGTGGCCCTGGATCTTGCTCGCTATGTCGCAACGCCATATCAATTGAGCGAGAGGAAAGTGCCAATTCCTCTTGCAGAAAGCTGATGAGCTGATGGTTACTGAGGCTAGCTTCCACGACTGACCCCTTTACTTGATAGCGATACACGTTAGCCATAAAACGTTGGGCATAGACCAAAGCGAGATGTTCGAAAGCAGCGAACAGACTCAGCTATGAGCAACTGCCAAGCCACCTCGCTAAATACCCGACTTCCCCTCAACGCAGGGCACACGCCCGACCGAGGTTGGCAGCTATTTTAACCAAATGCGATTGTGCAGACCTCATCTGACTGAATCACCCGGTTGGATGACTTATCCTCTTAACTCCCCATTCCACACCAGGAATCAACTCAACCAACGCGCCAAGACTCGCAGTTTTGCCCCGCCACCCGTGCCCCGTTGGTGATGTTCTTACCGTTAAACCATACCCATTCTGGTTTGACTCTAAAGTTTAATTACAAAACTTGCCATTACGCGATCGCTATTCCAGATTTGGGCGATCGCTCCCCGAATTGGCGATTTTGCCCCTAGCAATAGTGCCGTTTCCAGGCATAAATTTTTGCTGCCAACCATCACAGCCTTGTTTCAGACTGTCATCGGTCTTGATATTTCGCTGCATAATGTCATCGACAGCAGATTCAACGGTAAGGACAGGCGATCGCAATCCATCCAAACTGTCTTGACCCAAATCCGCTTAGCCTCAAGGGCTTTCGTGCCCTGCCTCGGTACATCGATAACCCTACCCCTAGAAGAGGCTTGCCCTGGGGGTGGCTAAAGTTCCGAACGCAGCCCCAAGGAAACTCAAAAGCTGACCTACTGGAGGGCGATCGCTCCCTTTAAAATCAGAAAGAGCGCCGACGACTGTCCGTGTTTCGTCTCGGCGCTCTCGCTGGTTCGCTCCTCACACGATTACACTATAGGCGGTTGTCATAGGTTTGTCATCCCCCTGCCACATCAAAAAAACTTATCTCCTGAGGTATTCCTTGGGCCGAGCCAGGGTCACGACCTGCGGCCACCCGTGCCAGTCAGCCAGCAAAGGGCGTTCCCAGGCTTGCGCGATCGCCATCCTGGGCCGTGGGATAGCCGAAAATGCCGCGATCGCCATCCTACCCACTTCGCTCTCAACCGGGCTCAAAGACTGTTCACCTTCCGCTACAAAGCTGGATCCAAAGAAAATCAGTCGTTCAAAAGCCAGTTGTTCAAAATCTTTTAAACAGAAAGAACGCCGACGACTGTCCGTGTTTCGTCTCGGCGTTCTCGCTGGTTCGCTCCTCACACGCTCATAACTATAGGGGATTGTCACAGGACTGTCACCCCCCTGAGACATCAGAAAAGCTGATTAAGTTTTAGGTACTTACCCCACATTTACTTAATATCGCTTAAGGTTTAGGTGCAGAAAGGGGTGAACGAGATCGCCCGTCTGCCGCCCCCACCAAATGCCCCACCAGTTTTCTTCACCGGAAGCCCCTTCCCACCGCATAATGAAAAGGACGCTTTACATTCCTTCACCATGCCGAGAGATTTGCGGGGTTTTCTCAATCAACTAGAAGAACGGGGGCAACTGCGGCGCATCCAGACTCCCGTTGATGCCGATTTGGAAATTGCCGAAATCGCCAACCGGATGTTGCAAAGTGGTGGCCCCGCCCTGCTGTTTGAGAATGTGAAGGGAGCGGCCCACCCGATCGCTGTGAATGTATTGGGGACGGTGGAACGGGTCTGTTGGGCGCTGAACATGGAGCATCCCGCCGAATTGGAAACCCTGGGCAAAAAGCTGGCCCTGCTGTACCAACCCCGCCCCCCCAAAAAACTGTCGCAAGCGGTGGAACTGGGCAAGGCATTGTTTGATGTGCTGAAAGCCAAGCCCGATCGCGATTTGTTTCCGGTTTGTCAGCAAGTGGTGCTTAAGGATGAGGCGGTGGATTTGACCCAACTGCCCCTGTTGCGGGTCTATCCCGGCGATGCAGGCAAGGTCATGACCTTGGGCCTGATGATTACAAAAGACCCAGAGAACAAAACTCCTAATGTGGGGGTGTATCGGTTGCAGTTGCAGTCTAAAAACACGATGACGGTGCAATGGCTGTCGGTGCGGGGGGCCACACGCCATTTGCGGAAAGCGGCGGAACGGGGCCAAAAGCTAGAAGTGGCGATCGCCCTTGGTGTTGATCCGTTGGTCATTATGGCGGCGGCGACCCCCTTGCCCATTGACTTGTCAGAATGGCTCTTTGCCGGGTTGTATGGCGGTACAGGCATCCATCTGGCGAAATGCAAAACCGTAGATCTGGAAGTGCCTGCCGATGCCGAAATGGTGCTGGAAGGGACGATTACACCGGGGGAAACTGCTGTAGATGGCCCCGCAGGGGATCACATGGGCTACTACGGTGGTGTGAATGAGCAAGCGCCCCTCCTTCGGTTCCATTGCCTGACCCACCGCAAAGACCCGATTTATATGACCACCTTCAGCGGTCGCCCCCCGAAGGAAGATGCCATGATGGCGATCGCCCTGAACCGCATCTACACCCCCATCCTGCGGCAACAAGTCCCCGAAATTATCGACTTTTTCCTGCCGATGGAAGGGTTGTCTTACAAAGTTGCAGTCATCGCGATCGACAAAAGCTACCCCGGCCAAGCCCGCCGTGCCGCCCTCGCCTTTTGGACGGCCCTACCCCAGTTCAACTACACCAAATTCGTCGTCGTCGTCGATAAAGACATCAACATCCGCGATCCTCGGCAAGTGGTTTGGGCGATTACCTCCAAAGTTGACCCGGCCCGCGATGTCTTCATCTTGCCCGACAATCCCTTTGATTCCCTCG
This sequence comes from uncultured bacterium, assembly GCA_964475335.1. Taxonomy (GTDB): domain Bacteria; phylum Cyanobacteriota; class Cyanobacteriia; order Leptolyngbyales; family Leptolyngbyaceae; genus CAYYWG01. The sequence continues at coordinate 144,713 of CAYYWG010000001.1, forward strand.
ATTTCGCCACCGAAAAACCGGGCCTGGGCAGTCGCCTGGGGGTTGATGCCACGACCAAAATTTATCCCGAAAGCGATCGCCCCTGGAGCGATACCCTGGAACCCGACCCCGCCACCGCCGAACTGGTGACACGCCGCTGGGCCGAGTATGGTTTAGCCGACCTGAAACTGGATGAAGTTAACCCCAATTTGTTCGGCTACGACATGAAGTAAGCTAGCTGGCGATCGCTGTTCAGATTTAGGATCGACAAAGACGATAAATCAGCAAGGTTCAGAGGATTGGGCACTGTTTTTTGTACAGTGGGCTCAAGTCTCTAGAACTTTCATCGTAACTCCCTGCATCTAAAAACCTAGGTCATTTGAAAAGGGTAAATTATGCTGAATATCAATTTGGACGAAGAATCGGAACACTACTTAAGGGATATCTTATCGACTGAAAAAACAACTAGTAGTGAATTAATTAAGCGACTTCTTCGCACTCAATGGTTGGCGTTGCAGTCTCCAAAAACGTTTTTGGAACGGCGAGAAGAACCTCCTCAGCAGCTTTTGCAGGGGCCGACTGATTTATCCGATCGCGATGTTCGAAAACAAAAAATTGCAGACTATCTGCGCCAAAAGCAGCAAACCGAGCAATCATGACCCCTCATGCCCCGATAATTTTGATCGATTCAGGCGTTCTGGTGGCTTACTATAACCAGGGCGATCGCGTGCATGAAGCAGTCAAGAACTTTCTCGAACCCTCGACCAGTCGCCTACTCACAACCTTACCCTACATAGCAGAAGTCATGTGGCTATTAGCGCCTCATTGGCAAGTGCAGAACGAGTTTTTAGCTGATCTTGCAAAGGAGCTTTATGAATGGGTGCAATTGATTCCCCGTGATTTTGAGCGAATTGCGGCTCTCAATGCCCAGTATGCTGATTTACCCGGTGATTTTGCCGATCTCTCGCTGGTTGCGATTTCAGAGCGATTGAATATTAACGCGATCGCCACGCTAGACAAAGATTTTGACATTTACCGCCGCTATCGTAATCAGCCCTTTGAACGGGTATTTAGACCTTGATTGAGACGATGGCATTTGACTGTTAACAGGCTCCCGACTAACTTTTGCAAGGGCGATCGCACACCATCTTCTTCACTAGCGCGATCGCCCTGTACCGTGTGGTGTCGTAAGATCATCGAGATGCAACGACACATTGGTGCCAATCAACATGAAAGATAAGCTGTTGCAATGGCTGAATACGGCTTTGATGCTCAATCTCTTTTTTGTCTTACTCAGTTTTGGCTGGTTTGCGATCGCGGTGGTCGGTCGCAGCGCCGGCGTGGCCTTGGGGCTGGATGTCTGGTATAGCCTGTGGACCCCAGTCATGCAACCCGCGATCGGGATTTTGATGGCCGGGGCAATTCTCAGCGGGGTGGCGAGTTGGGTCGGTAAACGATTCAAACAAGCCGACTCCTGAAGGGGGCGATCGCCGACTGAGCCTGAACCGGTGGGCCACTACCAAAAGCCTGGGAACAGTGGCCCACCGACAAAACGGTTGCAACGGGGCAGCCGTCCCCCTCAGGTTTCCGCAATCACATCTGCGAGGGCTGGCTTGAGGGTGGAATACTGATACTGAAAAGCCGTCCCTTGGGTGCGTTTGGGCAACACTTGCTGACCTTCTAGGACAACCTGCGCCCCATCACCCAGCAACACTTCGAGGGCAAAGGGCGGCACAGGCAACCAAGATGGACGGTTGAGCACATCCCCAAAGGTTTGACAGAATTCACTCATGCGCACGGGGTTGGGGGCGGTGGCGTTGTAGGTGCCAGCCATCTCCGGATGGGTCAACCCATAGATAATCAGGTTCACCAAATCATCCCGATGAATCCAGGAAAACCACTGCTTTCCGCTGCCGATGGGGCCACCCGCAAACAGTTTGAAGGGGGGGAGCATTTTGGCGATCGCTCCCCCCATCCCCAGCACGATCCCAATCCGTAGAATGACCAGCCGTACGCCAGCCTCTTGCACTTTGCTAGCTTCCGCTTCCCACGCTTGACACACTTCCGCCAAAAAACCCGACCCCGCCTTGCTCGTCTCATCAAACGTCGCGGTTTCGCTGCTGCCGTAGAACCCGATCGCCGAAGCATTCACCAACACAGTCGGTTTGGGGTTCGCCTGGGCGATCGCCTCCACAATTTTTTGCGTCCCCCGTTGCCGACTCACGAGAATCGCTTGCTTCCGTTCCGCTGTCCACCGTTCTGAAATCGGCTCTCCGGCCAAATTCACCACCCCATCGCACCCGGCCAATTTGGCTTGCCACGGGCCAGACTCCAGCGGGGTATAGGCCACCACTTCCGCCTGGGGAAACGCCCGCGCCGCCTTCGCTGCATTGCGGGCCAGCACTAAAACCGTATGCCCCTCAGCCTGGAGCCGTTCAACCAGGCGAGACCCAACAAAGCCCGTCGCCCCTGCGATCGCAATTTTCATTTCCTATCCCTCCTGCGGACGTTCCCCATATTCCATGCCATTAGCAGCGGCATAGCGTTCCATAAAGCGTGAAAAGCGTTCCCAATGCTCCGGTTGATTCAACTCAAAGCGGCATTCCATCCGATCAAAATCATCCCCCTCAGGGCCAGTGAAATAGAACTTCACAGACGATGGCTCCACGCTAATTTCCCCTTCCGCATCAATCAGCTTCATGGCTTTGGAAAAGCGGTAGCGGAAGCTGTTGAACTGGGAAATCGCTCGCAACTCGCGGAAAATCATGACCACAATGCGATCGCCCGTTAAACGATTGCGCCGCAGACTAACACCGTCTAACGTTTCGGGAATACCCTCAAAAAATTGAATCGTTGGGATCGGATCACTCATCAGCCTGTGTGAACGCGCGTGCATTTCAGTATACAGAAGTTCCCGGAACCGCTGGAATGCGACTTTGGCGACAAGACAAAATCCTTTAGAGTGGAAGAAGTGTCTTTGGGACAAAGGTTTACCACCATGCCGTTGCCAGTTTGGTCAGTGCCGCCGCCGCTGTGGCTCCAGTTGGGAATCGAAGCCCTCTGGCTAGGCACCGTTGGCCTAACGGCAGAATGCCTTTATCGCTTTAAGTTAGCGAGTTCAGAAATCGTGCGGAAAGTAGTGCACATTGGTGCAGGCCATGTCATTGTGTTGGCGTGGTGGCTCCAAATTCCTGCCTGGGTGGGGATTAGCGCCTCTCTGGTCTTTAGCGCGATCGCCGTTTGTTCCTACTATTTCCCCCTCTTGCCCAGTATCAACAGTGTGGGCCGCCAAAGTTGGGGCACCTTTTTCTACGCCTTAAGCATTGGCATTTTAATCGCCTGGTTTTGGCCCCTTCACAAAATTTACTTTGCCGTGTTGGGGGTCATGGTCATGGCCTGGGGCGACGGGCTAGCCGCACTGGTTGGCCAGCGCTTTGGTCGCCATCCCTACACGGCCTGGGGCATCCAAAAAAGTTGGGAAGGTTCCCTCACGATGGCGATCGTCAGCTTTATCGTCAGCACCATTATTTTGGGGAGTGTCCAGGGCGGTGATTGGGCCACAGTGGGAACCCTTGCCGCGGCGATCGCCCTGGGGGCTACCGGGTTAGAAGCCTGCTCCAAATTTGGCATTGATAACTTGACCGTACCCTTGGGCAGTGCCGCCCTGGGGTTGGGGCTAGAGACGTGGTTGGGGCGGTTCTAGCGGCTGTGCCCCGGCCTGGGCCGTTCCAGCCTATTAGCCAACCCCAAAAGTTCACCCAAACTTCATCCAAAAGGAAGAACTTCAGACCAACCGAGTTGCCCGATTTACAGCGCAGATTGGCCCAGACAGCCAGTGCCCAGGCCATTGCCAATTTGCCCCAAACCCAGCGAAGACGCGATCGCCAATCCCCCGGTGCCCCCATCCCAGCACTAGAATGGCAGCAGAATCAAGCCCAACGACCAAACCCTCCTGAACGCCAAATCATCGCGCCGTAAATTTAAAGTGAACTTTAAACGAATGGTTGCCCGTCTCCCCCCAGAATAGGAACAGACCTGCTTACCGCCCAGTCTTGTTTCAAGACAGGTAACCGCCCAGTCACTCCTGGTTTTTTTGCCTATCCTGAAGCTATGTCATCCACCACAAAACCCCGCTTTGCTGCCCCCACGGTATTACCGCTAGACACTCAGCCTGATCCGCACCAGCTTGATAACATCAAAACCCAGCTTGATCTGGTGTTATTGGCGTTAGAGGCACTGGCGGGAATTGGGTCAGAAGCCATGCTACAAGCGGCTAACGACCTCCAGGTAGAAGACCTCGTGAGCGATCGCGTGTCGCTCTGGCGGTTACGACAATCCAACCCGTTACGGAAAGGCCAAGGAGGACGGAAAAAACTCGATGTCGAAGAAGCACGCGCCCTGGTTTTGATCTGTTGCCACTTGGCCCATGATCAAGAAGAACTCATCCGACGGGCCGTTACCTTGTTAGAACAGGTTGCCGAGCAAAATCGGGAACCCCACCACGTTTCGCTGTTAGGTGATTATTTGGATAAATTCCACAACACCTACCAGGAACGCATGGAGGATAGCGATGCGTCCTCCCCAACACAGCTCAATCACCTGGCTTTGAAGTTATTGATCGATTTGTTGTTCTATAGTGCGCCCAATGGCCCACGGCGGTTGTGGTTGGCTTTGCTCGATCGCGCCCGCACCCAGTAGTTTTTTCACCACAACTCTTTCTAGATCAACTTTTTCTAGCTTGTGATTATCATGCCTCGTTCTGTCTCTCTATTCCGCCGCTATACTCCCCCGACCTGCACCCTCGAAGTGACGGCAAAACGCTCGCCGTTATCGCAGTGGGCGGCCCAACCAGTGGCGAAAGATATCCGCTTCCAACTGAGCTTAGACGCGCCCACGGTGCCCAAAGACCAATGGGCGGTGATTAAAGGCGATCGCGCCCAACTTGCCGATCTTGGTGATGCCGTGTCGGCCTATGTCCAGCGGGTGTTGGAAGATCCTGGCACCACCGAGGTAGAGTTCGATCGCCCCACCCCCCACGCGATCGCCACCCTCCCGGCCCTGGCCACCCAAACCGCAGTCACAGCATCCAACGCCACTGGAATCAGCCTCCAGGCCCAAGGCTTGCTCAAGCACACCATTCACTGGGGCAACTTGGCCACCGCAGAGACAGGCCCCAGCACCCAACTCAGCACCCTGCAACTCTTTGACCTGGCCAATGCCCTGGATGAGTATGCAACGGATTTACTCGACTTACCAGAGCTGGAATCCGTCGGGTGGATGACCAAAGTCCCAAACTGGGCCCAAGTCGCGGCGCTGGTGTTAATCACTGTGGGCGTGTCCACGTCGGCCATTCGCTTGTTAGACCAGGCCAACCCCAGCCCCCAAGTCGCCTCCAACCCGAGCCAGGGAGCCAGCAGCAGCGATCAACAAATTGCGACCCAAATTCCTCCGGCGATCGTCGAAAAAGCCACACCACCCGTCGTTTCAACCGAACGCCTGCCCAGCCCCTCCCCCGGCATTACGCCCCAACCCACCCCCGGCAAACCAACGGTTGCCGTGCCAACCAAGCCCACTGTGCCATCCACGCCTGGTACCGCTTCCGGGCCGATCGCCAACTATCCCGTGCCAATCACGCCGGGGCAACCGACTATCATCGCTGGGGAAACAGAACCTCCCGCCCAGCCAGCGCCCGCTCCCCCCAAAAAACCGGAAGAGTTTGGCGCGATCGCCAGTCGCCCTGCCGATGCTGCCGGGGCCAGTCTTGCCCAACCTTTTGCCCAATCACGCTCCAGCAAAGCCAGCGAAGCCGCCCCCAAGGCCAACAGCAGCGCGTTTGACACCATTCCCCAAGTCTCAGAAGTACGAAGCTATTTCCAAAACCGCTGGACTCCGCCGGACGGGCTAGACCAAACCCTGGAATATTCCCTCCAACTCGACAAAGACGGTACTTTGAAAGGGATTGTGCCCCTCAAACAGGCCGCAGGGGATTATCTCGATCGCACGGGAATGCCCCTCTTAGGCGATCCCTTCGTCTCTCCGCTGCAAGGCCGGGAAACTGCAAAAATTCGCCTTGTGCTTGACAGCAACGGTAACGTCAAAACCTTTTTGGAAGAGTAACAACACCGCCCCCCCAAAGCCCTACGCAAAACGCCTGAACTCAGTTCGAATCCAGGCGTCGTTCGGGCACTCATTTTCTACATCCCTTGCGGGTACGGGGTTGGCCATGACCCACACAAGAGCAAGGGGACGAACAAAACCACTGCCAGTCCCCTTAATTTCGCTAGCCCCCCGTTACTCATCCGAGGGTTGGGCCGCGATCGCGTCATGTTTGGCCTTCCGCGTTTCTAACCAAATGGGCACAATCAAAAACGCCGCAACAATCACCAGGGTCAACACTGCAAACTGGCTGGCCCAAGACACCAATGTTGCCAACGGCACCACCTGCCCCGCAAAAAAGGCCAGCGACACCATCGTCAAAGCCCACATCGTTGCGCCCAAGGAGTTGTAGAGCAAAAACTGAGGGTAGGGCATGGCCACAATCCCTGCAAGGGGACTGGCAAATACCCGCAACAGCGCCACAAACCGACCCAGCACAACCGCCTTTGCCGCATTGTCACTAAATTGGGTACGCATTGCCTCTAGCTGAGGCTCTTGCACCCGCAGCAATTTGCCCACACTGAGCAGCAACGGCCACCCCCCAGCCCGACCAATCCAATAGCCCACGTTGCCACCCAAAATGGCTCCGAGGGAGGCATCCGCCAAGACCACCCAATAATTCAACTGGTCACTTCCAGCTAAAAAGCCCCCAGCCAGCGTCACCGTCTCACCGGGGATAGGTAACCCAATATTCTCTAGCAAGATTCCCAAGAACACAGCCCAATAGCCATACTCTTGAGCAAACTCCTGGATCGCATCCAGCGAGATAAACTCCAACGACATACTGAGTCAGCCTTTACAAAATGTCATTCACCGTTTGATCTTGGCGTGTAGACCGGAACTCTGTCAATGCAAGTGCCCCGGCCACCTTGCGCCACTGCCACGAAGGGCGATCGCGATCGGCCATTGCTCCAGTCTAGTCTGAACCACCCGCTTCCGGGCAAAACTGAGCCTGACTCCATCGGAAGTATGAAGCTTGTGCAAAAGTGTCAGAGCGAACACTTTTAGGTATGTAAATATCCCTATACTCGTGGCCATATAATTCTCTCGTTCGATTTATTTACGGTCACCAACATAAACCCTTGGGGTTCTCCGAACTGGAAAAACCCAAATGGTTCAGAGCCAGAGATTTCCGGGTTTCTAGCATTACTAGAGCACCCCAACACTGTTTTTCCTGAGAGCAAAACCGTCTATGACTATGACCATCTCTACTCAAGCAACCTCCGACCAGTCTTTGTTGGTTCAACTGCACGGCCATCTCGATGCCGAGTCAAATCTAGTCTTCAAGCGGAAACTCCAAGAAATTAGTCAGCAGCCCTACGATTGTTGGATTATTGACCTGGCCAACGTAGATTTTTTGGACAGTGCAGGCTTGGGTGCCCTAATCAACGGCTTAGCCCTGGCCAAAGCTGGCCAAACGCGCTTTATTCTGCGCAATCCCCACCCCTCTGTCAGAATGGTGCTGGAAATTGCCCGGTTAGATGAGCTGTTTGAAATCCACACCGAGCCGACTGTCCTATCTGTGCAAGATCCGACCTTAAAAGACACGACCTTCAGCCGTGATGCAGCAAGTCTCCAAGCGGCTTAGGCAACTGTGAACGACGGGATAGGCCTAATTCCCCTCAATGAATAATTTGGAACTGCTTGTTTCAGCCTGCGATCGCTGCGCCACCAGAGATTCGTGACCTGGGCGTTTGCTTGTGAGGATGCAAGGTATCGGCTCATCCAAGCACCACCAAGACCTGGCGTTCAGGCCAGTTGCCCTTTTTCAAGCCCGCGCCCAGGTTCAGCGCACGAGTTGACAACCAGCCCGCGATCGCCCGCCCTAGCCCAGGCTAAATGTACTCCGAAATATCTTCCCCACAATCATCGGCCAGGTAGGACAACGCCCGAAACCGCAACCCCACCAATTGCTCATACAACGGGTTCAACTTACACAGTGGGGGAATGTGCACCAGTTGCCGGCCAAAGAGCTTGATATCCCGCTCAAACGGACATTGGGGCGGAATCATTTTGCACAACATTTTGGCTACTTTTGGGTCTTGCACATCCATGTGATCCAGCCATTCCCGCACGGGGTGCAACACATCCAATACCTCGCCGTGGGCCGGATCCCCAGGGGCCGCGATCGCCGCCACTGGCACCTGCCCATCTTCCGGTTGGGCATCGGCTAAATTTTGCAAGGCCTTGCGCAAAACCTCCAGGGCCTCTGGCTTTTGGCCCAGCACCTGACAGTAATGTTGCAGTAACTCGTCTTCCGCTGCCGAATAATCACTATCGGCCAACGCCACCATCACCGCTGTCCGAAGGAAATTCTCCGCCAGATGGGGATCTGCCCCCAACGCCGCTGCTAATTCCGCATCTGAAACAGGTTCCAGGGCTTTCGACTTTTGTGACTCTGACAAATCTTGATGCAAGAGGTTGGTAATCATCTCTTGCTCTTCCGGGTCAAAGTGCCCATCCGCCCAAGCTAAAGCAACCAATCCTCGGATCCAGACTGTCGTTTGCTCGTTGGTATAGGCAGACTTGTTCGTAGTGCTAGTCATATTTATTTTTATTCTAGACACTCATTAACTTTGAGACGATTCTAGCCCGTTCTGCGTGCTTGTTGGCGGTAAACTGTAAGACGATCTTTACTATGGCAATGCTCTTGTGAGCCTACCTGAATTTCTTCTGTTTTTAACAGCAGTCATTTTGTCATCAAGTGGGCAAGCCCTACTCAAACTCGGAGCCACAAAATTAGGCCGTGTGAATACAGGTAATTTCATGAACTTGATCATGAACATCCTGTTCACGCCAGAATTAATCATTGGCTTGCTCATCTATGGGTTGAGTGCGGTGTTGTTCATCCTAGTGCTGACGCGCGTTAACCTCAGTGTGGCAGGGCCAGCCCTATCGATTAGTTATGTCTTTTCTGTGCTCATGGGCTACTTCTTTTTCAAAGAAACCTTGACCGTGCAGCATTTAATTGGCTTGGCCTTTGTCATGTGCGGGGTAATTTTGGTCGTCCGCAAATAAGATAGACCCGGCGCAATTCGGGGTTGCCAAAGCAACGGAACCCGTGCAAACAAGCGTGTGCCGCAATTCCGGTGAGGGTCGGGATATATCAGTCACTCAGCAGACTGTTTCACAAATAGGTTTTGAGCAATTCGACGGTGGTTTGCCCAGTTTTGGCCCAACTGAATTGACGCGCCCGGTACAGACCCGCCGTTTGGAGGTGCGATCGCAGACTGGGGTCTTGGAGCAACCGTTGCATGGCTTGGGCGATCGCCGCCGTGTCGTCGGGATTAACCAGGAGAGCCGCTTCACCTGCCACTTCTGGCAACGAGGACAGATTCGACGTAATGACCGGAGTGCCACAGGCCATTGCTTCCAACACAGGTAACCCAAATCCTTCCCACAAACTGGGCATTACTAGCGCGATCGCCTGATTAATGACCGTCGGCAACTCGGCATAGGGCACATAGCTTAAAAACTTGATCTGAGCGCCCAACCCCAATTCCTCAATTTGCGCGGTCAACGCCGGAGTGTAGCGATCGTCCATTGGCCCCGCAATCCACAGTTCATAGTCAGCCCGTTGGGGCAACTGGGCAAACGCAGCCACCACCCGGCCCAAATTTTTGTAGGGATCATTGCGACCCAAATAGAGAAAATAATTGCGCGGCGGCAGATGCAAAGGCCGAAAGTGCTGCTCGTCGTGGGCCAGGGGAATGGGGGTCAGCTTGCGGGCAGGAATCTGAAAAAAGTCCATCACATCTGTTGCCGTGGCCTGGGAGTTGCAGAGAATATGGGCAGCTTGCTGCAACACCAGAGGCAAATAGTACCGTTGATAAGTCCACAGCGGTGTGTAGGGCTTGAAAAACCGGAGGGGAATCAGGTCATGCACCGTCACCACAAAGCGACAACCTGACCACAACGGCGCTTCGGGAATGGGCGAAAACAACAGGGGCGATCGCGCTTGGCGATACATCGATGGCAGTTGGAACTGAGTCCAAACCAGGCGAGAAAAATGACCTTTGCGCCCTTGCTCATGGGTGAGGGTGGCGGGTACAGACTGGACAGCAAAACCAGCCTGGGGCCGAGCGGCAAACACCACAGGATCGAGCGATCGCAAATAGGGCAACAGATTGATGGCGTAGGTTGCCAATCCGGTAGGCTTGAGCGGCAAAAAGGCGAGGTTAATGCTGACGGGACTGGCCAAAGCGACTCACGCGCTCCCCATAGTGCAGAACACCCTTGATTATAGCGATCGCCCTGACAGAATCAACGAAACCAATCCGCGCGGCGTGGGCCACAATTCGCGCCAACCGATAGAGCAACACCCCCACAGACGTATGGCGTTCCAGGGCCACCAAATAGCTGTAGGTACTGTGTTCCAAAGCGTTGGGGCGATCGCGATGGGCAATAGACGATGGGCAATGGGTCACCCGAATAGCCGCTACCACCCGTAACTGGTGCCCCTGAGCCAAATACCGCCGACAAAAATCAAAATCTTCGTAATAGAGAAAAAATACTGGATCAAACTCTGGACAGGCAGCAAAATTGCCCAAATTCAGCAGCAAACTGCATCCAGTAATCCAGGCCGTTTCCCACGCGGCGATCGCCGGGTCGGGCAAAGTTTCCAGCGCCACAATTCGACCATTCGCCGGATTAAACTCTCCCCCCGCAAACCAGATCTGACCATCCGGTTGGTCAATTACAGCCCCCACCATCGAGATATCGGGGTGCATCCGGCAATAATCCTGAGCCTGGGCCAAGGCACCGGGTTGCAACACCGCATCTGGGTTAATCAACCAGGCGATCGCCCCTGGCTCCCGTTCATACACCCAGCGCAACCCCACATTGCATCCTTCCCCAAACCCGGCGTTGTACCCAGTTTCCAAAAGCTCGACCTGGGGGCCAGCCAGCGATCGCACCGCCCTATCATCCGGCGAATTGTTGACAATCACCAGGCAAAACGGCTCCACAGCCTGCGATCGCACCGACTCCAACAACGTTTGAATCAACTCAGCCGAATAATAGTTAACCGTAATCAGATAAACCACCCAGGCACCCAACTCCTAAGCAAACGGCTCTTCCAAATGCAACTCTGGCAACTGGGCTCCACCCACCGCCGTAATCGCCAGCGATCGCCCGCCCGTCTCCCGGTGCTTCAGTTCCACCAACAGGTAGCGATCGGGCCGATGCACCAACCGCTCCGCCCACTCAATGGCCACAATGCCTGATTCCACCTCGTCCCCCGCCCAATAGGTTTCCAGGTATAAATCCGCCACCTCAGCCCCACTGAGCCGATACAAATCCAGATGATACAACGGCACCCGCCCATCCAAATATTCGTTGACCAGGGTAAACGTTGGACTATCAACCCCTTCGGCAATGCCCAGCCCCACCCCTACCCCTTGTACCAGCGTTGTCTTGCCTGCGCCCAAATCCCCTTGCAACAACACCACATCCCCAGCAGCCAGTTGCACCCCCAGTTGCCGCCCCGCCTGATGAGTTGAAGCCGAATCTAACAACACATAGTGCCGCGATGATGCAGGTTGAGCCGCCATAAACCGTGGAGTCAAGAGTATTGTGAACTACTTTCAACATAGCTCAAACCCTTGCCCCACGCGAAGAGCCCCTTGGTCATGGGGGCGGTGTTTGGCAAGTTTACGTGTCCTGACAACCCCCTTCAACCCTACTCGCCATCGTTAAGACACATCATCCGGCGGCGTAATTTTAACCGGAGCATTAAACTCCACATCAAAGGGCAAAAAGGAGCCCGTTCGCACATAATTCAGGCCCAAGTAGCCAAGCCCCAGCAGGAGTGAAATCGCCAGCAAAGCACCAAGAATGCCATCCCCAGACAACCGCCGCGATCGCTTGGCCCCATCCCGCAGGCCAGCCCGGTAGCCCTGCAAATATTCGGGGGTTTCTGTCGGTGTCAGGGAACGCTCTGATGGCTCCACGACTGTTTTGATCTTTTGCTTATCTTCGATGTGATTCATCTTGCTTCCCTCCGATCACACATGGCCCCGCTATTCCCTGTTTGACCAATGGTTTGGCTAATGCCGTTTGAACATTGCCTTTTGAACACTGCATTATGGGCATTCAGGAATAGGTTCGGCTTTGTTGCCCATCATCCTATCCAGCCAACGCGATCGCCGCCCTCTCCAAAACAGCGGAACGACAACTCTGTCTCAGGGCAGAAAATTTCCCTCAAAGCAGCAAATCCCCCACTCGTCCGCGCGATCGCCCCACCCTGGTTTAACCCAGCCCTATTGACAGCCCCCTCGCCATTTCATATAGTACAAGCGTATCGAATGGGCACATTTGACGGCAAGTGGAAAGATCCACCTTCATCTGAGCCATCAAGCAAAAGTCTGCTATACAATAAAGCGTCCTCACTATGACTGGGGATAAAACGACTAATTCCTTAAGCAAAACACTATCCGTAGCATTTTTGTAGTCTATGCCACTGATTTTGTTTTGTCCGCCCCATTTAGCCTTTCGCTGTGATGCTGGAGAGTTAACCCATGGCCCCGATTGAAACCAAGCGCACCAAAGCAACGAAAGCCCTGTCCACGGCTGCTGAGGCCACTCGCACCCTCGCGTTGGATGCCGGCAACTACGATCTCAAGTTTTGGGACGGCGTGAACAACCCCCAGGCGATTCGGTCAGTCCGATACCAACTGCCCCAAGGTCGAGATCCCGTCCGGTGTTCAGAACAATCGCCGTTGATTGAGCTGCCCAACGGTGCCCGGTATCATTTCGGGGTACAAGCGTACAAGTATCGCCGCCAGCAACAAACCGTGATCGAAAATAAGGTCGATTTGGCCCGCTTGCATCTTTATGCGTGTTTACTGCCAATCGATGACCTCACTGAATTTAATCTCAACTTAAGTATTTCCACGCCAGATAAAGGCCGGACAGAAGCTGCGCTGCGATCGCAACTATTAGGAGTCCATGAATTTACCCGGAATGGCGTGCCGTTTAGTGTTACGGTAGACCACGTAGAGGTTGAGCGGGAAGGCATGGGAGCCTATCGCTATGCTCAACGGTTAGGGTTAGTGCCCGATAAGGGCTTTACCGTGGTGATTGATATCGGCGGTGGCACTTGGCTAACGCGATTGGTCGATGCTGAAGGCGATGTCATCGATGAAAACGTGATGGATCGGGGTGGCACCTATGAGCTGGCTGTTTCCATTAGTTTTGATCGTCGTCTGACCAATGCTTTGGGCACCACAGCAGACCCAGGGATCGTGATGGATGGCTTCCAAGCGGGCCATACCTATGCGGATACTGGCTTATCGTGGGCACCCTGGCTAAACGAATACCTGGAACCGTGGTTTTTAGGTATCTTCCAAACGGTGAAAGCGCAATATACCCCCTACCTCAACCGAGTCACTCGCTTTTTGGTGACTGGCGGCGGCTCCCATCTAATCACCGAGCGGTTGATGGGCCGTAAGCTGTTTGCGGTCATTCCCGATCCTCAGTTTGCCAATGTGCGTGGGCTATTTCCGATCGCGGAGGGATTGCACTTATGTACGACAACAAAATAAGGCTGAGTCAAGATGTCCTAGAAAAGGCCGAATTAATCGCGCAGGAATGGGGCTTGAAAAATGCCCGCGCTGCCGTAGAAGCTGTTTTTCGGCGCTATGCAGATGAATATCTGGCACGGCGACCAGAAGCCCCAGCGGCCCCTGCGCCCCCCCCCTTGCGGACATCGCCCCCCGCCCCCACTGCCCCCGCCGTGCCAAACTGCGAAGCCCTGAATGAATTGGACGATTTGCTGGGCTTGTAGGTGCGATCGCTAGACAAGCTGGCATTGCGGGGGTGAACCACCTGCAACTTCCTGAACAGAGGCTGAGTTTGACTGGGCCTCTTTTTTGACTGGGCTCTTTTTTGGGGCAAGCCCCCGTGAAACGATGGCGATCGCACCATGGCCCGCGACGAATTTTTCCCGTTGGCCCTGACCTTTGGCCGCTTAAACGATTTGATAAACAAATTGTAAGGTGGCCCAAACATCCACATCAAGGACATAACTGTCAGGGGGGGCGATCGCCTTTTGTCGGGAACTGGCCTGGGTTAAATCTTGCAACACCGCTTGGGCCACCTCCAAAGGATTGGGAATGGTGGTGCCACCGGAGGGGGCAGGTTCAAGTCGCGGTTGATTGTCCAACACTGCTAAGGTTTGGGTAAAGGGCGCACGACTACAAATCAAATAAGTTTCGGTTACGCCTGTGGTTTTCTGCACTTTCCATTCCGAGCCCGCCAAAATAGACGGGAGCAGCAAAGTTTCCCCCGGCGCGATCGCCGTCGGCGTGTTGGCCTGAAGCAACGGTAACGTCTCATCCTTTTGGGCAAACCAAATGAGATGGTTCGCACTGGCAAGCCCCATCGCTAATAAATAGAGCGGTTCAGGGCCATAATTTTCGATCCGGTAGCGCAAACGACTGCCCACAGGGACTTGTAGCACTTGCCCCGTTTGGGCAGCAGGGGTGTTTTGTCGGGGCGGCGGCTCGATTGGACTACGGCTTGTCTGCTGTTCCAACAAGACTCGTTCTTGGGGCGCAAGCATTTCTAGCTGGACACGAACCCCCAACCGCGAGGTGTGGCTATTCTCGGTTAAACTCAACAGCTTGGTAGCCAACAGCGTCCGCAATTTAGGCGTTAACCGACGCACCGCCCCTTTGATGGCCTCGCCAGCATCACTTGTCGTCCCTAGCAAAATATCGCGACCGGGAGAAAAGAGGCCGTAGGTCGTGGTGGAAGCCGCTTGCACTGAGAAAGAATCGGAGGGTAAAGTCGCCACTTGGGCCGGATGAGATTGGACTTTACTAAACAAATAATCTGCTGTTTGGGTACCGGCGATCGCCGCTGACACATGAGGAATCGCGGAAAACGCACTCACCGCATCCACCCGTTCAATCCGTTCCAGGCACCCATCCAGGGCGACCGTCAGGCCAATATTGCGGGGTAAAATGCGCACCGTTTCCCGCACCAAGAGCCCCGGTTGCAGCAGTGCCACTTCCCGGCTTGTTCCAACCGCCTCCCCCGTGTAAAGTTTGCCTTTTGCCGTAAAACCAGAGCGGCTAGTGACCTGGAGCAACATTGGCGATTCTGGTGGGTCAGGCGCGATCGCCCCTTCCGCAGGCACCACTGCAAACAGCGCACTTTCCCCAGAGTTGGCCAACAGCGGGGCCGCCAGCCCCCCCAACCACAAGCGCACCGCTTTCCCATTCTCTTCAACCGCCAAAATAACGCCATCTGCCACTGGTGTCGTTACCGGGGTGAAATAGGGCACCAAGGAAGGTTCCTGACTTTTTTGGCCTTGAATTTGGGGATGTTGCTGGGCGGCAAACTGGGCCACCTGTTCCGCAGCCAACCGCACCTGAGTCCGTAACGAGGTTGCGACCGTCGTTTGCCACAGGGATTGGGTTAACGCCGCCGTAAACAGCCCAGCCTGGTCTTGATACCACTCGCCCTCGGTGGCCACTTCCTCGGCTTTGGCCGCTGTGAGCAACAGGCCCCGCAACATCCCCGATCGCCGCTGAATTTGCAGTTGCTCCCGATCCATCCCCAACGACCGGAGAAATTGGTCTTGGAACGCGAGTTCGGTATCAGCCGCCTGGGCCACAGAGGGATTTGGATAAGACCGAATGCGCAAGTTCCCTTGTAGGGGCTTACCAGGATACTGATAACTCGTATCGAGCACGGTGGTTACTTTATCGGTTTTGAGCGATCGCACCAGTAACCACAGCGTTTCCTCCAGCAAATCATTGACGATGGGAGCATCTGTCAGGGGCACCGGATCCGCCATGACCAGCGTATTTTGGGTTGTCTCCAGCGTTGGCCCCGGCAAGACACTGCCCAGCCCACTAAAGTGAAACACCACCACATCCCCGGCCTGGGCCTGATTGATCAAATGTTCTACAAACGCCGTTTCTACCCCCTGGCGCGTCGCGGCCTTATCCGTCAGCACCACAATATCCGCTGGCTGAAACCCAAAGCGGTGAATCAACAATTCCCGCTGCAATTCCACATCCGTCAAACACCCTTCCAGTTTGGTGCCATTCCCATATTGGTTAATGCCAACGAGCAACGCCAACTTACGGGGAGTCGGAATTGCCAGCGCCGCCTGGTAGCGATCGCGCCAGGGCCCCAGGTCAAAATTACCCAGCCCCCAGCCCGCCAACACCAGCCCAGTGGTGTGTAAAAACTCTCGTCGCGTTACGCCCATACGTCTATATCCATCCCCATCATTTGCCGCCCTGCCCCCAATCCTACCGCCAAGGGTCGCCCGTCCCACACCCCCCAGATACACCCTTGCCGCCCTCTCCCCTGCCCCCTAGCCTTGCCCCATGCAGGGCCAGAGGAGTTGATTCAGAGGTGATGCTTCCGTTGTCCGCAATCATCCCCCCATAATCACGCCCCCGCGATCGCCAATGGCTCCCCAGGGCACACCCAACCTGGTGTTGAGGCGACGGCTAACAGGCAAGCCGTGAAGGTCACCCCTCTCACCCGCTTCAATTGCCCCGCGATCAAGTCTTGAGTGCCACAGTTGCGGCCACAATTGCGCCCGAAGCAGGGGTTCAATTTGCCAGTTTAATCCGGTTCTAGGCGAGTGCCAATTCGTCTAGAGACATTGTTGCCGATCTTCATGGCCAGCGTGACGCATCCCCCGTTCACTCAACGATCGCCGCCCCGTGACGAACACCGCGATCGCCAGCCGCCAGCGGAATTCACTGCGTGATCACCATGAGTTTGCGGTAGTCTAGTGGTTGTTTTTTAGCGGGCTGCCCACTCCCAACTCCATGCACTATTGGTTGATGAAATCGGAACCCAATGTTTATAGCATTGATGACCTGTGCCGCGATCGCGAAACCCTGTGGGATGGAGTGCGAAATTACCAGGCACGAAACTTTTTACGGTCGATGCAGTCTGGAGATCTGGTCTTTTTTTACCACTCTAACGCCACCCCTCCCGGCATTGTTGGCTTGATGCAAATTGCCAAAACCAACCAAGTAGACCCCACCCAATTTGATTCCCACAGCAAGTACTACGATCCTAAATCCACGCCGGAGAATCCTCGTTGGGACACTGTGACAGTGGCCTATGTGGAAACCTTTCCCCAGATGATTACCCTCGATCAGTTGCGAGCCACCTTTGACCCAGAAGCTTTGTGGGTGGTACGGCGCGGTAATCGGTTATCGGTGATGCCCGTACCAACCGCGATCGCCGAAAAAATTGTCGCCCTAGGTCGCTAAACCCAGCCGAGGTCACTCATGGGTCAATTCAGCCTCAGTCCCCAACTCCGGTTTGGCTTTGCCAGCCAAGTGGCGATCGCCTTTGCCTTTATCCTTGCCCTGGGCCTCACCCACCATGAACTGTGGCGCGACGAATTCCAGATTTGGATGCTCGTGCGAGATAGTGCCTCCATCAGCGAATTGTTCCAACATTTGCGCTACGAAACCGGGCATCCCTTCCTGTGGTATCTCCTGCTGTATCCCCTCAGTCGCTTCACCCGCAGCCCGATCGCCCTCCAAAGCCTGCACTGGGCGATCGCCACCCTCACGATTTATCTCTTTAGCCGTTGCGCCCCCTTCACCCCCCGCCAAAAAATTCTCTTCGCCTTTGGCTACTTCCCCCTGTATGAATACGGTGTGATCAGCCGGAACTATGGCCTGGGCGTGCTGTTGTTGTTTAGCGCCTGTGCCCTGGTGCCCCACCGCCAGCGCCGCTATTGGCCCATTGCCCTCACCCTTGGCTTGGCCGCCAATACCAACTTTTATGCCCTAGTTTGTGCCGCCGCTCTGGGCACGACCCTATGCCTCGAAGCCATCCTTGCCCGCCTCAACGCCACACCCTTAGCCCTGCGCTGGTGGGATGTTGGGCTCAGCAGTGGGCTATGGCTCGGCGGCTTTGGCCTCTATTTCCAACAACTGCCCCCCCCGCCCGATGGAGGGATTAGTACAACAACAGTCACCAATCAATTTGATCTAGAGCATTTGGTTTCCACGATCGCTCTCCTCTGGAAAAGTTATGCCCCGCTCCCCTGGTTTTCCCTCCACTTTTGGAACACCAACTTTGTCAGCGAAGGGGATGCGGCCCTCCTGTCGCTAGTGCTGGCCCTGGGGGCGATCGCCCTGCTCTGGCAACAACCGCTAACCCTCTGGCTATACGGCAGCGGCACCCTCGCCATTCTCGGCGTGGCCTACTTCAAGCATGGCGGCGGCGTTCGCCATTGGGGCTATGCCTTCATTCTGCTGATCATGGCGCTTTGGCTGCGGTCGGTCTTCCCGGTTTCGCCCCGCCCCCGCGCGCGATCGCCCTTTGCCCGCCTCGGGCAATTCCTCAATCAACGGCAGTGCCAAGTTTTCACCGGGCTGCTCATCCTCCAACTGCTTGCGGGCATCACCGCCTACAGCCTCGATTGGCAACACCCGTTTTCCCAGGCCCAGGCCGCTGCCCACCTGCTCCAGCAGCGATCGCTGGCTGCACTGCCCCTCGCAGGAGACAGAGATTGGGCCGCCCTCACCCTCGCTGGCTATTTGGATCGCCCAGTGTACTATCCCGCCAGCGATCGCATCGGCACCTATCTCATTTGGAATAACCAACGCGCCGACCAGCCCTTCCCCGTCATCCTTCCCCGGCTCAACCGCTGGCTCCAAGCCCAAACCAGCCCCGCCATCCTGGTGTTCAACTATCCCCTCCCGCCCCTGACGATCGCTCAACTCAACGGCACCGTCGAAGCCCTGGGTACCCGCGAGGGCGCGATCGTCGCCGACGAAAACTTCTACCTTTACCAAGTCACCTCTGTATCCCGTTGAGGCCAGTTACCCGCCCCCAGTTGCTAACGTAATCGCCCCCACCAGCCGACCCATCGATCAACCAACCACGCACACTACGATCACGGAAGGATATTGCGCCCCGTAAAATAACTGAATTTTTTTAAGATTAAATGCTGATTCGGCCTCATTTTAGGGAATACTTAAGTGAAGTTTTGTTTTTTTCATAACAAGCTTCACGTTAAGGTTATGGATTTCATAACCTAAGGATTTCTATCCCCGGTATTTAGCGCGATCGCACTGATGCACCTGAGCGATCGCCCCAAGTTTCGACTGCTTCCCTGTTGTCATCCAGTGTCAGCCACCACCCTTATTCCCAAACGTTCCCCTAGCGAGGCAGTTAGCAAACCCACCCTTCCTCTCAATTTATCTCGTTGTCATCCATTCCGCAGGACACCAGATTCCCATATCAAACCCCTGCAAACCTGACAACCCCCCAGCGCTCGCTGAATGCATCCAGTCACTAGACGAACCGCACAGGTAAACTCCCAGAGAGTTAGCGTCTAGCGACTCAATTTATGCATTTCGTTGAAACACCCCAGCGCCAGTTTCAATCTTCAGGTGTGCCCCTCTAATTCTGTACTAAAATCCTTGTTCTTCCATTGAATGCAGCACTAACTATGAATGAACTGCTCCATACCCTTTTGTCTGAGTCGTTTGTTCCCCACGGGCACTGTTATCTTTGGAAACCAAGTTTAGTTTGGCTGAATGTCATCTCAGATTGTGTGATTTTTCTGGCTTATTATTCCATTCCCATCCAGTTACTTTACATCGTCAAAAAACGGGGTGATATTCCCTTTGATTGGGTTTTTTGTCTGTTTGGTGGCTTCATCGTTGCTTGTGGCAGTGGCCATTTAATGGATGTCTGGACTTTGTGGCATCCGACCTATTGGCTATCAAGTCTGTTGAAGTCATTTACCGCAGCAATTTCAATCAGTACGGCGGTTGTTTTAGTCAACCTAATCCCACAAATTCTAGCCATTCCCAGCCCCAAAGATATTTTGACAGCCAATCAAAAACTTGAGGCCGAAATTTGTGAGCGACAAGCCGTAGAACTTGCTTTACAACAATCCCAAAAAATGTTGCAACTTGTGATTGAGACTTTTCCTCAGCGGATTTTTTGGCAAGATTGTGAGGGCAAATATTTAGGCTGTAATCGTTTATTTGCTCAGGATGCAGGCTTTGAATCATCCGCAGAAGTGATTGGGAAAGATGACGCGGCTATGCGGTGGGGCGATCGCGCCGTCATCTGTCAATTAGACAATCAATCGGTGTTAAAAACAGGCATTCTCAAACACAATGTTGATGAATATCACACTGCGCCCAACGGTCAGGGAAAATGGATTCGAGTCAATACCCTGCCCCTCCAAAATGAGGATGATCAAATCGTCGGGTTACTCAGTTCTTACGAAGATATCACCGCCTATAAGCAGGCCGAGATCCAGCTTAAAGAGGCCAAACTAGCGGCTGAACTAGCTTTAGAGAACTTTCAAGCGGCCCAAAATCAATTGATTCAAGCGGAAAAAATGTCCAGTCTAGGTCAATTAGTGGCAGGCGTCGCCCACGAAATTAATAACCCAGTCAACTTCATCTATGGCAATTTGAACCATGTCCAGCAATATGCTGATCAGTTACTTGAACTCATTGATCGGTATCAAGTGTATCATCCCTGTTCCGAATTTGGGATTAGGAGTTACATGGATGAAATTGACTTGGCTTTCTTGCGCGAAGATTTACCTAAAGTTGTGCGATCGATGCAACTGGGAACTGAGCGAATTCGGCAAATTGTTTTGTCATTGCGTAATTTCTCACGCCTTGATGAATCAGAAATGAAAGCAGTTGATATTCATGAAGGTTTAGACAGTACTCTCCTCATCTTGCAACATCGGCTAAAAGGGAATTCTATTCAACCAGGGATCGATGTTTTAACCCACTATGGTAAGTTACCTCTCATTGAGTGCTATGCCGGACAGTTGAACCAAGTTTTCATGAATTTACTTAGTAATGCGATCGATGCATTAGAGGAAAAGATCGGTTTAGCACCGGAGGAAAGCGATCTCAAAAAAATTGATTCAGCTTCCGGGTTTAACCCCAAAATCACTATTTCAACTCAATATCTTGATGCCCACACCGTCCAGATTGCAATTGAGGATAATGGCATAGGCATTCCAGAAGCAGCGCGATCGCGCCTGTTTGATCCTTTCTTCACCACCAAGCCTGTGGGGCAAGGGACGGGTTTGGGATTATCTATTAGCTACCAAATTATTGTGGAAAAACATCAAGGCTCCTTAGTGTGTAACTCTACTCCTGGTGTCGGCACCACCTTTTGCATTCAAATTCCGATCCACCAATCCGTTGCCCCTGGAAATCCTCGCTTGGTGCGACACTCGTCTTGACCGTCCTGAGTGTTGCTGGCTTCAATCGAATTTTAGTTGGTGGTGTAGCAGGCGACCTTGCCCCAGGCCAAAGGGCTCAAACCAGGACGCGCGATCGCGCCCGTTTGGAGAACGGGGTACAACCTTGGGCAATGCCCTATCCTAGGGCCAACTTAAGCCTCTGGTGCCAGCACCGAGGGTAAGGTAAAAGTACCGTCGCTCGTGGCATCAAAATCGAGCACTTGCACCACCGAATCCAGGTTAAGCGGCCCATAAATATGAGGAAAAGCTTCTCCCGTTTCAATCGGGTCGTACCGGAGCGGGGCCTGGACTTTGGCGGGGGCAATACACAGCAACACCAGATCCGTTTGTCCCTGGTAAAACAAATTAGCAACCCGCACGACTTGCGAAATTGTTGAACAATGGATAAAGCCTTCTGTTGCTAAACTTGCGGCTTGATACGTTCCTGCTTGCTGGGCTTGAGTCCACTGCGATCGCGCTGTAATGTGATAGAGCAATGCCATAAACCGTAACCGTCCAATCCGGGTGCCGATAAGGGTGTAGATAACAGCATATCGCTTCCGTTTAACGGTTCATCCAGGCATAATTGGAACTAATATCGCACCCCCGAACAAGCGCAGTTGCTCAAGCCAACCGCCGTCGATGAAAGCACTTGGGCCGGGGGAATGGCCCGCTTTCGGGTATATCAACAAAACTAAGCGATCGCCCAATACAAAGCGATCGCCCCAGTGGCAATCGGGCTAGATGTGCCCCCACAGAACAGCCAAACCGCCCATATTAAGACTCGCCAAGCGATAAGTAGATAGCAGCGGCGATCGCGCTCCAGCCTACCGTTCCAATCCCAGACTGGCTGGAGCGTCCACCAGTTGAACAAGTGGCCTTAGCCCAAAAGCCACCACGCATCCACTCGGCGACTGGGTTCAAATTTAGGCGCAGGGCGAGTAACGCCGTCAAAATTGCCATCGAACAACCAAGATGTCGGCGACATCAAAGATGGGGTAACAATCTCAGCCGCGATCGCCGTGGGCCGCGCCTCCACTGGAAGCGCCATACAACGCTCTAGATACTTTGCACCCAGGGTCTTCGAGCGCTTTTCTGCCACAAATCCTGTGGCTCGGTTCCAAACTTGAGCTAGCACTGACCAATGTTGGGGCGATCGCTCAACTGCGATCGGAATCAGTTCTAAGCGTTGATAGATTTGCCATTGGGCATCAGTGCTCGAGTGATGATGAAACGATGTCATTGTGACTCTCCTTGATTGACAGCGGCAATTGCCTTTGTTGTAGGAAACACAATTAAACCTGTCACCATACACAACTATTGGTGTGGGATTCCGTGACGGAATTGAGGTGTATGTTCGAATCTTCGTTTTGTGCTTAACGATACTATTTTAGATCCAATTTGTGCATAACGACAACGCAACCACTTGCGATCGCCCATAATTCTTCCCTAAGATAGATATTCTCCCTTGAACTCAAAATGTTCCAGCTTGGCAAGAAGTGGTGGTAGAAGCACTTTTGGCCCTTTGTCAGTCCGCGCTACCAACCACCGATAGCAAAACGCCTCAGCCACGTTGGCTGAACAGGCGTGTCAATCTTTGAGAATGAATCCCATTCAACATTTGGGCGAAAGTAAACTTGCTATAAATACTTGAAACCCAACGATGGTACACGGGCTAAATCCAAAGTCATGGTGCGATCGCCATTGATCCAGCGGCCCAGACAGTTATTCCCGCTTAAATTCACCCAGACGGAATGAATGACTTCCCAATCTTGCTTTTTGACCAAAATTTAGCCTTTCAAATCCAGCTCAAGCAACAGGTTCTAACCGAGTTAAATACCATAAGATCAACTCTAGCATTACGTCTTAGAAGCCTATTTTCCTTCAATAAAATAAGTTTTTATTTGCCTAGTTTTGATTAACAATAAAGCCAACACTCTAGTTTTTATTCCTACAAACTCTCGAATCCATGACCAATATTGAATCTGAGCCGCTAGAATACCATCTGTTCTATTCTAGTGTCGTTGTTGAACATATTGTCTCCAAGCAACAAACCCAAAAATTTCGATCCTGGCACAAACAATTAGTACAGATGCTGAAAAAACAAACGGGTTTTGTGCGTTCTGATTTAGGGCCACCCCTAAAATGTGAAAATGGAGTCATCAAATGGTACTCAATTATTCATTTCAATTCGCCGGAACAACTCAATCATTGGTTAAGGTCAAGCGATCGCCAGCAGCTATTTGAGCAAGGACAAACTATTTTTCAAGCCTATCGCTTTAAGTCTTTTACAACAGGGTTAGATGGCTGGTTTTCGCCTCAGGCAGGCAATGTGGAGCATACAGGACTGGGGCCGCCCCCGTGGAAACAGGTCTTATCTGTTGTGTTGGGACTGTATCCAACCTTGATGATTCAGGGCGCAATTGTGCAGCGGTTAGGATTCATGGCAAACTGGCCGCGTCCAACAGCCCTTTTAGCCAATAACCTCCTAACCTCATCCATCCTAACGTGGCTTGTGATGCCAACAATTGTCCGGTTGATTGGATTTTGGTTACGGCCAGCCTATCGTCCGCGATCGCTGAAAACTGATTGGGTGGGGACAGTGTTTATTAGTTTCCTATTACTAGCCATGATGACCCTATTTAATGTTTTAGCCCTGGGCTAGTTTAGGGCTGACTCTACTCTTCGGGTAACGGCGAAGTAAGCTGCACGGTCGAATGATAATGATCGGTTTCTCGGACTCGTTGGCTCAAAAACCGGCAAATTTCTAGCATGATATGGGGCCGCTGAGTAATCAAGTTGAGAAAGCGATTTTTATCCAATTTGAGTAAGGTTGTATCCTGTAGAGCGATCGCGCCATCCCAATGGGGTGCGTCATCGAATAATGCGATTTCTCCAAAGTGGTGGCCCACAGTCAATTGTTTAAGTTCTCGTTGTTGACCATCCAGCGTTTTCACAATACGAACACAGCCATCAGCAATGATATAGAAATGAGTACACCAACTACCTTCAGCAAAAATTATTGTCCCGGCTAAGACGGTTTCTTGTTCGATCGCTTGATCAATCAGCAGCAATTGATCCAGGGATAAATTTTTGAATAACGCAACCTGTTTGAGGAGTAGCAAACGGTTCATACACGCAGTCGTAGGAGATGTGGAGGGATCATTCGCTGGAAAAATCTGTTGCACAAAGCGTTGCACAACGGGATCTGGGTCATGGAGCAAGGCCGTTGGGATGGAGGCCAGCGCCGCCAATGCCCCAATTTGAATCCAGCGGTCTTGAATGGTCAGGGTTTCTAGGAGGAGTTTGTAGCCTTTGGTGCGCAACCAGTGGGCATCGGCTTCGGGGCGGGTGGCGGCATCACTGCGGGTGGCCAACTGTTCCAGCACGGGCATGAGAGGCAACACAAAGCGGCGATCGCTCAGGGACGCGAGCACTTCAACGGCATTGGCCAAATCCTGTTGGTCGGTGGTGTAGAGAATGCGGTTCACGGTGTTGACCGTGCGGGAATGCCCCATACAAGACAACACGTACAGGACTTTTTGAATCACCCGCTGATGATAATCGGCGATCGCCCACCGCAACGGTTGCCAACGGGGATCCTGTTGCGGAATTTGTTGCTGCCATTTGCGGGTTTGGTTCACGGTTTGGAAATCGGGCAGCAGGTGATTAAACAAAAGATTACTGGCGTAGTTGGTGCGTACCTGACCAATGGCGGCGATCGCGGCTTCCACGGTTTCGGGTTGGGGCGAATTCAAGTGGGCCTGGGCGACGAGCAATCCGGCCTGCCCAAAAGCAATCAGCGCCGTAGCTGCGGTTTGGCGTACCCGTGGATCGGCATCATGCAAGCCCGTTGCTACCGGATCCAGGGTTTCGTCCCAATGCACATGGCCGAGCACCTCAAAGGCTTTTGCCCGTACCATTGGTTCAGGATGGTGCAGTTCCCCGATCGCGACTTCGGCCAGGGCGCGATCGCCAGGTTGGGCCAGGGTGGTCAGGGCCGTCAGCACCTCTTGTTTGAGGGTTGCACTGCCCTGGGGCAACAGCCAGATTAACAGCGGCAGCAAGGCGCGATCGCGACTGGTCGCAATGACATTCACAATTGCAGCAGCGGCAGTTTCATCGGTTTGAATTTGCCCAATGGGAGGGCACACAACCCCAAGCTGCGGCGACTCGACCAGAGCCAGTTGAATGGCAGCAACGTGAGCCAGGGCGCGAATTTCGGCCTGGGAATGGCCACGCAAGGTCTGCAATTCCGATGGGGTGAAGGGATACCGATTGATGATCAAAATTTCCAGGGCGATCGCTGGCAAGGGGGCAGTGTTGACCTGCAACAAACCATGAAAAAATTGCAGGGTTTCCGGTTCGGCTTGCGTGCTAAACAACCGCACCACAGCTCGTCGCACATCGGGATAGGGCGTGGCCAGCAAGGGTTGCACAGCGGTCAAAAATTGCCCCGGATGGCCTAAGCTCGTCGCCAGTTCCAGGCCCCGAATTTGAGTGTAGCGATCGCCATCGCGCAAGAAATCACAAATGAGGGTCGTTGATTGAAGCGGCAACTGCACCTGATCGGGATCAAAGTCATCTAAATCAATTGTATCGGCACGGATCATGGCTTCTAAGCCAGTGGTGTAGAATTTGCCCATCGGCAGCCGAATCAGCAGAAACAAGACCGTCAGCGCGATCGCGAAATAGGCAATTTGGGTCAAGTTCAAAAAAGATCGCTCTACCAGCAGCACAAGACCAGCCAAGGTCAAACCAACGGCATAAATTAAACCATCACTTAAAGTACGAACTCGGCCCAGAAACTCCCGTGGAATAGCGTTGTAATTCAATTGATGGGTTGGTAAGTTGATGCTTTTGTAGAGCGAATCACCATTTAACTGGAGGGCGATCGCAGTGCCCAAATTCACATGCAACACGACTCCGATAAAACTAGCAAGGGTCGTCAGCGGATACACAATATTCATCCGGGCTACGCCTAACCAATGCAACAGCGGACGAGTAAAGCAATACAACACCAGGACTTGCAAAATACTCACCGACATTCGCATAAAGCCTAAGAAACCTGTCAAGGTCTCATCGGTGAAATAGCGGGCATAAATACTAAACCACAGAAACTCCGAGGACAGGTAAATAATGACCAACAAGAAACTACTCGCCGCCAATAACAAAACCAGGGGATAGCGTTTGACCAATTCAGGAAAAGACTGGAGTGCTTCGAAGATCCCAACATGCTCCGGGGGCTTGACCGTATCGAGGCGTTGTTGGGTCGCTTCCAGGTAAACCAATTGGGCGATGACCAGGCCAAAGACCAGGGGCACACAGACGAGCAAATTCGGGGTACTCAAAAATTGTGAACACACCGCCGTAATGCAGCCCCCCAGCAATACCCCCCCAGCTTGGGCGATACCAATGTAGGGTGCGGCCCGTTTGTATTCCAAGGTGGTTAGGTAATCGGTCAGCAAGCTGGCGTACAGGATGTTGTTATGAAAATCCCATTGAAAAAAACAAACAATCAAAACGACGTAGTAGGCGTAGGGCGTATCGACAGCAAGCAATAGCCGCAAACCCAGGATAATGACGATTTGGATGAAGAGCGCTGCCCGAAATAGTTGAGGCCGACTGTAGCGATCGACCACATTCGAAAAGACGGCATAGGCTGGCATGGAGAAGAGGCCGATCCAAATAAAGGCGATCGGCAAGTTCGCGGCTCCAACATGGCTGACGAACAGAGAGTTGGCGGCTGTGATGGACATGACGCTGTACACCAGCACGGAAACAGCCAGTAGCAATAGCTGCGTCAATCGGCCCAGTTTCCAGGCCGCAAAACCAAGGCGTTGCTCCAGCACCTGATTGACCATGAGCGCTCGCAGTTGGGTTGGGGATCAAGACTATGGGTTTATCTTAATCGCTAAGGGGCCGGGGGTCATAAGGCCGTGGGGGGAACTTTGGGCGGCGGGGAGACGGAGAGTGCCTCGGGAGTGGGGCGATCGGGCAAGGGTGCAAGCTGGATAAATTGGGTCAAAAAGGCGGCGACAAAGAAGAAACACCCCCCTAGCACAACAGCTAAGAGGCGATCGCCCCCCAGCCAATACTGCATGACCCACCCAAAGCTCAAGGACACCAAGATTTGGGGCACCACAATGAATAGGTTAAAAATCCCCATATAAACGCCTTGACGTTCCGCCGGAATCGCCCCGACTAACATGGCATAGGGCAGGGACAGAATACTGGCCCAGGCAATTCCCACCGCCAGCATGGCCAAGAGCAATAGATATTGATTGTGGATGACTAGCAACGAGACCAACCCCAGGCCCCCGCAGCCCAAACACAAACCATGTAGCCGTTGACGCCCCCAGCGCTGGGCCAAACGGGATAAAAACACGGAGCAGACAACACAGGCTCCGTTATAAACCGCGAAACAGATGCCGGCCCATTCAATGCCGTTGGTGTACAGTTCAGACTCTTGGCTGGTGGCACCAAAGATGTTCCAGGCGACGGCGGTGGGAAAGTAGAGGAAGAAGCAAAAGACGCCGATCCAGGTAAAAAACTGTACCCAGGCGAGTTGGCGCATGGTAGTGGGCATAGCTTGCAGCGATCGCCCAATTTCGCGGCAACTGCCCCATAACCCGCCCCGGTCATCCTGAAGTTGGGCAAAATCATCCAGGTTGGCCGGGGGTGGCTCTGGCGTGGTGATCACCGTCCAAACCACTGTGCCCAAAAACATGGCCGCACCGATATAAAACGATAACTCGACGGTAAAGGGAATGGGGCGATCGGGACTGGTGGTGGCATCGATCGCCAGGACGTGGCGCAAAATCCAGGGCAACGCCGAGGCCGAAACCGAGCCAATACCAATCATTAAACTCTGCATCGCAAAGCCCCAGGTGCGCTGTTCCTTGGGCAACAAATCTCCCACAAAAGCCCGGAACGGCACCATGCTGATATTGGAAAAACTATCCAGCACCCAGAGCAGGCCCGCCGCCATCCACAGCGCGCTGGAAGCAGGCATAAACACCAGCGCCAGGGATGCAAAAATTGCGCCCACCAGAAAGTAGGGCCGTCGTCGCCCCAATGGCCCCCAGGTATAGTCGCTTAGGTTACCAATGATGGGCTGGATGAGCAGGCCCGTCAGGGGGGCCGCGATCCACAACAGCGGGATCTGGTGTGCATCGGCACCCAGGTATTCAAAAATGGCACTCATATTGGCCATCTGCAAGGCCCAGCCAAATTGGATGCCCAAGAAGCCAACATTCATGTTCCAGAGTTGGTAGGCATTGAACTGGGGTTGAGCAAGGTCAACGTGGGTATCCGCCGAGAAGGTCAACGTCTGGGGCGGGGTCAGTTGGTCTTGATAGGGCATGATGGAGTGTGCGGAGTGGAGCGATCGCGAGAGACGGCAAAAGGTTGGGGCTGTCAGTCGGTGATTTTCCTAAAGAGGAACAAGGCAGTGGGGGACGAGCTGGAGCACTAACGTGATCATGCCCACCCATCTCCTGAAAACAACACCCCCCTATCTTGCCACACCCCCACTTAAACCAGAGTGACCGCTTCTCCCCTCTGGCCTAGCCTGGATCATTCACCCCCAGCGACTTGTCGGGGTAGGGTTTTACCCTCACCGGACAGGGCACCCGCAAGCAGTGCCCCTACCATCAGAAAGACAGACTGTTTTTCTGCGTAATCCTGGTATTGCTTATGGGCACGGGGTTTGAAGCGTTTATCTAATCGTCATGAATAATGCAGACTAGGCGTTGGAATTTGGTTGGGCGGCTTCTTGTGCCAGCAGCGACTCCTTAGAGTCACCCCAATAGGCACTACAGGTAATGGCTTCGTTGTTGCCTTTAATCTCGCTTGACCAACGGTAGATGGCGCTTTTGGGTTCAATCCCAATTTCAATGAGCTTGGCTCCCATGTAGTATTCCATCTGGCGGCGGGTCATTTCTTTCCAGGCGTCGGACGCATTTTTTTGCACCGAGCGTGTTAGGTGGGCTTGAGTGTGCTTTGCCATTTCAACCGATACTGTTTTAACGTTACTTAAGTTTACAGATTTTTTTTGACCTCGACGGGGTTGAGTGTGGAAAGACACAATCCACAAAGCGCGATCGCCCTGCTGCCGGGGGGGCAGTTTGGGCCTGTGGTTGCCCCGTTTATTCCACCCCCAGGGCAATCCGCTCACCCGCGACAGCCTGCAATTCTCCCAGGGTTTGCACCACAACCTCATAGGGAATTTCTGGGGCAGGCAAAAAGATGGCAGCCCCTTGGGGATTTTGTTTGAGGTAAACGAGGAGTTGTTGCTGCACAGCGGCATCGCTGATGACGGTGTTGTTGATTAAAAATTGCTGTTGCGGATTCATCACAACTAGCAGTGGGTCGGGCAGATCCGTCTGGGCTGCGCCAGAATTTGCGGGGGGCACTACCGTATCCACCGCTTGCAACCGACTCAAACTCATAGAGACGATGATAAAAAACGTCAATATGGTCATGATCACATCCATCATGGGGACGAGGTTGACCACGGGCATTTGGGACTGGCGTTTAGTGTGGAAGCGCATGGGCCGGGAAAAGGGAGGGAAATAGGGAAAGCTAAGGGGAGGAGATAGCTAAGGAAACGCGATCGCCCCCAATGGCCTTCAGGGTTTCCAGTATGGGCAACACTTTTTGGTAAGGCAGTTGGCGATCGGCTTTTAAAACGACGGTGCCCTTGGGGTTCGCCTCGAAAAAGGCCAGCAAGGCAGCCGATAATTCTGCCAAGGTGACAGGTTTATCCGCCAGGGTCAGGCTTTCCTGTTGATTCAGCGTCACGATCAGCGGCTGTGCCGCCGCCACAGTGCCGGTTCCCGTTTGGGCCGTTGGCAAACTCAGGTTCGGGGTTTGCTGGCTGTTGAGCGTGGTGGTAATCAGCACAAAGAAGGCCAACACCACTAACATGACCCCCAACATCGGAATCATGTCAATTTCGGGCATTCGGGCGGCAGTACGGCGCGATCGCAATGGCATCGTCAACCTCGGTAATGGGTTTCACTGGGCGGGGCGGGGGCCAGCTCGTTTGGCAACACTGCCCGCTGAAACATCGGCTCGTACCACACCTGACGGTAGATCAGCTCTAGTTCGCTGCCCACTTGGGAGAAATAATCCATTTGCCGTGCTTGCAGCGAGACCAACACCCGAAAAACAGCCAGGGCCAAAATGGCGACAATCATGCCCCCTGCCGTGGTGATCAGGGCTTCCCCAATCCCCGCCGCCGCTTTGCTGGTATCCGCACTTTGCCCGCCGCCGATATTCAGGTTATTAAACGTCACAATCAACCCGGTGACAGTACCCAGCAACCCTAGCAATGGGGCCAGTCCCACCACACTTTCTAACAGGCGATCGCCCCGGCGCATTCGGGCAAATTCCTGATCGGCCACTGCTTCCAACGCCAAGTGAAAGGTTTCAGGTGTGGGTTGGTTGAGCTTGAGGGGGGCCAACAAAAACCGACCGATGGCCAGATCTTGGGCTTCTTGGGCGATCGTCGCGGCCTGGTGTAAATCCGTCCGTGCGGCATTCAAAACCGCATTCACGATGCGATCTTCCCGCTGCAACAACCGAAACCAAAAGACGGCTCGATCCAGCGTACACGCCAGGGTGATCACCGATAGCCCAACGATGGGAATCATCACTGGGCCACCTTTCACGAGATAATCAAACAAGGTGGTCATGGATCTGGGGGTTGCCTTTTGCGAGAGGTCGGGATGAGCTTCTACGGTGCCTTTGCTAGGGTACCTGAGTCTCTGGCGCGGGTTTGTTAAAAATAGCTCAAGACCGCACTAAGCCTATTTTAAGAAATTGGGGCGACGCTCACTACGGTGGTTTGGCCAAAATTTTGGTGAGGTTTGGCGATCGCGCCTGCGAGTCCGCTCTGGGCTGTTCGTGAGTCGAGTCGAAGCAAAGTAGAACTTCCATCGGACAGTTCACAGTTTTACGGCCTGTCGGTTGCCATTGTCATCAGTTCAGCGATGAAAATTATTCAAGTCAAGGTCAAACCCAATGCCAAGCTCCAGCGTTTACAACTGGAGGCAGATGGTTCTTTCACGGCACGGCTGCACTCGTCGCCGGTGGATGGCAAAGCCAATGCTGAACTGATTCAACTTTTGGCCAAGCATTTTGGGGTAGCCAAGGGGGCAATTCGGATCAAAGCAGGGGGGACGGGTCGGCAGAAACTGCTTGAGATTGATACTGACTAAGTTCCCGTTGAAAGGTTTGAATCGCCTGGTTATAGCGATCGCCCGCGACTTCCAGTAAATCATTGTGGTCTGCGCCCTCTACCGTTAAGAAGGTTTTGGGAGTCTGCAACCGGGTATATAAAACCTGGCTGTGGTAATAGGGAATGATGCGATCGCGAGTACCATGCATAATCAGGGCGGGACAGGTCAAAGACTTTAATTTAGCTAAATTATTAAATCGATCCCAGGGTAATATCGGAATCTGAGTAATCACTCGAAAAGTACTCGTAAACGGACTTTCTAAAATTACACCGCTGACTGGTTTGCGACTAGCCAAGTCAACGCTGGGGCCACTCCCCACTGACCGACCATACAATACAACACGACTAGGCGTAACTTGCAAGGTATGCGTGACATATTCGTAGGCGGCGTTGATATCTTGATACACAAAGCGTTCTGCTGGAAATCCGTCACTCGTGCCGTAGCCCCGATAGTCATAGGCAAATACGGCAAAGCCCAAAGCTCGGAGTCGTTCAAGGCGCGATCGCACACGCCCTAAATCCTCACCATTGCCATGACTGTAGATAAGCGTGAAGGTGGCAGTGGGTTGCGGCAGATATACGGCTGAAATCATTGCCCCATCAGCCGTCCTGAGTTTGAGAATCTCATTCGTATCTTGATAGCTTGCTGCCGGAGGCCGAAAGATAAAGCGTTCCGCCGCAAAAAACGCAAACCCATTCAACAGCAAGTACAAAAACAAGAGCGATCGCACCATTTGCCCCGTGAACGTCCGACCTAACCACCGTTGCCTCAGCATAGCGCTTATTCCAGTTGTAAGGCGACTTTGGCCGCTTTAATAAGGTCAAAATAGGGAGACTGACACACATTCACTTCTTCCTGTTCTGTGGCACTTTTAGTCAGAATGCCGAGGCGTTGCCCTTGCTGCACCGATAACACTTTGCCTTGATCATTCCGGATGCGCAGTTCTTTGCCCTGAGGCAAGTCCACCACCCGACACAAATAAGTGCGATCGTGATAGACAAAACTGGCCCGCTGCTCAAGCACACTCGACGATCGCACCCCTGCAATGCTCAGTTGCAGCACCTCTTCACCATTCCACGCATTAGTACCGAGGGTGTAGGCAATATCCACCCGCTCAGGCAGGGGATAGTAATCGCCCCACCGCCACGCGATCGCCGCCAATTTGCGGCCCCCACCATTCGCCCCGCTGTCATCTGTCACGGTGAACTTGAGATGCCCTTTGCCCACCAATTTTTGATCGTGAAGGCGGACATTGGCCGACCAAAAGACAGGCTGATCATTTTGAATGCCGCAGGGCTGGAGAATATCCAGTTCATTCAACAAGCCAAAGTCTAAATCCGCCAGTTGGGCTTGGACATCGATTTTGACCAGGGGTTTGAGGTGTTCCAACTCCAGGCTTTGATGGGCAAACTCGCGTAACCGCGATCGCAATGCGGCCAGATTCTCCGCTTTCAAAGAAAAACCGCCAGCCGCCTGGTGGCCACCATGTTTTTCCAGCACATCTTTGCAATATTCCAGAGCATCAAACACATGAAATTCGGGAATACTCCGGGCTGAACCGCGAATCACCGTGCCCGCTTCGTCTTCATAAGTGCCGATAAACACAGGCACGCCATAGCGCTCGACCAACCGCGAGGCCACAATCCCGATCACCCCATGATGCCAGCCCTGTTGCACCAGCACCAAAACGCGATCGCCCACCACATCCAACGCCCCCGCTTCACACAGGGCGATCGCCTCCTGCTCAATCTCAGCACACAAATTTTGGCGTTGTAAATTAATTTGCTCGCACTGCAAGGCGCGTTCGTAGGCCACAGCAGGATCATCGGTGGTCAACAGCTCAATCACAATGACCGGATCCGCCAGTCGCCCCACCGCATTAATGCGCGGCCCCAACCGAAACCCAATCGCCTCCGGTTTCAAGTTTTTTTCGCCGCCTAACCCCGTCACCTGCACCAACGCCTGCACCCCTGCCATCCGCGAGGTCGGCAAATGCCGCAAGCCCTCTTGCACCCACCGCCGATTCACCCCAGTCAACGGGGCCAAATCCGCGATCGTGCCCAAAGTAAACAATTCCAGCAGGGAGTTACCCAAATCTGCCGGATTTCCCAAACTTTCGGCCAGGGCCTGCGCCAGCACGTAGGCCACCCCGACCCCAGCCAACCCCCTGTAGGGAGAGTGTTCTGGCAATTGCTTTGGATTCAAAATCCCATTAGCGGGGGGCAATTCTGGCGGCAAATCGTGGTGATCGGTAATGATGACAGCCAGCCCCAGTTCACGGGCACGGGCGATCGGGGCATGGGCGGCAATCCCGTTATCCACGGTCAAAATAAGCCGTACGCCTTCCTCGTAAAACTCTTCAATGATGCGCTGATTAATGCCATAGCCCTCGCTCATCCGGCTGGGAATGGCATAATCCACCAGGGCACCCAGCGATCGCAAGGCCCGCAGCAACAAGGCCGTACTTGTCATACCATCGGCATCGTAATCGCCACAAATCGCAATCCGCTGCCGTTGATTAATCGCGTTGATTAACAGTTCTAAACTCAGGGGCAAGTCTGCAAATTCGGTCAGCGGCGAGGGTAACACCTGAGTTTCGGGCTTGAGAAAAACCTGCACCTGCTCAAACTCGGTCAACGCCCGATTGACCATCACCTGGGCCAATAAGGGTGAAACCCCCGCCTGGAGCGCGATCGCCTGCGCTAACTCTGGGTTTGGCTTTGCAATGCGCCACCGCTGCGGGGGCAAGGAAGAAGACGGCACGGGCGAAATTGAACGAGAAGAATGAAAAACCACAGTTACAATGTTTGAACTTGTTGGCACAAGGTGCTTCAAATTGTAGCGTTTATTCTTGCAATTCCAGCGAGAAACTGTTGCTAAAGAACAGTTTTTGGGCGAATCAAGTCAAGAAAATTAACAGGTGACAAACGGATGGGGCGGGTTAGGGCAGAAGGTCGTAGCTCCTGGCAAGCGGGCGATCGCCACGGGATTGGCAGGAAGAGGAGTGGGATATATGGCTGAAATCGATGGATTGCGGGAAGCAGAAGTCACTGTAGCAAAACAATTGGAAAAAGCTGGCTGGTCGGTCATGTTGCCCCCGCCAAACACAACGGGCTACGACTTCGAAGCAATGCGGGGCCAAGAACTCATTGCGGTTCAGGTGAAAAACCATAAAGTGCCAGTCAAAGTTCCCCAGATTGAACGATTTTTAAACTTTTTTGATTT
This sequence comes from uncultured bacterium, assembly GCA_964475335.1. GTDB lineage: Bacteria > Cyanobacteriota > Cyanobacteriia > Leptolyngbyales > Leptolyngbyaceae > CAYYWG01. The sequence continues at coordinate 179,549 of CAYYWG010000001.1, forward strand.
ACCTGTTGCCCGCCGTTTTACTCGTGGATTAATGGTTTCCGCCAATGGATTTAGTCGCAATTCATTAACCTATTTTTCAGAAATTCAAAGCCAAAAAGTTCGCCTCGCAGTGATAAAAGATCAGACCGTTCGTTGGATTCGATTTGATGCGAAGCAGGTTCACGAAGTCCCGCGAGAAATTATTCATGTCGGTGTGTTTACGTGTAAAGGTGGAGTTGGTAAAACCACTGTCAGTGCCCATCTTGCCGGAGCGATCGCCCTATCTGGGTATCACGTCGCACTGATCGATCTCGACCCCCAGCGCAATCTCACCACCCTACTTAATGGTGGAGTCAACTTACCGAGAAATGGTAATCAACCGAGCAGTCGAGTCCGGGTATTTAGCATTGAAGAGTGGAACACGGAACCACCGCCACCCGATGTCAAAATGGTCGTTTGTGACTGTTCCCCAGTGTTTGAAGAAAATCCCATTGAAATCATTAAAAATTTTTCCTATTGCATTATTCCCACAACGCTAAATCCATTGGGCTTAAATAAAAATGGCTATGTCATTAAAAACACAGTCAAAGCCATTCGCAGCGTGAACAAATCCGCCTATATTTTTGTATTAATTAACAACTATTTTCATGACGAAACCCAGAAAGCCCAAATCATTAAAGACCAATATAAAAAGTACTTTGCCAAACTATCGGAACAAGAAACTCGCTTCCAGTTCATTGATCCCGATGAGGTGGCCATCCGTAATAGCAAACAACTCTTTTACTGGGGCTATCACATTTACAGCGGCGAGGAACCAGAGTTAGCTTTTACCCGAGTTGGCGGTAAGTGTGTCCCAAAAGCCGATTTTTTGAATTTGCTGGATTATCTGGAGCAACATTCAGACATTGGCCAGTTCAAAGGCTTAGTCGGGGATGAGGTCAGCGATATTTAGCCCGCCACCGATGGGCGATCGCCCTTCTCACTGCTCCTTTCAGGTTATTTTCAGGTTGTCCCGCGATCGCCAATACTGTCCTCAGATGCATCAATCTAAGACTGACGTGAGATGGGCAGCGGCACCATATTGTTAGTAAGTCTAAACTACAAGAGAATTTCTTTTAGATCTAACGAACTAACTCATGGAGAATTACTGATTTATCCACAATGCATCTACTAAAAAATTGCCGTTTGCACCCGGTCATGACCAGGACTGAACCGAGCGATCGCTGTGGTGAGCAATAGCGTTACAGTTGGCTTCCAAAAAATAGCGATCGCCCACTGCTACCGTCGGCGATCGCGTATTCAAACCAGGAGTAGTTCAGGCCGTGAAGTTAGGGAATCTAGCTAACCAAAACCTTGGCCGCAGGGGGCTCTGGGCTAAGCCCAGTCGGGGCCACGCTCTCCTCAACCTCAGGTTGGGAATGCTCCAGAGTGGCACTGCCTTGCACCACCTCTGTAAACTGCTCTGCCAACTCCACTTCCGGCGACTTGGATCGGCCTTCGGCAGGAGGTTGGTCTTCGGTTTGGGGCCGAGTCTGCGCCAGGGAACCAAAGAAATCATAGTGATCCAGCGCTTCCAAAATGCCCCAAGCATATTCACCCTGAGCAAAGTAGATTTGTGGATAGCTCTTGAGTTTGGCCAACTCTTTGCTGTGGTTGCCGACCACAACTCCCAGCGTGTTCCCAGCTAGCATCGACTCGTCGTTCCCCGACGCACCAGCCACCAGGAATCGCTTGATTGGCAAGCCCCATTTCAGCGCACAATATCGCAGGGCATCGCCCTTTGAAGCCCGGATTGGCAACAAGTCGAGATACATATCGTGGCTATAAATGCCCTTGACATGCAGCCGATTGCGCCGCAAATGACGCATAATTTCGCGGAAGCTGAGTGATTTTTCTTCATCAATGAAGTAGCTCACTTTATAGCGCCCTTGGGCATCATCCGGTTGCAACTCAACCCCCGGCAGTTCGGCCATAGCTTCCCGAATGGCTCTGGCTTGCCAGCGATAGCTGATGTGCCGTTGCCAATTGGTGTCGGGCACAACTTGGGGGCCATAGTAAATCTCGCTGCCAGCGGCAGTAATCAACACATCCGGCAGGGGGAACCGCCATTCTTCTAACATTTCCATGGCGCTGTTCAGGCTGCGCCCCGTGGCAATGCCAACCCCTGTCGTACTGCCATCGCGGTTGAGGCGCTCGATCAAGGTTTGCAAGGCATCTTGATCGCCCAGCAACGTGTTGTCGATTTCGCAAATGAGGAAGCGATCCGCTGTAGGAAGCCGATTCGCATAGGGCACATTCCAGCCCGGTTGATCGGGGGCAGGGGCTTTGATCAAGGGACTGAGCAACGGTTGTACCCGGCGTTTGGGCAGTTGCATGACGTGCTCTAAGTAGGTTTCGACGTGGCTTGACCAGGAAAAATGCTGCCGCACATTCCGCAGGCCGTTGTCTGACCAGGTTTGCCATTGGGCGCGATCGCCCAGGGCCGTCCGTAAAGCATTCTGCATCTCCTGAATGTTCAACGGGTCAATCAACAATCCGTTGTCACAGGCGGCCAAAATATCCCGTGGCCCCCCGTCTGCGGTGGCAATGATGGGCACACCGCACGCCGTCGCTTCGATCAGCGTGAGCCCAAAGGGTTCAGTCAACGCGGGGTTAATAAAGACCCCCTTGGTTTTGGCCAGCAGGCGATACAGTTCCGGCACGTCATCAGCGGCATGGTGTTTGGGATAGGCCACATGACCGTATAAGTCGTAGCGATCGACCAACTGGAAAATTTCCGCCATCACCTGACGGGGGCCAGCTTCCATCGCCGTGACATCATCTCGATTGCCCAAGACCAACACCAAATTGGCCAATTGCCGCAACTCTGGATCTTCACCATAGGCTTTGACCAACCGCGCTACGTTTTTTCGCATAGCCGGACGCGACAACGCCATGATAATTGGCTTTTCTGGATCCTTGAGAAATCGCTTGAGGTCGTCGTAAATAGCTGGTTCTTGCCAGTCTGCTGAAATTGGGTAGAAGCGTTCTAGCACTACTCCTGGCGGGATCACCACCATCCGTTTGGGTTGGTACTGATCATAAATTCCGTACTGTTGGGTGACTTCTTGGTGAGTACTAGCAATAATCAATGCTGCACTCGCTAAAGTCGTTTCTTCTGCCTCAATCCGGGTGGCAATATGGAAATGATCTTCGATCGCTTCTGGTTTCGTTCCTTGCTCAAGCAAACGTTGTTGCTTAACCCGACCTAAGGAGTGCCCCGTGTGGACAAGCGGCACACCCAACCACCCGGCAACACGGCACCCCACATAACCAGCATCAGCATAATGGGTGTGGATAACATCGGGGAGTCGGCCAACTTGACGCAGATGGCGTAATAAATCATCCGCAAACTGATCCAAATGGGGCCACAAGACTTCTTTCCGGAGATAGCGACGCGGCCCACACGTTAGGCGCACAATTTGGGCTTTATCAGACAACGGCTCAATGGGTTGAGCATAATCTGGGCTGACTTTGGGATCATTGACTAGGCGGGTAACCAGATCAACACGCGCAACCTGAGGATGTTCGGCAAGGGCACGGGCTAGCTCAACCACGTATTTTGTCTGCCCACCCGTGTCCGCGTCTCGGCCTAGCTCTAGATTGTCTCCTCTTATCAAGCCGTGAACACTGATGAGTAGAATGTACAACCCTGGGCTGTTTGACATCGTGTTAACCTCCACGATTGACTGCATTGCAGGTAGACCGCACCTACGCCGAATTGCGCTTCACCAGTAGTGGCAAAAGTGCTATGCGGTTGTCGCAGATTATAAGCTAGATTCTTTCTGCGCGGGGGCCAAAAGAAGCACGGTAAACCGTACCTGACAGGGCTATTATCATTAATTTACATCGGCAAAGACGAACCTCTCTGGACAGAGATTAGCGCAAACAGAGACTGGCGATCGCTCCCTAAAAAGGCTGATAGATCTGGCATGACTAAAGGAGGAGCCGCCGTGTGAAAGGGCAACCTCTACCAGAAGCACGAAGGTGAAGCATCGACCCTGGGAAAGCGCCAGAGGTAGTGATTACCGAACCTTTATTTTTTTAAAGTAAATTCTTAAGCGGAAAACCACGCAACAAGAGCACAAGGTTAAACGGGGGCTGCATCCAGCGTTGAGAGGCGGCCATCTTCCATATACACAATGCGATCGGCGATATCGAGAATCCGGTTGTCGTGGGTAACCAGCAAAATCGCTGATCCCTGTTGTTTGGCTAGTTTTTGCATGATGTTAACGATGTCTCGCCCTGATTGCTTATCGAGGGCTGAGGTGGGTTCGTCGGCCAGGATGATTTTGGGATGACTAGCCAGGGCGCGGGCGATCGCCACCCGTTGTTTTTGCCCACCGGATAGATCATGGGGATAGTAGTTGGCCCAATCTAATAAACCGACTGCGGCTAGCATCGCCTCGGCCCGCCGCCGACTCTCTGCCCCACCCAGTTGATGCAATTCCAGCGCCATTTGCACATTCTGCCGAGCGGTGAGGGAATTGAGCAAGTTGTGCCCTTGAAAGATGTAGCCAATATTGCGCCGGAGTTTGGTCAGCCGCGCCTGGGAGGCATTCCGCAACTCTTGCCCCAGCACCCGCATACTGCCAGCTTGGGTCGATCGCAAGGCTCCAATCAGCGTCAACAATGTGGTTTTACCCGACCCCGATGGCCCCATCATGATCACAATCTCACCGGGTTGAATCGTATTCGTCACGTCAAACAAGATTTGCTTGCGGAGTCGCCCAGCGCCAAAGTAGTGATTCACGCGATCGATCTCAATGACAGATTCCTGAAACATAAGTTAGATCCGTGTAAACAATCTCAGGATGGGCAGGTCGGGGGGAGTTGACTTGGGCCAAGAGTTTGTGGCTATGGCCCGATCAGGAGGCACCAGAAACTTAAGCCCATTGTATAGTCTATCGATTTCCCGGCGCGATCGCAGACTGTTCCGTCAAGAGACGCGACCACCTGGCCACCTGGCCCAGTACATTCAGGGGAGTCAACCCATGAGGCTCAATAGGTCGGGTATGATTAGATACACTAGATTTTAATGTCTGGAGGGTTAGGGTGCCTCTCCAATCCAGGGTTGGGTAGACCTCAAGGCTGCTCTTGTAGAACGGGCGATCGCAAACTTGCCTGCGCCCGCTGGCCCTGGGGCTAAACTGCCTGCTTGATCAACCGTTGCTACACTTGTATCCCTTTGCCTGCGATCGCTATGTCAGAACCCCGCTCCCTGCTTGTTGCCCAAGTTACCGATACCCATCTCTTTGCGACTGCCGACGAATGTTTATTGGGGGTCAACACCGCCGACTCGTACCAGACGGTGCTGGACTGGATCCGCGGACTCGACCGCCAGCCCGATCTCCTTCTCCTCACGGGTGACTTATCCCAAGACGGTTCCGCCGCCTCCTACGAACGGTTAAATCAGGTGCTCGCGCCCCTGGGCATTCCCGCTTATTGGCTACCAGGCAACCACGATCGCCCCGATGTCATGGCCCAGGTCTTGACCCAATCCCCCGTTTCCGCCCAAAAGTCCATCCTCACCGACCAGGGCTGGCAGTTGCTCCTGCTCGATTCCTCTGTGCCGGGGCAGGTTCATGGCACCCTCACCCCCGAAACCCTAACCTGGCTTGATCGCGAACTCCAACACACACAGGCCCACTCCGTCGCGATCGCCCTCCACCATCCGCCCTTCCCCATCAGCGCAACCTGGATGAACACCATCGGTTTACACAATCCAGCCGATTTACTCGCCGTTTGCGATCGCCATCCCCAAGTCAAACTCGTCCTCTTCGGCCACATCCACCAACCCTTTCACCATACCCGCAACCACGTCCATTATCTTGGTAGCCCCTCCACCTGCATCCAATTCAAACCCAACAGCGACACCTTTGCCCTCGATGAAATTGCCCCCGGCTTTCGCCTCCTAGAACTCCACCCCGACGGCACCTGGCAGACCCAAATCGAACGCATCACCTATAGTTGCACCCTCGATCTCGCCGCCGCAGGCTACTAAAACCGCCTACAGGTAACCCCCCAAAGTCAACGGCCCTCTCCCCGTCGGAGAGGGGTTTGCGGTGAGGGCCAAAAGGTGCGAGTCCTGCTTGCCAGGAGCAACAGTCAACGCCAAGCCAAACACAAGGCGATGGCCAACACGTTTAATTAATCCGCACCCGGAAGCGAATAAACCCAAAATTGCTCCCGGCCACATTTGACACCGTACCCAACTGCACCACCGTCGCCCCATTTGGATTGGTCTGAATGGGGCAAGAATTATTCGCTGGTAACGGAGCCAACGGCGTAAAGTAATCACCCACCGCCGCCGGAGCCACATTGTTCTGGCTCAACTCCAAACTCCCCAACACATAGGTTGTATTCCCCGGAATCAGGTCGCAAATATTAACATCAAAGGCCGGAGCCGTGCCTCCTGACAAGAAGTAGACCGTATAGGTCACCTCATCGCCACTCTGCACCGGGTTCCGTTCAGGCACCGCCAACACCCCCGTCAACGGAATCTGCGACCACCCCGCCGCATTATCATCCGCCGACCCCGGATCATCAATCACCGCGCCAAAGTTTACACCGGGCAACACCGCCCCATTCCGCGTCACATTCGTAATCCGCTTCACCAACACAAAGTTGGGCACAGCAGAACCAGTTCCAGCACCAGCACCCCCAACCGGGAAGACAAAAGAAGCCGGGGCTAACCGTCGTGTCGGCGGCTGAGGGTTGCCAGCCTGTTGACGAATCTTGACATCCAAAAAGGAAATCCCCACGATCTGCGTATCCAACTGGGCTGGAGCATTAGGATTTTGGGCCACACACAGGGTGTAAGTCCGAGATTCGTTCGGTTGCAAAATCCCGGTATCGGGTCGGCCATCGCCATCAGTATCCGTCAACGGATTCTGCCCATTCACATCCCGAAATTGGCTCGTGAAATTTGGATTATTGGGATCCAGCTCCAAATTGATGATGTCAGACACGAAGAACAGGTTCGTGACCGTAAACGTCTTGCACTGATCTTGGTTGACTGGCGTGGGAGGATTTGGAGACGGCGTAATCTGAGCGTTCCCAGCCCGTTGCGGGGGCGTATCAAAAATTGGAATGACAGAAAGCGGCGTTGGTGTTGATCCAATATTCACCTGCAACAACGATTGATTGGTGAATGCTGCACCAAAGTTATCTAACCTCAAAGTCCAAACACCTGCATCGCCAATAGGAGCCAATCCTGATAATAAGTCACCACCATTATTCAAGTTACCGCCATTGTTCCAAACAGCCTGATCACTTTCAGTACCATCACTTGTTACACCACCTGGACTGGTGTAAAACACAGAGGCAGTATCCGCTGGAACATCTAGATCAAAGTTACGAAGAAATAGACTATCGGTTCCCGGGCCGACCAGGAAAAAGAAGCGAACGTCACGCGCTCCGGGCGGCGGTGGGTTTTGAAAAGTGCCTCGAACTTGACCAATCAGCAAATTGGAAATCGGCGCAGAAATTGTAAATCCATTGTCATCGTCATTCGTTGCGACGACACCTGTACCGTCTCCCGTTTGGCTAGTGACGGTATAAACGCCTGGAGCCGTAATTGGTTGAAAATTAATGGGAGCATTAGATCCACCAGAAGGGATTGGCCGATCATCCAGCACTACGCCCCCCGGCCCTAAGAGTTGGAATCGGGTCGGATCGGGCACGTTTGTCGCGGGATTAACTTCATCAAACGTCGATCCGGGGGAAGAAGCAGGGTCGTTGACCGTGATTACTAGCTGCCCATTAGAAGCCGCTAAGTCCTCGGCAGTGACGTTAATGAAAAATTCATGACGACGAACAGTACTGTTACTTGTAGCAGTTGTATACCAGTCGCCAATACCGGGTGCACGGGCAGACCCGCTAGTTTGAAAAGTGATAACGGTTGAATCAGTGGGGAGGGTAGTCTGGGCTAGGACGGGTTTTTGGCCCAGGAGTAAGGCCAGGGCGAGGTTGGCACCCCCGGTTAGCCATAGTAGGGATTTTTTGCTGCGATCGCCCTTGATCAACTGTTTCACCTTGAATCTCTCCTCACAAACCACTAGCACCAGCGGGAACGGTATCCACACTAGCCATACCTTCCACGGTCGAGCGGAGGCGGAGCCAGTCTGGACAACGAAGAAACTGCTGAAGTTTCTCCTACTGTTGAATTACGTTACCAGGATGTGAGCAGCGGAACAGAGCAATGTTAACCAATATCGGGGAAGAGGGCGTTGTCGTCAACCTGCAATTGTGCCGGGGGCGATCTCCGATCAGGGTTTTTTGGAAAAAATCAGTTTTCTTTTAGATTTCCCGTTCGACCAAAATGACATTTTCGGTCACGCTTTCAAAGGTATCGTCGTGGCTAATCACAAACAGTTGGCGGAACGTGCGGATGTTGGCGATCGCTTCTGCTAATTGCACCCGTCGCGGGCGATCCATATTGGTCGTCGGCTCGTCAAAAAAGGCAATGTCGATATCGGCCAACACTTTCAACAAGGCCAGCCGCACGGCTAAGGCGGCACACATTTGTTCCCCCCCCGACAGGTTAACGAACCGTCGCCCGTGGCCCCCTTCCTGCACCAAAATTTCGTAGTCTCGTGTCCATTGCAAATTCACATTCGGTCGATTCAGCAAGTCACGAAACAGGCGATCGGCTTCGTAGGCCACGTTGTGAATGTAGCATTCGGTAATGCGCGGCCCCGCTTCTTTAAAGGTTTTGCGGGCAAATTTGATAAACCGTTCCGTTTTCTTTTTATGCTCCAGGGTGGCCTTCGCCGCTTTGTGTTTGGTCTGCACATCCAGCAAGCGTTGACATTGTTGGGCTAATTCGGTCAGGGTGTTTTGCATTTCTGGCAGTCGCGCCTTGAGGGTAATCACAGTTTCGTGAACTGCGCGATGGGCCGTTTGCACTGTCTGAAACTGGGCTGGGTCAAAGGTTTGGTGCAAGCGATCGCGCTCTGCCTGGGCTGTCAATTTTTGCTGTTCCAAGGCGGTCAATTCAGTGGTGGTTTCTTCCACTTGGCCTGCGAGTTGCTTCCGCGCATTAGCCAGTTCGCGATAGGCCGTGTAGGTTTCGTAAGCGGTGCGGTGTTCATCTCGAATCGCCTGCTGGGTCTGGATCTCGTCTCCCAGGGCGGTAAAAGCAGCCAGGTTCGCTTCCAGTTGCTGCAATTGCCCTTGCTGCTGGGCGATCGCCGTTTGCACCGTCGCCTGTTGCGATCGCCACAGGTCTGCCTCCGCCAACTCTGCTTGATGCAGTTGAATTTGACCCTTCGGATTGTCTAGCCTAACCAACTCTGCGGCAACCTGGTTTGCCTGTGCTTGCACCATGGGTTCAGTCGCCAGTTGGGTTTGCGATTGGGCAATCACTGTTTGCAACGCAGCCAGCTCAGCGGCTACATCTGTTTGTTCCGCCTTCAAGCGGTCTAAATTGGCGACTTGGGCTTGCTGCTGGCGGGCCGTTTGGAGTTGGGCTTGCCCTTGGGCTAATTGCTGCTGAAGCTGGGTGACCGAGGTTTGGGCTGCTAAATCCGTCAGAATTGTGCCCAGACCTGTTATGAGTGCGGTATGTAAGGTCGTCCCCTGTTGCAAGGCCGCAAAAATTGGCGCGATCGCCGCCTCCCAGGCCGGAGCCGCCTGTTGCAGTTGGGATAAAATCTGTTCGGCTTGGTGCCGTTGGGTCTGCAAATCAGTGCCAGCCGTTTGGGCGTAAGCCATCAGTTGGCGCAACTCAGACTCAAATTGCGTGGCCGCTTCCACCCGACTCAGTTGTTGTTGCAGTCGTTGGGCTTGGGCTTCAAGTTGCGGAATCGTTTGCACTACAGCCAGCAAAGTTTGAAGCTGGGCAATTTCCTGCCCAAGTTTAGTCTGGCGTGTTTGCAAGTTAGTCAGTTGGGTTTGGCGATCGCGCAGAATTTGGCGATCGCTCCGCAAGGCTTGCAACTGCTGGGTCAGTATTTCCTGCTCTTGCTCAAGCTGGGTTTGGTGGGCTGCCAATGGCTGCAATTGGGCGATCGCCTGTTGGGCCGCCGCAACTCGTTCCAGTTTCAGCGCGATCGCGTCCAATTCCCGTTGGCGATCGTTAAGTTGTTTCTCTTGCTGTTGTTTTTGGCGTTGCAACCCTTGTTCAGTCTGTCGCTGCTGTTCCAACTCTGTGAGTCGGCTTTCTGCCTCCCGAAACGCTTGATAGGGCTCTCTTAACTTAGTACAAATTGCAACGGCAGCATCAGCATTTTTCAAGTTTTCTTCGAGTCTAGCCCTACCTTTTTGTTGAGTTTCAATTTGAATATTCAGTTGTTGAATCAGTGCTTCAAAATTTTGCACCTGGCGATTCAATTCATCGAGTTTTAGTCGCTCCGCCTCCAGTTTTGTCAACTGCGCTTCTGCTGCGACGAGTTCTATCTGTGCAGCATTAATTTCATTATGTTGTTGTTCATATTGAGTTTGTTTCAGCGGCAATTCTTTCAGCTCTTCAGCATAACGTTCAATGTCTCTTTCTAAACTTTCAACTTGAGCCTTCGCATACTTTTCAAGATCAATTAACTGTTTCCAGGTTTGTTGATATTCCTCCACCTTCAAAATTTTGTCAAAAATGGGTTTACGCTTCTCCTTCGGCAGCAGAAAGTCTGCGGTAAATGTGCCCTGCGGCACTCCAATTGTGCTGGAAAACAACTGCCCCAAATCAGTGCCCGGAGCCACTCCCAACTGTTGCCGTAACCAGGGCAAGACCTCCTCGCGAATGCGACTATAGGACAACCGCTCATTCAGTTGCGGATCGTAGAGGGTATACCCTTTTGTGGTGCAGCGTTGGGCTTCGTAGGTGCGCCCATCTCGATTGGAAACAAAGGTCACCCGTGCTTGGGCGCTACCGGCACCATTCCGAATCAAATCGTCTTTGTTGTAATCCCCAGAATAGTCAAACAAAACCCAGGCAATCGCTTCTAAAATACTGGTTTTGCCAGCACCGTTTTCTCCACAAATAGCATTTGTCCCCGGTTGGAAGTTGAACTGGCGATCGCTGTGAGATTTGAAGTTTTTCAGCGTAACCGACAAAATTTCCATTCTGCGTGTCTCTCAAAATCCAATTAGGGGCATACCGCACCGCTACAGCGTAGTCGATTTCACCCATACTGTGTGCATCAAATACATTTGAATTATCAAACAAATGCACTATTCTCAGCAACCTAATCCTGAGCAAAGTCCGCGATCGCAGGGTGCTATACCTGAACGCTAAACAGTTGCAGAGCAGCTCAAGATTCTTGCTATGGTTAAACAGAAGAGATTTACACCACTGGGAATCGGAACGGCAAATGGCAACGGCAACCGCAACCATTAAATTTTTGCAACAACCCACCACGACCGCCTGGGTTGACCAAGCCTTGGCAAATTTAGACACCATTTTGCTCGATCATTCCCACTGCGAACGAAAAGCTGCCGGAGTAGCTCTCAACCTCATGTTCCGCTATCCTTCCAACACGAAATTGGTGCGATCGCTGACGACCATTGCCCAAGAAGAACTTGAACACTTTGAGCAAGTCAACCAAATTTTGGAACGTCGCGGCATTCCCCTTGGCCCGTTGGCGGCCCCTCCCTATGGAGCCGGGTTGCGCGCCCAAATTCGCCCCCAAGAACCCCACCGCCTCCTCGACTCGCTCTTGGTTTCTGGGTTGATTGAAGCCCGCAGTCACGAGCGCTTGGGCCTGCTCGGTGCCCATTGCCCCGAACCAGAGCTTGCCGCCTTTTACCGGGGGTTAATGGCCTCCGAAGCCCGCCACTACGGGATTTATTGGGTGTTGGCTACCACCTACTGCGATCGCGATAGCGTCAATCGCCGCTTAGAAGAACTCTCCCTTATCGAAAGCGAATTACTCGCCACACTCCACCCGGAACCCCGCATTCACAGTTAAAGCTGGCTCAGTTCACTAGCCGCGATCGGCCATTAGGGGCACAGTCCATTTCACCAGGGCATCACCAGGCATGTCCCTACGATCTAACCGCGATGATCCAGGAGCGTAGCTTCAAGCGCGATGATTTAAGCGCGACTATTAATCGATAGACTATTTTTCTGAATCCTCCTGGTAGCGAAACCACGCATCTAGTTACAATCAACCGCTCTGGCCATTAAACCTAAACAAAAAAATAGATGAGGAGTACCCCATCTATCAGAAACTTTATTCAATTTACTACACTCAATCAATCGAGTTATGAACGCTTAATAGGTATAGTCAGAAGCGTACCAACTCCCGTCCGACAACTGTTCCCAGGTATAGCCGTCGTTATAAACCGTACCGTCAACGGACTCTAAATATTCACCATTCGAGGCACCGTCAACGACATGATAGTCCAAGCCGGGGCCGCTACGAATATTTAAGCCCACATTGTGGCGCGTATAGACGTATCCACCACCATCCGAGTAAGACGACTCATGATAGTAGTAGTCATCGGAGTAGTCATCATAATAGTCGTCGTAGCAGTATTCGTAGCAATCATGATGGGAGACAGGCTCGTAGTAGCCATAATCAATATAATCAGTCGCAACCCACTCGCCTGGGGCGACCTGTTGCCAATCATAATCGTAGCTAACAACTTCGCCATAGGTGTAGATGTCTTCACCTTCGTAGTAGGCACCAATTCGGCGGTAGTCCGTGCCGGGGCCACTACGGACGTTCAAGCCAACGTCATAGTAGGTGTCAACATAGCCTTCACCATACCCAAAGTGAACAGGCTGATATTTTTCATCTAAACCCAGAGCGATCGCAGTTTCTTTGCCAACAGCGCCATCAACTTGCTTCAAGCCATGACGAAGTTGAAAGTCCATCACGGCGGCAGTCGTCTTCGGCCCATATTGACCATCAGCACTAATGCCTAAGGCTTTTTGAACATGGGTAACCGCTTCACCCGCTGTCCCTTGAGTTAGGGGGGAAGTTGCCGCCTGGGCCTGGGCTGGTGAACCAACCACAACTGCCGCTGCGATCGCCATCCCGGCCAAAGCCACACCGGCTGAACCGGAAAGATTCAGATCGGCACCATCCAACAACGTTACCTGTGGATCAGGATTTGGGTCTTCATAGTTCACAGCAGCGTGAACAAACGCTAGTAACTCCATAGGCTCCTCATTTGCTTCATCGTTTCCTGCGCTGTTCTAACCAACTGCGATCGCCAGGTGCCAGTCACGTTGGCAGTCCACAGTTTGAGCAACATTGCAGATTTGCACTGAACTGATCGACCTTTCATCGCCTGACGGCTTTCAAGCAATAGAAAATAGCGCCAAACGCGATCGCAATGGCGAATAACCTATTCAGATGAAAAATCTCTCTATCACTCTATCACGGCAATTTAGAAAACATAAGAGTATGGCCTGATTTCTTGTGCCTGAAATAGATAGATCTTAACGTTTAGCTATTACGCGATCGCTGAGATTCTCTTACTTCAACTACTTAGATAATCGCCGTCTTCACCCCATCCAAATCAATTTGCGCCAATCGCTCGCCATCCCCATCCCCCACCCCAAGGGATCCGTCAACCGCTCTCAGCTAAATAACCAATTAGAGTGAGTCCTTACCAGCTTCAGCACGATAGAATCAAGCCATGCTCCAAGCCCTAGATCATCGTTCTTTTCGGTTTAGGTTGTATGGAATAACACATTTTCAACCACCAGCTTGAGCAAAGCAGTATTAACCAATAAGACCAGTTTATTGTTTTGGTGCTGGTGTATCCTTGCGTTCCTCGGCTTGTTGCTCGCGGAATTTATACGTGCGCGTAATTTCCACCCGCGGACAACAGGCCGGATCCCCCGGTTGATATTGCCCCAGCAGCGCTTCAATTGAAGTATCTGGTTTAATCGTCAAGCTTTTGACCTTAATTTGAGGCCCCAGAAACTCAGTCGAAATATTTTTAGGTTCGCCCAGCGCATTCACCACAGCCACCAAATAGGAGAAATCGCCACTAGTGGGAACCGTTACTTTTAAGGCTGATACCGCATCCTTAAAGCCATCCTGATTCAAATCACCATAGGCCACAACATCGCCCATCTCATAACTGCGTTTTGTTTCGGGATCTTCATATTTCCCATTCACTAATTTAATCGGCCCTTTTGCTAAGAAATAGTATTCTGCGGCTTTCAGTTTTTCAACCGTCAGCGCTGGCCGAGAAGTAATAAACCCTTTGACTGTTGTCGCTATCTGCGTTGCCAATGATTGCACTGTGGTGGCAAAAGGCGAGGTTGTTGCCGCCTTGGGGGATGGAGCCGGAGTCGTTGGGGTAGGCGTAGATGGAGTCGGAGAGGGCGTTGTGGGACTTGGCGCGGGTGAGTTAGCCTGGAGCGTTTTGCCCACAAGCACGCCGGTATTCGCTAAAACAGCGGAGGTTGAATTGGGCCTAACCCTGGCCAATTCCAGGCCAGCGGCAGCAGAAATAACATTGCCATTCACCACAAAACTAAGCTGTAAAAGATAAATTAACCAGTTCATTGTGCGCCTCTCAACCACCGCAAATAGTCCGTACAGGTCATCTTACTTTCATTCCAGGATTGGCTATCCGTTATTCGATCGCTTTTGGTTAAAGGTGACACTCATAGTGCTGCAAATTTTAATATTTCATTAAGCTTTGGCTAAAGGAAGAATGCTTTGATGAACGCGATCGCAGCGATTCGCACACCGATCTCAACGTGCTACTGCCAGTCCAGAGTAGTAGACTGGTATTCCAATTTCCGTCCCAGAAACAGGCTTAAACACCGTCTTAGAGCCTATTGAGCTAGGGCGATTTGCCTTCAGCATTGGATGAGCAAACAGCAGAAAGTTGCCCTGATTAAACCTGATTAAGCCTGACCAATCCAAACGAATCCGATCATTTCGTTCATTCAATTCGTGAACCTAGCGGCCTGTAAACCATCGTGGCGATCGCGGGCTAGCTTTGGACAGAGCAACAATGACTAAAAGCGTCAACGAAGAATTCGATCGCTGAATTCCGCACAGAATCAACCCAATAATGGATTAAGTTAAGTACTGTTTTATGTGCAATATTTTCGTTTTTTCACTCAGGCGTAACAGATAATTGCGAGAATTTGCGCTCAAACTCCGCAACACCCGCTATTCTGGTGAAATAGCAAGCCCAAGCGTTTCGGAAACGTCTAGAACAATGAGAATGCGATCCTGGCATTGGTGGATTTTGTCTTTGTCAGTAGTAGGACTTTTAGGCGCACTGTACCTACCGTTCCAAAAATCTTTGCAATCTGCCACCAGGGAAAAAACTGAATCTCAGGTGCAAACAGAGGCCGCTACTTCAACCCAACCAACACCAGATTCCGCACAAACAACGCCCCATTCAACCCCATCTAATCTTTCCCCCGAAGCTCAAACAATTTATGCGCAGGTTAATCCAGCTGTGGTGACGGTGTATAGCGTGCAAGAGTTGGGCAGTGGGGTGGTCGTGCGATCGCCGGGGTTAGTGGCAACCAATAAACACCTTGTCCAAAATCTGGCCACGGTCAAAGTCAAAACCAGCACAGGTGAATTGTATGAAGGCAAAGTGGTTGATTTTAATTTGCAATACGATTTAGCACTGATTCAATTGCAAAATCTCGATCGCCCACTGGCTCCGGTCACCCTGGCAGATCAGACAACGCTGCGGGGCGGCGATCGCGTCTATGCCATTGGCAACCCCAACGGCAAACCGGGCATTTTATCCAGCGGCACCTTCTTGCAGACCACCCAGCACGGCAGCTTGCAAATCAGTGCCGGGATGCTGGCACCGGGCAATTCCGGCGGCCCCTTGCTCAACGAGTCAGGGGTAATGGTAGGCATCAACAAAGGCCTGTTGGCCGACAAAACCGGGCTGGCCACGGCGATTCAACCCTTGCACACTCTGCTCAACCGCTATGAAACCATCCGGTCTGATGCGGGGACACCATAAAATTTGCTATGCCCATGCAACGCACCAACCAACTACCAAGCAGCAACCGTTAACCAGCCGGATACC
Organism: uncultured bacterium; assembly: GCA_964475335.1. Taxonomy (GTDB): domain Bacteria; phylum Cyanobacteriota; class Cyanobacteriia; order Leptolyngbyales; family Leptolyngbyaceae; genus CAYYWG01. Next base: position 195,542 of record CAYYWG010000001.1, read on the forward strand.
GTTGGCAAAACTGAGTGACGACTTGATCGAGACCAACCGCACGAGATGCTTTGAACAACAAGCGATCGCCAGGTTGCACCAACTCAGTCAACCGTTGAACCACTGCGGCATGGGTAGGCAACACCTCCGCCGGAACAGTGCCCGCCCCCGATCGCAGCGCCCCCGCTTCCGGTTCGTCGGCCACGATCAATACATAATCAAGCTGAAGTTGTTGTGCGGTTTGACCAACGGCATGGTGAAATTCCGGCGATCGCGCACCTAATTCCTTCATCGTGCCCAAAACCGCAATATGGCGAGAACCGGGAGTTTGGGCCAAGAGGTGAAGGGCCGCTTGCATCGACTCTAGGCCCGCGTTGTAGGTTTCATCCAAAATCACCACATCCTGGGGCAAGGTAATGCGTTTGGCGCGTCCGCTGGGCAAATCAACCGTGAGGCCAGCCGTCAGGGGTGCCCAATCCAGTTCGAGCACCCGAGCAACGGTCAACGCCGCTAAATAGTTCAATGCATTATGCCGACCGGGCAACGGCAGTGGTAGTTTCAGCCCCTCGACTAACAGCGTTTCTGGATCGAGCAATTGGCCTTGCACCATGCCCCCTTCCAGCCCAAAGGTGTAGGTTGTCCCTTGCCACACTCTAGCCGCCATTTCCAACAGCAGCGGATTGTCGTGATTAATGACAGCGACACCGCTAGAGGGCATCTCGGCCAATAGTTCGCACTTGGCCTGGGCGATCGCCGTTTCTGAGCCCAATCGACCAATATGGGCAGTGCCAACGTTGGTAATCACCGCAATGTCTGGACGGGCAATTTGGCTGAGCAGCGCAATTTCACCGGGGCCGCGCATTCCCATTTCGATAATGGCCAGATGGTGGCTGGCATCCAGTTCGAGCAAGGTTTTGGGCACCCCAATCTCGTTATTGTAGTTGGCCTGACTTTTGAGAATGGTTGGATCTAGGGTTTGGCCTGTGGTTAATGCGCCCAGGACAGCGGCTATCAACTCTTTGGTCGTCGTTTTGCCCACCGAACCCGTCACCGCCACTACGGGAATCGTGAACTGATTGCGCCACCAATGGGCGATCGCCTGGTAAGCCACGAGGGTGTCATCCACCTGCAAAACAGGCAACTCACCAGGGTCAAAGGCCCGATCAACAATGGCCGCGATCGCCCCTTTGGCAATCGCCTGAGCCACAAAATCATGCCCATCAAAGTTTTCCCCGCGCAGCGCCACAAACACGTTTCCAGCTTGGAGTTGGCGACTGTCGGTTGTGATGCCCGTTGCCCTGCGCGATCGCTCCACCGCCGCACCATTCAGGGGAATAGCTTTCAACACCTCAACCAGTTGAGCAAGCGCAACCTGACAACCCATACCTAACCCTATAGCTCTGTTGTCATTGAACGCCGAAGTGGCCCCTCTGACAAGCCTCGATTTGCCATCATCTAAAGAAACGTGGGGAATACTCTTTACCACAAAATGGGAGCCAATGTAATTTTATTTACTTTCTTTAAAAAGATGGTTGACTATACTGCCCTCAGGGGCGCGATCGTATCCTTTTGGAGGTGATTTATGGCTTTAGTCCGTCAGGTTGAAGTTTATCCCATCTCGTCTGTCAAAGGGGGCATGGCCGAATTCTACACGCCCCAGTCCAGCCACGAAACCATGCTTGTCCACGTTCCCGGCGGCACAGTAGACGAACTCTTTGTCCATCATTTCCAGACCGATCAACTGCTGGTTGTCCGGGGGCACTTTGTGTTGGTTGTGTTGCAAAATCGCCAATATCGGTATATTCCCCTGAGTGAAGCCGTGCCCCAGGTCGTGAAAATTCCCCCCGGAGTGCCCCACGGGGCCATTAACCTCAGTCAAAAGCCTTGCGTTTTGGTGAATGCAGTGCTGCGGCATGGCCCAGCCTATGCCAAAGATTACCAACCCTTACGGCGGCCTTTTCCCTATGACATGGCACGAGTCAACGCCATTCTGCACGATCTGCAAGAACAAGAAAGACGATTAAGCCCAACCATTTGAGACCAAGCCTAGCCCCCTCGACCTGTCCCTCTCACCGTTCTGGCCCTGTCGCGCCAACTAAGGATAAGCGGCGGCCCTAGCCTGGATAATTCACCACCATTGGCTTGGTAGGGGTAGTGCCTACCCTCACTGGCTGGGTCAACCACGAGGGATTGCCCCTACCGCGAAAAATACAGACTGTATTTCTGGAATGTCCCTGATCTTGCGGATGGGGCAGGGGGGGTTGAAGCGTTGGTTACCCTCTGGCGATCGCAAGGACGCAACACAGTTGCAAGGGCGATCGCGCCCTCTCTGCGCTACCCCTGCAAGCAGTCCAAAGCCCAGGCCCCGACGCAATGAATTCACTTATCCAGAGAAAACTTGGATCCCGAAAAGAGCCTTAGAATAGAACTAATCCGTGCAAGCGGCTCCGTTGTTGGCGTGACCCAGAGCAAGGTTGGAGCGATCGGGGGAGTAAGTGGTTGGTGGCTTAGCTAACGCCCAAACACAAATTGCCAGCAATATCCAGGTCGCCGGGGTAACAGCTGACAACTCTGCTCACAAGCAAAGCAATCAACAAACCCAATTGTTGGCCCCCCATCCAATGCAGCGGTTTTGGCCTCGCTGTTCTCATCAACGGTTGCGTCAACCCAGGGTTGATACAATCTAGTCGTTGCCCTAAACGCTGCTTTCGGCGGTCTTTACTATGAAGTAAACCTCAGCTTAGATCTGCCTAATCTCCCTTGCCACAAGAAAACTGGCCAACCTATTCGCCCCCAGGGGAAATTTAGATAAATTTTGAACAGCCGCACAGCTTAGTTTTATATTGGGCGAAACGCGCCCTGATAATTCGTTCAATATAGCCATAAACTCGCTATTTTAATGTGTGATTCAGTACGCGATTGATAGACTTCTGCCCTTTCTATAGTTGGCTTTTTCCCCATGCCTTTGACGATTTTAGTGGTTGATGATGATTTGGGGACTCGCCTAGCGATTGGTGACTATCTCGAGTCTGTGGGTTATGCCGTCGTTCAGGCCGCCAATGGAGCAGAAGCGATCGCGCGCCTTGATGAGTGCCAACCCCATTTGATTGTGACGGATGTGGCCATGCCCCAGATGGATGGGTACGAGTTTGTGCGCCTGGTGCGCCAGCAGCCCGCTTGGCGGTTGTTGCCTGTGGTGTTTTTGTCGGCGCGCTCAGAAACCAGCGATCGCATTTTGGGGTATCAAATCGGGGGCGATGTGTATTTGCCCAAACCCTTTGAATTGCAAGAGTTAGGAGTGATTGTCCGCAATCTGTTGGAGCGATTGCAAATGATTGAATGGGAATGGCGATCGCGCCGCCCCCCTACCAGTGCTCCAGACAATGCCGAAGCTGTGGCCCAGCAGGCAGCCCAAGTGGCCGCTTTGGATTTTACAGAGCGCGAGAAGGACGTATTACTGCTGTTAGCCGAAGGCTTATCCAATATTCAAATTGGCGATCGCCTGCATCTCAGCCCGCGCACCATCGAAAAATATGTGAGTAGCTTGCTGAACAAAACTAACACCAGCAATCGGTCAGAGTTGCTGCGCTTTGCCGTTGATCGGCACTTGGTCTAAGCCACAAAATTCAGGTCTAGCGCGGTCACAGTCGGGCTTTGCCATCGCCCCTAAATCTGCTGTTTTACAAAGATGAGCAGTCCTGCACAGGCATCTTCGAGCAAGGTAATCACCTGGTCAAAGCCCGCTGGCCCGCCATAGTAGGGATCGGGCACTTCTTTAAAGGAGTGCTGAGTGCAAAACTCACACATGAGTTTCACTTTATCTCGATAAGAACCAGCCCGGTCTAGCGCACTTACGGCCTCCAAGTTGTCTCGATCCATCACGAGGATCAAATCAAATGCCTCAAAGTCTTGTGGCGTAAATTGCCGCGCCCGTCCCCGCATTGGGATACCGCGCTTTTGAGCTGCCGCAGTCATCCGGCGATCGGGGGGTTCACCAATGTGATAGGCCGAAGTTCCAGCGGAGTCGCACACCACCTGTCCAACAAGCCCCTCTTTTTCTAAGAGATGATTCATGATGTTTTCAGCAGAGGGCGATCGGCAAATGTTCCCTAAACAAACAAAGAGCAGGCGATAGGGCATGGGTTCAAACCAGCATTGCAACAGAAGCAAACAGCAAAAGGAAACACAAGGCGAGATCACCGGCATTGGACGGCAGCAGCGAGCGATCGCACAATATAGCAAAATCGGGGATGCACTCCCCGATCGCCAATGTATTCAACAACTGACTGGAACTTACATTCCAGGCAAGTTCAACCCGCCCGTCAGTTCTTCCATCCGTTCCCGCATGGTGGCTGTAGATTTGTTGTAGGCATCTTTCATCGCCGTTGCAACAATATCCGACAGGACTTCAGCCCCTTCGTTGAGAGCTTCTGGGGCGATCGTCACCCGAATGGGCTCTTGGTTCCCACTGAGTACAACCTTCACCAAACCATTGCTGGCTTCTCCTTCAATTTCCATTTGCTCCAGTTCTTCCTGGAGTTTTTTGGCCCCAGCTTGAACTTCTTGCGCTTTCTTAAAGGCTTCGGCCAGCTCTTTCATTTTGCCGAGGCCGAAACCAAACCCTTGTCCTTGTGACATAACAAAACCGATGAGGTAAAGGTGCAATACAAACTACAGTTGCCTTATTATGACACTGCCGCACCCCCATGCTTAACTTTTGTGAATGTCAAGCACTATCAGGGGCGATCGCGACACTGTAAACAGACTCACACAGGTTGAAATTCACCGAGAATTCGGACTTCCGGCTCTAACCACAGTCGCCATTTCGCTTCCACTTCCCGCTGGGCCAACCGAATCAGTTGAAAAATATCCGTGGCCGTGGCACTCCCACAATTCAAAATAAAGTTGGCGTGGCGCTGGGCAATTTGGGCTCCCCCAATTTGGTATCCCTTTAACCCAGTTTGCTCGATCAGCCAACCAGCGGCGTGTTGGCCTGGGTTCCGGAAGACACTGCCACAACTCGGCATGTGGTAAGGCTGGGTCGTGCGGCGATGATTGAGGTGCTTGCTAGTTTCAGCCGTCACCAGGGTGGGATCCAATCCCGGTTGCAATTGGAAAGTCGCCTGGGTTACCAGCCATTGCTTACCTTGCAAGCGCGAAGTGCGATAAGCATAGTTCAAATCCTTGGGCGTCAGGACTTGAGTCGTGCCATTGGGCAGCAAGACCGCCACGCTAACCAAGTGCTCTGCGGTGCATCCACCGTGGGCTCCAGCGTTCATCACCACTGCACCGCCCACAGTCCCCGGAATGCCAACGGCCCATTCTAAACCGCTCAAACCCCGTTCTGCGGCTTGCCATGCCAACCGGGGCAGAGGTTCCCCAGCACCCACAGTTACCAGCCCCGTTTCTAGATCAAAGGTGCTTTGACGCAAACGCCGCGTGCCAATGACCAAACCGGATAAGCCGCGATCGCTAATTAATAAATTTGATCCAGCCCCCAGCAATGTGATGGGTAAATCGTTATGGTGTGCCCATTCAAAACTTGCTTCCAGTTCCGTCAACGTACGGGGTGCAACGTACCATTCCGCAGGGCCGCCCACTCGAAACGAAGTGAGCTGGGATAGGGGAATCTGGGGTTTAACGAGGCATTCAGTACCAGACAGGCGAATTGGAGTGGGGGACGGAGAAGAAGTCACATAGGGTCGCGACGAAGAATTGAGGATCGACCCAGAGGTCACAATCTTAGGTGAATCGTATGAAAGAGTCATGGTTGCGCTACTAACGGGGGGTTGCCCTTTTGCCGAAACGATGAAAACCTGCGGGGAAAAGGGGTGACAGCAATTTTAAGGAATCTGCGAGATTATACCCGCAAGACAACAAACGCGATTGGTCAAGTTTAAGCGTGATTCCGCCATTGGTGTGAAAGATCTTGCTCGATTTCTTGAAATACGGCCATGACCTCAGGAATGATTTGGTTGAGGTTACCCGCACCTAAGAAAAGAGCAATATCCCCCGGCTGCAAAGTTTGCATGAGCAGTTGGCTAACAGCGGTTAAAGACGGAGCGTAGAAAACCTGATCTTGCTGTTGGGCAATCAACTTTGCAACAGTCTCTCCACTGAAGTCACCAGGGTTCGCTTCGCCAGCACTGTAAATATCACTGAGAATCACCACATCGGCAGCCGTAAATGAGCGCGTAAACTCTTCGAGAAATGCCTGGGTGCGGCTATAGCGGTGAGGCTGAAAGATGGCAACAAGGCGTTGGCGGGGAGGGGTGACACCCTCTTGAAGTTGCAGCCGCGCAGCGGCTAGGGTAGCTTGTAGTTCGCTGGGATGGTGGGCATAGTCATCAATAAACAGAATATTGTTATATTCGCCACGCCGCTCCATGCGCCGTCGGGCCCCGTCAAATGTTGCGATCGCCCGCGCAATGGTAGGAAAGTCAAGCCCAACCAACCGACCCACCGCCACGGCAGCAAGCACATTACTCAAGTTATGCGGCCCTAACAGTTTGGTATCGAGTCGTCCTAAAATTGCCCCCTGTTCCCAGATCCGAGCCGTTGTGCCATCACCCCGATAAGACACACAATCTACCGTGTAAGTCGCACCAGAGTCAGCGTGTAAGCTGTAGGTGATTTCCGGTTGGATGTGTTCTTTAACATTGGCGCAATCCAAGCAACCAATGAGGGTTTGGCAATTCCGGGCAAAGGTCTGGAAGGTGTCAATAACTTCTTCTAGGCTGTTGTAGTGGTCTGTGTGATCCAGTTCGATGTTTGTGATGATGCCAACGGCGGCCACCAATTTGACCAGAGAACCGTCGGATTCATCAGCCTCGGCGACCAAGTGCTGGCCCTGTCCAACCCGAGCATTCCCTTGCCAAGTGCTGACTTCACCGCCCACTACAATCGTTGGGTCAATGTCAGCTTTGACGAGCAAATGGCCAATGAGGCTGCTGGTCGTGGTTTTACCGTGAGTTCCGGCGATCGCAATACCTTGGTATTCCCCCATCAACCCAGCGAGGACATCCGATCGATGCAAAATCGGACACCCCAAGGCTTGAGCCGCCTGATACTCCGCGTTATCAGCATGAATCGCCGTCGAGCAAATGACCTGCGGCAACGTTACGGATGGAGCCGTCAGCGGTTCAGCGACACAAACAGCCGCTTGAGAAGCCGCGATCGCCAGCGGTGCAGCAGAGGCTTTAGTAGGTTGTTGCTGGAAAAACTCTAGATTGAGCGGGTCTTGATTCCAAAAAATATGGACACCGTTTTCCTGAAGGCGCTGAGTAATGTGGCTCAGGCGTAAATCTGACCCCGAGACCGGCAGTCCACGCTTCGCCAAGACATAAGCAAGCGCCGACATCCCGATTCCACCTACACCCAGGAAATGAAACGGTCTACCGCTGAAATCAACGGAATTGGACATCGTAGGATCCTCACAAACCACACCAATATCACGCGCTATCATATCAGGAATTACCTTTTCGGCATACAAATAGGCTGCAAATCTGACCCCAAGTGAGTCCCAATCAAGGGTGTTCGCGCTCTCAACTTCTTGCCATCAGCCAATGAATTCAAACTGTTATATCATCTCGATACAAGATGAACTGTTAACTTCTAACTTCAGCCCTAAAAACTGCTTGAAACGCTCCGAGACGCAACAGCTTGATGGCGACGAAATGACTGCGCCTGGGCCTTATTCGCCCGCTTAGGTCAGTTTTTTCTCCAATGCAAAGTCATTGTTCAGTTGCAGGGCTAATTGAGAATTTTCCCGCCAAATAGCCTCCCAGGATAACCACTTCATGCGGGACTGTCAAACTGAGTTTGTCCTGATATTTGCGCCCCAATTAATAACGCTTACGGCAAAGGGAGTAAGGCTCCCGAACGAGTGAATACAACGTGTCGCTGGGTATTCCTGGTTAGTAGTCAGAGAAGCTGCCCCCAGGGTTGCCACGCTCACCCCAAATTCCATTTAAGCGTGTGGCAAGCCAGAGGCATTGGTCATCCTCTTTTTAAGAGTCTCTTTATGGTTGGCAATTGCTCGGATTGTGGCATTTAGAGACGGTCTTGACAAGCAATACCCCAATTCCAAGGGGGGAGCTTAAATGGGCGATCGCAAGGGCTAGCTCTAATTACTGGCTTTAACCCGCAGTTCAGGAAAATCGATTGTACCCAGGCTCAAGCTGAATGGAACCTCAGTGCCCCCTCCAGCCCAACCTCCGCTGGCAGCGGTCAGCTTTTACCGCCCGCATCTGGGGCCAAGCAGTCAGCATTAAAGCATACAGTTGAAGAAAGACAAACGGCAGACAGGGGTAGGAAATACGGGCGTGTCACAGAGAATCGGGATTTTTGGCGGAACCTTTAACCCCCCCCATTGGGGGCATTTGCTCCTGGCAGAAACCGCCCTAGACCAATTCGCCTTGCATCAGGTGCTCTGGTTACCGACCTATCGCCCCCCGCACAAACCCGAGCAACTCCCGCCCTTTGCCGATCGCTGGGCCATGGTGCAGCAGGCGATCGCCCCCCATCCCCAGTTTGTCGCCTCCGATCTCGAACAACAGCTAGGCGGCATCTCCTATGCCAACCAAACCCTGCAAGCCCTCATGACCCACTATCCCCACACAGAATGGTACTGGCTCCTGGGTGCCGATGCCTTCCAAACGCTCCCCCGCTGGCAGCACAGTGAATTTCTGATGGCCCAGTGCACTTGGTTAGTGGCCCCGCGATCGCCCACGGCCTCCCCAACGCCCCTACCCAGCCCGCCCCCAACGCCCCGTTGCCGCTGGCACTGGCTCACCATGCCCCCCGTTGGCCTATCATCCAGCCTGATCCGCCACTACTGCCAAAATGGGCGATCGCTCCGCTACCTGCTCCCCGATCCCGTCCGGCAATACATCCACACCCATCACCTCTACCAACCCCCACTAGCCAACCCCTAATGCTCCCCCAGATCATCACCACCATCCCGCCCCAGCTGTTGCCCAACCCGTCACAGAGAAACTCAGCCACAGTCACCTTCCACATGGCCAGAATCCAGCCACACCAGGGGTTTCTCCAACCTCGCCCCCAACCGCCAAAGCCCTTCATTTTCGCTTCACCCAGCAGCATCAATGCCACTAAATAAATAGCGACCTTTCCATCGAGAATTGTTGCGTACCGATCCCCTTGCACCGTATGATTCCTATATCGACTAGGTATTTATCTACAGAGGGCAAGACGCAGTGATTAGAGTAGCGATTAACGGCTTTGGACGGATCGGACGTAACTTCATGCGGTGCTGGTTGGGTCGAACCGATAGTCAACTCGAAGTAGTTGCTATCAATGACACCTCTGACCCCAGAACCAACGCGCACCTGCTCCGCTACGACTCGATGCTGGGCAAACTAGATGAAAGCGTTGAAATCAGCGCCGACGACAACAGCATTACCGTTAACGGCAAGGTCATCAAATGTACCTCTGACCGGAATCCTGAAAATCTTCCTTGGAAAGATTGGGGCATTGATCTCATTATTGAAGCTACAGGTGTCTTCGTCAGCAAAGAAGGCGCATCTAAACATATTAATGCGGGCGCTAAAAAAGTATTGATCACTGCACCGGGCAAAGGAAGTGACGTTGGCACCTACGTTGTCGGCGTTAACCACCATGAATATGACCATAGCAAATATGATGTTATTAGCAATGCCAGCTGCACCACCAATTGCCTAGCCCCGATCGCCAAAGTCATCAACGACAACTTCGGCATCATCAAAGGCACCATGACCACCACCCACAGCTACACGGGCGACCAACGGTTATTGGATGCCAGCCATCGCGATTTGCGGCGGGCACGGGCGGCAGCCATGAACATCGTCCCCACGTCAACCGGGGCAGCCAAAGCAGTTGCCTTGGTTTTACCCGAACTCGCTGGTAAGCTCAATGGGATTGCACTGCGGGTACCCACTCCCAACGTCTCCGTGGTTGACCTCGTTGTCCAAGTTGAAAAGTCAACGATCGCCGAGCAAGTCAACGACGTGCTTAAGGGTGCAGCCGAAGGCTCAATGAAAGGCATTTTGAAATACTGCGATTTGCCTTTGGTTTCAGGCGACCACGCCGGCACCTTTGAATCCTCCATCATTGACTCCGCGCTCACGATGGTCATGGGTGGAGACATGATCAAAGTCGTCGCTTGGTATGACAACGAATGGGGCTACAGCCAACGTGTTGTTGACCTGGCTGAGACTGTTGCTCAAAAGTGGGCTGCCTAGTTTAGTTGATTTAGGATTGCCGTTAAATAAGTGATTGCGTTAGGGCAGGCCGACAGGTCTGCCTTTTTTGTGCGGTTAAGGCAAGTCTGACTCCAGCCAACCACGCTCAAGGCATGGCCGGACGGGTAATAATACTGACCAACTGGCGACTGACCTCGGAGCGCGATCGCCCCACCACACGCAGATCTGCGGGGGACAAATCCTGTCTCCATTCAGTTGATAAGCATTTAGTCCCATCCCCTCCGCCAAAGTTCTGAACTTGTAGAAAAACCATGCCTATCTGCTTCCCTGCTATCCGTATCTGTACAGATAGCTCCGTTTTTTCGAAGCAAGAAACCGATCCATCTGTAAAGCAATGCAACGGTTATCGGCGATCGCTGACATTTTTTGCCCCAACCTTAAAGCATTGATGAAACCCACAAGTCTGTGTCGAGTTTAACCAAAAAGGTAGTCATACTTAGTCATGTAGACCTTTCAAAGCTTCCCAAACACGGAAGTTCTTCTTATGAAACTAAGGCATCTCTTCACCGCATTTGGTTTCCTGACCGTTGGCTTCGTGATGACAGGCTCCCCTGCGACAGCCTTTTCCTTCACCACCAACTTTACCGCAACCAATACAGCCTCCGGCCAACCTGATCCCACTCGTGATATCCTTCTGGAGTCCGTCACGCTTGGCAATGGCAGTACGCTGAGTCAATTTTCCTTAGTGAATTCCGCCCAAATTCTCCACAACGACCTTTGGACGGGGGGAAACACCGGAGCCGCCAGTTCAGAACGGGGCGATCGCGCCAGTGGCATCGCGCAAGAAGTTGCGACGAATGCATCGGTCGTAGCCAGTTTGGGGAACCGCAACCTGAACAACATCATCGACACCGAGGACAGTGGCGCATTCAAGATGAACGTCTTCTTTGAATCCGCAGTTTCGAGCCTCTTCTTCTGGGAACGGGGCATGAACAGCGATCTATCCGTCCAGGCGATCGACCAAAGCGGCAACCTCATCGGCAGCCTGTTCCGCATTAACCGGAACCTGTGGCAATCCGCTGGCTACGGCATCAACTCCACCGAAATCAACGACACCCAAGCCGTCGGGTCTTGGGGTTTGGGCCTGGGCGACCTGGGAGTTAGCGGCCCCATCTTCGGGTTACAACTCAGTGCCGACGCATCCAGCAATGGCCCCGACTTCAAAGTTGCCGGGTCATCCGCCGCCGTGCCCGAACCCACCACCATGGCCGGTCTTGCCCTTGCTGGCGCAGGGATTGCCGCCGCTCGCCGCCGGAAAGCCAAAGCCTGAGCCCCACGGCACAACCCTGAGGCTCTCTTTCCAGCCCTAGTGCTCCGCCGCTGGAACACCCCCTGGAACAGCCCCAAGCAGCCGCCTCTAAGCAAGGGCACGGGTTAAGGCTCAAGACGACCCGCTCAACTTGACTCCCCATACAGCACTGGCGCTGAAGTCGCGAAGACCCCGGCACCAGTGCTTATCAACATGAAGTGAAGCGTGGCAGAAACGGGTAGCAAAGTCAGCCCCCCCCAGCACCCAAAATGATGCGCGTTTTCGCGATCGCTGGCAGGCCAGCATTTTGCTTGGGAAAACCAGGCTGAAACGAAAGGGGCAGAGGGAAACCAGAGTCCGACCCTGTCTCCCCTCGTGCCCGTTTACCCACATTCAGTCAGGCCAAACCGACTCACTGGCCCGTTACTTGTGGTCACGATTGGCCGTAGCCAGCACTTGCTCAGCCAACTTATCCGGCACTTCTTGCAAGTGGTCGTAGGCCCAGTTGAAAAAGCCAACGCCCATCGTGAGCGATCGCAATTCCACAATGATGTCGTGCATTTCCGCTTGAGGGATATAGGATGTCACCTCATCCCAGCCCAGCCAATCCAGCTTCGTGTCATACCCCAAGATTTGGCCACGTCGTCCACTGATTAGCCGCAGCACCTTCGAGGTGAAATCGTTTGGCACCGATATCTTGACATTCAAAATCGGTTCCAGCAACGTCGGTTGACACTTCAGTAACCCTTCTTGCATCGCAATCCGTGCTGCTTGCTTAAAGGCTTGCTCCGAACTATCGACCGTATGATACGACCCATTGGTCAACGTCACGGCCACATCCACCACCGGAAAGCCTAAAGGCCCATGATGCAAGTATTCCCGCACCCCGTTTTCCACGGCTGGGATGTATTGCCGGGGGACAACACCACCGACAATTTTTTCGCTGAAGCTAAACCCTTCGCCCCGGCCCAAGGGTTGAATATTCAGGTACACATCGCCAAATTGCCCGTGGCCCCCGGTTTGCCGTTTATAGCGTCCGTGGATATCGTTGGCTACTTTCCGAATGGTTTCCTTGTAAGGCACTTGGGGTGGATGGGCGCTCATGGGGAGGTTGTATTTGCGGCTGAGGCGATCCATCGCCACTTGCAAATGGATATCACCTTGGCCCCAGAGGATCACTTCATGGGTGTCGCCATGCTGTTCCCAGGCCAACGAGGGATCTTCATCCAACAATTTGGTCAGTGCACCAGACAGTTTCACTTCGTCACTCCGTTTTTCAGCGGCGATCGCCAGCGCAAACACAGGGGCCAACTGTTCGGCTTTGGGTAACTCATTGCTCAAACCATCCGCACTGGCGGTTAGGGTCTCCCCAGTTTTGATACCATCCAGCCGACCCAGAGCCACAATTTCACCCGCACCTGCTGTCGGCAGTCCTTGTTGCTGTTGGCCAAACAGCCGATAAACGCCGCCCACCCGTGTGCCGTTGAGGGTCATGCCGTCGGTGATTTTGCCTTGCCAAATCCGTGCCAATGAAAGCTTGCCACCTTGGGGGGTGTAATAGGTTTTGAGCACTTGGGCGAGGGGGCCATTGTCCGAATGGAGAGAAATGCCACGGTGCTCAGCCGTCACATCGGGGTCGGGGGCTTCCCGCAGCAGCGCCTCTAGCAAAGGCCGCACCCCAAAATCATTGTCGGTAACACCAATGAAAACAGGCACGATCTGGTCTGCCCCCAGTTCCATCTTGAGGTCTTTGAGAATTTCTTCTTGTGGCGGTTCAATATCCTCTAACAATTCTTCCAGGAGATGATCATCAAATTCAGCCAGGGTTTCCAGCATTTCGTTGCGAGCGGCTTTCTCTTGCTCTTTGAGATCATCGGGCAAAGGAACCGGGTCAGCGGGGGCACCGGGATGGTAGTGATAGGCTTGCTCAGTCACCAGGTCGATAAAGCCGACGAGTTTTTCACCCACGCCGATGGGATATTGGTGAGCGACGAGAGGCCGACTCGACACTTTCTTCAGCGATTGAAGCACCTCCGTAAAATCGACATCGGCGCGATCCATTTTATTAATGAAAACGAGATGGGGAATTTCCCAATCATCGAGGAATTTGAATAGAGGCGCTAAGGTTAAGACGCGATCGCTCACTGGTTCACAAACTATCACCGCCGCATCAACGCCAATCAGCGCATTCAACGCTTCCTGAACAAATTCAACCGATCCCGGACAATCTAAAAACGTAAAACGAACGCCGCCATACTCGGTACTGGCGGCGTTAATTTCTACACTCATCTGGCGATCGCGGGCTTCAGCAGCATTATCTCCAACAGTATTCCTATCCTGAATTCTGCCTTTGCGGGTCGTGGCACCACTGACAAACAACAAGCTTTCCAAAAGTGTTGTTTTACCGCTGAGATAAGGCCCCACGATCGCCACGTTTCGGGTGCCAGAGACGACGTTTTCTTTCATAATAACCTCGCTAGTTATAAACGAGAAAAACGCTAGCCAGCCAGAACTCGGCAGCTTGAGCCGCAAACGTCCCAGCTTGCAATTGCAGGGTCTAAACAGAGTATTCAATTACCTTGAAAACTGCTGCTTTAGAACCTACTTTTGATTGTCATCTGTTGCCGGGATCACGGCACAAAATCGCAGCTTATCTTAAGACACGTTTGAATAAAGATTAAGGAGCGAAACTCTATGTAGGCTTCTTGCAAAGTTTAAAGAAGAATCAGGCATTTAAAACTTAATTAAAAAAGGTGAAGCTTGTTCGCAAAACCAGCCTAGCTCCGGCCTCTACCCAACCCATACTGGCTTCCGACCTTCGCCATGCCCATGAGCCAAGTTCCCGCTGGGGGCAAAGGCAGGCTTCCTGGCAGAGGCAGGGAATTGAGTGGCTGGGCCGTTTCACTTTAGGCTGGGCCGTTTCACTTTAGGCTGGGCCGTTTCACTTTAAATAGAGCGATCGCTGAATAGAGCAATCGACTGTAACCATTTCGTGACTCAGCAGTAAAATGGCGGGCAGGTTGCGGGGTTTTTACAGCACCAGGCCAACCCACCATCTACCCCATCAAGACGATGGAACAATCAAATGACACAACGGGATGAACGAAGGGCGAGGCGAACAGCCCTGATCCACGCAAGTTTGGGGCAGTTTCGGTTTCTCGATAACCCGGCGATCGCCCCTGGCCCCCGATCAGCCGTTGCGCCTTGCGACCAAATCGTTAGCAGGAATTCATGACGGTCAAGGAGTTACTTGCGTAAATGGCCTTGCGTGAGTAGAATCAACGCTCAAGCTCATCAGTTTTATTTCGTCGATCAACTGGAAAAAGCAATCCGTTAGGCGGTTTAGGGGATTTTTCAATATGCTGGTTTTGCGAGGACAACAAGACTATCGCAGCGTTCGTGTCGTTTGGGGAATCGCCCTAGTGGGGCTGGGCCTAGTATGCGGTAGCACCGGGGCGATCGCCCTACCAGCGCCCCAGGCCAAAGTTCCGGCGATCGCCCAAGCCGTGCAATCAGCCCAGTCAGCGGAAGCGATCGTCAATCAAGGCTTGCAATACATCCAGCAAGGCAATTTAGAGCAGGCGATCGCCGCCTTCCAACAGGCCGCTCAGATTGATCCTAAAATGGCTGCGGCGCACTACAACCTGGGGCTGGCCCTCCGGCAAAAAGGCCAACTCCAACCAGCCGCCAGCGCCTTTTACAAAGCCACCCAAGCCGATCCCCAATTTGCCCTGGCCTATGCGAATTTAGGTGCGGCACTCCTCGAAGGGAGCAACGTCGCCCAGGCCAGAGATTACCTTAAACGGGCGATTCAGCTTGATCCCAAACTGGGGTTAGCGCACTACAACCTGGGGCTGGCCCTGGAACAACAAAATGCCTACGCTCAAGCTGCCGTGGCCTTCCAGCAAGCCATGCAACTCAGCCCTTCCGCCCCAGAACCCGCCTACCACCTGGGGATGGCCTACCTCCAACAAGGGAACCGTACCGATGCCTATACGGCTTTTCAACAAGCGATTCGGTTAAATCCTCGCTACGCAGAGGCTCATTACAACTTAGGCTCAATTCAGTTTCAACAAGGGCAGCTTGAGCAAGCTCTGGGCTCTTTCCGCAAATCAGCGGAGGCTAATTCCAACTATGCCAATGCCTATTACGCAGCGGGACTGGTGTTCCTGAAGCAGGGCAAGTATAAGGATGCGCAAGTTTTGCTGAAATATGCCCAGGATTTGTATACCAAACAAGGGAATGCAGCCTGGGCCGCTAAAGCCGCGCAACAACTCCAGAAGGTGGGTGCTGGGGGACAGTAGCGGCGATCGCAAACCGTGACAGGGGGTGGCTCGCTTAAAAGAACGAATCGAGATCCAGAGCTTGGGAGCCGCCCTGTTCAAGTTGCACCAAGATTTGCCCCAGTTGCACCCAGATCAGCAATGCAATTAAGGCTGTCATAGGAATTGCAATCAAATAAGCCAGGGAGGAGGGAAACCCAAAGACGGTCATACCCGATGACAAAAAGACACAAGAGCCGATCGCAATCCCCAAGAACGGCAACATTAGTTGGGGGCCTTGCAGAATGGCGATCGCACGGGTTGAGCGGCTTTTTGACCAACTTTGCACCGACTGCTTAAGGACAGCGCTGAATGCGGCTCCCGATGTAATGCTAGCGAGTAGGGCTGCGAACAGCAGAAAATAAGGCGGCTCAGGAAAGTAGTACATTCAAGTTGTATCCGTGCTCTTTTCATAAGTCTTTACAATCAACATACACTGTTTTAGGCCGCATTCCTGCGAGAGTTCGGGAATCCTAAACAAAGAGATGCATCGCCAGCGGGCCGGACTCCGCGATCGCGGGTCTGTGCGTGCCATCTCGCTATTCCCCCAGCCAAGCCCCGGCCCAGAGTTTCCCAGTGGCGGGTATATGAGAGCGTGAGCCATGATGGTGAAGGCGACACGTCGGGTGCCAGCGGAACTCAGCCATGCCCCCGTTGGGGTTTCGAGTTCTCCTACCTTGATCAATTATTCAATCCATTCTTCAGCTTGAGGTTGCTATGGAAATCGGAGTGCCCAAGGAAACAAAGGATCAAGAGTTTCGGGTAGGGCTGAGTCCGAGTAGCGTTCGGGCCTTGACTGACCAGGGGCATCGCGTGTTTGTCGAGACGGCAGCAGGAGTTGGGGCCGGGTTCACCGATGGAGATTACCAAGACGCAGGGGCGACGGTGGTGCCTTCGGCCCAGAGCGCCTGGGAGCACGATTTAATCGTCAAAGTGAAGGAACCTTTGCCACCGGAGTATCCCTGGTTGCGGAAAGGGCAACTGGTGTTTACCTATTTGCATCTGGCTGCCGATCGCGACCTGACGGAATATTTGTTGGATTCAGGGGTCACGGCGATCGCCTACGAAACCGTCGAACTGCCCGATCATCGCTTACCTCTATTGATGCCCATGAGCATCATTGCGGGTCGCTTGGCCGTTCAGTTTGGTGCCCGATACCTGGAACGACAACAGGGCGGACGGGGGGTTTTGCTGGGTGGAATTCCTGGGGTAAAACCGGGCCATGTGGTGATTTTAGGGGGCGGAGTGGTTGGCACAGAGGCCGCGCGGATGGCGATCGGGATGGGTGCCCAGGTCACAATTTTAGATATCAGTGTGGAACGGCTGGCCTATTTAGAAACCCTCTTTGGGTCACGAGTCCAACTGCTGTTCAGCTCCACGGCCCAAGTCGCGGCGATCGTGCCAACGGCTAACCTGCTGATTGGCGCTGTGCTGGTGTTAGCCCGCAAAACCCCCACGCTCGTTGCGCGGGATTTGGTGAAACAGATGCAACCTGGGTCGGTCATTGTGGATGTAGCCGTGGATCAGGGAGGATGCATTGAATCCGTGCGCCCCACCTCCCATTCCCATCCCACTTACATTGACGAAGGGGTCGTTCACTATGGGGTGCCTAATATGCCAGGGGCCGTTCCCTGGACAGCAACCCAAGCGCTCAACAATAGCACGTTGCCCTATGTCATGCAGTTAGCCAACTTGGGGCTAGCAGCCCTCGATAAAAATCCGGTATTAGCCAAAGGCTTGAATGTGCAAAACCATCACTTGATTCATCCCGATGTGCAATCCGTGTTTCCAGATCTGGTGCAGTGAGGCGATCGCCCAGAGTTCGCCAACTTGGATCGTCCGAGGGTAAGAATCAACAGATAGGGACGCTACCAAGAACGTCCCCATCATCCCAAGATTTAGGTGCTAAGCAGCGCAGCAACTAGGCGATCGCCAGTTCTGCTTGCACATCTTGGCAATAAGCGTCGTACACCCCATCAAGGAATTGCCATAAGGCATCAGCCGCAGTCCGCGCCGCATCCAACACTTGAGCCTGTTGCTCTGGGGTTTGGGCGTGGGCTTCGATTAGCTGCATTTCCGCTTCCGAGTGATGTTCATCAGCCGCTTGGTGCACGCTGAAAAAGCGATACTCATTCGCATCGGTCATGCCATAAAACCGTTGCAACCCGTCAATTTTCGTCGTCGCGACTGCCGGAATTTGGGACTCGTAGGCATACAGAGCCGCCAACCCCGCAGCAAAGTGCGAGTTCAAGCAAACGCTACGAAACGTATCGATCAGGTTTTGGGTGGTGGGCAGCGCTTCAGTTTCAGTCAATTCCGCTTCGGTTGCGCCCAGGGCCACAGCAAATCGCCGCCACAGTTCGGGGTGATTTTGGTTGCCCCGCTCTTCTTCAATGAGGTTTTCGAGCAAGGTTTGCCGCGCCGCGATCGACGTTCCAAAGTGAGGGGTGTTGAAGTGAACCGCACTCACATAGGTGGGAAACGCCAACACGTTTTGGAAGTACTGAATGGCATAGTGTTTCAAGTGCTCACGGGTGAGCTTACCTTCTGTCCAAGCCACATAAAACGGGTGCTTGAGCAGATGCTTTTCTTCAACAATGGCTTGCAACTGTTCACGAAGCGCCATGAATCCTCCAGTGTTTGGGATAAGGTCAATGGATGAATGGTAGAGATACCATTTCACCAATGATACGCAAAAATGAGCCGATTTGGAATCATCTGCCCCCAAGAATACCTAGGAGACAGCCTTGGTCGTTGTGGATTTGGTCGATGCCTTTTTGGCTGCCGTTTTGGTGGTGCTACGCTTTGTGGTTTTGGGCTGTGGTTCTGCCGTTGCGTCAGCCTCATCCGGTTCGGTAGAGTCTGCGGCGGCTTTGCTGGCCTTGGTTGATTTAGTTGATTTCCCCTTGGTTGCGGCTTTTGTGGTCTTGGTGGCCGATTTGGTAGTAGTTTTGGCGGCTTTGGTTTTGCCCGACTTTTTCGTGCTAGCTTTGGCCGCGATCGCCTCTAACGCCAGTTCCAGGGTCATGCCTTCCACCGTTTGGCCCTCTGGCAACGAGGCATTGACCTTGCCATATTTGATGTAAGGGCCATAGGGGCCATCATAAATATTGATGGGCGATTCGTCTTCTGGATGCAGACCCAACTCGCGCAAGGGTTTGGCCGCCGCCCTGCGCCCGCGAGTGGCTTTGGGTTCCGCCAAAATTGCCAATGCCCGTTCCAGGTCAACGGTCAGCACATCGTCACCCGCTTTGAGCGATCGATACTCTTTCCCTTCCTTGCCCTGATCATGGACGATGTAAGGGCCAAAGCGACCTAAGCCCGCCTGAATCTTGCAACCGGTGTCGGGATGCATTCCCAACAAGCGTGGGAGAGAAAGCAAACCCACCGCCATGTCCAGGGTGACATCATCAATGCCTTTCCCCTTGGGTAACGACGCCCGCTTGGGTTTGGGGTTATCATCCGTCACTTCGCCCAGTTGGACATACGGCCCATAAGCCCCAATCAACACAAAAATCGGTTCCCCGGTTTCCGGGTGCAAGCCCAGTTTCTCCGGCCCTTCCGTTTTTTGCCGCAGGATTGTCTCAACCTGATCAGGATCTAAATCTGATGGAGTGAGATCTTTGGGAATGGACGCTTTGACTGGCCCCTCGTCTCCATCGACTTCTAGAAAAGCGCCATAGCGGCCAATGCGCACTTTTGCCGCAATATTGTCTAAGTCAATGGTGCGGGCTTCGGTGGGATCAATCTGGCTTTCTTGCTCTTTCACCTGAGTGTCAAGGCCCGTATTCCCCAGATAGAACTCTTTCAGATAGGGCAACCAATCCGCTTCGCCGGTGGAAATATGATCCAGGGTTTGCTCCATCCGAGCGGTAAAACTGGTATCGACCAGATCGGGAAAGTGCTTTTCGAGGAGAGCCGTCACCGCAAAGGCGGTAAAGGTGGGCACCAGGGCATTCCCGACCATTTGGGCATAGCCGCGATCGATAATGGTGCCGATAATGCTGGCGTAGGTGCTGGGTCGCCCGATGCCTTCGCTTTCCAACGTCTTCACCAACGAGGCTTCGGTATAGCGAGCGGGGGGTTGGGTTTCGTGGCCGATCGCCTCTAGTGTGCGACAAGCGGGGGTATCGCCCACCTGCAAAGCTGGCAAGATCACCTCTTGATCTTCGATCGCCGCATCGGGATCATCCGACCCTTCCACATAGGCCCGGAAAAAGCCGGGGAAATCAATCCGCTTGCCACTGGCCCGAAACCCTGCATCCTCAACCTGAATTTGCATGGTGATGTTGGTTTGCCGTGCTTCAGCCATTTGGGTCGCGACGGTCCGCTTCCAAATGAGGTCGTAGAGCCGCAATTCCCGGTCTTTCAAGCCAGTTTCTTGGGGCGTGCGGAAGGTGCTGCCTGCCGGACGGATAGCTTCGTGGGCTTCTTGAGCCCCTTTGGCTTTGGTGGAATATTGGCGGGGTTGGGGGCTGAGGTAATCACTCCCGTACTTGGTTTCGACGCACGATCGCGCCGCCGCGATCGCCTGTCGAGACAAATGCACCGAATCCGTCCGCATGTAAGTGATATAGCCCTGCTCGTACAAGCTTTGGGCCACCCGCATCGTATCCCGCGCGGACAAACCCAACTTCCGGTTTGCTTCTTGCTGCAAGGTAGACGTAGTGAACGGGGGCGACGGTTTGCGCGTGACGGGCCGTTCTTCCAGTTCCGAAACCGTCCAGGTGCGATCGCGAATCCGTGCTTCTAAGGCTCTGGCCTCCGCCTCGCTCAACAGCACCACATTACGGCCTGCGGTCACCTGCCCTGTCGCTTCATCAAAGTCGCTCCCAGTGGCAACCTTGACCCCACCCAGGCTCACCAGCTTGGCATCAAACGTCCCACTGGCCGCTGCGGTTTCGCCCGCGTCCAACGTAGCTTTGAGATCCCAATAACTCCCTTTGCGGAAGGCCCGCCGTTGCCGTTCTCGATGCACCAAAAGCCGCACCGACACCGATTGCACCCGCCCTGCAGACAGACCAAAGGCAATTTTCTTCCACAACAATGGGGAGAGGGTGTACCCCACCAGGCGATCGAGAATCCGGCGCGTTTCCTGCGCTCGGACTAACCGTTCATCCACTTCCCGGCAGTTTTGAATCGCCTCTTGAATGGCTTCTTGGGTAATTTCATGAAACACCATGCGCTTGGTTGGCACTTTGGGCTGCAACAACTGCAACAAATGCCAGCTAATGCTTTCCCCTTCGCGGTCTTCGTCCGTCGCTAGGACTAGCTCGTCAGCCTGCTTCAGCGCCTCTTTGAGTTCCTTGACAATCTTTTTCTTGTCCTGGGGGACGATATACAGCGGCTCAAAATCTTCTTCAACGTTGACTCCTAACTGCGCCCACTTCTCGCCCTTGACTTTCGGAGGAATATCACTCGCGGATTGCGGCAAGTCACGAACATGGCCCATAGACGCTTCTACCCGATAGTTGGATGGCAGGTAGTTGCGGATAGTACGGGCTTTGGTGGGAGATTCAACAATAACAAGGGTTGACATGGACTTTCTTTCGTTAAGAATCAGCAGAAGCTAAGCAACCATTTCCTTCAGGTTAGCCTGTCAGAGCAGCGGGCGATCGCAACCGGGCCATAATTACCAATTATTAATAGATAAAGGAGACAATTTCCCAACCCAATCTAAACAAATAATTTCTAGCCCAGTTGGCAAAGGATTTTCTAGACCGATATGGGAGATTCTGGTGAATGGTCATTCGGCTTAGACAAAACATCACGTTAAACCATCGGAACTCCGGGAAGCGCGATCGTAATGCACCGGACGGCTGACCTGACGGCGCGCAAGTCTGCGGTATCACGCCTGACCCGGCCCAGCATCCATCCCGAACCGTACCCCACAACATCATTCATACGAGCCTCTGAACCACAACTATTTTCTGCCACCAACCCCCTGCCCAGACCAAACCGCAGCCCAACAGACAAACGCTGCGAGATCGCCTGCTCCACCAGAACGACCAGACCGCACAACCCAAAACCCAGCGTCTGCGCGTCTGGCCCGGTCAGGTTGCCTTAAAACCGTCTTAATCGTTATCTAGGGCAGATTTCAAGCAAATTCAAGAAAACGACACATTTGCACCCGGCCCAATCATCCTCCCCCTCACCGTTCAACGCGGCGCAGTTCAGACTATTGCAGACCGACGCTATCGATGCCGATCAATCCATCCAGTAGAGTGAACAAAATTGTGCCAGGTTCCAATAAGACGAGTAAAGGAGATTAATAAAATCTACCAATTCAAAAAAAGGAATTGCCGCCAGGATTGCCGTAAATGCGGGGTAGAATCCCGTTAGACTATTGTTCGGGATGTTTTTAGATGTTTTAACAATGTTATCGTCTGTTAAGGCATTACTATCTCCCTAGCCATTGCATCGTATACAACACCGTCGGACGAGGATTCATGGATTTAGCCAGTCTCGCTGCCCAGTTAAACACGGGAGTCATTACCCCTGAATTGGTGGTTACTGCGACTTTGCTTATCGTGATTGTGGGCGATTTAATCGTGGGTCGTACGGCCTCTTCCCGCTGGACTCCCTACCTGGCGATCGCTGGGTTGTTGGCCGCTGTCGGGTGCCTTTACTTCCAGTGGGATATCAGCAATCCCGTTGCTTTCACGGGAAGCTTTACGGGGGATGCTCTCAGCGTTGTCTTCCGAGGCATCATTGCCTTATCTGCCGCTGTCACCATCCTCATGTGTATCCGCTATGTGGCCCAATCCGGCACCGCCCTGGCCGAATTCATTGTGATTTTGCTCACCGCAACTCTGGGCGGGATGTTCCTCTCCGGAGCCAGTGAACTGGTGATGATCTTCGTTGCACTGGAAACCCTGAGTATTTCCTCCTATTTATTAACGGGTTACACCAAGCGCGACCCCCGTTCTAACGAAGCCGCCTTGAAGTATCTCCTCATTGGGGCATCGAGTTCGGCCATCTTCCTCTACGGCAGTTCCTTACTCTATGGCTTATCTGGTGGAGAAACCCGGTTGGAGGCGATCGCGAATAGCGTCGCCGCCGCAGGGCTGGGTGAATCCATTGGGATGGTTATTGCACTTGTCTTCGCGATCGCTGGGATTGCCTTCAAAATTGCCGCCGTCCCCTTCCACCAGTGGACTCCAGATGTTTACGAAGGCTCGCCTACCCCAGTCGTTGCCTTCCTCTCGGTCGGCTCCAAAGCCGCCGGGTTTGCCCTGGCCATCCGCCTGCTCGTCACCGCCTTCCCCCTCTTGACCGACCAATGGCAGTTTGTGCTAACCGCCTTGGCCCTCTTGAGCATGATTTTGGGGAACGTTGTCGCCCTGGCCCAAACCAGCATGAAACGGCTTTTGGCCTATTCCTCCATCGGGCAAGCCGGGTTTGTCATGATTGGGCTCGTCATCGGCACCCAAGACGGCTACGCCAGCATGGTCTTTTACCTCATGGCCTACCTGTTCATGAACCTGGGCGCATTTACCTGCGTGATTTTGTTCTCCTTGCGCACCGGCACCGACCAAATCAGCGAATACTCGGGCTTGTACCAGAAAGACCCACTCCTCACCTTGGGTCTGAGCATTTGCCTCTTGTCTCTGGGCGGCATCCCTCCCCTTGTGGGCTTTTTTGGGAAACTTTACCTGTTCTGGGCCGGTTGGCAAGCGGGTGCTTACTGGTTAGTGTTGCTGGGCTTGATCACCAGCGTCATCTCGATTTACTACTACATTCGCGTCGTCAAAGCGATGGTAGTGAAAGAGCCCCAAGAAATGTCCGAAGCCGTCAAGAACTATCCCGAAGTGCGGTGGGATTTGCCTGGTATGCGGCCTTTGCAAATTGGGATTGTCCTCAGCCTGGTTGCCACTTCCCTGGCGGGCATCTTGTCCAATCCGCTGTTCACCTTAGCCAATGACTCGGTGAGCAAGACTGCGATCCTGAATCACAATCTGGCGGCCACTCCCAACCCGGCGCAAACGGCGGTCACCCCAGTATCATCGGAGTCAGCGCTGAGCTTGTAGGCCAGATTTCAGGCAATCTTTTCAATCAATCTCAAACAGCGCGATCGCCCGAGCTAACTTGGCGATCGCGCTTTTGCGTATGGCTCTCAACGCGCCCCCCTGGGACGACCTCAGTTCACAGGGATGACACAGTTCCGCCATCTCGATTTCATCCGGTCGGGCGCGGGATGATTTACTATGGGCAATGGTCAACTGGGTGAAGCAGAGTCAGGCCGCCAATCGGCACCGAGATTGCCCCTCCATTTTGGTGCAATTCCCCCTGCGCCCCCTTGAGAGCACGCAAACTGAGAGAACGCCCCATGATCGAGGTTGAACATCTAAGCAAGGTTTATGGCAGTGCCACCGCGATCGCCGATATCACCTTTGCCGTGGAATCCGGCGAAATTCTAGGCTTTTTGGGGCCAAACGGAGCCGGGAAAACCACCACCATGCGGATTTTGACGGGATACTTACCCGCCACCTCAGGCACCGCCAAAGTCGCTGGATACGACATAAACACCGACTCAATGGCCGTGCGGCAGCGGATCGGCTACCTCCCGGAAACCCCACCGCTCTACCCCGAAATGACCATCGAGGGCTTTTTACACTTCGTCGCCCAAATCAAAGGCATCAGCGCGGGCGATCGCGATCGGCAAGTCGAAACGGCAATGGCCAAAACCAATTTGCTCGATCGTCGCCACACCCTCATTCGCAAACTTTCCAAAGGTTACCGCCAGCGGGTTGGCATTGCCCAGGCGATCGTCCACGATCCCCCCGTCATCATTCTGGATGAACCCACCGTCGGGCTTGATCCCCGCCAGATCATTGAAGTGCGGAATCTGATCAAAAATTTGGCTGGCGACCACACGGTGATTTTGTCTACCCACATCTTGCCCGAAGTCAGCATGACCTGTAACCGGGTGGCCATTATCAACAAAGGGCGAGTCGTTGCCACCAATACCCCCAGCGAGTTAATGGCCCAAATGGCCGGAGGCGTTGGCTACGAACTGGAAATTGAAGGCGACCTGCACCAAATTCAACAGGCATTGCACCCCTTGCCCAGCGTGAAAACCGTTGAGGCGATCGCCGCCGAACTTCCCCCTGGATTTTGCCAGGTGCGCATTGCCAGCGAAGCCGGAAGCCCCTTGGTCGGCAAAGACTTGGCGGGGGCGATCGTGGCTGCTGGTTTGGGCCTCCACGAAATGCGGCGGATTCAAGTCACTCTGGAAAAAGTCTTCCTTGAACTCACGACGGAAGAAGACCAGGCTCAAATCCCAGAAAGCAGCCCAGACAGCAGCAGCAGCCCAGACCCTACGCCCACCGCGTCCATCCCCGCCGCCACCACCGAACCCCTTGCCCCTGAGGAGGATGCCTAAATGCGAATTGTTTTAGCCAACATCGTGGCAATTTATCGGCGCGAACTGCAAAGTTACTTTGCCTCCCCCTTGGCCTATCTTGTCGCCGGAATCTTCTGGCTCCTGGCTGGGTTTTTCTTTACCTACCTTTTAGAAGTCACCTTAGTGCGCACCGCCTTCGCCGACTCCCAAAACTACCAAGTCCCCATCGACTCGGCCACCCAGTTATTACAAGGCTTTTTGGGCATCCTCAGTTCCATTGCCCTCTTCATCCTGCCGATCTTGTCAATGGGGCTCTATGCCGAAGAACGTAAACGCGGCACCCTGGAACTGCTGGCCACTTCCCCCATTACCAACTGGGCGGTTGCCGTGGGCAAACTGTTGGCCGTTCTCACCTTTTTTGCCACCATGCTGTTGCCTTTGCTTGTCTACGAAGCGATCGCCTACAGCAGCACCAATCCCCCCCTGAGTTTTAGCGTGATTTTACTAGGGCACCTGGGGCTGATTTTGCTAGCCGCGGCCATCCTGTCCTTAGGCATGTTCATCTCCTCCCTCACCGACAGCACCATTCTCGCCGCCCTCTTCACCTTTGCCCTCATCCTGTTCCTGTGGGTGATTGATGGCGTTGGCCAACAAATCGGTGGCCCCTTCGGGGATGCACTGGCCCATCTCTCCCTGCTCAAGCATTATGGCAACCTGGCCCAAGGCATCCTCGATACCAGCAGTTTGGTTTTGTTTGCGAGCTACATTGTGCTGGGCATTTTTCTGACGGCTCAATCCGTCGATGCCTTCCGGTTCCAGCGATCGTAAAGACTCCTGCGACCCACCGTTAAATTTATCCTTGGGGACAAACTGCCCCCTCTTCACCCCTCATCGTTGTTCACATCATCGCCTCCAATGAAAAAAGTATTGGCTTCCCCGACCTTCAAATACTTATTCTGGCTTGGCCCTATGCTGATCATCGCCGGACTGGTCGCCGGGTTCATCGCCGGTAATTGGATTATTCCGGGCATTTTGGTGGCGATCGGCGTTGGGATTTGTGGTGGGTGGTTATTGCAGCAGAAAGAAGCGGGTGGCAACATCTGGGCAGAGTTTTTGGGACGGCGATCGACCCAGGTGGGGGCCAATGCCATCATTGCTCTAGTGGCGCTGCTTGTCATTCTGGGCTTGGTGAATGTGCTGGCGGTTCGTAGCGTCGCGCGGATCGATTTCACGGAAAACCAGGTATTTACCCTATCCCCCGAAACTAAAACCCTGATGCAAAACTTCCCTGACCCGGTGAAGGTGTGGGTCTTTGTGCCCCAGGGCAACCCCCAAGATAAGGAACTCCTCGAAAACTATCGGCGCTTGAACCGCAATTTCAGCTACGAGTTTGTTGATCCGCAACAGCGCAAAACCCTGGCCAAGCGCCTAGAGGTGAAATCTGCTGGGGATGTGATTGTGGAAGTGCCGGAAAAAAATCGCAAGCAATATGCGCAAACAATTCCCGTTGTGGAAGCTGGCGACCCACGGGAGGCGGCATTCCGGTTGTCAGAGTCAAAACTGACGAATGCCCTCGAACAAGTTAAGAGCGATCGCCAGACCATTGTTTACATGTTGGAAGGGCACGGCGAACGGCCCATTCAGGCTAGTCAGGGGGCGCTGTCCGAAGCCATGAGCGTCCTCAAAGATAAAGCCTTTGACGTTCAACCCCTGAATTTGGTCGCCAACCCCGATCAGCTCAAAGAAGCCAAAGTCGTTGTCATTGCGGGGCCACGCAAAGCCTTTTTGCAGCCAGAAGTCAAAGCGCTGATGGACTACCAAAAAGCGGGTGGCAGTCTGTTGCTGATGATTGACCCCGAAACGAAACCGGGCTTGGATGATTTGCTCAAACCGTGGGGAGTTTCCCTGGAAGCCCGCCTGATCGTTGACGAAGCAGGCCAATTTGCAGAACTCGGCCCGACAGTACCAGTTGTGACTCAATATGGCGACCATCCCATTACCAAAGATTTTGGCAATAGTTACTCGTTTTATCCCCTGGCGCGTCCGGTTGATGTCGATCCCAAAGATGGGGTGAAATCTGTGCCCTTGTTGTACAGCAGTGAAAAAAGTTGGGCCGAAAGCCAACTGGCAGATAACGCCAAACCCGCCTTTGACCCCACTCGCGATCGCCCTGGCCCCTTTGCGATCGCAGTCGCCCTGACTCGTCCAACAGAAAAACCAGCCCCCCAACCCAAATCCTCCCCTAGGCCAACGGCTTCGCCCCAAGCTAGTCCTTCCCCCGCCCCCAGCCCAACCCCATCACCCCAACCAAGCCCCTCCCCCAGTGCCTCGCCCACCAATGGAGCAGCCACCGAGGCCCAACCAGAGGAAACCCGGATGGTCGTGATTGGCAACTCCAGCTTTGCCGCCGATGGCCTGTTCAACTCGGCCCAGGTGGTCAACGGCGATTTGTTCCTAAATTCGGTGCGCTGGTTAAGCAAACAAGATCAGCCGGTGCTGTCAGTGCGGCCCAAAGAACCCAAAAATCGCCGCATCACTTTGGCTGGTGGCCAAAAGCTGATCACCGTTTCAACAGCGCTGGTACTCTTGCCACTTTTGGGTTTTGGGTCGGCGGCTTGGCTCTGGTGGAAACGGCGCTAGGTTAATCCCAGGTTCCGGCATTGTGAATGCCATAGGTGGCCCGGAGGACTGTTAACTCACAGTCCATCACACTTTGCGGATCGATGAAAGCATCGATTTTGGGCCGCACGGTCATACCCTGGCGCACCCCCGCCCAGTATAGTTGGCAAGTTTGGAGCGGGTTCAGGTAGCGATCGCCCAAGGTTTTGCCCCGCAGCGATCGCCCCAACAATTCCAGAAACACCACAACACTTTGGGCATAGTAATACCAGGGTCGCCGCCAGGTCAGGGCTGTCAACAAAAAGCCAATCAACCGCAATTCCTGGTCTAAGGCCGTGCTGTAGCCCGTGACCAGGTGCATGATATCGTGACGTTGCAAATCGCACCAGGGCACCCGAAACCAGCCAACATACAGATCTTGATTTTGGACAAATTGGGGATGTTGGTGATAGTAACGGGCCAATCCTTGTCGTAAGGTTTGCGATCGCGGCAGAGCCAATCCATCTTCCCCATCAATCGGCAGGATTAACTCTCCATCTCCATAGCCAGTCTCAAAAGTGTCCATCATTTTACTTACAAAAAAGTACAAAAATACAACGACCAAAACCCGCGATCGCGATCATTTCATCCACCATTTCATGCAATTAATAGCCTGCTTCAGCCTGTACCTACTTCTACTGTTTCAGCAACGCTCCACTCCCAGAAATCCAAAAGACCACTTTAGAGAAGTGGCACAAATTTCGTGAATATTCGTCTGCCAGCTCACTAGATTCAAGATAACAACCAAAAACAGTAAGCCTCATAACTCTCTGCACCAACCTCAGATTAGGCCAGGTCATCCTTCCTCATCAGAGCCAGACGCACCCATTCAAATTAACAACAATTAGGATGGCTACAATTCCGCATTCTTGCGCTACCATTTCTCCTCAATACAAACAAAGGATTGAAGTTTCTAGTTAACTTCTGCCTTGATCAAGTTTTATCAAAGTATGAGCTTGGCTTAGCTCTACTCTTTCTCTTCCTTTCATCAATCAAGGCAGATTTTATTTCAATTCTGCCCTCAACCTTCTACTTAAAAGCACAGGAATTAATCACCATGCACGATGTATTTATTAATGGCATTGGCAAATTTTTGCCCGGTGCTCCGATTTCCAATGACCAAATGGAAGCGTATTTAGGTTACATCAATGGTCGTCCATCTAAAGTCAAAGATCGTATTCTTAAGAGTAATGGAATTCAGCAACGCTATTACGCCCTTGATACAGAGCAAAAAATTACCTATTTGAATAGCCAGATGGCCGCGATCGCCATCCGGGATGTCATGGCTCAAGTCGATCTCGATCCTCAAACAGTCGATCTGTTATGCGCTGGAACAACCTGGGCTGATCTCTTAGTGCCTGGTTTTGCCAACATGGTACACGGGGAATTACCAGAACTATCCCCCATTGAAACCTTAACCAGTATGGGAGTTTGTTGTGCTGGAGTAGGGGCTTTAAAATATGCAGTATCTCAACTCAAATTAGGAGAAAAACGCACCGCGATCGCTGTTGCTTCAGAACAACCATCGCGGCTATTTCGCCACACAAACTTTGAAGCTGAAACCGTAATTCAAGCCGGAAAAACTCTCAGCTTTGATACCGAGTTTCTGCGCTGGATGCTCTCTGATGGAGCAGGTGCTTTTCTCTTACAAAACCATCCTAACCAAACAGGCATTAGCCTCAAAGTGGAATGGATTGAACTCATTTCCCACGCAAACGCCTATCCAGTCTGTATGTCTGCCGGAACTGTAGATACCAACGATACCAAAAGTTGGATGCTCTATGAATCCTATGTTGAAGCGGCCAAAGCTGGAGCGATGAATTTGCGCCAAAATATCCGATTATTGGATGACGTGATTAAACTTGGCGTTGAAGGCTGGCTACGACTGATTGAGCGAGGCCGCGTTAGCCCTACTGAAATTGACTGGTTACTCTGTCATTATTCTTCTCATTTTTTCCGAAGCAAAATTGTAGAATTGCTGGATAAAGCAGGGTGCATGGTACCAGAGGAAAAATGGTTTACCAACCTCTATACACGGGGCAATACAGGCTGCGCTTCGATTTATTTGATGTTAGAAGAACTCTTCCACTCTGGCAAATTGAAACCTGGCCAAAAAATCTTTTGCTTTGTGCCAGAAAGTGGACGCTTTACCACTGCATATTTATTACTCACGGTCGTTGGTAACGCGATCGCACCTGTTCCATCTATTCCGTTATCAATGTCTCATTCCACCAAAGAAGCAACACCAGTGGCAGAGCCAACACTCACTATTGCGACTCCAAATTGTTCAGTTGAACCCCCTTCGGCCTATCTCATGCGCCAACTCGCTTTAACCTGGTTAGAATTTGAGCGCAAATTACAATCCGTTCCGCTGATTCACAAGTTAAATCGGGGTGATTTTACGCTGGAAGATTATAAAGCTCTACTCCGCAATTTGCGACCTCAAGTTGTCGAAGGCGCACGGTGGATTGCTCGTGCAGCATCAAATATGACTGACTTTCGTTTGCGATCGCTCTTTATTGGTCATGCCCAAGATGAGCATCGAGACTTTCAAATGTTAGAACGAAACTATGTATCAGTTGGTGGTGAATTAACCGAAATTGTAGATGCGGAAAAGAACATTGGTAGTGAGGCATTGTCCGCTTTTATCTTCCACCAAGCATCCCGAGAAAATCCTGTAGATCTCATCGGCAGTATGTTTATTATTGAAGGCTTGGGTAACAAAATGGCTGGCAAATGGGCCGAACAAATTCAACGAATCTTACAATTACAACCTGAACAAATCTCGTTTTTAGGGTATCATGCGGCGAACGACGAAGACCACATTGGGAAACTAGATGCAATTTTGCAAGCGGAATGGATGACTTTACCGATCGCCCAGCGCATTGTCAAAACAGCCCAGGTTACTGCACGGTTATATCTACTTCAGCTTGAAGAAATTCATTAATTCTCGAACGTACCATTGCACCGAGGATAATTAGGAGCAGAGACGGATTATCTCACCTCTTCCTCGGTGTTTATGACTTTATTGAGCGAACTTTGCCATGAACCACCCAACCCCTATGTTTCCCGCCCCCTATCAACCACAACCCCGCGATCGCGCCAATCCCAATGCCTGGGACGCACTGTACTTGGATCAAGCCATTCCAGTAGATCCAATCGCCAAAGCTTACATGATTAAAGACTTACAAAACTGGACGCGACACTACCTATTAAGTCCAATCCGTTGGGTCGCTAATCTACTTTTAGCAATCATTATGATTGTCAAACGATTGTTACCCTTTCAGTTCAGTCATTATGCCTTCATGCACCACTTAGCGGCTCGTTTTTTGAATACCTTCGTTACGCCAGAAGCCTGCTATTTGATCGTGCGGCATTTGTGCCTAGGCTCGAATATTGTGAATTTTCTCATCGACAATGGCCCCGACCCAACTATTGAAAAATCACCGCTTTATCCCCGAACGGTCGATGACTTAGCTCAAAATGCATTTCTAGAACACGATTTGATTTTATATAACTTTGTTCTCGACTATCACGAGGCCCAAATTAAGAACCCAAACTGGGTGGAACAGGTGCGATCGCAGGGGCTAAACTACACCAGTCTGCGCCCTATTGAGATTGACATTGACGTGACCCAACGGCGATGGTCGCAGGTGCTTGATCTAGAATCGGCAGTGGAATTGTTTAAGATCATTTATTCTTTTTGGCTCACTGCCGAAGAGTTTGAGCGAGCCGTTTTGTCGTTAGAATTTGATGAAAATTTTGGGTGCTATGTCAGTGCCATTACAGGCGATTACAACTGGAATCATGTGATTACCAATCGCCATCCCCTTGCGCCGGAAAGCCCGTTTAGTGCAGCCCGGAATCTGCTCTTACATGGCATTATTACCGAATATTTACATCGATATCTGGAGTTGAGAGCCGCCGCCGCATCAACGACTCACCCTGAAAGTCAGCCCATCAAGGCTTGATCTTTGTTTACGAGCATGGAGGGATTCGAACCCCCGACCCTCAGAACCGGAATCTGATGCTCTATCCACTGAGCTACATGCCCACTCGTAACTAAAACAGTATAACACGAAACTGAGCCAACACAGCACACCAGCCAAGAAATGGTCGAAACCATGAGCGGACTGGCACTAGAGATAGGCCATTGGATCAGTTGGTTCGCCATCGCGCCGGACTTCAAAGTGGAGGTGGGGGCCAGTGGAAAGGCCCGTCGAGCCCACAGCGGCGATCGCCTGTCCCCGACTAACGCTCTGCCCCTCGACAACATAGAGTTCACTGCTATGGCCATAGAGAGTCGTGATGCCACCGCCGTGGTCAAGAATCACGGCATTGCCGTAGCCGCCATACCACCCTGCAAAGAGAACAAGGCCCTGTTCTGCGGCATGAATCGTCGTGCCGTAATCTGCGCCAATATCCAACCCGGCATGAAAACGGTCGTAGCCTAACACCGGATGGGTACGCCACCCAAAACCGCTGGTAATCTCCCCAAAACAGGGCAGTTGCATTTGGCCAGAACCCCGAAAAGCCACCCGCGCACCAGCCCCCATCCGTTGCAAAATCATGGAACTGATTGCCCGCGAATCATTCGCGAGTTGGGTTTCAGCAGCTTCCATTGCCCGCCGATCGCTCTTGAGGCGATCGATGGAGCTTTTTTGATAGATGAGCTGATCTTCCATGCTGGCTTTTTGGGCTAATAACTGTTGTTGCAAGAGCGAAATTTTGTTTTTCTTCCGTTCTACGGCCAACCGTTGCTGTTCGATCTGAGTGGCATCATCGTGGAGACTGGCTAATACTTTTTGATCTGCTTGATATAACCGCCGCAAACGATAACGACGATCTAAAAAATCATTGAGACTGGAACTTTGCAGTAAAACCGCCCAACCACGATTGTGAATTTGGCGTTGCAAAAACTGCAAACGAGCGATCGTGGCATTTTGTTTTTGATGATATTTCTGTTCCGCCGCTGCCAATTTTGTTTCAAAGGCTTGCAAGGTTTTGCGATCGCGTTGCAGTTGCGCTTCGCTGCCCTGAATCTGTTGGGTTGTCGCTTTTAAGCCCTTTTGCAATCCTTTGAGAGTGCCCTGCGCTGCCCCTTCCAGGCTTTTGAGGCGTTGCTGCTCAGCCGATAGCTGCGATCGCTGTTGCTCAAGCTGCTGCTGATAGTGTTGCAAATCTTCAAGCCCAGTCTGGCCTAGCACAAACGGATGCACGGCCCAAGGTGACAGTGTCAATCCACCCGCCCAGGTCGGCTGGCCCATCCCCCCCAGCAGGCACCACGCCACTACTAGAACCAAGCACCGAAGCCAGAACCATCGCACCAACGACATACGCACCGAGGATAACGGAGAGATTTGCTAACGACGAACCCTGGAATTGTACTCATGGTTGGTCGATTGGCAACATAATTTTGGCGCTGATACAATCCCCGTCCGTAACTGACGCAATTTGAAATTTACATTAAGGCGTAATTAAGTAGTGCTGAAATATGCAACCTACACAACCGAAATATTACAAATAAAACATTGAGAAATATTGCTTAAAAGCAAAAAACTTATCAGTGAGTACAGGCCAATTTTTGCGCGAATTCGCAACTAGAAAAGATAGATTAGTTGTATGAGATACAAAAATCAGCTTGCTGGAAAGGCAGGTGTTTAAGATGGGCATTAATCACTATAGCCGGGTCGTTGCGGTGCTTCCGAATCTTGAAGCCATTGGACAAACTGTTGATCAACTCGTTTTTGCTGGTTTCCCGCTAGGTCAAATTTTTTTAGTTGGCCGCGATCGCGCCCTCACAGCCCAACGGCGCACCCCAGAACGGCAACCGGCCATCCCCGGCTTACCCCAGCCCCAAGAGCAAATTAAAGCGGTTCAAGTCAAAGAACTTTTGCACCAAGCCAACTTAGAAACCGTCACCAGTTCCAGCACCAATCTCAAACGGGGGATTTTGGTCGGCAACTTTACGGGGGGAATTGCGGGTTTATTAGTCGGGCTAGGCTTATTGCTCGTTCCCGGAGTGGGGGAAGCGGCCTTGGGCGCGATCGCAGTCTACGTGTTGTCTACCGTTGGGTTAGGCACCCTGGCCGGGGGCACCGTCGGCGCATTGGTCGGTCAAGGAATTAGCGATCGCCTCGCTAAAAACTACGTTGAGCAAGTCATCCAAGGCAACTACCTCCTGGTCATCAGCGGCAGCGATGCCGAAATTTTTCGGGCAGAACACATCCTGTACGTACGCGGCATTCAACCCCAAAGTTGGGGCTAGTATGCCTTGGTTAGGCGCAAGCGCATCGTCACCAGCCAAGCCTTTGCCGTCAGCCTTTGGGCAGCCAGTCTGCCACTGGCCCAGTCTTTCCCTTGAGAGCATCCCCCGTTAGAGAAACTCTAGGTTAGAGTAAAAACTAATTTGACCGTCAGACCCAGTTTTAGCTCTAACAGTTCTATCTCTAACAACGTTTATGACCGACGCATCCGCCCCCGCCACGGGGTACACACCCCGCATGGGCAGCACCACTGAACATACGCTCAACTTGGGCGATCGCCCCTTGCCCTATACCGCGATCGCCGATTGGCAACCCTTGTATGAGCGCGACAAGCCCGTTGCCGAAATGTTTGCGGTCGCCTATCTCGCCAACACCACAAACACCGCCCAGCGCCCCATTACCTTTGTCTTCAATGGTGGCCCCGGAGCCGCTTCCGCCTACTTACACATGGGTGCTCTCGGCCCCCAACGAATTGTGTTTGGCCCCAATGGCACCTTGCCCAAGCCCCCCGTTCAACTCGCCGAAAACTTAGAAAGTTGGCTGCCCTTTACCGATCTAGTGTTTATTGACCCCATTGGCACTGGCTTCAGTCGCAGCATTCCCCAAGAGCACGACAGCCCCGCAGCCAACAGTGACAAGCCCAGTGCCCCCGACCCTAAAAAACCCCCTCAAGAGACCGAATTTTGGGAAGTCGAACGGGATTTAAAAGCTCTGGGCGAATTCATGCAACGGTTTCTGTCGAAGCACAACCGCTGGCTTTCGCCGGTCTTCATCGCGGGGGAAAGTTATGGTGGCTTCCGCGTCGCACGATTGAGCCGCAAATTACAACAAGATTTTGGGATTGGGTTAAACGGGGCAATTTTAATTTCACCCGCTCTGGAATTTGGTTATCTTTACCCAACGGATTACAACTTGAGTGCCTGGGTCACGTTGGTGCCCTCGTTAGCCGCCGCCGCCGCCCATCACGATCGCGTCCAATGGGCCGGGGCACCGGGCGACTTGGCCGCTCATTTAGCCGCCGCAGAAACCTTCACCCGCAGGACTCTCATTCCCTTTTTGGCGATCGGTGATGCCGCTTCCCCGGAAGAACGGCAAACGGTATACGGGCAACTCGCCGGATTCATTGGGTTACCGGCCAGCTTGATTGAACGCAACGGCGGACGGATTGCCCTTGATGTGTTTGCCCGAGAATTATTGCGCGATCGCCAGCGGATTTTGGGCATTTACGATGCCTCCCTCACCGCGATCGATCCCTTCCCCCATCGCGTCACCTACGAAGGCACCGACCCCACCCTTGACGGCATTGATCGCCTGTTTAATAGCGCCATTAACAATCACCTCCGGGCCACGTTGGGGGTTGCCACCGATCTGACCTATCATTTGCTGAACTTTGAAACCTTTAAAGCCTGGAAATTTGACCCCAAAGGCGAGCTGAAACAAGGGTTTATTGGTGCTGTGGATGATTTGCGCGTGGGGATGACCCTCAACCCTTACCTCAAGGTCTACATTACCCACGGCTTTTATGATCTGGTCACGCCCTATTTTGCCTCGAACCATCTGGTCGATTTGATGCGGCTCGACCCCGAAATTCGCCCAAACCTGACCCTCAAGCACTACCACGGTGGGCACATGTTCTATGCCTGGGAAACCTCGCGCACCCAATGGGTACAGGACATTGGCGGGTTTTACCACGGGGCGATCGCGACCTGAACTCCGCCCAAACTCCGCCCCCAAGACAGCGCAACCCCATGACCAGTGTTTGGGAATCGGCGGCACCGGGTAGACTGGGAATAGCACCGTGAATGCAGGCATGACGGGATGGGTGCGACCCGCTTTAGGCGCAGGGGCGATCGCCCTCGGCACAGCACAAGCCATCACTCCCATCCCGACCCGCAACGCACGGTTTGCCACTGGGGTCCGTTACGGTTTGAAGGGAATAGCCACATGGATAAGTCGATCGCGGGTCAACGGCTCAATCTGGCTCCATTACCCCCCTATGAAGGGATGTTGCTGGCGAATTTGGCCTTTTTTCTGCAACGTCAGCCCACGACGCAGGCCGCGAACTGTCTGTCGATGTATCTGCGCCAATCAGAAGCCCGGATTCGCAAACATGCCGAATTTTATGCCAAGCAAGCGGGCCTTGATATAGACGAACTCATGCTGCTGATTTATCGCGATCCCCAACAGGCGCAAACCCTTTTGGGCAATTGGCCAGAAGGTGCACCCGACGATGAGGCTCGCGATCGCGATTTGGGTGAGGCAGAGTGAACCATGTTATCGATTACGACGCTGGGCACAACCGATGGTGAAGCTGTGATTTTTGTGCAAGCCAGCGATCGCACCTTGGGGTCAATTTTTCAACAGTTACCCGCTTGGGTCAAAGCCTGTGAAGATGCACGAGTTGATGTGTTTGTGCAGTTGGACGATCGAGTTTTGCGCTGCCCCATCACCCAATTTCTAATGCTAACCAACGATTAGAAGCGAACACACGATAAAACCGCGTACGAATAAACGAATCGCGATCGCCCAATGAAGTCACACACTTGGTTTCAAATCTGTTGAGCTTCACCATGAGAGCGATCGCGCAATTATTCCAAATAAATCTAATCAAACTAGCATGAATGCCAATCAAAACAATTACTTTTTATTAGCCTGATTTGCAGCTTGATAATACACCTTCAAGCCTTGATCGGAAACAAAATGGCAGGTTTGATAAGAGCGCACAAAACTCTTCCAAATTGGTTCCTCCGACTTGCGATAGTAATCACCCAAAATCGGCTTAATCGCTTCAGTGGCAGTCTTCAAATGATAGTGGGGCATATTCAAAAAGATATGGTGCGCAACATGCGTCCCAATATCATGATGAATTGAATTAATAAAACCATAGTCTCGGTCGATCGTAGACAAAGCCCCTTTCAGAAAATACCAATCTTCGTTCCGATACCAGGGAATATCAGCCTCAGTATGGTGTAGATAAGTGACTAAATCCAACCAGATGACAAAGACAATGTAGGGCATCAGATAAAACTTGACCAAGAACAGCCAACCAAACTGATAGGTAAGCGCCCCTAAAAATGCCACCATCGCGCCCCAGCAAATCGTACTGGTCAAGACATCCCCTTTTTCCGAAGGCCGGAATAGCGGACTATTCGGGTTGAAGTGAGACCCTTTTCGACCGGGCGATCGCATGAACAAATACACGGGATAGGCCAACAACAAGAGGCCAAACCGCACTAACTTTTCTGGCCAATCCATCTCGTTGTACTTCGACTCAGTGACGGGATACCAACTTTCATCCGTGTCGAGATTTCCCGTATTCGCGTGGTGAGTCCGGTGACTAATTCGCCAACCGTGGTAAGGCACCAAAATCGGAGTATGACTGAGATGACCGATGAGATTGTTTAACCATTTGCTTTTGGAAAAAGACCCGTGGCCACAGTCATGCCCGACCACAAACAAGGCCCAGAACATGGTGCCCTGCATCAACCAAAACAAAGGATAGAAAAACCAAGAATCTAGCGTGTAGGCGATCGCATAGAGCCCTGCAATGATGGAAACATCCAAAACAAAGTAGGATAAAGAGCGCCAAACAACGGGTTCAAAACAGTGAGCAGGAATAGCTGCTTTCAAATCTTGGAGAGTGAAAGGCAACTCTGGTGCCTGCGGTTCGAGGTTCGGTGCAGCAAGAGCAGCATCCTGTTTAAGAACGGTGTTGGATTGCACGAAATTACCAAATTATTTCAAAGATCAGCAGCCCCACAGTTATTGCACCGAAGCCACACGTCGCCGATCGCAACGTGTGGCCCAGCAGACGTTGTAACGTGTTAGGGGGGATTTCGCCCCACAATCGCCAAAAGAACACAACGTCTTAACGGCTCTCTTAGCTCACATTGTGGAACTAGGCAGTTATCTTAACATTGCAACGCAACCCCGACACCAGGGTTCAGATAATAAAACTTAGATCCGTGACATTACATTCCCTCTATCCCAAGACAAGCGCCCTTTCACTCCCATTTTCCCCAAATTTACCCTTGACAACCGTGTCGTTCCTCTGTCGAAAACACCGATAGAGCCTGAGACTCACCCAAATATACAGCCAGCACCCCATCAACATTGGGGCCAGACTAGACCCATTGGGCCAATCAATCGGGGGAATCAGTTGGGTCTAATAGCGGCACCGATCGCACACTCACCTGGAATCTGCTTTAAAGCCCGCAAAAAATCCTTAAAATATACTTAAAAATACCGATAACATTGCTTTAATCAGCACGAATGCATCATCGTCCCATTCACCTCTGACCCAGCACTCATGGCCAATTGAAGCGCAACGCATTGAACCTGACCACAAGATAGAAAACTTGGTTCTACAATAATAAAAACTCAAGCGCCTCCCGTCGCCCGCGATCGCCGCGCCCAACTTCCTGCTTGTCCTTATGACGTTGCCCCCCGCCGAGACCCACTATGCCTATCTGGATCTGGAAGTCGGGGCCAACGACCAAATCTATCGCCTGGGCTTGGTCAGTCCGCTTGGGGAATGGGATGTTGCTCTCACCGCAGCCCAGCCCGTACAGGCCGAACTGATGCGCTTACAACAAAGCGGGAGTCTGGTATGCGGTCACAATATTCGCCAGTTTGATTGCCCCTACCTGCTGCGCCACTGGCCCGACCTAGCGCAACTCCAGGTCATTGACACCTTAGAACTGTCTGTCCTGGCTCTTCCGTTGCAGCCATCCCACAAACTACAAAAAGACTACAAACTGAGCGAGTATGCAAGCAATCAGCCCCTAGAAGATGCCAGGGCCACCCAGCACTTGCTCCAGCACTTGCTCGAAACCCTCAGCGCTCAACCAGAGTCCTTGCAGGCGGCGTATCGCTGGTTGCTAACGAGTGGGCAGGACGCGGGCGATCGCGCCTATCAACAGTTGTTTACCGATTGGCAATGGTCTCTGGCTTCGGTCGAGTTGAAGGACTTGCCCGAAGCGGCGATCGCCGCGATGAGTGCCACCGCCTTGGCCGAGGTCTGGGCAACCATACCAGAGTTAAATTTTAGCGATCGCCTGGGTTTAGCCGCCCTGCTCGCCTGGAATTATGCCCGCAACATCCAGCAATCGCCCCAATCGCCTTCAGCGTGGCTCACCCACCAGCCCAACTTTGGCCCCCTCCGCGCCACCCTTTTCCCCTTGCTCGAACCAGGCTTCACCTATCAACCTTACTTACGGGCCTTTGGCCTTGACCAGTTTCGAGCGCACCAAGAAGCTGCCGTGCAAGCCATTATTGCTGGCCAAAATCCGCTAATTCTCATGCCCACAGGCGGCGGCAAATCCCTGTGTTACCAGCTTCCGGCGTGGATGTTTGCCCAACGTCAACAGGGTCTAACCATTTGCATTTCGCCCTTGCAAGCATTAATGGAAGACCAAGTGGCCGATCTAGAGACAGCAGGTTTGGCATTTGCGACGTTTATCAACGGTACGTTGTCTGCCGAGGAGCGATCGCACCGCCTCCAACAGGTACGGGATGGGTGGAAAAGTTTGCTTTACATCAGTCCCGAACAGTTGCGCTCCGTCAGCATTCGAGCGTTACTGCGCGATCGCCTGCCCATGCTGTGGGTGATTGACGAAGCTCATTGCATTAGCCAGTGGGGTCACGACTTTCGACCCGACTATTGCTATCTCCCCAAATTTATTCAAACGCTTTATCGCGACAACGGCCACCCTCTACCATGCCTCGCGTTGCTCACCGCCACCGCTACTGCTGCTGTACAGGCCGATATTAAGGCGCTCTTTGCGGCCTACGAACTCCATATTCAACAAGAAATTCAAGGTGAAATTCAACGGGAAAATCTTAGTTTTAGCGTACACACAATCCATCATGCCGACAAAGATAAAATTCTGCGATCGCTGCTGACTCCGTTCTATCAA
The DNA here is from genome assembly GCA_964475335.1 of uncultured bacterium. Taxonomy (GTDB): domain Bacteria; phylum Cyanobacteriota; class Cyanobacteriia; order Leptolyngbyales; family Leptolyngbyaceae; genus CAYYWG01. The sequence goes on from CAYYWG010000001.1 coordinate 235,542, forward strand.
AAACAAGGTAATGCCAACGGTTGCGCCTTAATTTACACAACCACTCGCAAAGAGGCAGAACGGTTAGCCGCAATGCTCAATGCAGAGCAAGAGGGCACTCAATTTGCTGCCCGATATTATCACGGTAGACTCACCCGCGAGGAAAAAACAGAAGTCCTGGCCGCCTTCAAAGACAAACGGTTAAACATCGTCACTGCGACTTGTGCTTTTGGCATGGGAATTAACCGCGCCGATGTGCGCTTGGTCGTGCACCACACCATGAGCAGCAGCCTCGAATCCTATATTCAAGAGGCTGGCCGAGCCGGACGCGATCGCCAACCAGCCACTTGCACGCTTTTATTTAACGAGCAAGACGCAGATACTATCTTTTTCTTAAAAAGTCTCAATCAATTATCCGTATTGGAACTGCGATCGCTCTTCAAATCCGTCCGAAAATTGCGCGATCGCACCCTCAAAACAACTAATAAAAGTGCCTGGTTTTGGGCTACGCCCGAAGAGCTTTTTCAAGCCAGTCAGCTAGATAAAAACTTTGCCAGCGAAGACGAGCAACGGGATACCAAAATCAAAGTTGCTTTGCATTATTTAGAACAATTTGGCTTGTTAGAAAGGGCTGAAAATCAATCTACTCTTATTCAGTTCAGCCTGCTGCAATCAAGCCCATCAAAAGCCTATCAACAGTTTGAATCCTATAGCTATAAGCATAATTTTTCAGTACTCCAAGTTGAACAGTTTCATCGCCTGATTCAGGCTATGTTTTTGGCAAATTCCCATAATCAAATCCAAAACACGCCATTCCCTTTAGAACGGATTAGCGATGATGCTGGAATTCCAATGCATGAGCTAACCAGCCGGCTTCATGAATTGCAACAGGCTGGTGTGTGTACAGCAAAGATTCCCCTTCAACTATCGTTTACTAAAGGAGTTAAAGGCGATGCTCGTATCCAACACAAACGACTTCGAAGCATAGAACAAGCTTTCTTCGAAGAGTTATTACCACTCATGGGGGAGGCCAATCAAACGCAGATTAGCTTGAGAGGTATGGTCTCTCGATTAGCAACACAAAATCCAGGTATCAAAGATATCAATACCACTGATTTACTCAATATCCTTGCAGGCTGGAAAAGCTTGAACTGGGTCGATTGGCAGCCCCTTGGCAATAACCTTGTTCGTTTGCGAAATCTAGATGCAACAGAGTGGCTAGAGCGTTATCAACACCTTTCAAATATCCTATTAAAAGTGCTTTATCAAGATATCGATCAAGGCACTTTTCCTAAAAAGCAAGGTACTCAATTAGTCATCAGTTATGATTTAGGAGAACTATTAGAGAAAATTCAACACGATACAAAGCCCCAAACATGGGGAGAACGAGAGATTAAATCGATTTTATTGTGGCTCCATCAACATAAAATTATTCGACTCATTGAGGGTCTCAGCCTCTTTCACCAATCCTTTAAACTGCGAACGCTCCTCACAACGCAACAAACCGATAAACGGATTGATGAGATCGATCGCCGTTATCGCTCTGTGCAAGAACGCTATGAGGAACAAGCTCGTCGGACTCACATGATGGTGGAATATGGCCGTCATGAACATGAGAATCATCGAGCACAATTCGTGCAAGATTATTTCAGTTTACCCACCGAAGAATTTGCCAAGACTTATCCCCGTTTGGTCTCTGAAGCGGTCAAACGTCCGGTTACGCAAGCCGATTACGATCGCATTATGTTGCCGTTAAATCCCGACCAAACGGCCATTGTTGAAGCCACCGATCCAGCAATGGTTGTGATTGCGGGGCCAGGTTCAGGCAAAACGCGGACAATCGTTCATCGCATTGCGTATCTCGTTAAAGTGAAGCGCATCAACCCCGATCGCATTTTAGTCCTGGCTTATAACCGGAACGCCATTCAATCTCTTCGCCTGCGCTTACAAGAATTGATCGGTTCTCTCGCATTCTATCTCCGGGTGTATACTTTTCATGGCTTAGCCCTGGCCTTACTCGGACGAACGTTAAGCAATGCCACCTCTAATTCTAAGATTGATTTTGAGCAATTATTAAAGGCTGCGATCGCGCTTTTAGCCAGCGCCAATAATCCAGAAAATCTTGATAATCAAGCCCAAGTTACGCAGATATTAGGCAATATCGAATACATATTTGTTGATGAATATCAAGATGTTAACGAAGACGCTTATCAACTCATTAAGCACATTACTAAACTGAATCAAACCCAGGATGATTCCCGCTCCACTCAGATGAATCTCTGCGTCATTGGTGATGATGATCAAACAATTAATGAGTTTGCCGGAGCCAGAGTTCACTACATCCAAGAAGCAGAACTCGATCGCGCCTATCGTGCCAAACGCTACTTATTGACTGAAAACTATCGTTCCACCGAAGCCATTATCACAGCCGCAAATACCCTAATTCAACACAATCAAAATCGATGTAAACGCACGGCGGAAGAACAAGTTCGGATCAATCAGGAACGACAAGGTGATACCGGGCCAGCAGTCCGTGCGTTCAAGTTTGCCAATCCGGCCTCGCAAGCGGGTTGGGTCTGCGAACAAGTGCAGACTTGGCTAGATGGGGGAGTTGCCGCCGCTGAAATTGCAATTTTGGCCCATCAGTGGAAGCGATTGAGTCCGGTGCGATCGCTGTTAGACCAGGCAAAAATTCCAACCTGTGTGCTCAAAAACGACGGTATTCCACTGCTACGAAACTGGGTTGCCTATTGCCTAATTGAGAAGTTAACTGAGGCAGGATTTAAGCGTATCTTAACTGCAAATGAATCCGTGCGCGATCGCTTTTTGACTCTATTTCACCATTGGAATCGGTGGGAAACGGAACCAACGGTGCAAACCTTGTTGAACATTGCCGTGAGTTTGGATGCGGAACGCCAAATCGATGACCCAAACGAAGATAGTGCCATCAGTGCAGACGACATTTTGACCACATTATTTGAGTTTAATCAGACTGGCACAGGTTTTACTCAAGCCAATGCGATCGCCGTTACCAGTTGCCACGGGGCAAAGGGTTTAGAATTCCGCAAGGTTATCGTCCTGACTGATGGCTTTACGATCCAGACCAATCAAGTTGAAGCAGAACGGCGCTTGCTTTACACGGCGATGACCCGTGCCCAAGAAGAACTCATTTTATGTGGCACTCAGGCAAATCCATTGGTTCGCGAAACGGGCGTACCGCTGACTAGCATGGGCGATCGCAGCCTTGCCTTGCCGCCGCAAATGCTGTATCTGGACTTCACGCCGAAAGAGGTGCACCTGGGCCATGCCGCAACCCAAAGCCACCAAGCCCTCATCCAGAGCTTGCATGAAGGAGAAGCCATCGAACTCCGGGCGAATCAATTCCGGGGATGGACGGTATATACCCAAAGTGGGCAGGCGATCGGGGCACTATCTCGGAGTGGGACAAACAGCCTCAGACAGCAGGGCATTGTGCCGCACCAGTTCCAGTTTCAGGCCCAAGAAGTCACCATTCGCTACCTCTACCACCACCTGAAATGGGATGAGGTGACAGGCCAGCTTGTGGAAGATTGGGTTGTGGTCATTCCCCAGATTCAGGTTTGTCGCTGAGCCAAACAGGTGCACCCTTACCAATCCAGGGTTTGCAGCCACTCCGCGATCGCCGGATTGACCACCGTTGGATTTTCGTCATGGGGGCAATGGCCCGTATTCGGAATCGGCACCACCGTCACGGGGTGCGTCTCAGCCAGCTTTTGATAGATCGAGGCTCCCGCGATTGGGGTCCACGGATCAGCCTCTCCCCACAAGACCAGCAGCGGCGCTTGCACTTTGGGCAACAGTTCCGCTGGACTCGGCCCCGGTGGTGCGGTCAAGACGGCGGCAAAGACCTGTTGCGCACCGGGATCACAGGATGGGGTATACAGTAAATCGATCAAATCATCAGTCACGGCGTTGCGATCGCGATAGACCTGATACAACGTTCGACGCAATCTTGACTTTTGGCGGATTCGATTAAACACAAACGGGCCAATCAGTTTAGAACTCACCACTTTAGTAAAAGTCCCCATCATCACCCGCAAGGGCAAATTCAATTCCTCCGGGCGATGATTCAAACCACCAGCGCAGTTGAGCAACACGCCCCCTGCCGCCAGTTCGGGATAGTCAGCCAGCACCATCAAACACAACAACCCACCAATGGAGTTGCCCACAAACACCGTCGGTTCATTGATATGGGCATGCCAAAAATCTTTCAGTTGTTGCTGCCAGAGTTCCACGGAATAAGCGATCGCGGGTTTTGCGGCCCCACCAAATCCCACCAAATCCAGGGCATACACCCGGTAGCCCGCCGCCGCCAGCACAGAAATATTTTTGCGCCAGTGCCCAATCGAAGCGCCAAACCCATGCACCAGCACCAACGGTTTACCATCGCCCTGCACTGTATACGGGATGGTGTAGCCGTTCCAATCCCAGGTTTGCAAGTCGAGAGTGGCCGAGATGGGGGATGATTGTGTTAGCACGGTTGTATCAGCGGTTGTTTGATGAAGTTTCTTAAACACCTTTTATGATAGAAGGAATTTTGGCCGCTGTCGGCGATCGCCCACAATTTTTTCCACCCAACTGGTTATGACTTTTGCCCTTGAATCTCCCTGGCAACACGAGTTCGTCATCCAACACACCCAACGCCTCCTGCGTAGTTTTCAGCACTGGACGGGGCGATCGCTCCTTGCACCTGCCGCCACCCCCGCAGCCACAGCCCAAGCCTTGTTTCAGGCTCCCTTTGTGGTGGTGTCCCACGGCACCCAGGCCGATCCAATTTTTAACTATGGCAATCAAACCGCCTTAGATTTGTGGGAATTTGACTGGTCAACCTTTACCCAGATGCCATCCCGCTACTCTGCCGAACCCGACGAACGCCGCGATCGCGCCCAACTGCTGGCAGCTGCCAAAACCCAAGGCTACAGCCGCAACTATCAAGGCATTCGCATCAGCCGCACTGGCAAACGCTTCCGAGTCGTCAACGTCACCCTATGGGAAGTTTTAGACGAAACAAACCACAGTTGTGGCCAAGCCGCCACCTTTGACCAATGGGAATTTTTGTAAGTCAAACTTGGCTATGTTTTGACTCCGTTTGATTCGCGATCGCCCGCCGCTGCGCACAATGGACTTACCCCTCATTTACCACCCAGATTACGTCACGCCCCTGCCCGATGAGCATCGGTTTCCCATGCCCAAATTTCGGCTGTTGCACGACCACCTGATCGCCCACGGCATCGCCCACCCCCACCAATTTCATGCGCCCCAACTCCCCCCCGATCGCTGGCTTGAATGCGTCCACACACCAGAATATGTGCGGGATTATCGCGAAGGCACCCTCGACCCCAAAGCCCAGCGCCGCATCGGTTTACCCTGGAGTCCCGGCCTCGTTCACCGCACCTGCACTGCCGTCGGGGGCACAATCCTAACGGCCAAACTTGCTCTGGAGCATGGGCTGGCCTGCAATCTGGCCGGGGGCACCCACCACGCCTTTCCCAGCTATGGCTCTGGCTTTTGCATTTTCAACGATCTGGCGATCGCCGCCCGCGTTATGCAACAGCTTGGCCTCGCCCAGCAAATTTTGATCGTCGATTTGGATGTGCATCAGGGCGATGGCACCGCCTTTATTTTTCGGGATGACCCCAGTGTGTTCACCTTTTCGATGCACTGTGCCATCAACTTTCCCGGCACCAAACAACAGAGCGATCTGGATATTCCCCTCCCCGAAGGCACGGAAGACGATGCTTACTTACAAACCCTGGCCGCCTATTTACCCGATTTACTGAGTCAAATCAAACCCGATTTAGTACTGTACGATGCCGGCGTCGATCCTCATGTGGGCGATCGCCTGGGTAAACTCGCCCTCAGCGACAGCGGCCTATACCGCCGCGAAATGCAAGTCCTCACCACCTGCCTCGCCCAGGGCTACCCTGTCGCTACCGTCATCGGTGGGGGCTATGCGAACGATATTCATGCCCTCGTCTACCGACATTCCCTCATCCATCGCGCCGCCACCGAGGTCTATTGCCACTATGCTTAACACGAAAGCGATACGGCTCCGTCCTTTTTGCTTAGGAACGAAAATTAAATACCTTCACTGACTGCAACCCTCACCCCGCCTACGGCACCCCTCTCCCTAAGGAGAGGGGACAAGGGTAAGAACCTCATCTCACATAAATTTGATGGGAACAACGTTATGCCCCCCTCTCCCTTGGGAGAGGGGACAGGGGTGAGGGCGATCAGCAGAATCAGATTTTATTTAATCCACGATCCTTAAACCATAAAAACGATGATCGTTAACGTCGCCCCTCACTCGCCGCCAATAGCCTTGAATACTCATCCGCTCGCGCTTCAACAGGCGGGAGAAAGGCGTTGTTCGGTGGCTAACTGCGTGGCGATTTTGGGCAAACTTCAAAAGCTAGTTCATTGCGATAAAAACACACGTTGAACTCGGCAAAAAAGTTCATGTGGCCAAGAATAACGGGTATGTCGCTCAATTCAGTCCATGCAAACCCAAGTAAGACGGGAGGAAACTGAGCGATCGCACCAGATAGCACCAAACCGCGTGAATCGCTCTGACCCAAGTTGCCGCTTAAGGGGATGGAAACCACCTGATTTTCCCAGATTGCGCCTAGCTGTAGACCGAGCGCATAGGGCAAAACATTGACACTCGCCCCTGTATCTAGCAGGGCCGCTACTTCTAGAGAGCGATCGCCGAATGCAAGAGTCAAGGGTAAATACGGCATGATAACGGAGCGCCCAAAACTATCAATGCGCTCGGTGAAAGAATATCGCCGTCCATCAAGCATTCGTTGAATCCTTCGCAACCATCAGCAGATCGGACAAGGCTTGAACCGCTGCGCTGTCTGCTTGAGGCGACCAGACTACGGCCTCAGTCGATGCCAGTTGATCGAGAATAACAGGCTCTGAAGCAATCGTTTCAGTCGGCTCTAGATTACAGCCTTCTTCTCTAGCAACTGCCAGGAGGAGAAAGTGGATAAGTCGAAGCTTATCTTGATGAGATAGTTGATTAACTGTAGGCAATAGTTCGCTCAGCGACATCCTGCTTGCTCCAGAGAATTCACCTCTTTATTGTAGATTTGATTCTCCTGTCAAAAGCCGAGCATGGGTTAGCTCACACTTCTCGCTTTAAGCACTGCAACACTTTTCTCCATCTGCCTTGCCCTTGAACCTTTGACAAGAACCATGTCATACAGCTATGAAATCCTGAACAGGTTAACAAGCACTTGCGGCATCAGTAAAGTGAGACTGTTTAGACGCTGGCAGGCGCGTAGCCCCCAGCGATCGCCCTCAGATTAGGGGTGGTGGCTGCGGCGAAGTTCGGTGATTTGGTCAGCGACATCCAGGAGCGATCGCGGCATGTCCGGGCCAGTCAAAATCACGTCTACATGGTGGGGGCGTTGGGCCAAAAACTCTAGCACATCCGCTTCGGCGATGAGGCCAAAGTTAATTGCCAAACTCAGTTCATCTAACACCACCAAGTCATAGTGCCCCTGGTACACCACCTGTTGGGTTTGCTCCCACAACGTAATCAGCGATCGCTGCTCTTCCACATCCAACTGCGGCGTATCGATACAGCGCGGCAAATTGCACCGCACCCACTGCAAATGCTGGCCCAACTGCACAGGATGCTCATACCCCTGGTCGATCCCACCTTTCAAAAACTGCACTACCAGCACCGGAGTACCCTGCCCAGCAATTCGCAGGGCTTGGGCCATGACATTGGTAAAAAAGCTACGGTGAGTGGAGGTAAAGACTTGCACCAAACCCTCAATGCTAGGGGCTTTGGGGCGCACTGCGTCAAGGTTGGGGGCTTCTACCTGTGAGACCATAATGAACTGCCTGTAGCGGGAAAGGACAAACAAAGATGGGCGATCGCCAGTTTTCAGGAAACGACGGCCCACACACCACTAAACACTCGGCCAACCCAGGTGCGATCGCTGAGCTTGCATTGAGCTAGGCAAAATATAGCGTACTTTTTAGTCTTTTAAGCGCCTTCAACGCTACATTTTGTGATCGAGTCTCTTCGGTAGATGCCAGACTCAAGTGTTGATTTTATAGTACACCCATATTTATTTTGTGAGCTAGAAAGTTTGCGGCATCCTGGGGCTAACGCAAACTCCTAGTCTGTCGTTGTTGAACCTTGCCGCGATCGCGCCACCGTCACACCGTCAAGTAAGCCGCTACTTTAGCTTACTTTCCGCCGATCGCAGCAATTGTTGTGCTTCGTCGTAAACAGTAGTGCCTTTGTGCACTTTCTTCAGTTCATTAATAATTTCCTGTAACTTTGCAACCTGGCGCGGCTGCAACGATTTAGCATTATCAGGAATCGATTCCAGCAATCTTTGGGTCAACGTTTGGGCCTGGTCAAAAGCTCGCACCGATTTTTGTTCATGCTTAAGTCTAATGCGTACATTTGTTTGGGCCTCTTTGTATTCTTCTAGCAATTTCTTGGCTGATGAATAGTCAGAATCTTCTTCCTTGATGCGTTCTAAGGACCTAATCGCCTCCTTCCACAAATTTTCTGCCTCTTCCCACTCTGTTGCTGTTTGGGGCGTTTGGGGCGTTTGGGGCGAAAACTTTCGGGCGGTTGCCGCTGCTAGCCGTGCTGCTTGGATAATGTTGCCCGTCCGCAAGTTATCCGCTGTGAAGCCGACAACATCCTGAAAATCGCGCTTGTAGGCCATCAATTTAGTCTGAGCGGTTCGCCCTGCCAGGGTTTGCCGGGGAATCACTTCTAGCACGTCTAGTCCCTGTTGCCAGTCTTCCAGAGCATCCTGCTTTTTGGTCGTCTCCGTCGCCGTTTGGTAGGCTTGTTTTGCCGCGTTCAGCGCTTGTTCAGCCTGCACAAGCTGCGTCTGGGCATTATCCTCTTGAAACAGTTTGGCCTCCATCCGGCTCACGGACTGCCGCGCCTGTTGAAACTCGTCCAGCGTGAACCGCCACCCACACTGAAAGAGGCGGCAATAACTTTGGGGATAATAGCCCAAAAACCAGACTGGCAAGGCATCTAAATGCCTTTGGGCGGTTTTTACCTTAGTTGCGCCCAAAGCCAAATCTGCCGCGCTAGTGGCCTGGTTCACCAGTTGATCCGCCTGTTCCGTCGCCGCGATCGCCCCCCGATAGTTGTGATCCATACTCATAAAACTGGGCAACAGCACCAGCGGGATCGTGTTGGCCACGGGATAGCGAATCATCGGATAGGGCAAATTCAGCACCCACACCCCACCCACCACACTAGCCGTGGCGATCGCCCCCACCTTCAGCCAGCCCCACACCGGATTCACCGGACGATTTGCCTTCGCCGCTCGCTGCAACACCCGTTCATCAAAATTTGGAAACAAATCATCCAGCGTTGCGCGTAATTGTTCCGCATTCAGCGGTGGCCCTGATCGCGATCGCAGCCGTTCTAACCGTTGCAACGCGATCGGGCGCTGCACTTGGCCAACCGGATCCACCGCACACCGCCGTTCAATTTCAGCCTGTAACACTGCAAACGCCCGCTGGTTTAATTGGCAACCCATTGTTCACCCTAATTGCAATCGAGACTACAACAACTACCGATATCGTTCACCCATTTCCGAGCGAAAAAACCGAACCACTACCGACTCTGGCTGGTTGCGGAACCGAATTTAGTGTGCCCAGTCTGAATTCAAAAAAGCAAGCTCAGCGATCGCAGACTTTCGAGCCAGTTTCAGTTACCTTTAATAGGTGAAACTGGCCCACAAATTCCGTCAGACCCGCTGATTTGCCAGTTTCAGCCAGCCAATCAGGCTACTGTGTAGTACTCTCAATTTGAATGTGTGAGGAGGATTTTCCCATGACGGCGACTCTGCCCCCCCCCAACCCGTCAGTAACCCCAACCCCGCCCCCAGAAACGGGTTTGCGCTGTCGCCGCACAACCTACACGCCCCGCAACCAACGCCGCATTCTGTGCGTCTTCCCCAAATACACTCGCTCCTTTGGCACCTTGCACCACGCCTATCCCCTCACCCGAGGCGTGAAAGCCTTTATGCCGCCCCAGGGAATTTTGGTCGCCGCCGCCTATTTGCCAGAGGCGTGGGAAGTCCGCTTTGTGGATGAAAACATTCGCCCCGCCACCAAAAAAGATTACCAATGGGCCGATGTCGTCATTACCAGCGGGATGCACATTCAGCGCGACCAAATTAACCGCATCAATGGCCTCGCCCACAAATACGGCAAAATCACAATGGTAGGTGGCCCGTCTGTATCCGGTTGCCCCGAATATTATCCCGACTTCGACCTCTTGCATATCGGTGAACTGGGCGACGCAATGGATCAGGTCATTGAATATTTGGATCATCAAATCGATCGCCCCGCCCAACAACTTCGTTTTGAAACGCGCGATCGCCTCCCCCTCGATGAATTCCCCATTCCGGCCTATCATCTGCTCAATCTCAATCAATATTTCATCGCCAATGTGCAATTTTCTAGCGGGTGTCCCTACCGTTGTGAATTTTGCGACATTCCCGAACTGTATGGCCGCAATCCCCGCCTCAAAACTCCGCAACAGCTCCTGGCCGAATTAGACGCCATGTTAGAAGCCGGAAATCCCGGTGCCATCTACTTTGTAGACGATAATTTTGTGGGCAATCGGCAAGCCGTCACCAAGCTGTTGCCCCACTTAATCGACTGGCAAAAAGCAAACGGTTATCCCGTCCAGTTTGCCTGTGAGGCCACCTTGAACATGGCCCAAAGTCCCAAGCTACTGGAAATGATGCGGGAAGCCTATTTCGGCACCGTCTTTTGTGGCATTGAAACCCCCGAAACCGATGCCCTCAAGTCCATTTCCAAAGATCAAAACCTCAGTATTCCCATTCTAGATGCCATTAAAATACTCAACAGTTTTGGGTTAGAAGTCGTTTCTGGCATCATTATTGGACTGGACACAGACACCCCGGAGACTGGCGATCGCATCTTAGAATTCATTCGCCTGTCTAACATTCCCATGCTCACTATTAATCTCCTCTACGCCCTGCCCAAAACACCGCTCTGGCGACGGCTCGAAACCGCAGACCGCCTCAACTTCACGCCCGGTCGCGAATCTAATGTCGAGTTTTTGATGCCCTACGAAGATGTCGTTAGGATGTGGCAGCGTTGCATCACCGAAGCCTACGATCCCGACTTTTTATATCAGCGGTATGCCTACCAGTGCGAACACACCTATCCCAATCGCATCAAACCGCCCAAAAGCGCCGCCCGTGTGAACAAAGAAAATGTGCGCCGTGGCTTAACAATGATGGCTAAATTAATGTGGCACGCCGGAGTCATTAGCAGCTATCGCGATACCTTTTGGCGCATGGCTAAACCAGCGATCAAGAAAGGTAAGATTGAACAGATTTTGAGTGTTGGGTTAGTCGCTCATCATCTCATTGAATTTTCTAAAGAATGTGCAGTAGGCAGCGAATCCGCCTCCTTCTATTCCCAGCGTGTTCGTAAACAGTAATCCAGTCCTTTAGAACCAGTAAAAAATCTGAACATTCTAGTGTGTTGCGTTCAGATGACCGAGGAGTGTTGATGAGTCAAGCGAGTTTAATCCCCAGCTTTTCAATTGTTTTAGAAACCGAAAACTTAGCCAATGCTAGCTTAGAAGGATTAGTCAAGTCCTTAGCTTCTCTGGTCAATCAATCGTTGTCGCCCAGCCAAGCCCAAGAGGTGATTTTGATTGATAGCGGCGACGCACCACCCGATTTACTGACCCAATTGTGCGATCGCTACCCGTGGATCAAAATTCATCCCGCCCCGCCAGCTACCGGCTACTACAAAGCCAAAATGCTCGGAGCCCAAATCGCCACAGGCAGCATTGTCGTTTATGCCGACTCTGACTGCATCTACGAACCCCAATGGTTGCAAACCATCCTCGAAACCTTTGCCCAACAGGAAGACATTCAAATCGTGGCAGGAGAAACCACAACCCGAGGTCGCGGCCCTTATGGCACGGCAATGGCAATGACCTATATTTTTCCCCAATATTCTGGCAAATCTAGCCTGGAAATCACATCTCAATACTTTCTCAACAATGTCGCATTTCGGCGGGATTTCCTGTTAGCAAATCCCATTCCAACAGATTTACCGCTCTATCGAGGGAATTGTGTTGTCCATATTCATCAACTCAGCCAGAACCATCATCCAATTTGGCTAAACCCCCAAGCCAGAGCGACCCACGCACCACCAGATGGGTTATCTCATTTCTTTTGGCGCTTTCTTCTAATTGGCTATGATTATTACTGGCAAAAGCAGTTAATTAAACCCACAGCATCCAACTCGTTTTATTCAACTGAAAATCTAGTCGATCGGGATCCAACTGCCGCAGGAATTGGTGAGAAATTGCGTATCTTTCGCGATCGCATTCGTCGATTATTCATTAATAATCCGTGGCATATCATTTATTTTCCGTTAGCAATTCCGATCATGATTGCCTCCAGTTTGTTGATTTATACTGGCTACCAAATCACACGGTTGAAACCCGATTATTTGTTGAAAACCTACGATCGCATTTTGGCCTAACCAGAGGTTACATTTGCCCTGTATTGCCCCCGTTTGATCGGGTTTACAAAGGATACTCTTCATGCAATTGTTTGCATTGGCCCTTAAGCAATCCACCTGTGACTTTAATCGGCTTGGGCGATCGCGCAATGAGTTCTTGGCAGCGTAACTCAATTAAATTCGGATTCTCCTCCGAAAAATCGTCATTCCCCACGCCGTACACAATCTCCGAAATTCCCGCCCAGACGCAAGTTGCCGCGCACATCGGGCACGGTTCACAGGTTGTATAGAGGGTGTATCCAGCCTCCAAGGATGGGCCAGCCTGCAACTGTTGCATCAGTGTACGAATTGCACTTACTTCAGCATGTGCCGTTGGATCATGATCCGGCTTCACCCGATTTCCCGCTTGGGCCACAACTTTGCCATCTTTAACAATTACTGCCCCATAGGGAGTTTGGCTATTGTGGGCTTCAGCGATCGCCAATTCCATCAGCTCCGTCGGAGTCATAACTTGATTATCGGCAGTCCCAATATTCGCAGTTTTAATGCTCACAGTTTGATTCTTTTGATTACCATCGGTTATTAGGTTAAATTAACCAGCCGTGGAAGAAAGCTATCTTCAGAAAGAAGCGACAAGACCAAGAATCAGTAATTAGATAGAAGCATTTATCGATAGCATTTGCGATCGCAAAAGCACAATAAGAATTAGGTGTTTAGCCGCAAGTTTGACGCACCAGAGATTGGCTTGAGTTCACCAATCAAACATCGGCCCAAATCACTGAATTCTACTATTTATCATCTAATTTAAATATCGTTTTTCGTCAAAATTGCGGTAGTTCTAGACAATTGGCTAATTGTTTCGACCATGTAAGGGCCTTTCAAACTTTGGAGCCCAAGCCAAGCGAAGATACTCCCTAGCAACACATTGCCACCGAGCAAGGCGATCGCATACAGCAACCAATTGCGCCCGGTATCATACAGCCACAACACTAATACGCCTTGGGACAAAATGAAAAATGCCATCAAAAAACTAGAACCAAGCCCCAGCAGCATTGCCCCACTCACCACGCGTTGCTGCTCTCGCATGACTTCCCGCTGGGCGATGTTGAGGTGCAGATCGACCATGACTGCCCCCAAGCGCAATACACGCTTACCATAACCATTCAGCGTGTCGAGCAACTCATCAACGACCACGCCCAAACCCTCCGAAAATAAGACCCACCACAAACCCGATCCCAAAGACAGTCAGCAGGCTCGTACCAGGTCGTTCTTGGAGGCGATCGCGAATTTCAGGCGTTGCTTTAATTTGCCGATCCAATTTAGGTAACAGGTCTTTATCCATTTGAGTCAGTAGTTTTTCGGCTCGCTGTTCCAATAAATGAAGCGACTTTTCTAGACTCGGCAATAGGGCCTCTTTGAAGGTACTTGTAGTTGTCGCAGTCGCATCCTGTTGAGGTTGTTCCGATGCCGTTGACGTTGCATTGTCTGCCGTTTCTGCCAGCGCAATTCGATATAGTTCAGCCAGTTGCCGACGAATCAAGGTTTGAGTCCGTTCAGTTTGATTGGCAATATATTCCACAATCAAATCCAAATCACCTTCCGTCATCTCCAAAGTTTCTGCTTGAACCACTTTCCACTCATTCAAGATCAGCGGTTTAAGCAAGGGAAATGCATTTTGAAATTGGTCAGATGAGAGTGTTTGAACAAGATGATGGTCACGCATAACCACCTCCAAATAAGCATGAAACAATAACTAGCCAGATTCGCAATTTATCCACGTTTAGACCGTTTTGTTTGGCGATCGCGCACCCGGAAAAATAGTTTTTGAATTTCGACCGCCCACAACCCCGCCGTACTCACACCTAAACAAATCAATAACTCTTGGGAGGTCAAAGACCGTGTCGCAAACACTGATTGGAACCAGGGCACATAAATCACCGCCATTTGAAGTGCAAACGTCAACACGATCGCCCCCAACAGTGGCTTATTTGAAAATAAACCCCGCTTGATCAAAAAATCGCGCTCCGATCGCATCGCCATTGCCAGGAAAATACGCGAAAAGGCCAAGGTTGCAAACACCATCGTTTGCCAGTTTGCCCACTCTAGCGACCACACCCGATAGCCCAACAGCAAAAAGAGCGCCCCCATTAGCGTGCCGATCCAAATAATGTCGCGCCCAACCCCCCGGCTAAAAATACTTTCATTGGGTGGATAAGGAGGGCGCTGCATCACATTACTTTCGCCCGGTTCAACACTCAAGGCCAAAGCCAGTAACCCATCAGCTAACAAATTTACCCACAAAATTTGGGTTGGTTCCAACGGCAACGGCATGGCAAAAAATGGAGCCAGCAACATAATCACCACGCCGCTAGTATTGCCCGTCAAGTTGTAGCGAATAAACTTACGAATGTTGTCATAAATAATGCGGCCTTCTTCCACCGCCGCCACAATGGTGGCAAAGTTATCATTCAACAACACCATGTCGGCCGCTTCTTTCGCCACATCCGTTCCTGTAACGCCCATTGCCACGCCAATGTCAGCTTTGCGCAAGGCCGGAGCATCGTTCACCCCATCCCCCGTCATGGAAACAATGTGCCCCTGTTGCTTGAGCGCATCAACAATATCCAACTTTTGTTGGGGCGAAACCCGCGCATACACAGACACCGATTCCACTTCGCTACGCAGATCAGGGAGCGATCGCTGATCCAGATCTTGCCCCGTTAAATATTTGCCATTTTGGGAAATATTTAAATCTTCGGCAATATGCCGTGCCATTAGGGGATGGTCACCCGTAATCATGACCGTCCGAATCCCCGCTGCGTTGCAAGTTTTGACCGCTTCTCGGGCTTCGGGGCGGGCCGGGTCAAGCATACCGATCAACCCCACAAAATTCAGGTCTTGTTCTGCCATCACTTCGTGGCCTTCGTCTGGGGCGGCACTGAGACGACGAAAAGCCACCCCCAACACTCGCATCCCCGACCCTGCGAGTTTATCGTTGCTTTCCAAAATGGTTTGCTTCCACTTAGCATCCAGCGGTTCTCGCTTGTCGCCATGCAAGACGTGGCTACAAATTTCGAGCAACCCATCCACCGACCCTTTGGTAAACGCAATGTAAGGCCGACTGGGATCGCTGCTGACTTTGGGCAACAAGGGCACGACCTCGTTTTGGATCGTCCAGTCCCCGTTTTCGTGGTTGATCCGGTGAATGGTGGTCATGCGTTTGCGATCGCTGTCAAACGGGGCTTCTGCCTGTCGAGGCAACAACGATTCCAGAGCTTCTTTTTCTAGACCCAGGCGATCGGCAGCCACCACCAAGGCAATTTCAGTCGGATCGCCGATCGCCTGCACCGCCTCCCCTTGTCCCCCGTCTGCCCTTTGCGCTGAATCCATCGCCCCATCAGGCACCAGCGCATTATTACACAACGCGCCACCCACCAGCGTCAACGCCATTGGCGTCGGCAACGGTTCCCCTTCCCCCGGCTTAAAAATGGACTTATTGCCATCCAGCCGGGACGTGATTTGAGCATAGGATTCGCGCAGATCCACCCGTTCCCCGGCCAAGGAAAGGAGCGTCACCGTCATCCGGTTTTCTGTCAGGGTGCCTGTTTTGTCGGAACAAATCGTCGTCACGGAACCCAAGGTTTCCACTGCTGGCAATTTACGGATCAAGGCGTGACGTTTGAGCATCCGCCGTGAACCCAGCGCCAGTGCAATCGTCACAACTGCGGGCAAACCTTCGGGAATAATGGCAACGGCTAAACTCACCGCCGTGAGAAACATATCGTCAAACTTTTCGCCCCGCCACAAGCCAAAGCCAAAAATGACCGCCACCAGTGCCAGCGCCGCGATCGCCAATCGTTTCCCCAAAACATCCAGGCGATTTTGCAGGGGCGTGGCCTCTTGTTCCACCGACTGCATGGAATGAGCAATCTTGCCCAATTCCGTATCCATACCCGTTGCCGTCACTACCGCTTTGGCCCGCCCATAAGTCGCGATCGTCCCCATAAACACCATGTTGACGCGATCGCCCAGCGGCAAGTTATCTCCCGCGATCGGCGCGACAGATTTACCCACCGACTCCGACTCCCCCGTAAACGCCGACTCCTGCGCCCGCAAATTCACACACTCTAACAACCGCGCATCTGCCGGAATTTGATCCCCATCTTCCAGTTGCAAAATGTCTCCAGGCACAATCTCCTGCGCCGAAATCGACTGCCATTCCCGCGATCGCCAGACCCGCGCCTTGGGCACCGCCATTTTTTTCAGGGCCGCAAACTCTTGCCCCGCCCGGTACTCCTGCGTAAACCCCAACACAGCATTGAACACAACAATCGCCAGAATTACCAGGGCATCCTTCCAATCCCCCATCGCCGCCGATACCACCGCCGCCACAATCAGCACCACCACTGCCGTTGCTGTAAACTGTTCCCATAGCATCAACCACGGACTTTTGGGCGGACGCTCCGTCAGTTCATTCGGGCCATACTGCTCTAACCGTTGTTGGGCATCGGTCGGAGACAAGCCACTCGCCTCATTCGTTTTCAGTTCTTGCAAAACGGCTTGAGCATCCAATTGGTACCAGGCTTGAGACATAAACAGGGACTGATTCCATAAAATTGGGGAGATACCAGGCCATTAAATCACGCCCACTCTAAATTGGTTGTGTCACTTGGGGCAGATTGACAAACCCACCCCAAAAAAATTTTCGCAGCCCCGGTCTACACCCGCTGAGCCTTATAAGCAGCCCACCCCCCCAAATGGGAAATATCGGGCCATTGATACTGCTCCACCAAAGCCTGGGGATACAAGAACGCAGTCAACGTTGCGCCCGTATCCAACACAATATCACCGGGATACATGTGAGGCGGTTCCGCCGCACAGAGTTGTTCAAATTGCACGGGCGTTTGTTCATAAATTTCACCGGGAATGGAAACGCCCCCCGTTTCCACGGCATAAATGGCAGGGTGCCACCCATCTGCCGCAGCATGTAAGCGATAGGTTGGGCGGGTATGGGCGGTGCCGTGAAATTGCACATATTGCAAGTTGTCATGATCGGGTTGGCCGCGCAGGGCAGAACCACAAATAAAAATAAGTTGATTCGCAGAGTCAGCTTTGAGCAGAGTTTGACTCATATTTGATTACAATCCCTCAGTAAGAAAAAACAGCAAAATTGCTAGGGTTTATTGTATATCGCGCTTTCTAAAGCTCAGAATTGTTAATTGATTAGTAATAAAATCTAGCCAAACTTCAGCAGTTAAATCTCAATGCTAGTGCCAAGTTTTCTTATCAGAAATACAGCTCTTTTACAAAACTATTTTTAGATAATAAAATACAAATAATAAAATTGAACCAAGTTAAATAAAGGATAAAAGTGCTAAGCGATCGCGCAATTTATTACAGGTATCTTTTATCCCTCAACTCAACCAATTTTGAGTTTTAATCAGCTTTCAATCGTCCTATAACCCAGCCTATGGAATCATTCATTGAATAGAATTAAAAAAGCACACAAAATTCGACGTAGCTCTATCAGCATGTCGCTAAACCACCAGTGAGAGTCGCCCCAACCAAAGCATGGCTAACGGCATAGCTCGGCATGGTAAAAGCTGAGCCAGGGAACGCGATCGCCCAGTCGAGCAACCGCCCCCTGTCAGCACCAACTTCCGCCCACAATGCCGCGGATGGCATTACCTAAGCCGCATTTTCCAGGGTCGCTGTTTTCACAGTTAACTGTTGAGTTTGGCCATTGCGCTGCACTTTAACCTTCAGCATTTGGCCGACCTTGCTGTCGTCCACAATTTTTTGCAACTGTTCAGCATCTTTCACGGCCACCCCATCAATTTCAGTAATCACATCGCCACGCCGCACACCCGCTTTTTCTGCCGGAGTCTTGGGCAACACTCGGATCACCACCGCACCTTCCACTTCGGGCACTGTAAACGGCGAATTTGGATCGGTATTGTTCTGGCGAGCCAGTTCTGGGGTGAGGGTCGTCATTTGAACCCCCAGATAGGGATGGGCAATTTTTTCGCCCCGAGCTAACCGTTGTTCAATTTCTTTGGCTTTGTTAATCGGGATCGCAAACCCGATCCCCATCGCATCTGCGCGAATTGCCGTGTTGATGCCAATCACTTCGCCTTGCCCGTTGAGCAATGGCCCCCCAGAGTTCCCTGGATTAATGGCGGCATCGGTTTGGATGAAGTCAATGCGTTTGCCCGGAATGCCGACTTTGGCGCTCGATCGCTTGAGCGTGCTGACAATACCAAGGGTGACTGTATTATCTAATCCCAGAGGATTACCCACGGCGATCGCCCAATCCCCCACCTTGACCGCATCCGAGTCGCCCAAGGGGACAACGGGCAAACTCTGGCCTGCAATTTTCACAACGGCCAAATCCGTGACTTCATCCGCACCTTGCACCGTGCCCTCAAACACCCGGCCATCCTTGAGCGTCACCGTCACCCGGTCAGCCTTATCCACCACATGGGCATTGGTCAACACAACCCCACCCGCATCCACAATGAACCCAGAACCCTGTCCGCGCAGGCGTTCCTCGCGGGGGGACTGATAGAAAAATTCATCCCCAAAAAATTGGCGAAAGAAAGGATCTTCCATGAACAGATCTGGCCCGCCCTGGCGCGTTACTGTGCGTTCAGTATCAATCCGCACAACGGCTGGCCCTACTTGCTCAACGGCTTTGGCCACAAAGCTTTCAGAACTCTTGGCTGTTTCCAAGGGGAGGGCCGTGCCCACTGCCGCCAGTGGTTGCGATCGCGGCCAAGCCTCAGCCAATGCCGCACTCTCAGGAATGCCATCAAACACAAAAGCCAAGGACATCAGGAGGGCGATCGCCGAAGCCACCAAACGCCGCCAAACTTGGGAAAGGTCTACAAATCGCATAGCATCACCTTCAAACGTGCGCAGATCGAGCATTGCATTCTCCGTGTTGGCGACTCCCCCCAGGAACGGGTTTCACCACCAGGAAGCTTTAGGAAGCTTTTCATTATTTTGCCAGTCAGGGGATAGGTGGTGCTAGGGAGTTCCGTCGCCTTGAAGTAGGGTTTCCCGATCTGGCCGCGATCGCCTTTGTTACGCTTAAGCGGTTAAATCAGCCTGTGCCGATGCTCCTACGCTAGAATTTTGAAGCAGTCTGCGTACTAGGCCATGCCAACCTCTGAGCCACCCACCACTCCATCCACCACCCCAGAGGCACCACCCCTGCCCACACACACCCATGACGATTCCAGCCATCGCCACGCCCACGTTCACAGCGAAGAATCCTTGCGCCGGGTGGTCAATCGGCTCTCACGGATTGAGGGCCACATTCGCGGGATCAAATCAATGGTGTTGGAAAGTCGGCCTTGTCCCGATGTTTTGGTGCAAGTAGCCGCCGTTCGTGGTGCGTTGGATCGGGTCGCCCGCATTATTTTGGACGAACATTTGACCGAGTGCATTGCGCGTGCCGCCAATGAAGGCGATATCCAAGCCGAAATCGAAGAACTCAAAGCCGCCCTCGATCGCTTCCTGTTATAGCGCCAAGCCGCCACAACGCTGGGGAAATACAACTCCGGGAGAATGGGGTAATCGGGCGATCGCCATGATGATCGCGATCGCCCCCCAACAGCCGCAAAACACCGTAGCGGCTTAGTTCACCCCTGCAAACAACGTTTCAAACGACTGGGCTGGGGCGGTTTCCCGCGCAACAATTTCCACCAGTCGATTTTTCGCCGCTGGAATTGACAACGCCGCAACGCACGTTTGAGCCACCTGCAACCGGGGAATACTCCCTTCAAACAGTTGGTCAGCCGACTCCATTACAATCTGCACTGGCGGTTCAGGCTGATCTTCATTCTTCAACCCACCAGGGCGCACAATCGTGTAAGTCAAACCACTGCGCTGCAAATATTCCTCCGCTTTCTTCTTCCAGACCAAAATCAAGAAAAAGAGATTCAAAGGATGGAACAAGCGAGACACACAAAGAGAGGAGACAAACACAAAATGCTCAATGCCCGTTTGCTTGGCCACATTCACTAAGTTTTTTGTCCCTTCGTAATCCACACTGTAAGGCCCAGTTGGATCAAAGCTAGGTTTAGCCCCCGTTGCACAAATCACAACGGTACAATCGGCGATCGCCCGCTCCAAACTCGCTGGATTCAGCACATCGCCCACCACAATTTCCGCTTGCGCGGGTAACACCGTCTGCGCCGTTTCCAAATTTCGGACTAAGGCCCGAACGGGAATATTTTGTTTCACCAATTCCTGCACCACTCGCCGTCCAGTTTCGCCCGTAGCGCCTGCAACCAATACTTTCACAACGCCCCCTCAATTGATTACGGTTCAGTCAGCCTAGCGAAGCACCCAACCTACCCAGATAGATTGGCTACCGCTTTTCGCTGGGATCATGTTACTAATTATTACAGGCATTCCGACAGGGTTGCGTATTTATGGTGTTGGCAGGCAGTTTATCATTCACTATTCTGCTAATCGACAGAGTAAGTTGAAACCGCATTCGCGTAATTTTTGGTAGGCAGCATGAAGATAAGTAAGAACTGCCGAACTCGCGGTAGATTATGCCTTCGGCAGGGCACTCTATTCGTAGAGACTCAGTAACCAACTTGAAAAGGTTAATCCTACTATGCAGTCCTACCACTCAGCCCAGCCTCAACCTGCGAATCTCGCTGATGGCCTGATTCATACTTCATCCCTGGTTGCCGCCAGTGATTATTCTGTTACTGAGGATTCCGCTCAAACCGTGAATGAGCCGACTCAATTCTACAGCCACTTTGTAGACAGCATGGAGATGTATGCTGATGCTCAAACGGTCTCCCGCTATCTAGACACCCATCACGCGTGGTTCCGTCGGTGCGCCCATCCCATGAAGGTAGATGCGATCGGCCCCAACAGCTATGCTCTTGTGATTGGCAAATATGGCTCGTTTGGATACGAGGTTGAACCCAAGATCGGGCTTGATCTGTTGCCTCAAGATGCCGGAGTTTACCGCATTGAAACTGTGCCGGTTCCTGGTTATGATCCAGGCGGGTATGATGTGGACTTTAAGGCAGCAATGGCCCTCGTCGAAACCCAGGTTGACGAAAGCATGGCAGCAACATCTAGCCAAACCCCGCCTGCGGTCATCACACGGGTAGAATGGAGCCTAGATTTAACGGTTTACATTCAGTTTCCTCGGTTTATCCATGCCTTGCCCAAGTCGCTGATCCAAACGACGGGCGATCGCCTCTTGCAACAAGTCGTTCGCCAAGTCTCCAGCCGTTTAACCCGCAAGGTCTTAGAAGATTTTCATCAATCCCACAATTTGCCCGTGCCGAAGCGATCGAAACGGTGGTTTTTCCGCAAAGCCGAGGGCAACCCCGACAGCCCAGATCTCGACGAACAAGAGTAGAGCCTTTTCACCCTTCTCGGCAGTCAGTTCCCCAAATCACCATAAACCCCTAGCCAACGCCTTCACCGCGATCGCTAGGGGTTTTGTGTATTAAGGAAACGGCGCTCAATCAAGGCAAAATGACACCCATTTCGCCCCTGCCAACCGCACTATTGAATAGCCGATTAATGGCATTTGACCCAATAGCGTCTGAATCAGTGACTTCTGAAGCAATGACTTCTAAATCAGTGACTTTTGATCAGCAGCCATCATCCATTAACCCTGCGCCAACTGCAACACAGCCCCCAGGCCAGCGCCCATCTCTTGCGGGGAAATTTTACCATCGTGATCTTCATCCAAAGCATCAAACACCGCATCCGTTCCAAGCCACTCTTCCCGCGTAATAAAGCCATCGCCATCCAAATCATAGGCATGGAAAATTCCTTCTGCGGCATGAACCACAACATCTCCAGCAGCCAACCGCGACAGCCGCGCCGTCAGAATTTGTTCTAGACTTTCTAGCGCTTTCGTAAAGCCTTGAATCCCTTCCGCCAGTTTTTCGGAAGCCATCTTATCGGCGGCGTGCATTTCATCAAATTTGGCTTTGTCAATGCTAATTTGTTCGAGTTCCATCGAGACAGATTTACTCGGATCCAGCTTACGGGGTAATTCAGCCTCAGTGCCATTCAACTCTGCCAACAACTTAGGCGAAATTGTTAGTAAGTCACAGCCTGCTAGCTCAATAATTTCACCCACATTTCGGAAGCTAGCCCCCATCACTTCAGTGGCATAACCAAACTTTTTGTAGTAGTTATAGATGGCCGTTACCGACTGCACGCCCGGATCATCCGCCCCTTCATAATCTTGGCCAGTTTCCTTCTTATACCAATCCAAAATACGGCCAACAAAGGGCGAGATTAGGGTAACACCAGCTTCCGCACAGGCGATCGCCTGGTGCAGCCCAAACAACAGCGTCAAATTACAATGAATGCCCTCTTTCTCTAACACTTCCGCCGCTTTGATCCCTTCCCAGGTTGAAGCAATTTTGATCAAAATGCGATCGCGCCCAATTCCCGCCTTTTCATATTCGCCAATCAAATAACGGGCCTTCGCGATCGTCGCCTCCGTGTCATACGACAACCGCGCATCCACTTCCGTAGACACCCGCTTGGGCACGATCGCCAAAATCTTTTTCCCAAATTCTACTGCGAGGCGATCGAAGGCCAACGTCACAATCTCCGCATCACTCGCCCCTTCCCCTGCCTCCTGCTTCGCTTGCAGCAAGGTTTCATCCACAATAATTTGATATTCCGGCATTTGGGCTGCCGCTGTAATCAACGATGGATTCGTAGTTGCATCTCGCGGCGTAAACTTTTCAATCGCTTGAATATCCCCCGTATCCGCCACCACCACCGTCATTTCCCGTAACTGTTCCAGCAAAGTCTTCGCCATGATCAAAACTCCTATGCGTTATCTATTTTTCCAAAACTACTTTGCTTGTGATTTGACCAGTCTGATCCAAGTCATACACAATGGGCACCGCTGTTTCTAACTCCAGGCCAGGCACCTCCTCCGGGTTGAGATTTTCAAGCTTCATAATAATGGCGCGGAGTGAGTTCCCATGAGCTACCACCAACACATTCTCACCCGCATTGAGATGGGGCAAAATACGACTCATAAAATAAGGCACAACCCGTGCTTGCGTATCTTCTAAACTTTCTCCCCCCGGTGGCCGCACATGATACGATCGCCGCCACTCTTGCACCAGTTCAACCCCATATTTGGCTGCGGTCTTCGCCTTATTCAAACCTTGCAACTCACCGTAATAGCGCTCATCCAACGCGGCATGAGTAAAAATCGGCAACTCTTCTGCCATTGCCCCTTCATAATGATCCCAACCACGCCAATCGGGGTCAGTTACCTCGTGCTTCAAAATCGGAATTCTTCCACCACAAATCTCATCACATTCCGTCAGGATAATGATCGTCGTTTCGATCGCCCGAATCAGCTTACTCGTAAAGCACACATTCACGCGATAATCCCGCAATTTGCACGAGGCAATCATCGCTTCCGCCCGCCCCCGTTCATTCAACGGCACATCCACCCAACCCGTAAACCGATTGGTCGCATTCCACAGACTTTGTCCATGTCGAGTCAGAATGAGTTGTGCCATAAGCGATTACGCCAAAATCCCTTCCTGCTTGGCCATATAAATTGCTAAATCCACCACCCGGTTTGAATAGCCCCACTCATTGTCATACCAAGACACCACCTTAAAAAAGTTAGAATTCAGTTCAATCCCAGCCTTCGCATCAAAAATGCTGGAATGGGAATCCGTGCGAAAATCCATCGAAACCACTTCTTCCTCGGTGTAGCCCAAAATCCCTTTGAGTTCACCTTCCGCTGCCGCCTTCATCGCCGCACAGATCGCGCCATAGCTCGTCGCTTTGGTTGTTTTGAAGGTCAGATCCACCACCGATACATCCGGCGTGCCCACCCGAAAGGCCATCCCCGTCAGCTTCCCTTTGAGGTCGGGTAACACCAGCGCCACCGCTTTGGCCGCCCCCGTCGAAGACGGAATGATATTTTGAGCCGCCCCCCGTCCACCGCGCCAATCTTTTTTGCTGGGGCCATCCACAGTAGGTTGGGTTGCCGTCATCGCATGAACAGTTGTCATCAGCCCCTCAGCCAAGCCAAAGGTTTCATGCAAGACTTTGGCCACCGGAGCCAGACAATTTGTGGTGCAACTCGCATTCGAAACCACCACATCAGTTGCGGCATCGTATTCTTTTTCATTCACCCCTAATACCAGGGTTTTCACTTTTTCGGGATCTTTCGTTGGGGCCGAAATAATCACACGCTTTGCCCCTGCTTTGATATGGCTTTCGGCTTGATCAAACGTGGTAAACAGGCCCGTTGATTCCACAACATAATCGGCTCCGAGTTGGCCCCAGGGGAGTTGGCTGGGGTCACGTTCTGACACACAAGGAATGAAATTGCCGTTAATTACAATTCCATCCTCTTTCGATTCTACCGTTCCTTTAAAGGGGCCGTGGGTAGAGTCATATTTGAATAAGTAACCCAAGTTATCCGGCGGCACTAAGTCATTGATCCCAACAATTTCTACTTCGGGATAATCCATTGCGACACGAGCGACTAAGCGGCCAATGCGACCAAAGCCGTTGATCCCTAGTTTGACAGTCATGGTGAAAGCTCCTTACAAATCCTTACAACTAGATTTTGGTTGGGTTGGTGCTGAACCAATTCAGTTTGAAACACCACGAATCAAATTTGCGGTAACAATGCTAGCGATCTTAATTTCTACTAAATTTCTTAGGAGTTACGGAATGGAAAAAAAGGGTTTACTCAGGGTTTAGGTCAATCGGATTCATCGGATGTTTTGGCGCAAACGGGAGGTTTGTTCCGCGTTCCAGGGGGCGATCGCGCCGTGGATTGGGAGCCTCAGGGTTCAGCATCCAGTTGGGCTTGGGCTTCTCCCAAAGCTTGACGATGGGCCTGGCTCACGGTGGGATACGCCAGATCGAGGGCTTCCAGTTGGCGACACAGGATATCCGCCACAGCTAGACGGGTAAACCATTTGTGATCAGCGGGAATAATGTGCCACGGAGCCCACGGAGTACTGGTGTGATTAAACACATCTTCGTAAGCAGCCATGTAGCTATCCCAATGTTGGCGTTCTTTGACATCTGCCATGGAAAATTTCCAATTTTTTTCAGGCCGATTAATGCGGTCAAGAAAACGCTGTTTTTGTTCCTGTTTAGACACATTTAAGAAAAATTTCAGAATCACAATGCCGTTGTTCACAAGATAGCGTTCAAAGTGATTAATTTCTTCAAATCGGCGCGTCCAAATATCTTTCGTTTTCGTGAGGGGCGGCAGTTGTTGTTGTTCTAACAATTCAGGATGGACTCGCACCACCAGGACTTCTTCGTAATAGGAACGGTTGAAAATACCGATCCGACCTCGTTCGGGAAGTGCTTTCATCGATCGCCACAAATAATCATGGTCTAGCTCTTCGACAGAGGGCGCTTTGAAACTAAAAACCTGGCAACCTTGGGGATTGACACCAGACATCACATGTTTGATGGTGCTATCTTTACCTGCGGCATCCATTGCCTGAAAAATTAGCAGTAAAGCATAGGTATTTTGAGCGTATAAGACATCTTGAAACTGGGCTAGACGGCCAATATCCTGTTCGAGTTTGCCGTTAGCATCTTGTTTCTTTTTATAGTCGGCAGTGTCAGCGGGATTGAAATCTGTAGCAAGAGAGATTTTGGTATTGGGACGAACGAGGAAGCGATCGCGATCCATAGGCCAATCCAAAGACGAGAACAACGCGCAGTCCTCGTCATGGTAATGGGAAAGTTTGGCAAGCGGCCCCAATCCCCCATTACCTTTAACGTTTGCGATCGCCGTTAGCAGGCCCTCGCTACGGCCTTTACCCTTTAACTGGCCGTAACCATGAGACTAGAGGGTTTAGCGCGATCGCCAGTAAACGTAATCCCCCGCTCATTGGCTTCCAGGTGCCGCAGGATCTTATACACCGTTTCAACCTCTTCCGGTACGCCCGCCTGTTCTGCGATCGCCAACACCGACAACGGTTCCCCCGCACGCTTGAGCGCCGCCACAATTTTGCCTTGCAGCGCCAAGACCGAAGCCGCCGCCTGCTTCCCGGCCTCAACCCCCGGTTGGTGATAGGCATTGATATTCACTAACAACGCATAAAGCCCAACCGCCCGTTCGTACAGCGCAATCAAAGCCCCCACCGTGCGGGGGTTCACCTCTGGGATCGTGATAGTGATGGAATCCCGCTGATTTTCATACAACGCTTGCCGGGTGCCCAGCAAAAAGCCAGAGAGAAAATCGCCCGAGGTCGCCCCCGGTTCCACTTCCATAGAAGGGCCTTGCCGATCTTTCAGCACTTCGATGAAGGTCGCGAAGAAATTGGGCACCCCTTCCCGGAGTTGCTGAACGTAGGCGTGTTGGTCGGTAGACCCCTTGTTGCCGTAAACAGCAATGCCCTGGTTCACCACGTTACCGTCCAGGTCGGTTTCTTTCCCCAAGGATTCCATCACCAACTGTTGCAGATAGCGGCTAAACAACAGCAGGCTATCTTTGTAGGGCAAAATCACCATGTCTTTTTCGCCTTTGCCATTCCCGGCGTGGTACCAGGCGAGGGCTAGCAGAGCAGCGGGGTTCGTTTTGAGGTCGGCCACGCGGGTGGCGGTGTCCATTTCCTTGGCCCCATCTAGCATGGCTTGAATATCGATGCCTTGCAAACAGGCAGCCAGCAAGCCTACGGCTGACATTTCGGAGGTGCGGCCCCCGACCCAATCAAACATGGGAAATTCAGCAATCCAGCCTTCCATCTGGCCGATTTCGTCCATCTTGCTGCCTTTCATGGTGATGGCGACGGCGTGTTTCGGGAAATTCAGGCCCTGGGCTTCGTAAGCCCGTTTGACTTCTAGCATCCCGTTGCGGGTCTCGGGGGTGCCGCCGGATTTACTGGTGATGATGACGAGGGTGCTTTTGAGGCGATCGCGCAGACAGTTCAAAATCCGATCAATCCCAGCGGGATCGGTATTGTCGATAAAGTAAATGGGCATGGGGGAATTTTCTGGGGCCAAAGCCTCGGCCACAAACTGCGGCCCTAAGGCAGAACCGCCAATCCCCACCGACAAAATATCCGTAAATTTCGGGGCTTCCGGGGGTACCAACTCGCCGGAATGCACTTGCTTCGCAAAGGCTTGAATTTGGGTCAGGGTTTCAATAATTTCTTGTTTGGGGCCAGCGGGGGCAATATCCGGGTCGCGCAGCCAGTAATGACCCACCATGCGGCCTTCGTCGGGATTGGCGATCGCCCCTTGCTCTAAGGCCGTCATCTCCCGAAACGCTTTGTCAAATTTGGGTTTAAGCTGTTCGACAAAGGCATCATCAAACCGCATCCGGCTCACATCCAGATACAGCCCTAGCCCATTGTGGTAGTAGAGCCAGTCTTCGTAACGCTTCCAGAGTGCCTGTGTGTCCATATCTCTGCTTACACTTGCAACCATAATTACGCTACCCGCTGTTTTCAGTAATTGTGATAAATCCAACTATCGATTTCAGATTTCCAGGATCTGGCATAAGCTCTGCTTAACACAGAGTCGCGATCGCCCTGGCTGCTTAACTCGCTTTATTGTCCGATAGATCGAGCCGCGATAGATCGAGCCGTTGCGCCGCACAAACCGCCGCCCCCAGCAAGCCCACCCGCGGATTGAGCACCACATGAATGGGCACCTTTTCCACCGCAGCCCGCACCCGCCCCTTGTCATCAAACGCCTGCAAAAACTCCCCCGACTGCAACAGGGGCAAATTTTTCGCCGCAATGCCCCCCGCAATGTACAGCCCCCCATAGGGCAACAACTTCAACGCCAAATCTCCGGCTTCGGCCCCATAAGCCCGCACAAACAAGCGCATCGTTTCCACACAGCTTGCATCGGTGCCCGCCTGGGCATGTTTCGAGATGATGGCCGCTAAATCCACCGTTTTTTCATCTTTCCCCAACTCCTGTTGCCAGGTTTTGAAGGCTGCGGCCACGTCAGGATGCTCCGGCGCTAAACCGCGACTCTGCATAAATAGGTAAATCGAATGGATCCCCATCCCAGACACCACGCGCTCCACAGAAATGCGGTGCAAATCATTTTGGGCCTGCAAATAGCGCAATAGTTGGTATTCCAGATCCGATCGCGGCGCAAAGTCAGTATGGCCCCCTTCCGTCGCAAAGACTTGATAGCCCCGGCTCGTTGGAATCACATACCCCTCGCCCAGGCCCGTCCCTGCCCCAATGATCGCGATCGGCCCCGTCGGGTCAAGCTCCCCCCGTCGGAGGGTCACAAGCTCTTCGGGCGATAGTCCCAACACCCCATAGCCCACCGCCGCAAAGTCGTTAATCAGCGTCACTTGCGGAATCTTGAGGTGCTGCTGAAGCTCATCCTGTTCTAACTTCCAGGCGAGGTTCGTGAGTTTGGAGGTGCCGTGGATGACTGGCCCCGCAATGCCAAAACAGGCCGCCTCAGGCTGATGGTGCCGCAGCAGTGTCGTTTCCACTGCCCGAAAAAACTGTTGCACCATCGGCACGAGATGTGGAAATTCCCGACTGGTGTAGGTTGCTTCGTACAACGCCGTCAGCCTGGGTAAGCCCCGATGGGGCGTTGGGTCTGCTTTGACCAAGCGCAAAATTGTCTTAGTGCCGCCGATATCACCTGCCAGCAGGATTGTCATAACCGATACCTAAACCTGAACATTGCGTCTCTTTCCTCCAAAATAATCGGTGGAGTGTTGCCCAGTCCCCTCTTACCAGGATTTTCTCTCCTAAGCAGGAACTTTTTCTGGGGGACGAATTTCATTTGGGAGGTCTTGGCCCTGTTCGAAGGCGGTAATGCTGGCGAGGGTGGTTTCGGCAATATTTTCCAGCGCATTACGGGTGAAAAAGCCCTGGTGGGCGGTGATGACAACATTGGGGAAGGATTGCAGCATTTGGAAGACGTCATCTTGGATGATGTCTTCTGACCAGTCTTCAAAAAACAAGCCTTCCTCTTGTTCGTACACATCGATCCCCAAATAGCCGATGGTGCGGTTTTTGATGCCGTCAATGACGGCCTGGGTGTCGATTAAGCCGCCCCGACTGGTATTGATGAGCATGACTCCGGGTTTCATTTGGGCGATCGCGCTGGCATTGATGATGTGGTGGGTTTCGGGGAACAGGGGACAGTGGAGCGAGATGATATCAGATCGCTGCAATAGTTCCGGCAAATCCACATAACTGGCACTGGCGATCGCCGAGAATTCAGGATTGGGATACTTGTCATAGCCCAAAACCTGGCAGCCAAACCCGTGCATAATCTGGGCAAAAATTAGCCCAATCCGCCCGGTGCCAATCACACCCACCGTGCTGCCATACAAGTCAAACCCCAGCAAGCCATCCAGAGAGAAATTATCATCCCGCACGCGGTTGTAGGCTTTGTAGAGTTTACGATTAAGCGACATAATCAACCCGACCGCGTGTTCGGCCACCGCATAGGGTGAATAGGCTGGCACCCGCACCACCCGCAACCCCAGGTCATAGGCTACTTCCAAGTCCACATGGTTGAAACCCGCCGAGCGCAAGGCAATCAGTTGCGTGCCATTGGCGGCCAAAATCCGCAACGTTGCCGCATCCACTTCGTCATTGACAAAGGCAGACACAACGGGAAACTCCGCAGCGAGTAAGGCGGTGTGCCGATGCAGTTGCGGTTCCAAAAAGACCAGTTCGTGTTGGTCGTCCACATTAGCTGCCGATAAAAATCGGCGATCATAGGCTTTGGAGCTAAAGACAGCAACTTTCATGATTTCGGTAAGCCTCCTACACAGCAACTTCTTTGGGCACAGCCACTTCGTTTGGGTCAATTTGGTGCTCAACGCTGTTCAGCGATCGCAGTTTGATGATACCGGAGTGGGCGATCGCGGCTAAACCCTCCCCCAGGAGGATGGCGATTTGGCTCCGGTTGGCGCACAACAGGTGAAGCACAGCGAGCCGCCCCAGCAACCAACCGCAACCGCCCCAGTTGGCGGATCAAGGCGGTGGACAGTGGTGGCCATTGGCCCGTCAGTGCTTTCAACTGTACTGTTCTTCCGGCGATCGCGCAGTATTCCGTGACTCACCCTTACCAAAAACACCCGTTCCGTTGAGATTTCCCCGATACTAAATAAGCAGAAGCAATGCTCAGGGAGGAACACCGTGCTTTCAAAAGGCTTTGAAGTTGAAATCTACACCAGCACCCCTGAGGGCGATGTAGTCGGTCTGTCAGACAAAATCGTGGCCGCGTTAGATGGCTTTGTGCGCGAACCCGACAGCCGCAATGTGGAATACACCACCCCCCCGTGCCATCGCTACGAACGGTTGCTGTGCGATTTGGTGCGGCCCCGCATGAACTTGCGGGAATATCTCCATCAGTTAGGGAACTACACCCTGATGCCGGGGAGTACGCTGGCCGTGGGCGGGGGCGATCGCTTTTATCGCTCTGATCCGGGCAACCCCTACCATACCTACATCGAGCAGACCTACGGCACCAACGTTGTCACCGCCAGTATTCACATCAACATTGGGCTGGACGATCCCGAAGTGCTGATGCGGGCGTGTCGGTTGGTGCGGGTGGAAGCTCCGCTATATCTAGCTTTGAGTGCGGCTTCACCCTTTTTCAATGGGGCCGTCACGGGCTATCACTCCACTCGGTGGGCCGTCTTCCCCAAAACGCCAAGCCACGTCCCCTTGTTTGAAAGCCATGCTCACTTCATCCGCTGGACAGAAGAACAACTCGCCGCTGGCACCATGCAAAATGTGCGCCATCTGTGGTCATCAGTGCGGCCCAATGGCGATCGCCGTCCTTACGATTTGAACCGTTTGGAACTGCGAATTTGTGATTTGGTCATTGATCCCATCGCGCTGTTGGCCATCACAGCCCTTCTGGAAGCCCGCCTCCTGCAAGTGATGGCTGATCCCAATCTCGATCCCCTCCAGCAAAGCGAATTACCTGCCCACACGCGATCGCAAGATCTTGTCGCGATCGCCGACGACAATGAAACCGCTGCCGCCAAGCTCAGCCTGGATGCCGAATTGCGCCACTGGCAAACCGGCCAGCCCATCCTCGCCCGCGATTGGATTGCCCAGCTCTATCAGGAAGTCTGGGACATGGCCAAAGCAAACGGCTTCAGTTGTTTCCTCTTGCCCCTCAAAAAAATCCTCCGAGAAGGGAACGAGGCCCAACGCTGGCTCCGCACCTACGAAACCAACCCTGATATTCGACAAATCATGCAACACGCCATCCAAACCGCCCAAACCCAGGAATTGGCTTTGCAGGATGATCTTTGCCGCCCGCTGGTCGCCTAACGGGGCACCAACCGCCCAAGTTGCCCAAGTCTAACAGCCCAAGTCCAGCAGCCTAAGTATAGATACGCAGGGATTGCAGGCAGTAGGTATGATAGGGGGATAGGCGTGGGGAGTTGAGACCAATTCAATGGGGTTAATTTATTTTTTATTGCGCTCGTCCTGGCAGATGGTCGCGATCGCCATCTTCACTGGATTTTTGAGCGGAGGCAGTAGTGCCGCCCTCATTGCCCTCATCAGCCGTTCCATTAGCCTGGGCCTCACCCAATCCCTGGATACGCTGGCGATCGCCTTTGGTTGGTTAGCCCTGGTGGCCCTCGTCTCCAGCATCATCTCCCAAATTTTATTAATCCGTCTGGCCCAAAAAGCCGTCTTCCAGTTGCGGTTGCGGCTCAGTCGGCAAATTCTTGGCACCGAGTTGGAACACCTGGAAAAACTGGGCGCACCTCGCCTGCTGGCGACCCTCACCGATGATGTGCAAGCCGTCTCCGATGCAGTGCGCCTCGTCCCCTTTTTGTGTATCGACATCGCGATCGTGGCGGGTTGCCTCGGCTACATTGTCTGGCTCTCGTGGAAAGTCTTTCTGCTCGTCTGCCTGCTCACTATCGTTGCGATGGGCAGTTGCCGTTGGCTGCTGAAACGGGGCCAACAATGGCTGGCCAAAGCCCGCGAAGAACAAGACACCCTCTTCCGCCACTTTCGCACCGTCACCGATGGCACCAAAGAGCTAAAACTCCACTATCGCCGTCGCCAAGCCTTTCTCAAAGAAGACCTGCAACAATCAGCAGCTACCTTCCGGCAGCACCAAACCCACGGCCTCACCCTTTTTGCCATGACCTCCAGTTGGGGCAAGTTGATCTTTTTCTTCGCGATCGGCTTTGTGCTGTTTGCCCTGCCTAAGTTGATGACCCTGGATGCCAAAACCCTTTCTGGCTACGTCCTGACCTTCACCTATCTGATGTTGCCGATGGACAACCTGGTAAACTCGTTGCCCGTGTTGGGCCGTGCCAGTGTCGCCCTGAAAAAACTCAAATCCTTGGGCATTTCTCTGTCCAGTCGGGCGGAAGCCAACACAACCCCAGAGGCGATTCACCAACAGTGGCGATCGCTCCATCTCAAACACATTTGCCACACCTACCAAACCCACCAACAAGAAGATGCGGGCTTTGTCGTCGGCCCCATTGATCTCACCTTCAAACCGGGGGAACTGGTCTTCATCGTTGGGGGCAACGGCAGCGGCAAATCCACCCTCGCCAAATTACTGCTGGGCCTTTACGTGCCCGAATCCGGCGAAATTTACCTGGACGACCAACCCATCGATGACCAAAACCGCGAGTGGTATCGGCAACACTTTGCGGTCGTCTTCGCTGACTTTTTCCTTTTCGATCGCCTCTTAGGGTTAGACCGGGCCGACCTTGATGCCGAAGCCGAGAGCTATCTCAAACGCTTGCGCCTTGATCACAAAGTCACCGTGGCTAACGGCCACCTCTCCACCACCTCCCTCTCCCAGGGCCAACGCAAACGCCTCACCCTGCTCACCGCCTACCTCGAACATCGTCCCATTTTTCTGTTTGATGAGTGGGCCGCGGATCAAGATCCCGTTTTCAAAGAAGTGTTCTACACTGAACTGCTCCCCCAACTCCGCGATCAGGGCAAAACCGTTATTTGTATCAGCCATGACGATCGCTATTTCGCGATCGCCGATCGCATCATCAAACTCGACTACGGCCAAATCGAATACGATACCCCCCGCACCACCACCCTCGCCACGCCAGAGTAGCTCTCTACCAAGTTCCCCCACTCGCCCCACCCCAAGGACTGCAACGGTATGAGCATCAAGACCTGGGCCATCTACCTTCTCATCGGTTGCATCACCTTAGTCAGCCTTGGCTCCTGTCGCCGCCCCATCGCCCCCCGGACAGAGCTTCCCCCCGCCCGTGTCCTGTTCATTGGCAACAGCTTCACCGATTTCAACAACGGCATTGATACCCAACTCCAAGGACTCGCCTCAACCATCACCGCCACCCGCATTGCCCCCGGCGGCTACACCCTCGAAACCCATTGGAACCAACCCCAAACCCGGGAACGGCTGCGGCAAGACTCCTGGAATTACGTTGTCTTGCAAGAACAAAGCCAAATTCCTGTGTTTGATCAGGCCAAATTTCGCCAGTTCGCCCAAGCCTTTGATCAGGAAATTAAAGCCACGGGCGCAAAAACCGTCCTGTTGATGACCTGGGAAAGGCCCGACAGTGTGGCCTATGGGGTGACAACCGCCAACCTTGCCACTGCCTACAAAACTGTGGGCCACGAGTTAAGGGCAAAAGTGGCTCCTGTGGGGCTTGCCTTTGAGCGATCGCAACAAGAAAAACCCGACCTAGTGTTGTACAGTTACGACGGTCATCCCACCCCCTATGGCACCTATCTCGCCGCCTGTGTCCTCTATGGCACCCTCTTCGATCGCTCCCCCGTCGGCAGACCCGCAACCGCCGACACAATCCCCAGAGAAACCCAAGTCTATTTGCAACGCATCGCCGCCAAAACCTTGGGATACTGACGCGATCGCCCACCCCATGCACCACCCATTAGTGCGCCTTTGTCTGGCCGCTCCTGTCCAGTGACCTCAACACTTTTAAGCCTGTACGCCCGTCTACTCCCTACTGGCTCAGTTAACGCCCAATCTCGACCCAGAGTTATTTCATCCACCTTGAAATAGTCGCTAAATTCATAGACAATTAGGGCGCTTGAAGTAGCAGTCAAACTTGGATACCTCAAAGGCAAAATTACAAGCCAGTCCAAATATCAAACAGCAAAGATGTATCATCAGCGACCTTATCAGCAACTTATTTATACTGTTCAAGGAATAGCATAATCCTTAAAATTGATCCCCCATACTAATCTAAACCTCCCAATTTATCACCTTTGCAATCAATAAATTTTAAGCCCTAAAATTTAGGATAATAACTCCAGAGATAGTGATACTAGCCCCACGATAAGATGTTCAAACTAAATATTTCTGATCCCTACCCCACCAACACAACATCCACTTATAGGCCTGAGATTGATGGCCTTCGAGCTTTTGCCGTTATCGCTGTTATCCTGAACCACTTTAACAAGACTATCCTTCCTAGCGGGTACCTAGGCGTAGATATATTTTTTGTCATTTCTGGTTTTGTCATCACGTCTTCACTAGCTAATCGACCAAGCAAAAACATCCGAGAATTTCTGCTCGGCTTCTACACGCGGCGGATCAAGCGTCTGGTTCCAGCCTTATTGCTATTTGTTTTGCTAACCAGTGTCGTGACGTTTTTTCTTAATCCGAGTCCAACCATCTCACTCCAAACTGGCCTTACAGCATTAGTTGGTTTCTCCAACATTTTTTTACTCAACCAGGCTACAGACTACTTTGCGCCTGCGACAGAGCTCAATAGCTTTACCCACACCTGGTCTTTAGGAGTAGAAGAACAATTTTACTTAGTTTTTCCGATCCTGGTTTGGCTAACTGGATTTAGTCAGGCAAGCAATCGTGGAGCAAAAAGATTGTTTCTTGCGATCGCAACCCTATCCATTATTTCACTGATTGGGTTTACAACTATTTATCCAAATAGTCAAGCTACTGCTTATTTTCTGATGCCCACTCGCTTTTGGGAAATGGGAACTGGTTGCTTGCTCTGTCTTGTTGCCCAACGCAATTTGAAATGGCTAGATAGAATTGCGCAAATGCCTCCATTGTTGATTGTAGCGGTCATGGGAATTGTCATGTTCTCACCGCTCAAGTTTGCTGTTTTAGCTACTTTCGCGATTGTTATTTTGACTAGTGTCCTAATCCTTTGCTTGCGAGCGGGAACACTAGCATATAAATTTTTCACATACAGATATACTGTCGGTATTGGACTACTTTCCTACTCGCTATATCTCTGGCATTGGGGAATTTTATCAATTAGCCGCTGGACAATTGGCTTACACTGGTGGTCTTTCCCCTTTCAAATTGCTTTAATCTTTTTATTAGCCTGGTTATCCTATCGCTATTTTGAATCACCTTTACGACGTGCCACTTGGGCTCCAAGCCACTGGAAAACAATTAGCTATGGCCTTGGCAGTATAATCAGTGGAGCTTTCATAATTAGCGTTTTTCTAATCGCATCTCTACAAAATACAAATTCTTCAAGTCAGCTCCTGGGTATAAAGTCACGATATGAAGATCCAGGAATCTTGCATAAAGATATTTATTGCCATCTGCCCAAAAATATAAATACAGCATTTGAAGACTGCCTCCAACAAACAGATAAAAGTAAACGAACAATTTATGTGATTGGAGATAGCCATGCGACCAATCATTTTCCTAGTATCAGCGAGGCACTCAAATCTTTCCCTAACTTCAAAGCAAAAGTTTTGAGCGAATGGGGACTTATCTTTGCCTTTAGAGGGATCAATACCTGTGGAACTCAACCCTCTTGCATGGAAAATGGGTTTCAAAAATATCTTGATTTTTTCCAAGCAAACTTGAGACCTGAAGATTTTATTGTTTTTTCTTGGTCACGGGATTGGAACGCATTACCAGGCAAGTTACCAAGAGCATATAACCGTCAACAACTTGATACATTCAAAGATAAGCTTGAGCAAATTATTGCGTTAGTCAAAAATAAGAATTCAGCTATTATTTTGGTTGATGATATTCCCAAAACGTGCGAAGAAGATGTTTTATTTCCTCTTGAGATTTTACAGAAAGGGAATCTAAGTTCATGTACCACGGCAGCAACAATTTCTAAGCGCGATCGCCAGGGACTAACAGATATCTATCTATCGCTAGTTAGGCCAGGAGTTTATTATTTTGATCCCCACGATTATCTTTGCCAAGCTGAGCAATGCGGAATTCTTTTATCAGGAACGAACGATTTGATGTATGGTGATGCTTCCCCCCATATCAGTCGAAAGCATCCTCATATACTAGCCCAGCCTTGGCATGATTTCCTCCAATCAATTGGAGTGAGTCGCCAAGCAAGTCGCCTATAAATTTTCAATTTTCAGCTCCATTATCAACTCAAAAAATTGATTGATAACCACAATTTCCGTTTAGGTAGTAGCTTATCAACGAGTACAGAAAATCAAGCTTTATGCAACAGTCAAACCAGGCAACGACCTGAGTTTTCTGACATATTTGACTGCGCGTTAAGATTGGATTTGAGCTAAAAAAGCGTTGATCTCAGCCGCCAGCCAGTGTTGCTCAATCTCGGTCAAGCCGGCCCAAAAACGTGTCTGTGCCCCCGTTCTCATGGCCCAGGCGTTCTAAAATCTCGTAGCGATCGCGAATTCTGTCACCGGGCTGAGGCGAGGTATTCACGCCAGCGCCTGCGTTACAGTTTGCCTTTTTACAGCGGTTCAAAACTGCGCCAGATAACAGCTTGGGGCATGCACTCACTGAATTCTCATTGTGGCATGGTATTTTCTAAGCCAAAGCCCAGTAGAGTGATCTAGAGATGAACCTTCCTCCGCGATCGCGGGTCTAAACTTATGTCCCGGCGTTCGAGGAGGAACCGCTTGCAGGTGCTCGTTTTGCCAACTTCATCAAACGAAAGCCACTCTGAGCGCGATAGCTTTTTGGTGCAACGGAGTCTCCAGGGAGACCACCAGAGTTTCCAAGCCCTTTATCGGCGGCACCAAGCCCGCGTCAGAGCGATCCTATTTCAACTGTGTGATGCCTCTGCAATTGATGACCTGGTGCAAGATGTCTTTTTGCGGGCCTGGAAAGGGTTACCCAAATTTCGGCAATCAGCGCAATTTTCCACCTGGCTCTATCGGATTGCGTGGAATGTGGCTTCTGACCAACGGCAAGCCGCCGCCCGAGGCCGCACCCAATTCCAAACCCTCACGACCCATGCCCCCACCCGCCAAGAATCGCCCGATGTACTGCATTTGCATTATCAAGATTTAGTGCAACGGGGCTTACGCGAATTGAGTTTTGAGCATCGTACAGTTTTGGTGTTACACGATTTAGAAGAAGTTCCCCAAAAAGAAATTGCAGAAATTTTAACCATTCCCCTCGGCACCGTTAAATCTCGCTTGTTTCATGCCCGTGCAGCAATGCGTAAGTATCTAGAACGACAAGGAATCCAATTATGAGGCCGTTGCCTGAAGATGATTTGCGTTTAGCGGCGTTTCTCAAAGCCCACCGCCCCCCCGTTCCCCCATCCGACCCCGCGCTGGAGGAGCAATTGCTGGCCGCGATCGCCACGACCCCCCAAGAAATTCCCACCATTGCCCCCCAGACTGTCCGCCAGTTGACGAAACGCCGCCGGGGGTGGGTGCTACCGGGGGCGATCGCCGCTAGTCTCGTCGTCACGGCGATCGGCTATCAAACCTTGCGGCCCCAGCCCCAGCCCACCGCCGAACTCAGTGCCGCCGAACTCGCTGAACTCGAAACCTTTATCGAGAGTACGTGGCAAGATCCCGTTGCCGAACAACCCGTTGTCTACGCAGACGAACTCTTTACCCAACCCGACGCGGCCCCAGGCAATTCAACCATGAACTGAGGTACAACTGCGGTTCCAACTGATTGGCCCAGGCGCAGCGCCCAGCCCTTTCCGTGGCAACGAACCATCCACCATATTTTGACGCTAGTGCTTTGATAGGAGTGTTCTTCATGTTTGCTCAGCCCGTGTCTGCGATCGCAGCCGTCTTTGTTGTCATAAGTAGTGCCGGGGCCATGAGCACAGCGATCGCCCAGGCAAATCAAATGCCTCTGGGAGGCTCGCGATCGTCCCTGCAACTCGCCCAAGCCCCCTCTCGCCCGCGGCCCGACGAAGCGCAATGGCTCCGCGAGCTAAATCTCAATGCCAACCAGATGCGCCAAATTCAGGCCATCCGCCAACAATACCAAAGCCAACTCAACCAAGAACGGCAAGCCCTGCAACAAGCCAGCCAAGAGTTACGGCAACTGATGACCACCAACGCATCAGCCGACCAAATTCGCCAAAAATTTACCCAAGTTCAAACCCTACGCCAAAAACTGGCCAACACGCGGTTAGACAGTATGCTGGCCATTCGTACTGTGCTGAACCCCCAACAACGCCAAAAGTTGGGTGAGTTAATGGGGCGTAAAAACAAACAACTCCGCGATTGGGCCAGCGATCGCAATTTCTAACCCCGGAATGCTGTTGGCCTGCAACGAAAACTGTTCGCTTTGGCTCCCCCTGGGGACTGTGCCGGCCCCCCCTTAGGCAGGGCCTCGCTGGGTATTCAGCGCTGCCGAGGTTTCTGGGCCAACAAGGCCATCGGGCTGCAAGCCCTTGTATTGCTGAAACTGAATCACAGCCCGTTGGGTTTGGGGGCCAAAGCGACCATCCACCACCAGTTGGCGATCGGGCTCCAAGGGAAACCCCCAGTCGCGCAACTGGGTTTGCAACTTGGTCACGGCGCGGCCCCGACTCCCCATCTGCAAAGTTGTAAAAGCGGCATCTGGGACAGAACGGGGCGTGAACAAGGCTTGGGCAGTGACCGGCCCCACAATGCCATCCCGATGCAACTGCCGATCGCCCTGAAATTCCAACACAGCCAACCTGGTTTGGGGGCCAAAAGTTCCGTCAATCCGCAGGGAATTGGCGGGATTTAGGGGAAAGCCCCAATCGTTCAGCCGCGTTTGCACCGCCCAGACTCCAGGCCCCCGGCTACCCACCTGCAAGGGGGCACCATCGGCAAAGGTTGGCGCAATTTGGGTCGTGAGGCTGGGGAGGTGCAGCAGCACCGAAGCACTGATCACAAGGGGAACAAAGGGGGAACGAGTTTGGCTGCACCCATTGCGATCGCCCGCGTCCGCTTGTGCGTGCAGCGTATACAGTTCAATCCAACCCATCGTTTCCATACACCGCCCCTCACCCCAAACCGCCCTTTGGTAGACAAATTTCTCTTCAATAAATAACGTTTGAGGATCAAGGCCGTCAAGCCAGCGATCGCGGGGCAGGCATCTCAATCGGCACGAAAAACGAAGCCAGATTAACCGGAACAGCAGCGCTCAAGGATATTGCCCCAGCCCCCCGCGATCGCCCAGGCTAACCGTTTCTGCCACAGCTAAATCCAGGGTATAGTCCACCGGGTTCGCCCCATCAGCCACTAACACAATTTCGTAAAACCCCGATTCTGGTAAAGTCCCTGTCCAGGTGGTTGTGCGAGAATCGGCCAGTAACGCCGGATTTTTGCTGGTGGGAGGATACAACGAGAGGGAAGTCGTCTGAGCAGGGGCTTGCAGTTGCAACTTGAGGGTTTGGTTCCGGCCCAAATTCGCGACATAGGCGTGGCCCTCCCCCGGTTTGAGATTGCCACTGAGGCGCTGGCTAAAATTCCCCGCCGAGAACTCTACCCGCTGCCAGGTTTGGCCCGTTTGGAGGGCTTTGAGGCGATCGTCGGCCATACCCTGCCACACCTGCCCAATAGCGCGATCGAGGAGATTGTCTCCCTGGGGTTGCTCTGGAAAAACCCGAAAAAAACTTGCATCCGTCAAATCGTTCAAGGCGTTGCTGCTCAGGTTAAGTTGGCGAATGGCGTTTTGGCGATCGCGTACATCCGCCATCGAATAGCGACCCAACCGCTGACGCACAGCAGGACTCAACCCTTCCAGGCGATCAAGGGTTTCCAGGGCCAACTCATCCCAGGCTTGGCGTAGTTGGGCATCGGCAGCGGTGGTTTTGAGCTTGCGCCCCTTGAGGTTGGGATGCTGGGTATAAAAGCCTTCATTCACCAGCCGCACCAAAAATCCATTGTCAAGTTGCAGGGCTTTCTGGCGATCGGCGATCTGGGCTTTGCGGGCCTGTTCCGCTGGCGAAAAGGTGTCCTTCGTCGAAGCCGGTGGCGTGTCCCCTCCAGCCCCAGAGGATTTAATGATCTCCGGGAGTTTATCTTTCAAGGCTGGCCCCAACCAGACCACCCCCAGCCACCAACCCCCAGCCGCCATACTCAGCAACAGCAACAGCATGGCGATCGCGCGGCTACGTCCGGGTGGGCGCGATCGCCGGGGTACCGCCGGAGAGGTTGGGGCCAGGGCCTGAGTCCCAGGATTGGTGACGGCTTTGCGGGCAATGGCGATGGTCGCTGCCGCAGAGGGCGGAGACGCTAATGGCGCGGCAACCTTCGGTGAAAGCGGCGGGGCAACTGGGCCAACCTTGGCGGCCCCAGGCCCAGGGCTAGCGGGAGTATAGACCGTAGCCAGGGCTTGCAGCACCGCCTGAGCCGACTGATACCGCTTAGTGGGGTAGGGATCCAGCATCCGGTTCAACACTGCTATCAACGCCGCAGGCAACTGAATCTGATGCTGCCACGCACGGCGATCGCCCGCCTTCGCTCCGCCAAATAACTCCTGGGGTTCTTTCCCCGTCACCAGCACTAAGATCGTGACGGCCAGAGCATACAAATCACTGTGGGGATACACTTCCCCCTGTTCCAACTGTTCCGCCGGGGCATAGCCCACTTTCCCCAACCGCGTAACATTCGATTCCGTCCCTGGAGGAAGGGGTGCAATCTCCCCCGACGACAACACCCGCGCCGCCATTTGCTTGACCCCACCAAAGTCAATCAGCACGGGCAACTCATCCTGCGATCGCCGAATCAAGTTATCCGGCGAAATATCGCGATGAATCACCCCCGCACAATGGATGTAGTCCAGCACAGGCAATAACTGTTGCAGCAGTTGCACCACTTCCGCTTCAGCAAACGTTTTTCCCTGGCGCTGGCGCTGCTTGAGCAAATCGTAATAGTTATCCCCCTCAACATAATCTTGCACCAGGAATAAACCATCGTGACCTTGCCAGGTGGCCCGAAACATTTCTCGAAAACTCGGAATCTGAGCGTGCTGAAGTTTGTAGAGAATGCCAGCTTCCCGCGCAAAAAGTTCCTGGGCTTTTTGCAAAGCACTGTCGCTATCGACCTGGGGCGCTAATTCCTTCAAAACGCAATGTTCATCAAACCGATTTGTATCGGCAGCAAGATAGGTACGCCCAAAGCCCCCGTGCCCCAATTCGGCAACAATCCGATAGCGCCAGCCCAACAACTCGCCAGCCGCAACAGGTACCGACAGCGCCTCCCCACACAGCCGACAAAAGCGGCTATCAGTAGAATTAGCATGGCCGTTGCTACAAAAAATCGTCATAAGCG
Source organism: uncultured bacterium (assembly GCA_964475335.1). Classification (GTDB taxonomy): domain Bacteria; phylum Cyanobacteriota; class Cyanobacteriia; order Leptolyngbyales; family Leptolyngbyaceae; genus CAYYWG01. The sequence continues at coordinate 277,520 of CAYYWG010000001.1, forward strand.
AGTTGCCACAGAAACGAAGCTTGGGCACCAGAAACAAGGAGGGGCAGAAGGGGCGGCGATCACCGAGCCAGCCCTGAAAGGGGCGGCGGTGCCTGGGTTAGGCGGAACTGCTATCGTCTGTTTTATCGTGGCTCCCAGCTTCCGAGATTTCGGCAGTATCCAGTTCTTCGACTGGTTCTATTGGCCCAGGTTCCACCCCGATCGCCCCAGGGCCGTCGGGGTGGTCTGCCTTCGCTGGGTCTAGGTCAGCCTGGTCTGGATTGGCCTGGTTAGTCGCCGTTGTCTCCGGCGCGATCGCCACATCAATCGCCACATCAATCGTTTCGGACTCTGGACGAACCACCATCACCGCTTCATCTTCCGCTGCCGAGGGGACGGCTGGTTGCGCTACCGTTTCAGGCTCCTCTGGCGATTCGGAAACACTCGTAGAATCGGTTGTCAGGCCCCCAGCGCGATCGGGCATCGCCTCGGAAAAGCCAGCCGGAGCCGCAGCCGATGGGCCTTCCCCTTCCGGTACCGCCACAGGCGATTCAGGTTCAGCTTCCGCCTCTGCCCAAGGATCCTCACTCAGGGAGGCCGCTGCATCAGCAACAGGCGCTGGGGCAACGGGGGCCACCTGGGGTGGAGCTTCAATCTGAATAGGCGGCAAAATTTGGTTCAACGGTAGGCCCAGCAGCGTGAAGTTCGATCGCACCTGCTCTGGAGGATAGGGAACCGTCGCTGCAAACGTCCCTTCGCTGGTCAGGAGCACCCCCAAGACGCTCACTGGCACCTGAATAAATAAGTTTGCAAACAGAAAGGCGATCGCCGCCACGAGTAACCCTAACCAGCGGGATTCAAAACTGAAGGGCGTAATCTCGGCAGCGATCGGGGCATAGACATAAAGCTGTCGCAGGACAATCGCCATCAACACCGCAGTGGCGATCGCCAGGACTTGGGTACGCCCCGATTTAAATAACGTCAAAAGCTTACGTTGGTCTGCGGTGAGTTGGGTCGGCTTCACCACAACAGCCACCAAACTGAAAATACAGAAGGGCCGCTGCAATTGCATCCACAAGATTGGCAAAATTCCGACACTACCAACCAGCCCCAACTCCAGCCACACCGGCAACACAGGGTCACCAACGGCTAGCCCTAATAGACCTACCTCTAGCCACAGGGGTAAGACGGCCAAACCAGCCAGATGCAGCCACAAATAAGGATCAGACCAATAAGAACGCATAGCACCGAACACGGATAAAAACCCATGCTCAGTATAAGCGTTGCTTGGAATTTCCAGCCATTTCCATCCATCGTCATCCGCCAAGGGGCAATCTCATTCAGCTCCCAGGGATCAGCGCCAGCTCTCTCGCTGCCCCAACCTCACTCGGCCTCCAGGTCAGGGAATTGAACAACAAAAGTTGCGATGATGGATAAATGGCCACGGGATAGCCAAGCGTTGGAACAAGTAGGCTCAACCAGCACGGAGAGCTAGGTTTGGCCATAGCAACCGTTCAGCTATTGCCTTGAGCCAGCCTTGTCAGCCGCAATTTAGCCTAACTGCTGAAGTCGCTCTTTTCAGGCCCAGTTTCGCTGTCACGAAAAAGTTGCCAGTTTGAGCAATCCTCACAGGCCCGCCGCCTCGATCCCGGAGTTAGCAGAGATCCCTCCTAACCGAATCGCCGCCCTCCGGCCTGCAAAACCGATTAGCGGACTCCAGCCTCGACTAATTCACGGGGAGCCACAGTTTCCCGCTGCCGTTTGATGGCATGGAGCTGTTGGAGCAGGGATTCTGCCTCAGCCTGTAAATCTAGAAACTTGCTTTGCTGATCGGCTGTGTATTGAGCCTTCAGGGATTTGATCAAACGCTCTTGGCGCTCGGTTTCAACTGAATTGCCAACGGGGCTCAACTGAGCATCTGGAGCTAGCGTTGGCGCGATTGAAGAAGTATCAGTCATCAACATATTCAGTAATTAGTAATTTGTACTCACTAACACCACAGGCTCATATTAACCCAAACTTTACAAAAAGATAACTCCCAAGTGTGGAGGTTTCATAGCTGGTTGTTACCCCTTGTCCGGAGGAAAGCCTGGTGTAAGCCTCGATCGGGGTAAACTTGAGATCTACCCAAAATTTCCAACGTTCACATTATCGCGATCGCACCTGAAATTCCAGTGACCTCTACATTGTTCACAAGTTCCCAATCTTCATCCGGTCTGATTCAACGGGCAAACGGCTGGCCTGGGTTAATTGAAGCCTACCGTCCGTTTCTGCCTGTGTCCGATGCTACGCCGGTTGTCACCTTGCACGAAGGTAATACTCCGCTGATCCCCGTCCCGGCGATCGCGGCAGAAATCGGTCGCCAAGTCCAGGTTTACGTAAAATACGACGGCCTCAACCCCACAGGCAGCTTCAAAGACCGGGGGATGACAATGGCCATCTCCAAAGCCAAAGAAGCCGGGGCCAAAGCCGTGATCTGCGCCAGTACGGGCAACACCTCCGCCGCTGCCGCTGCCTATGCCCGCCGGGGTGGGCTACGGGCCTTTGTCCTCATTCCAGATGGCTATGTGGCGTTGGGGAAATTGGCCCAAGCGTTGGTCTATGGGGCCGAAGTCTTGGCGATTCAGGGCAACTTTGACCAGGCGTTGAAAATCGTGCGGGATATGTCCGAAACCCATCCCGTGACGTTAGTGAATTCGGTGAACCCCTATCGCCTGGAGGGCCAAAAAACTGCGGCGTTTGAAGTGGTGGATGTCTTGGGCGATGCGCCAGACTGGCTCTGTATCCCCGTGGGCAATGCGGGGAATATCAGCGCCTATTGGATGGGCTTTTGTCAATATCACCAAGAACAACGGTGTTCCAAACTGCCCCACATGATGGGTTTTCAGGCTGCCGGTGCCGCACCATTTATTGCTGGGCAACCCGTCGAGCATCCCGAAACCCTAGCCACCGCCATTCGCATCGGCAATCCAGCGAACTGGGAGAAGGCGATCGCTGCGAAGGACGCCAGCCAGGGCAACTTTGCCGCTGTCACCGACGATGAAATTATTGCGGCCTATCGCTTACTCGCTTCCCAAGAAGGAATTTTCTGCGAACCAGCCAGTGCCGCCTCAGTGGCCGGGTTGCTAAAAGTGAAAGATCAAGTGCCAACGGGGGCCACGGTGGTGTGTGTCTTGACCGGGAATGGCCTGAAAGACCCCGACAGCGCAATCAAACATAGTGACAACCCGCTGAAGCAGGGCATTCCACCGGAACTCGATGCCGTGGCCAAGGCGATGGGCTTCTAAGGCACGGTCTGGCCGCTAAGCAGCAACTTACTGAACGGCTGGGATAGAGGTGGTTGCGATCGCGGGGTTAAATCCACGATCGCAGCCACATTCGCAGTTGAAACTCATTCACGCAATAGTTTGACCCCCACCAACAATAATTGTTGAGCGATAGGGGCCACCCCACATAAATCGGCCACCAAAACACAAACGCGATCACAGCGACCAAAATGACGGCGATCGCCACTTCTCGCGCCAGGGCCAACCGACTGTGCAGCCAGCGATCGACCAACCAGGCCAACCCCATTGAGGCGAACACAAGGGAGCCCATGTAGTGATAAATAAAAATGCACCGACTGACCCGCATCCACGGCACCAAGTTGGCTAAATAATTGACCGCCAAAAACAAAAGCAACCACCGTTCATTTGGCATCAACCCAAGTTTCGCCACCGTCTGCGTCATGATCTGCCGTTGCCGCGTTTGGAACCGCCACCCTTCGATGACATAGACAACCGCCAAGCCCAGCACAACCGTCAAAACCAGGGCGATCGCGATCGTCGAGAACCACCACAAAAACGGATTCCCCATCGCGTGGACATCATAAACCACGGGGTCAGCAGAGGTGACAGGGAGCGATCGCTCCGTTGGGATGGGCTCCCCCCGTCCGGCCACTTGGTAAAAATAAGCCACAGGCCGCCACATCACCAGCCAGCTATACCAAGGCGAACAATAGGGATGGACATTAGCCCCATTCCCCACCCGCTCGTGGTAGGCCAAAATCTCCTGTTGCATCGCCCAAAAGTCACCCCACAACCCATATTTCGCGTTGAGCAAGAGGTGGGGAATCCACTCAACAAAATAGGTAAAAAAAGGCACCACCCCCAGGTAAAACAGCATTTGCCGCCAACCCACCCGCCAAAACCCTTGGAGGGGACTTGCCCAGAACCGATCAAGGGCTGCCCCCAAATCGCCCGACGCAGGGGAGGTTTGAACCGTGGAATTTGCCGCTTTGGCCGTCCAGTGCTGAAACCAGTGAATGCCGTGGGCACAGCCCCACACCCCATACGCCCCCAGCAAAAACCACAACCCATTCCACTTAATCGACGCGGAAGCCCCAAAGCCAATTCCCGCCAGGGTCAACCAAACCGGGTGCGATCGCCCTTCGAGGTGCCTGAGCCCCTGCAACAGACACAACCAGCCCACCAACGCAAACAACACCAAATACACGTTGTTGAGGGCATAGCGCGATTCCACCAAAAACAACCCATCCAGCGCCGCAAACAATCCTGCAATCAGGCCATAGGTGCGCCAGCCCGTGAGTTGATAGGCTAACCCGGCGATCGCCAATGGAAGGAACGAGCCTGTCAAAGCATTGACCCAGCGATAGGTCCACGGCGCATACAAGCCCCCCGTCAAACCATTTTTCTGCATCTGGCCAAAGGGCAGGCGATCGCCCAGCCACATCCCCCCCGCAATAATGTACTTACTCAATGGGGGATGACCATCAAAAAACGGCGTTTGTGTCAAATACTTGTGCGCGAACTTAGCGTAGTACACCTCATCAAACACCAGCGTATTGAACCGCCCCAACCCCCAAAAGCGCAGGGCCAAAGACACCACCAGCAGACCCAACAGCCCGATCTGGAACCAGGGCAAACCACGCTTTGATGAAGCTATCGACATAAGAAGCAGCAATTCCAGAGCAGTCGTATCATAAGATAACTTTTACCCATCACCCAACTTTTCCCTAGTTCCGGGCAAGGTGCACCGCCAGCCCTGTTGCCCCTGTACCCAGGCAAAAATGAGAACTGCTAGCAATAGGCCCCCTCAAGAATGCTATAACCTTAAATGCTAAAGTGGAGGGCTTGGGAATCGATGGCAGAGTGGAACGCCAAACCGTCTCAGCGTTGGAGTCGGCGGCAAGTTTTGCAAGTTGGGTTGGGGGGACTGGCCACAGTCGGCGGGTTGGGCGGTTGCCAATGGTTGCGCCAACAGGCGATCGCCCGCGCGGTTCGCATTCCAGACCCAGAACCCGACACCCCAACCTATGGGAACAACGTCAACCCCATGCGGGTGTTGCGCGAGTTCGACTATGGCACGGTGAAACAAGAAAATGGCCGCACCGTGCGAGAGTTTCAAATCACCGCTGATTCCACCTCCATTCAACTCAACAGCGCCGTCTCCTACATCACCTGGAACTACAACGGGCGGGTACCGGGGCCAACCTTACGGGCTACCGAGGGCGATCGCATTCGGGTGCTGTTTCTCAACAACGGCGGCCACGCCCACACCATGCATTTTCACGGGGTGCATCCTGCCGCTGTCGATGGCGTGCGACCAGTTAGCAATGGCAAAGCGTTTATCTACGAATTTGATGCCAAGCCTTACGGCGTACACCTCTATCACTGTCATATCCCCCCCGTGACCCGCCACGTCAGCAAAGGCTTGCACGGCATGTTCATCATTGATCCCAAGGCGGGGCGATCGCCAGCGGATGAACTCGTCCTCGTGATGGATGGCTACGACATCAACGACGACCAACGCAATGAGCTATATGCCTTTAACGGCATTCCCAATTACTACAAAGACCATCCCATTCGGATCTATCAAAACCAACCCATTCGCCTGTATTTGCTCAATGCCGTTGAATACGATCCAGCGCTCACGTTTCATCTCCATGCGAACTTCTTCCATGTGTTTCCTACCGGAATGACCCTCCAGCCTAGCTACGAAACCGATGTCGTCACGATGGGCATGGCCGAACGGCACATCCTGGAGTTTGCCTACCCCTATCCCGGCAAGTATATGTTTCATCCCCACCAAGACGCGATCGCAGAAGCCGGGTGCATGGGCCTGTTCGAGGTCATCCCCACCGAGAGCTAAGGCAAACCCGAACGCTTGAAGCTCGAACTATTGAAAAATATTGGCGATTTTATTGACAGTAATTATCAGATGTAGCAGGATGATTTTGCAGGAGTAATTCCACAACCCCGCTCATTGAGCTTGCACGCTGGGGCACCGATGGATTCGTGGGAGCAATGGCGACTCTAGCCAGCCCAGTTTGTCCGCAGGTGTTAGAGCGTGCTGCTGTGGGCTGCGGGGTTAGATTGTTCGCGTTGAGCTGATTCGTACTTAATTTTTTGTACTTAATTTTTTAGGAAGGAAGCTAGTGGTGATGAGACTTTTCGGGCGAATTTTTCGCTATGTCGTGACTGTAATTGCGATCGCGGGCTTGATTATTAGCATCAAAGCCTGTAGCAGTCCGCCCAGTCCCACCACCTCGGCCCCCTCTGCGGCCACTAGCAGCAGCAGTCCCAAACAACCCATCAACATCAACACCGCAATTTTGTCGGAACTGGATAAACTCGAAGCGGCCCTGGGCGTGCCGGCCCTATCCCACAAAATCCAGGCCAGCCGCCCCTATGGCAGTCCAGCGGATCTGGTCAGCAAAAATGTCTTGTCCCAAGCCCAATTTGAGCAAATTCAAGCTTGGGTGACGGTAGAAGAAATTGAACTGACTGGCGAAGCCAAAGATGTGGACTACATGACCAAGCTCGGTCTGATGAAAGGGCACATGTTGGTCGCCCAAGAACTCTTGGCCCTGGAACAACCCCAACAAGCCGATCCCCACTTGGGGCACCCCGTTGAGGAAATTTATGTCGATTTAGAAGAGCAGTTCCAAGAGCGATCGGTACCAGAGTTCAAAGCAGACTTGCTGGCCGTGCAAGAGTTAGTCAAGTCCAAACCCAAGGATCCGCAAATTGCCGCCAAGTTTGAAGCCGCAATGCAAAAAATTGATGGGGCGATCGCGGTTTTACCCGCAGCCCAGCGCCAAGCCCCCGCCTTTGTCTTGCAGGTGATCAATGGCTTACTCGAAACGGCCTCAGCGGAATACACCGCCGCGATCGCCAATGGCAAAATCAAAGAGGCGATCGAATATCAAGACTCGCGGGGCTTCGTGACCTATGCCCAAGACACGCTCTTGAACAGCATTGAACCCGCCATCCAAACTGCCGACGCGGCTGCGGCCCAGCAACTCAAGGAAACCTTCACTGCCTTGCGGCGAGCGTGGCCAGCGCCCATTCCACCTGCAACCCCCGTCCTCTCGGCAGATGAAGTCGCCGCCAAGGTCAAGCAACTGGAAATGAGTAGTGCCCCAGTCTTAAAAGCCACCGCTTCGTGAGCGAACGCAGCTTAGACAGCCCCCTTTCCGCCCCTGCACGACCAGGAGTTGGCGGCTAATCCTGGGGAATTTATTCTTCCGCTTCCGTCCACTTTTCAGCGCGTACCAATGGATTTCACTAGTGTTTTACCCACCTTTGTCATTACCCTGCGGGAAGGCGTAGAAGCCGCCCTCGTCGTCGGGATCGTGCTCGCCTGCCTGAAAAAAGCCCAATACACCCGGCTCAATCGATGGGTCTATCTGGGGGTGTTGGCCGGGTTGGGAGTGAGTACGCTGGTTGGGCTGTTGTTCGGCGGGTTGGTGCAATGGTTGGGGGCCGCAAGCCCGGTGGCCGAACCCCTGCTCGAAGGACTGTTTAGCGTGATGGCGATCGCCCTCCTCAGTTGGATGCTGATTTGGATGACCCACCAAGCCCGCTTCATGAAAAGCAACGTCGAAGGAGCCGTCCACCAAGCCTTTCAGCAGGGAGCCGCCGGGGGAGTCTTTTCCCTCATCTTCTTTGCGGTCTTGCGGGAAGGTTTTGAAACGGTCGTCTTCATTCTGGCGAAATTTCAGCAAGGCTTTGTCCCAGCTCTGGGAGCCTTGGCTGGGTTGACCACCGCTGCCCTCATTGGGGTCTTGCTGTTCAAGTGGGGGATCAAGCTCAATCTCAAGGTATTTTTCCAGGTGATGGGGGTTTTGCTGCTCCTGGTTGTCGCGGGATTGGTGGTCACGGCCTTGGGGCACTTTGATACCGTTGTTGCGACGTTAGCCAGCCAAAATCGGGCAGCAGAATCCCTTTGTATTTACTACGAGCATTTCACCAAAGTCCATTCCTGCATTCTGGGGCCGCAAGTGTGGAACCTGAGTCGGGTGTTGCCCGACGATCGCCTGCCGGGTCTGCTGCTTAGTGCGCTCTTTGGCTACACCCAGCGGTTGTATCAGGTACAAGCGATCGCCTACAGCCTCTTTATCATTACAATTGGGGGGATTTATTTTCAGAGCCTTTCTGGCCGGATTAGCTTCTTCCCCAAAGTCCGTTTTCCACGTAAAACTTCTCTATGAAAGAATTGAACCTGAACAAGACCGTCAGCCTGCTCAACGCCATTATGGAATATGAGTTAGCTGGGGTCGTCCGCTACACCCACTATTCGTTAATGGTGACAGGCCCAAACCGCATCCCCATCGTGACCTTTTTCAAAGCCCAAGCCAGTGAATCTTTGCTGCACGCCCAGCAAGCGGGAGAAATCTTGACCGGGTTGGAAGGCCACCCGAGCCTGCGCATTGCGCCGGTGGAAGAAACCCACAAGCACGATATTCGCGACATTTTGCAAGAAAGTTTAAACCACGAAAAAACAGCCTTGGATCTGTATCGGCAATTGTTGGATGTGGTGGCCGATGCCTCGATTTATCTGGAAGAATATTGCCGTTCGATGATTGGGCAAGAAGAAATGCACAACATGGAATTACGCAAAATGCTCCGTGATTACAGCGTCAACCTGATGTAATCACAGAGCACAGCCCGAAGCAATGGCACCAGGTGGGGTTCAGGCGATCGCCCCCCCACAGGAACTCCCGGCCCCGGCGGTACACCCAAAACAATGCCGCCCCGTCACAATTTCTCGATCGCCCAGGACTGCCCCATTAAACTCGTGAATCGTCATCGGCTGGCCATTGGCGGGCACAGCTTCCAACCCCAACATTTGATTAAAGTCGCAGTCATATAAGCGGCCATCCCACGAGATGGATAGAGTATTACGACACATCAACCCAGCGATCGTCCCTGGATTAAACGAATTCACCAACAATTCCATATAGTGCTGCAAATTGCCCGACGCCTCCAGCCATTCCAGATAGCGAGAAATCGGCATATTATTCAGTGTAATCAGGCGATCGAAGGTAATTCCAAAATTTTGGGCTAATCCCGCTTTCCATTCCTGCTCCAGTTTGGTTTGGCCGCTCGCCAGAAACGCCCCCACAGGATTGCTCACCAACGTCAGCCGTTTCGTCGGATCACCCGTGCCATAGCCCACCGCATTCAACCGCCGCAAGGCTGCGATCGACTGCTCAAACGTGCCCTCCCCCCGTTGGCTATCCGTATTCCGTTTGCGATAGTGGGGCAACGAGCAGACAATTTCGACACCCCGTTCAGCCAACCACGCTGGCAAATCGGCCAGGGTAGGCAAGAGCAACACCGTCAAATTGCAGCGATCGATGACGTGCTTGCCCCGGGCCACGCAGGCATCCACCAAATATCGAAAATTGGGGTTCAGTTCTGGTGCGCCTCCGGTTAAATCCACGGTGTGGGCCGTAGTTTGATCCAGGGCTTGTAAGCACGCCTCCATCGTCGCGCGGGTCATCACTTCCTGGCGATCGGGGCCAGCGTCCACATGGCAATGGCGGCAGGTCATGTTGCACAACTTCCCCACATTGATTTGGAAAATTTCGAGTGCGGCTGGGTGTAACCGTTCCCACTGGTGGGCGGCCAATGTTGCGGCAAAATCGCCCTGGGTTGGGTTGGCTAGCTCAATTCGATCAAGGGTGGCCAGTTGGTGGGCGGTGTCTGCCAGGGGAGCTTGGCGACGGGCCAGGGTAGTCAGGCGAGACGGAGGGGGAGAAGAAGTCATAGCGTGATTGGGTTGAGAGATAGCCAACTAAAACAGCGGTGAACCCTGCTTTGAATAGAAACGGTGCCGCAGGGATTTTGGATGTCTGCGTTCGGGGATTGTGGTATCCCGGCAAAAGGAGCGATCGCCAGCAGCGGTTATTCGCCAGATGGTCTTGCCTCTTAGGCACTGACGCAACTGGCTCAAGCCTTCTCCCCACGGCAGGGGCTAGCCAATTATGCCCGATGCTCGGCCCAAACGCTGAGACCCACCAGTTAACCCATAAATGTAAAAAAAGTCCAGATCTGAATCAGATCTGAACTTCTAAAAGGTTAGCTATCACTGGGTTGCTCGCCTTCGGCTAAAACTAGACGAGCCGCTCAACCCCAGTTCAAAGCGATTAGTAACTCCGTGAGAAGTTACCGCTACGGCGGTTACCACCACCCCCGAAAGAGGAGTTTCCGCTGCGGTTTTCGCGAGGCTTGGCTTTGTTCACTTTCAGGTCGCGGCCCATCCACTCAGCGCCATCCAGTGCTTCGATCGCCGCCGACTCTTCTGCGTCTGCGCCCATCTCAACAAAACCAAATCCACGGCTCCGACCGGTTTCGCGATCAGTGGGGAGTTGGACACGTTTAACCGATCCATACTCTGTAAAGACGTGCTTCAGGTCGTCTTCAGTAACATCGTAGGATAGGTTACCAACGTAAATTGACATAGTTGTCTCCAAAATAAACGAGAAATGTGGAGAGTGAAATTTCGGAGAGAAGTCTGTCAATGGAAAAACGTAAAAATGCGTTAATGCTCAAAACAAATGCTGCAACCGATATTTATCTCTTGCAATCAGTGTAACACCTTCTAAGCGTAGGTGGCAGGGAAGAAGAAGCAAACTCTGGGTTAAGGAACGGTGAATGATCGGGCACAACGATCGCGGGGTGGAGGCCGAAAGCCAATTAGCGCAACGCTTGCAGGACTTTCTGCGCAGTTTGAATTTGGGCTGAACTGAACCCTGCTTCATCTAAATAGGTCAAGAAACCAGCATCTCCGTACCGGGAATCGAGGGTCAGCGCCTGTTGATAGGCCACTTTGGCTTGGGTTGGGTTTTGGTTGCCCCAGTGGGCGATCGCCTCAGCCACTGGCGGATGGGGATTGTCTGGCTCAAGTTGGGCCGCAGATTGAGCGGCAGCGATCGCCCAGTCGTACTGCCGAATCTGCTCAAAGGCAAGACTCAGGTTGTAATACGCAATTTCATTCTTCGGTTGCAGCAACATCGCCCAGGTATGGGTCGCGATCGCAGACTCCAGTTGGCCATTCACCAGATGCACAATTCCCAGCGCATTCAGCGTCGGCACATCAAACGGATTTTGGTGCAAAGCCGTGGTTAGGGTTTGGGTAGCGGCGGTGGCTTGACCAGCTTTGTGTTGCGTCCACCCCAACAACACTCGCCCAGACAAGTTCTGGGGTTCCAGGTCAACGGCTTTTTGCAAGGCCGCGATCGCCTCTGGGTAACGCCCCTGATTCCGTAAATCTAGCCCCTGTTGTCGATAATCAGCAGCAGATTGGGCGATGGCGATCGTAGTGGTCACGACCATTGTGCTCAGCCCAGTGCCTAGGGCGATCGCCCCTGTTCTCCACCATTGCATAGCCCTGCCCAATGTGCTCCACCGAACTTCAACTTGCTATTCTACCGCCGACCTTTACCGCTGGCATCTGGGGCAAAAATGCGCCGATCGCCCTGCCAGTTTTAACCGTTCAATCACAGTGCCACAGGTACGGCAGGGATCACCATCGCGAGCATAGACCCAGGCAATCCCGCCGTAGTTGCCATTGGTGCCTTCCACGCTACGAAAACTGCTAAAGGTCGTGCCTTTGGCTTCGATGCTGGTTTGCAACACTTGCACAATGTTGCCGTGGAGTTGCTGCATCCGCGATCGGCTAATTTTAGAACAGAGGGTTTGGGGGCGAATCCCACTCAGAAACAAAGCTTCGTCAGCATAAATATTGCCCACCCCGGCGACAACAGCTTGGTCGAGTAAGGCGTTTTTGATGGGGCGCTGGCGGTGGTGCAAATAATCATATAAATAGTCTGCGGTAAATTCTGGGGCAAACGGCTCTGGCCCCAAAGCTTGCAGACCCGTCATGATGCTTTCGGGGGGAATTCCTGGTGGCACCCACCACATTTGCCCAAAGGTGCGTTGATCCACAAAGCGTAGTTCGCGATCGCCGGCAAACAACAGCCTGACCCGCGTATGTTTAGGCAAAACGCTCTCTGGCGTTGTCCATAGCAGTTGCCCAGTCATGCGTAAGTGTACGCCCAGGTACCCGGCGGCAATCTGCGTCATGGCGGGGAAAGGAACCTGGGTGCAGTAGCTGGCACTGCTGCTATCCCGCACAACGTTGGCAAAAAATTCGGCGTTTTCCCGTTTCACCGTAGTCGCGAGGGGGGTGGCGGGAATGGGGGGATCGGTGGGGGTCGCCAGACTGGGCAACTGGATCAACTCGGCCAGCAGGTATTTACCGCGTCGGTGCCATTGGGCGATCGCCGTGCCCTGCAATCCAGTTAAAAACTCAGGCAGCGAAGAAGGGTGGGCGATCGTGCGGTCTAGCAACACATCCCCACCCGTAATTGTTTGATAAAGGGTGACTTGATTTAGTCCTCGGCGGACTGTTTCAACTTCTGGTAATTCTGGCACAACGGTTCTTTATGCAATCATCACAGCCAATTATCTGGAGTGTAGCGCGAGAACTGGGCCAAACTACCGGAACTCAAGTTGTTTGCAGTTATTTCCTGCGATCGCAAGACCAGCCTAGGCTTCTGCCTTAGCAGCCTTTTTCTTCGCGGGGGCTTCAACTTCAAGCAACTCATCCACTGCAAAGTTGTTTGTATTAATGCCGGAGGCGTTGCCGCTAAACCCGGCGTAGTTCACCTTTTCAAAACGAACAACACATGGATATCGTACGTTGGGATTTTGGTCGATGGAAGCAACCGTCCCAACGTCTTGATACCAGTAGGATTCTTTACGGAGAATCCGAACTTTAGAACCACGCTGTACCATGAGTATTTTCCCTTGTTGTTATTTAACTCACAGAGCTAATGCCCTTAACTTTACAACGAAGTGTTGACGGTGCAAGGCCGGACGGCAAGGGTTGCAACAATCTGAAATATTCAGCGCAACATTCGTTCGCAATGGGGCCACAGCCAAAACCTTAGAGGCGCGATCGCACAAATTTATCCAACCGTTCCAACCCTTTTTCAATGGTGGCAAGATCCGCCGCATAGGATAAGCGAATAAAGCCCTCTGTCCCAAACGCCACACTGGGCACCGTCACCACCTGAAATTCATCCAGCAACGCTTCGCAAAAGTCCATTGTTTTCATCCCCGTTTTTTGGATATTGGGGAACAGGTAAAACGCGCCATTAGGTTTGACACAACTGATACCAGGAATTTCATTCAGGCGATCGAGCATGACCTGACGACGGTGGGCAAAGGCTAATCGCATTTCTTCCACACAGTCTTGGGATTGTTCGTAGGCCGCGAGCGCGCCGTATTGGGCAAACGTACAAACATTAGAAGTACTGTGCCCCTGAATGGTGGAACACGCTTTAATCAAATCTACTGGGCCAGCCAAAAACCCTACCCGCCACCCCGTCATGGCATAGGCTTTGGCAAACCCACTGCTGACAATGGTGCGTTCAAATGCGGCAGGACTGACAGCCCCAATGCTGAGATGGGTCGCCCCGTCGTATACTAGCTTCTCGTAAATTTCGTCTGAAACCACGTACAAATCGTTTTGCACCACCACTTGGGCGATCGCCCGAATTTCCTCCGGTGTATACACCATCCCCGTTGGGTTCGAAGGCGAATTCAACACAAACAACCGCGTTTTGGGCGTAATGGCCTGCTGCAACTGCTCTGGCGTGATCTTGAAACTGTTGGCTTCGTCGGTTTGCACAATCACTGGCACCCCAGCGGCCAACTTCACCATTTCGGGATAACTCACCCAATAAGGCGCTGGAATAATCACTTCATCGCCCGGTTCCAGCAAGGCCATCATCAGGTTATACAGGGAATGTTTGCCGCCATTGGTGACAATAATATTGTCGGCACTAAAGCACAGTTCGTTTTCCGTTTGCACTTTGTGGGCGATCGCAGTCCGCAAGGCAGGTTCCCCCGCAACCGGGCCATAGCGAGTTTTGCCCGCTTCGATCGCAGCGGCACAGGCTTGGCGAATATGGGCCGGGGTCGGAAAGTCTGGTTCGCCGACACTGAAGTTGCAGACATCTTTTCCCTCGGCTTTGAGAGCCTTCGCCTTGGCATTGATCGACAGAGTTAAAGAAGGCGAAAGCTGCGAAACTCTTGCTGCCAGTTTCATGGTGATCCCAAAATTATCGCGGCTTAAACATTAGTTCAGAATACCCCAGCTATCTAGACACGGCATGGATTTTCTGGCGTTTGTCAACGAATTGCAATACGGCAAGCAAACCACTCTAGCGGAATTGGAGGGCAGACAGTTGAACTATCGCAGGGGAATTTTGGCGATCGCCACTCAGCAGTTCGATCCACTGGTGCAGTTTTACCAGCAACTTTTGCACCAAGAGCCCACCCGCTTCAGTCCCGGCATTTACGCCGAATTTCAACTCCCCGGCCTCACCCTGGGCTTGTTTCACCCCAAAACCCCGCCCCTTTCGCGGCCCCCCGGTCACCACCACCTGGGCATTTGTCTGGAAGTCGAGGATTTGGATGCGGCGATCGCCCACCTCACCCAACTAGGCCACCCGCCCCAAGCTCCCATCCGACTCGCATCTCATGGCCGGGAAGTCGATGCTTACGATCCCGAAGGCAACTGGCTGATTGTGTATGAAGCTAAGCCTGGATCGCAACTTCACAAAACAACGTAAACTAGATCTCAATAAAAAAGGGTGCGAATGGGCACCCTTGAAGTTGGAGTTTCTCGATCCCAACTATTCTATGAGACAAGCTCTTTTTTGCACCGCCGGAATGATCTTTTGTTCTGGACTTTCGTTAATCGGGGCGATCGCGCCATCGCTTGCAGTTCCAAAATCGTCTCCTGCGGTGTCGGTCGTGCCGGTTAGAACAGTTGTGGTGCCGCGCAATGCCGTTGTGGTGCCGGTGGTGCAATCGCGCCCGTTGGAGGTTGTGCCCACGGTTCAAAGACCAGCGGCAATCTCCCCTTATGTGGTTATGCCGACCGAGCCGCCTCGCGATCGGATGGTGGATGGGTCTTCGCCCTATGCCATCCCACCCAATTACCGGATTGGCACCAGTGCAATGCCAGATCCAGATATGCCCAATTACCGCATTGTGAACGTGGCGACGACCCAAGCCCAAACAGACATACCAGGGCAATGCCTGAGTAACCGCTATCGGATTCATACCTACGCCGGGTCGCCCGTGAGTGTGCGCCAAGCGCCAACCACAGCCGCAGCACAACAGTTTGTGCCCTCTGGCACGGCAGTGACTATCAATGGGTATGATGGCACGGGCGAGTGGGCCGCAGTGGGTTTGCCGGAGGGAGGCCAGGGTTGGATTGCGCTGCGCTCTTTAACCCAAAGTCCGGTGACAGACAATTGCCGTTAGCCGCCAAGAGCCTTGGAGCTTAGGGAGCCGAATCGGGCGATCGCAAGACGTGCCACAAACTAGGTACGTCGTAACGCCATTCCGGGAGGATCAGCGTCATTACAATTTCTTCGATGGAGTTGAGTAACGCCGCCGCGATCGCGATCCACAGCGCTAGCCCGGTATGGTCAAACGCAAATAGATCAATCACCGCAAGACACAGAGCAATGCCCCAAGCCTTTGCCGTGTAGGTGTGGTAACTTGGCCCCTTGCCAAATTTCCACCAGTTCAGCCCATACAACACCACTTGGGCCGCCACAACCGTCAGCAGCGGGATCCGAAAAGCTGCAATCTGGTCAGCATGGGTCAACCAGGCACTCACAAACACACACCCATAAAAACACACATCGGCCCCGCTATCAGCCTGTCGTAATTGGGCCGTGCTGATCTGCAACTGACGGGCAATCACACCGTCCAACACATCTGACCAAAATCCGGTGAGAAAGCCCGCCATAAACCAGGCATCGGTTCGACCATCCCACGCATTCCACAGGAGTAGCGGCCCCAACAAGAAACGCAAAATCACTAGAGAAATAGGAATGCGGTTTAACACGGCGTTAGTTCCGTTGGGTGGATAGGTTGGGCTGGGGTTTTGTCAGGCGGCGATCGCTCACTTGTGGCGGTGGGAATTGCGGGAAAGTCACTGCACGGGCGGTAGGGGCCTGCGGTTTCCGTATACCTTGTACCGTTTCCAGCAATTTCACATCAAGAGGAAAGGAGCCAGGTTGGGTAACAGAAGCAATGAGCTTCGCCAGCGGGGTAGACGCAAATTCCAGGGTTGTGGGGGTGGTGATGGCCACATCCATCGGTTTGAAGGCCACCGAGTCTGATGGGGAAGGCTCCATTGGTGCGGCCAAAGCCTCCACCGGGCTAAAGCTCACAGGGGGCAGGGGCGCAGCCTCATCCGCCAACTGCGATCGCGCAAATTCATCGACCAACAACTCATCCGCCAACAACGTATCCACCACGGGCGTAACCATCCAGCCAATTTCTGGTAGCGCCGTTGGCAACACGGTAAACGGAATTAGCATCTCGGCAGCCGTCGCGGGGGAGGGATTGATCAAGCCGGACAAAAAGGGCACAGAACCAACCGGGGAAACAAGTGCCGGACTGGGGAGGCTCAAATCCAACAGGCCAGATGCCGCGAGGTTAAAGGCTTGGGGCTTACCCGATGCCAGCGGAAGAGGATTTTTAGCAAAGGCGATCGCCGCGTCTAACACCACCGCCGGATCAAGGGCCACCCAGCCTTCTGCTGTTAATTCATGCAATTCAAAATGCAAGTGGGGGCCAGTGGAATTCCCCGTACTCCCGACGAGCCCAATCAGTTGCCCCTGGGGCACCGCATCCCCCGGCTTAACGTAAATCCCAGACAGGTGGGCATACAACGTTTGTTGGCCATCTTTATGCCGAATAACCACCGTCAAGCCATAGCCGTCCATCTCTCCGGCAGCCTCAATGACTCCGGCCTTTGCCGACACCACAGGACTGCCATAGGGTGCGCCCAAGTCAATCCCCCGATGAAACCGATTACCACCACTGATGGGATGAATCCGCCAACCAAAGTTGGAGGTGACAGGCGCGAGCACCGTCAGCGGATAAATGTAATTCAACAAGCCCCGGCCCACTAGGCGACTTAAGCGATCGCGCAGTTCCGCCGTGTTGAACGGCATGAGGGGTGCCGTGGAATAGCGGGCATTCCCAAAGGATTCTGGACTCGCAATCCGCCCGACGGCAGGGGGCTCACCAACTCGCACCGGAGCAGCCACCGCGCCACTACCAACCGTTGAGCGGGGAGCCGACGATTTGCCCGTTTTTGCCAGTTCTTGCTGTTGAATATTGAGGAGTAAAGACTTTCGAATCGCCTCAGCCAGAGCCTGCTGGTTCACCGCCTGCCGCGCTTTCGCAAACTCCCCCGCCTCCGTGTATTTTGCGGCTTCCGTGGCAGCCTGTAACTCAGCTTTTTCTTTCTGCGCCGCGTGGGATTTCCGCGTCAAGTTCAACAAAATTGCTTCCACCTCGGCCCGCCGTTGGGCGATCGCCACATTCGAGGTCGTTGCCCCGTCTACTTTGGGGGTCAACTTTGGCAGCGTTGGGGCAGCTGGCTTGAGGACGGGAATCGGCTGGGATGGAGGCACCGCGTCAGGAGCTGCCGTTGGAGCCGGAGCAACAGGAGCAGCGCTAGCCTTCGGAGGCTCAACTGGAGGCGCAGCGGAGGCCGGCAGCACTTCTGGAGGGGCTACATTGGCTACGGATGGAGCCGGGGGTGTGGTGGGTTGGGCCTTGACCTCAGCCGGAGCAATCTGAGCGGGGGGTTGGGGGGGAGCGGCGGGCTGCTCGGTAAACAACGGAAACCTCCTAACAGAATACGGACAACACAAGCGTGGGGGACGCAGACCAGGATAACCGTTTAATTGTTACCCAATCCAGACCAAATCGTCCGGGAGAACGGGAATCGAAACCATACCATGACTCATTAATTTTTATTACGATTTTCAGGAATTCTCCCCTGGGCAGGGGGCACATCATAACCTCAGCCCTAAGATACACCACGAACAGGCTCTGTTGCGATCGCACCCGGCCAAACGGCCTCTCCTGGCCTGGTGATTGGTGGATTTAATTGATGAGTCACACTGAATTTGGGTCAGCGGACACCGCACAATAGAAAAGATTTTCACGAAAAATTTTACCGAACCCTGCGTTATGTCCCGTGCGATCGCCCATTTTTTGTTCCCCCATCTCATCCCCATCCTCTGGCTGAGTAGCGTTAGCCTGAGCGGCTGCACCCAGCCCCAACCCTCGGCAAACGGCAACCAGACAGGGGTGCCTGTGGGTGTAGCCCTGGCCCAAACCAGCAACCTGGCCCTGCTAGGCCAGGAATCGGTCAATGGGGCCAAAATTGCTGAAACCTATTTCAACGCCCAGGGCGGGATTGGCGGAGTGCCCCTCAAGCTGATTTATCAAGATGCCGGGGGCGACGAAGCCGGGGCGATCAATGCGTTTCAGACCCTCATTACCCAACATCAGGTGGTCGGGATTGTCGGGCCATCCTCCTCTCAGCAAGCCTTTAGTGCCGCGCCCATCGCCAACCAGGCCAAAGTTCCCGTCATCGGCCCCACCAACACCGCCAAGGGCGTCCCCGAAATTGGCCCTTTTATTGCGCGGGTTGCATCCCCGGTCACGGTGCTAGCCCCCAATTCCCTCGGTGCCGCCCTCAAGCTCAAGCCCGCGATCGCTAAAGTCGCCGTGTTTTATGCCCAGGATGATGCCTTTAGCCAATCGGAAACCGAAATCTTTCAAGCCGCCATCAAAGCCAAAGGACTAGCGATCGTCACCGTCCAAAAATTCCAGACCAAAGACACCGACTTTCAAACCCAGGTCACAGCCGCCGTCAACCTGCAACCCGATCTGGTTGTCATTTCCAGCTTGGCCTCGGATGGAGCAAACCTGGTGCGGCAACTCCGAGAACTCGGCTACAAAGGCTTGATTGTGAGCGGGAATGGCCTCAACACCCCCAATATCTTCCCCGTGTGTGGGGTGTATTGCGATGGGGTGCTGATTGCCCAAGCCTATAGCCCAGAGGTCAACACGCCCATGAACAAAACCTTCCGGGAAGCCTATCAACAGCAATATCGGCAAACTCCGCCCCAATTCAGCGCCCAAGGGTTCACGGCTGTCCAGGTTTTTGTAGAAGCGTTGCGATCGCTCAAACAAAAACGCGACCTCCAAACCCTGCCCCTGGAAACGCTGCGAGCGGAGTTGAACCAGGAAATTTTGCGCGGCACCTACCAGACCCCCCTTGGCGAAATCTCCTTTACCCCCGACGGTGAAGTCATGCAAAAGCAGTTCTATGTCGCTCAGGTTAAAGTCAACCCCGACGGCAAAAGCGGCACCTTTGCTCTGCTGAAATAAACGCCCAACCTGGCGTAGCCATACCTAACGACCATAGGGGCGGGGATAGGGTTTGAGGAGGTTGCGGCATTCATAAACTTGCACCAAATCCACGATCGCGCCGCCCCGTTGAATGGGAATCTCACCAATTTTGGTAATTGCCGCAAAATAGTCGCGATAGGGTTCGATACTGGCAAGGCGACTATCCGTGAGGTAGAGTCCCGTTTGCCCCACCCATTGGCCAGCGGTTGACCAAAAGGCAAATCCCCGCAAGTCATCGCTAAAGGTCGTCACGGGCACGGGGGAAAGGGGCGCGATCGCCATCCCCACCCGTCCAGCCATAAAAATCTCGCTGGTGAACACAAAATCAGCCCGTTGGAGGGCCGCTTGTAACGCGGGAGATTGGGCAAAACTTTGGCGAATTTGCCCCAGCCCCAACAACTGCACCGATGCGTCATCCTTGGCTGGCACCAAACCTCCAAACCAACTAAACCGACTAGATTGCTGCAACGTCCCCAGGTTCAAATGCAACAGCGCGATCGCGATCAATGTCCCAATCACCAGGCCCGATCCCCCCAGCCACCGCCGCGCTCCTTTGGGCGATAGCGAATGCCAGTGCGCCGCCCAAGCACCGAGGAGAATGGTGGTGCCCCAAAAACCCGGCATCGGCCAAGTGGGCAAAATCGCCCGATAGCCCCCCATGACGGTAAAAAAAACAATCAACGGCAACGACAACCAAAGAATGAGCCGCACAGCAACGGGAAACTGAGCTTCGGGCAACGCCGGATTGCGGGTTGCGAGTAAAAACTGGGGCGATCGCCCCCCCTGACTGCCCAAACTGCGCCCAATGACCCACCACAGCGGGAACCCAAAACTGGGAAATAAATAGGCCACCCCAATAAGTACCGTACCCGCCAACTCCAGAAGACTGTAGCCGCGATCGGGCACCGCCCGCCCCGACTGATACCGCCAGGAAATCCAGTCATACTGCTGATTCCAGACAATGATGGGCGCGATCGCCAACCCAAACAACCCCACCGCCACCACCATCCACGGCGACCCCAACGCCGACCGATGCCGCGAACTGGTCACACAAAAACCCACCAACCCAAACCCCAAGGCCAGCCCGTGATATTTACTCAAACAGGCCAACCCCACCAGCAACCCCAACACCGCCAAGCGGTAACTCGGTTGATAGACCTCTGCCCGAAAGAATTCCCAAACCGCCACCACCAGCGCCACCGACCAACAAAAAATCAACGGACTATCCGGCAAGGTCAACACCCCAAAGCCCACACTAAAAATTGGGATGAGGGAAGCGATCGCGATCGTGTACAGAGCCACCTGTCGCGAAAACAGTTGACTCGCCGCTATCCCCAAACTCAGCAACGATCCGGTATACAGCACCAACGGCCCCAGGCGAATCGTCAACGCCGATACGTGCCCCGTCAGCCACGGCCCCAACCCTGTAGTCAACGCCACCATCACCGGATGGTCAAAATAACTCCAGGCCCAATTGCGGGTATAGAGATAGTAATAGGCTTCGTCATAACCGGGCGGCAACCACGCCGCAATCAGCCCCCGCACCAGCAATCCGCCCAGCAAAATTGTCGCGATCGCCTGGGTCATCGGCTGTTGCCATTGGGCTTGTATCGCCTGCCAAATGTTCTCAACCCGTGCTCTTACTGCTTTCATCCCCGCGATCGCTCCCACACACCTCTCCCACGCTACCAGGTTTATCGCCGTCCCACTGACGGGCGATCGGCCACTGGTTTAGCTCCACACGGCCCCACCGTACCTTGACCCGACCCGCTGCGATCGGCCCTAATAAAAACACAGCGAAACCCACTTCCCCCATGTAACATTGCACTTTACATCCCAAATCCCACACCAAAAGCACCTTAACCCGACGATAATTGTTAAACCAGCGTTGACATTTTCGGTTGGCATGCTTGGAGCTATGCCGCTAACCTCACACGCCATTCTTTAGCTTTCTATTTGTGTTATGGAAAATTTCCTGCCGATCGCGTACCTGCAAAATCAATTTCTACCCTTTGAAGAGGCCAAAATTTCCATCGCCACCCATGCGTTGCACTACGGTACAGGAGCCTTTGGTGGGATGCGTGGCATTCCCGATCCTCAAAATCCGGAACAAGTTCTACTCTTCCGGCTCGATCGCCACTGCCAACGGCTGAGTGCCAGCGCCAAATTGTTGATGTACGACATGCCCGCCGCCAAAATCCAGGCGACTATTATTGATTTTGTCCAAAAAAATCGCCCGTCCAAATCGTTCTACATCCGCCCCTTTGTGTATAACTCTGGGCTGGGAGTCTCGCCCCGCTTGCACAACATCGAAAAAGATTTGTTGATCTACGGCCTCGAAATGGCAGACTATCTCTCGCCCGATGGCGTCACCTGCCGGATTAGTTCCTGGTATCGCCAAGAAGACCGCAGTTTGCCCCTCCGTGGTAAGATTAGCGCCGCTTACATCACCTCGTCCCTGGCCAAAACCGAGGCGATCGAGTCCGGCTTTGACGAATCAATTTTGATGAATACCCAGGGCAAAGTCAGCGAAGCCTCTGGCATGAACGTGTTCATCGTGCGGAATGGCTCCCTGATCACCCCTGGCTTTGAGCAAGACATTTTGGAAGGAATCACACGGGATAGTGTGGTCACCATTGCCCGCAATTTAGGGATTCCCGTGGTCGAGCGGCCCATCGATCGCTCCGAGTTACTCATTGCCGATGAGGTCTTTTTGTGTGGCACAGCAGCCAAAATTGCCCCGGTCAAACGGGTAGAAAGCTACACCTTGCCCACCGATCGCCCCATCACCACCAAACTCCGAGAAACCTTGACCGCCATTACAGAAAATCGCGATCCCCAGTACCAAGATTGGGTCTTCCCCATTGCCCTCTAACCTAAACGCTGAGCGCAGCGCGATCGCCTCAGCTTAGACCCGATTGCCCGAAGCCAAATTGCGGAACTGGGTAAATTGAGACTCAAACAACAGCTTGACTACTCCGGTCGGGCCATTCCGATGTTTCGTCACGATAATTTCGGCAATGCCCCGATCCGGTGTGTCAGGGTTGTAGTACTCATCGCGATACAACATCATAATCAAATCTGCATCCTGCTCGATCGCGCCAGAGTTGTGCGAGACAATTCCATCCGCCAGCCAAGATGCGGTTTCTGGTACCGTTAGGTCGTACACCACCGCTTCACCAACCGCCTCAATCGAAACAATCTCATCCCAGAACAGGTCAGAAGATGCAATATCTTGTAGTAAAGGGCTGTCGAGAATAGTCGCATAACTTTGTAACACCTCACGGGTTGGCGCAAATCTGAAGTGTGAAGTTCCGCCATAAGCTGTGCCCCGCAAAGCAGCCATACCCCGCTGAGTAACACCTTGTGCCTTCATCTCCTGCCGCACCAAATCAAAGACCTGAATCGGAATCGTATCTTTATTGGGATTGGCTTTCCCCCGTTGTAAGAGTTCAGCTTTGGCAATTTCAGCCGGAGCCACTCTAGGGCCAAAAGCACCTACCCGATCTAGAAACGCCAGTTGATGAGATTTGCCATAGATTTGCACCGTATAGCACTGGGATTTCGTCCACTGCATTCGGCTCGCAATGCCCAATCTTAATAAAAGGGCAACCACATCGCGGGCAAGGCGTTCACTCATCGTCGAGAAGAAAATACTTGCCTTGTACTTCCGACGGTCTGCCTGGTAGTAATTGCTAATACAACCATCAGTCGCCCACAGATGACGTAGAAAGAGGGCTATCTGGTCATCAGGTAATTGAAAAATCGCCATCGGAACGGTCTTATAGGCCGAGCGCTGATTCCAAATCCCTAACTCTTTCAGCCAAAGACCCACCCCAGCGGGGTGCCAGCGATTACCATTGCCTGAAATAACGAGTTGATGCCAGTTGCCTTTGCCGGGATGCCGATTCACAGTGCACCCAAATTCCTTGGCTGCCGCTTCTACCACCCACGAATTCGCGTCCGAAGCTGTCGTATATCGCAGAGGCTGATGCGTTAGATAACTTCCATCTCCGATAAGATGCGCTAATAAAATGACTTTTGAGTCTGGCCATCGCTGACCGGACTGGGCCATCATCGGCAGATGATTAGCCACCGCAAGGCGATCGCCCACTCGCAAGGTTTGTAGTTCTCGCCAACCATCAAAGGTATACAGCCGATGTTTTCCGGTAGCACGGATGGTTCTACCGCTTGCCGTCATGAGCTTATAAATCGGCTTCTGCCCAACTTCCCAGACCAAATCAGCGGTTGCCTTGACTAACTTGCCCTTAGCATCCATGCTGATCACTTCAGGCGTTTGGCCCACTAAATCTTGAATCGGCACACGCCGACCATCTGCCAATACGACCAGCGTATCCCCAGTGACACACTCCCTCAAATCCGACATCATGGGGCGCTTGTTAGTACGGGATTCCACCCCCCGGCTCAGCTGCGACAGGGCAATCACTGGCACATTTAGCTCCCGCGCCAACCCCTTGAGCGATCGCGTAATCTTCGAGAGTTCCTGCACCCGGTTATCTCCGCCCCCCTCCATCAACTGCAAATAGTCCAACAAAATCATGCCCAACGCCCCGCCCTGTTCAGCCTGCAACCGTCGAGCTTTGGAGCGCATTTCCGTCACGCTAATATTGGGCGTATCGTCAATGAAAATCGGCAACTGAGACAACGCACTAATGGCATGGCCCAGCGGTTCCCACTCCTGCTGGCTGACCCGGCCCGATCGCAACCGCCCACTTTCGATCCGCACCTCGCTGGCCAACAACCGTTGCACCAACTGCTCTTTTGACATTTCCAAGCTAAAGATCGCCACCGGCAACTTATGAAACGCCGCAATATTCCGGGCAATATTCATCGTGAAGGCCGTGTTGTGCACACAGATATCGTTCGCCACAAAATTATGGGTTTCCGGCACTGTGAGGTCATAGACCTGCTGTGTACCTGTCGCCTCGATCGCGACAATCTCATCCCAGTACACATCGCTGGTCGCCAGTTCTTGGAGGGAGTCGGCCCCAATCGCTGTTGCTAACGTCAATAGGCGATCGCGGGTCGGTGCCCGTTGCCCAACATGAATATTGGTATATCCCGCAATGCCAGCTCGACGCGCGATCGCCGACCAAGCTTCACCTTGTCGCGCCGCCTCTAATTGAGGCCAAACGGCAATGGGAATCAAGTCACGGTTGGTTTGATAGCACTTTGTGGCCAGTGCAGTTTTGACGGCCAACATCGCCGCTTCCTTGCCAAAAATCCCGATTTCCGCCGCGAAGGTCGTCAGCGATCGCCCATCGGTAATATCCAACTGCCAAACCGAGCGACCCTGCCCCTGATACTGGACAGAACAAGTTTTCAACGCGGCAATAATGCCAAACCGCAGCAAAAGATGTTGCACCTGTTGGGCCAAGCGCCGACTTACCGTAGCATAGCCCACTTGGGCCTGACCACTCGCCAGTACGGTTGCCCAGCCATCCGTCGCAAACAGGCGATTCAAAAACAAAGCCAGTTGCGATCGCGTCAGCCGAAATACTGGAGCCGGAATCGTTTTAGCATGGGCATCTTTCAGCCACAACCCTAATTCTTGCAACCACACAGTCACAGCATTATGACCTTTGGCACTGAGTGCCAGCCAGCCCGTCGGCATCAGCTTAGTGGGATGGAGGTTCAACACCTCGCACAATTGGACAAACTTAGACTGGCTGGGAATATTTTTCTCTTGTAACCAATACGACACCGTAGCCGGACTGCTTTCCAACCGCTGGGCTAACTGATTCGCTGTCATGGCCTGAGCCTGCATGGCTTGCCGCAGCGCCTGGGCAAAGTCCGCTCGCCCCGCCTGTAATGCCTCAAAATCCTTACTAATCCGAAATGATGGTGTCCGCGTGCCGCGAGAATCATTGCGCTTAACCTTGACACCTGGAAAAGCCGCGATCGCTGCACAAAAGTCGGCCTGAATTGCCGGATTCCCGTTGGTAAACGTGGGTGAAGATTTTGTCAGGCAACCATCACCAATGAGATAAGCCAACAGTTTGACGGCCCCTTCTGGCAACGTCTCCGTCCCAAAAATATTCAACTGACGGGGCACAGCAATCTTATCGCCAACGCGCAGGCACGCTAACGGTTGCCAGCCCTCCACAGTCAGGTAAGGGTGGCTCAGCGTCGTTTCAATCGTGCGCCCTAGCCGAGTCGTGACCCGAAAGGTGGGTTTGATCCCGTCATCAATAAAAGCCGATGGCTGGGTCAACCGCAGCTTCCAGTCTGCCCCCAGCGTGAGCAATGTAGCTTGCTGCCGCTGATAAAGCGTTTGAATTGTTTCGATGCTTCCATCGGCCAGCATAATCTCAGCCGAGGCAGCCAGACATTTCCCCATTGACGGGCGACCGGCAGCAATAATCAAATCCGATCGCTGGAACCCTTGAGTCATGGCATCCAGGTCGTAATAACCACAGGTCAACCCCGGCAGCACCATCCCCAGCGATCGACTTTCAATATCGGTAAACGTGTGGGTCAAAATGTCCGCCGTAGCCGTGAGGGCGTTTTGGGGGCGATCTTGCGTGACTCCGAACACTTTTTGCTCTGACTGATCCAGAATTTGCTCTAAATCCGTGGCTGTGTCGTACCCCAACTGAGCAATCTCACTACCCGCTTGAATCAGTTTCCGCCGCATATATTTGTCCATGACCAGGGCGGCGTACTGGTCAATATTGACCGCACTCACGGTATGGTCAATCAGTTGGATAAGCTTGTTTTGCCCCCCCACATTTTCCAGGCGATCGCGGTCTTTGAGCCAGGTGGAAACACTCATCAAATCCGTAGGCAAGCCCTGGTTTTGCAGCGCCAGCATGGCCCGAAAAATTTCTTGATGGGCATTGAGATAAAAAGCTTCGGGCGTAATCAAATCAGCCACCCGGCTGAGTGCTTCTGGATCCAGCAAAATCCCGCCCAAAATGACCTCTTCGGCCTCGACATTTTGGGGCGGCAAGCGATCGTTATACGTCTGAAAATTTAATTCCTGAACCATACCAATAGCCATCCAGACACGCTAAATCGGATGAGCGAGTGCAACCATTGGCGTCCTCTGCTCAGTTCTCATCACTATACCGTTGAGTCGCCTGATCCTCAACCAGATTTAGTGGTTAAGCATAGTTCTTTAGCGAGTTTAACGGGCTGCAACACTAGATACAGACACCACCCAAAAAACCAATGAGTGGTGCATTTCCATGCAGAAACAAATAAATAATGGTACTTACGAACTATAGTAACAGGCGCGATCGCGGCTGTAAATCCATACTAAAAAGGATAGCCCCTAGAGACTATCCTTCCAGTAAGTTTAAGAGTTCCGTCAATTTTAGGGCAGCCAGTAACAAGCTGTCAGCAGAACAAAATCAGTGACAACCCATCCCAGCTTTACAT
The DNA here is from genome assembly GCA_964475335.1 of uncultured bacterium. GTDB lineage: Bacteria > Cyanobacteriota > Cyanobacteriia > Leptolyngbyales > Leptolyngbyaceae > CAYYWG01. Next base: position 304,504 of record CAYYWG010000001.1, read on the forward strand.
TGCCACCACTTCAATTCCAAAAGAGGCAGAAACTTCAGGATGGAGCTTGATTTCAGCCCGATAGGTACCCAAAGCATGGACTTCAGGAACGGTGATGTTACGCCGATCAACTTCGTGGTTAATTGCAGCGGCCAAAGCATCCGCAATCTCTTGCGCTGTGACCGTACCGAAGATGGCCTCATTTTCACCAACTTGCTTTGCAATACTGATTGCTTTCAGACCTTCGATCGCCTTCTTCGTCACTTCGGCCTCTTTCTTAAGCTCAGCCAACCGCTGACGTTCTAGTTCACGTCGCCGCTCGACTTGCCGCAAAATTCCAGGGTTTGTGTGGACAGCCAACCCTTGAGGCAATAAATAGTTCCGAGCATAACCAGGGGCAACTTCTACCAAGTCTCCGGCCCGACCAAGTTTGCTCACGTCCTTATTAAGAACTAACTGAATCCGCTTTGCCATAATCCGTGAAACGCCATCAAAAAGTAGTAAGTAGACAGGAACTTTCGTCCCAGAACTAACTGGGTCAAAAGTATTTTGTTAAACCAATGGGCAGTGAGGGGCTCGAACCCGCGACATCCTGCTTGTAAGGCAGGCGCTCTACCAACTGAGCTAACCGCCCGCGCGTGCTTTGAGGAACTCGTCCTCCGCGCACCAGAATTCAATATAACAGAAGTTTCGAGTTCTTGCTAGGATTTTTTGAAAAGAAGTTCAAAATTTTTGGCTGCGATCGCCATGCCCTCAGGCCGAACCCACGACAGTATAACGCTTTGGAGCTTGCCCGTGGTGGCCGCGATTACCTTTGAGCGGACGCGCAACGCGGGGCTGACCCTGCTTCTGGCGGGGGGATACCTGTTTAGTGGGTTAATGTTTGGCCCCGACTTGGATATTTACTCGCGGCAATACAAGCGCTGGGGGCCATTGCGGTGGATTTGGTTACCCTATCGCTGGAGTATGCGCCATCGGTCGATGTTGTCTCATGGCCCGCTCATCGGCACAGTAGGCCGGATTATCTATCTGTTGCTGTGGCTGGGCCTGGGGCTGGGGGTAATCGGGGGACTGAGCGCGATCGCCTCCTGGATGACGGGAGCCCAAGCCCAATGGCTGGGAGCGCTTCACCAGTACAGTCAGCAAAGTTTTGCGGGCGTGGGGCGATCGCTCCAAGTACACTGGCCGGAATGGCTGGCCCTGGGCCTGGGGTTGGAGTTGGGGGCCTTGAGCCATGCTCTGAGCGATTGGGTTGGGTCGGCGTATAAGCGGCACCAACGGAAACACCGCCCAAAATCTACCCTCGATTTACCGCCCACTGCACCACCCCCACCGCCCGATCTGGGGATTCCGCTACCGTCAACGGCCCCGCCCCCAGCACCCCGCCCCAAAGCAGCCCCGACCAAGAAACCCCGTACGCGCGTGGAATTGCCGCTGTTGCCCCCCGCCCCGCCCCCACCAGACGATCGCGATCGCCCCTAAAGGTTGCACCGACCAATCCGGCTAGTAGGCTGTAGACCAAATGACCCAGTACAGTAAGGAAAGTGAACGCAACAGGAAGCGGCATGGAATCAGCGCACACCGAGCCCAAATTACAACAAGCCGATTGGATGGACGAATTGCAACAGTTGGTGGCGGTTGTGGCCCAGTTGCGATCGCCCACAGGTGGCTGCCCCTGGGATTTGGCCCAAACACCGGAAACCCTGATTCCCTACGTGATTGAAGAAGCCTACGAAACCGTGGATGCCATCCAGTCGGGCGATCCCCAGGCCATCTGCGAAGAACTGGGGGATTTGCTGTTACAAGTGGTCTTGCAGGCCCAGATCGCCAGCGAAACCGCCCAATTTGACTTGGGTGCCGTCGCCAAAGGCATTCGCGAAAAACTCATCCGCCGCCATCCCCATGTGTTTGGCGAGGAATCTCTGGCCACCCACGAGGAAGTGCGGGAACGGTGGGAAGCCATCAAAGCGGCGGAAAAAGGTGAAGACACCCAAGACACCCCGCCCCTGAGTCAAAAGCTGGCCCAATACGGGCGATCGCTGCCGCCGCTCATGGCCAGCCTCAAGATTTCCCAAAAAGCCGCCAAAGCTGGGTTTGAGTGGGAAACGGTAGACGGCGTGTGGGCCAAATTTGAAGAAGAATTGGCAGAATTGAAAGAGGCGATCGCCCAGTCTGATCCCACCCACCAGCAAGAAGAACTCGGCGATTTGCTGTTCACCATCATCAACGTCGCCCGGTGGCACGACCTCGACCCCAGCACCGCCTTGCAGGGCACCAACCGCCGTTTTATTCAACGCCTGCAACTGATGGAAGCCGTGGCCACCCGACCGCTGGAATCCTACACCCTGGCCGAACTAGAAGACCTCTGGCAACACGCCAAAGCCCAACTCAAACAGGGGTCAGTACAGCGGGGACAGGCATAGCGTATGGCCAAACAGCGACTCGATGTGTTACTGACCGAGCGGCAATTATGCGACAGTCGGCAGCAGGCCCAGCGGCTCATCCGCGCGGGGGAAGTGACCGTGAATCACCAGGTAATCGACAAACCAGGCACCGAGGTTAACGTAGAGGCGACGATCGCCATTCGCCAAAAATCGCCCTATGTATCGCGCGGAGGAGAAAAACTGGCCAAAGCGATCGCCCATTTTAATATCCCCATCACAGGTCGCGTGTGTTTAGATGGCGGCATTTCCACCGGGGGCTTTACCGACTGCTTGCTGCAAGCGGGGGCCAGCCATGTGTATGGGGTGGATGTGGGCTATGGCCAAGTCGCCTGGAGCTTACGGCAAGATGCGCGGGTCACGCTCCTGGAACGCACCAATTTACGCCATTTAGCACCCACAACCCTGTACGGTGAAGCGGGCGATCGCCCCTGGCCCGACTTGGGTGTAGTCGATGTGTCCTTTATTTCCCTCACCAAAGTCTTACCCGCCTTAGACCGATTATTGGCACCACCGAAAGAATTGCTGTTATTGGTGAAGCCCCAGTTTGAAGTGGGCCGCGATCGCGTGGGAAAACACGGAGTCGTCCGCGAAGCCAAAGACCAGGCCCAGGCCATCTGGCAAGTGTGGGAAGCGGCACAAGTCCTGGGCTGGCACGCTTGCGGAGTCACCTGGTCGCCCATTACTGGCCCTGCGGGGAACATCGAATATCTCCTCTGGCTCAGTCAGGCCACACCCAATGCCGTGGAACCCGTCCTAACGCTGTCTGTCCTCCAAACTCTGACCCAAGCCGCCCAGGCGGATCTGGCACCGTCAGCTTAAGTATCAACGTGCCCCTTACCGACTTTAAAGATGGGATGAAGATAGGCCCGTAATCTCGGTATATTTTCGTCTGCCGACTAATATCGGAAAGATCAGAATATCCGTAATTTCTCTCAAGTCCGCCCCCTCGCCCAGACCAAGCAGGGGGAGCGTCACAGACTTGCTCATCGGTGCATAAACATATCCGTAGCTGTCGTTAGATTTTTGACCAAGCATGTAGGTAGATTTTCATGATTAGTTCCTTGTCAGCACCAACCCTCAGTTCAACACTATTACCGAGCTTAGCGGCGATCGCCACCCTGGGCTTGACGGTCACGACCCTGGCTCCGGCCTCGGCGGCCACCCTCACCCCCGTCAACACCGAATTGTCGCTATTAATTGATGTTTCTTTCAGCATTAGCAATCGGGACTATGCTTTGCAAGTTGAGGGCTACCAGAATGCGTTTACCCGCTTATCCAGTCAATTTGGTTCTCAGTTTGGCAGTGTAGCCATCAACCTGATTCAGTGGGCCGGCGCAAACCAACAACAACAGTCCATTCCCTGGACTCTGATCAATGACCAAACCAGTGCCCTCCAATTTGCCGATACGATTGGCACCCTGATGCGCCCCCGCAACTTTGGGAACACCGCACCGGGGTCTGCCATTCAATTTGCAACGCCCCTCTTCAGCAGCAATGCCTATGAAGGCCAACGCTGGGTCATTGATGTATCAGGAGATGGAACCCAAAACTCTGGCATTTCAACTCGTGTGGCAAGAGACAATGCCCTGGCCGCAGGGGTTGATGCAATCAATGGCTTACCCATTGTGACAATTCCCAGTGCTGGACTGGAAGCCTGGTACCAAAACAACGTGCAGGGCGGGGTTGGCTCTTTTGTTATCGCAGCCAATGGCTTTGCCGACATTGACCGGGCTTTGGAAGAAAAACTCCGGCGGGAACTGACGTTGCCTGTCGTTGAGCAACCCGAGGTGGAAGAAGAGCCTGCCGCCGCCGTACCCGAACCAACGACCCTGTTAGGGTTGGCGATCGCGGGGGGTGGTTTAGCTTGGGCCAAGCGTCGTCGGGCCGTCTAATCAATCCACAGTTCGGGCGATCGCGCTCCACAGCACTAACCCTGAGGTTGCCATCATTGGGATGCATAATCAGGGACGCGATCGCCTCGGCTTTTCACTGCCCATTTTGCTCGGCTAATCGCGCTTCCACGGTCGTTTTGTAAAACGTTTCCAAAGCGGGGATACACGTCGCATCATCAAACACCTGGTTGCGGTTGCCTAAAATCTTCCGAGCAATTTGATCGCGCCACTCTGGATCTTGGCCCAGTTTTACCGCCAGTTCGATATATTCCGCCTCAGTCGTGGCAATGGTTTCCGTTACACCCACCGCTTGCAAAATTCCGGTAGACATCCGCCCCCGCATAAATTCCCCCGGACACGTCACCACGGGCAACCCACAGGCGATCGCGTCAAAAGTCGTATTGCCCCCCGTAAAGCCCAAAGTATCCAAATAAACATCCGACAGCATATTCAGCATCAGATAGTCATTGCGGGGTTGGGGCGGCAAAAACACCGCATGATCATCCAAGTTCAAACCTGCGGCAGCAAAGGCCCGTTGCAAACGCGCTTGCAACACATCTGCCCGAATAAACACAAACTGCGCCTGGGGCACCTGCCGCGCAATTTCTACCAGCAAATAGTCATGCTGGGGCAAATATTTGAACGGAGCCTGACAACAGAGATACACAATCGCCTCTTCGCGCAGGCCAAAGGTCGGGCGTTTTTTGCTCAAAATTGGTAAGGCTGGCGGCGGGTAGGCAATCCCCAACTTGGGCAACCGAATCAGCGTTTCTGTGTAGTGAGTTTCGGCATTTTCCGGCTCCATAAACTTACTCGATAGGTAGTAGTCAATGGTGTTTAAACCCGATGTTACCGGGTGGCCCCACGCCGTACACTGCACTGGAGCTAACCGCAACGCCGCCAGTTGAATTGTTTGAGGATCCATCCCAATTTCGGGATAAATCAAAATATGCAAATCGTCATCGCGGACTTGTTGGGCGATCGTCGCCAAAGACCCCGGAATGTGGTGAAACGCATGACTATACCGACGAAATTCCTGGGTTACCGAATCGGGTTGGTTACCAATGTAATAGGAATGAATCTTGAACTGTTTACGAGTTGCGTATTTGAGCCACCCCGTCAGCCATAGGGTGCCGCTATATGCATGAAAATAGTGCGTTAAAAACCCAATCCGAATCCGCTTTTCAACGGGGGGCATGGGTAATGGGTGCGTCCATTGGGGATAGGCCGCCGTCATCACCTTTTGCACCAACTGGGCATAGAGGTGTTGGGGTTCCACCATATCCCGCGCTTGGTAGGTGATGTAAAAACTGGCGTAGCGACTGAGGCCAGCCAGGGCATTTTGCTGCTGTGTTGCTGTTTCTAAGGGTGTTGCCTGAATCAGATGGGTCAGTTCGCGCAAATAGCGATCGCGATAGAAATCAATTTCCTTCACCGAGTCATAGACTAGCGGCAGGATCATACTTTTCAGCAACTTGAACGTGTAACTATCGGGCAAAGTTTCCAAGGCCGACTCCACCGTTGCCAATGCCTCTGGGGTTTTGCCCGTCCGCACTAGGGTCAAAATCAACTGATAGTTCAATGCCTCAGAATCTGGATAGACACTAATACCAGCCTGCAAGGTTTCAATCGTCTCCCGTTGGCGATGCAACCGCCATAGACAATCGGCCAATTCCAAATAGCGATCGGGGGAAACTGTTTGGTAATGCAGTAGTTTTTGGTAATGCCGAGCTGCCGCACTATAGTTGCGTTGCACATACAAGGTTTGGCCCAATTCCTGATAGTAACGGGTTGGATTTTGGGCAAACTCTTTCGCGAATTTCAGGCTATTGGCACAGTCGGGATTATCGGGCGCTAAATCATAGGCTTGTTGATAAACCTCGATCGCGTCTTCGACTTCGCCCAAATCTAATAATAAATTCCCCAGATTGAGGTAGGCTGCGAATTGATTCGGACGCTTGGCGATCGCTTCCCGCAAAATCACTTCGGCTTGTTCCGTTTCGCCATGTTTGTGGAGCAATTCACCCAAACTATTGTAAGCATCAATCAAATTTGGGTCATGCTCAATGGCACGATAATAAGCAGCGATCGCGGCATCAGGTTGATCCAATTTCACAAAACAAGACCCAAGAAAATAATAGGTCGAGCTATTAGATGGATCAAGATTAATTGCTTTTAATAATGCCTGACTCGATTCTTGATAATTCTCGGTTTCAGCATATAGCAACCCCAGATTGAGCCAACCTTTGGCATCATCTTCCCGCCAAAGCAAATAATCACGATATTTCTTTTCGGCTTCACTAAAGCATTCGTGTTCGTGCAAATGCACAGCTTCTTGATAAAGCAATTCAATCGATTCAATCCGCTGTTCTAGTAGTTGCAAATTGTAAATTGATTTAATCACCCCCACATCTTGATGTTCACCAAACACCGCAGGGGCATAGTTAGTCCGGCGCGATCGCTCCCAACTCAATACTTGAATCCCATTCCAAAACGTCGGATAGCGGGCCACGGGAGTCCGCAATTCCAAAATAACTTCCGCTTCTGGACTCAGGGCCAAAAAGTCCCAATAGGCTTGTTGCACAGTGCCCCAATTGGCATCATCTAAAATAATTACTGCACTGTCAGCCAAAAAAGGTTTTGCTAACAAAAGCCCCATCAACGTAGACCGATAATCGTGGGCTCCATCATAAAAATAAACACCAATTTTATCGTCTGTATTGAGGGCTTTTAGCTCTAGAAAAAACTGTTGAAAGTCTTGATCACAAAAATAAACTTGCTCCGTTAACCCAAACCAGTCGAGGTGGGTCATCAGCGCTGCCAGAGTTGAACCATCTTCATCAAATTCCGAGAAATTATCTACCGCATAGGCCATGCGATCGGGATGGTTCAACAGTGCCCCCACCAGGGTCGATCCGCGATAAGTCCCCACTTCACAATAAATTTCATTAGGTTCCATGCAAGCCACTGCCCAATTCAACAGTTGCATGTTGTTGGCTGTGGTCATGCCCCGAATTTGGCTCAACACTTGCTGAAATTGCTCTGACTTGGGTTCCACGGTGTCTTTTCCCCAATGCTTGTAGCAGGCTGGCAAGTGATTAAGAAAGCGTTGATAATCCATGATTCGGGCTAGCTTATGGTTCTACTCTGAAACGCATCGAACGGAGGTAGATGCCTGGATGCAATTGGCGATCCTCATGAATTCGGCCTGGAGCGTGAACCCCAGGGCTGATCGGGAGGGTGTGCCCCCACGGCTGGCAGGCCCACCGCTTGGAGAAAGCATCTAGGGTATCAACTTTGGTCGCGGAATGCACGCATTCAACTGAAGTGCGGAGCAATGGGACAATCCAATCTGCCCCTTATTTTGTTAGCGTTCCCATAAATCATCCCGCGTTTGCTACACGGTGGGGATTGCGATCGCTAACACAACACCCATTCAGGAGGAATTTGATGCAACAGACGTTTGGCCCTTTTACGATTCGTCCTTGGCAACCGGGCGATCGCGACCCCGCTGCTGCCCTCATTGCGTCCGTCCTCGCAGAGTATGGGCTAGCGTGGGAACCCACGGGCGCTGATCAGGATGTGATCCAGGTGGAAAACGCCTATTGGCAAGGCGGGGGCGAGTTTTGGGTCATCGAAACCGAGGGCACCCTCGTGGGGACAGGCGCATTTTACCCAATCGACCGGGGCCAGAACGCGGTTGAGTTGCGTAAAATGTACATTGCTCTGGGCTACAGAGGGCAGGGATTAGGCAAATTTTTGTTACAGCAGCTCGAAGGGGCGATCGCCGCTCGGGGCTTTACCGAAATTTGGATCGAAACGGCCTCCGTCTTGCAGGAAGCCGTCTGTTTATACGAACGCAATGGGTATCAGCCAGCGACCGGGGTGGAAACTGCCCGATGCGATCGGGTTTACCGCAAAGTGTTGGATACACCACCTAGCAGCTCATCGGCACAGACCGACTAAGCCTCGATCACCACCCGCAGATTGCCTCGTTTCCGCACCACTCGACACGCGGTGGCATGGTTCGCCCGTTCAAATTCCAGATCCAACAACGTTTGGCCGATCTTCAAGTTTTGCAACGACAGGTATTGCACCGACTCTGGTAGGGTGGGCTGGATGATGTAAAGGCAGTTAGCCGGCGCATCTGGCACCATATTCACCATTGTTTGGAGGAGTTGGAAAATAGTGCCTGTGGCCCAAGCCTGGGGTGAACATGCGACGGGATACCGGACTGGACTGCGATCGCTGGTGCGCTCATAGCCACAAAACAGTTCCGGTGGCCGGAAGTAGGGCTGCTCAATGGTCATGTCAATAATGCCCTGCGCCACTTCTAAGGCGTGCTCCACAAAGCCGATCGCCCGCAACCCCGCCACAATCAGGCCATTATCGTGGGGCCAAATGGAGCCAATGTGATAGCCCATTGGGTTATAGGCTGGAGATAAACTGCTCAACGTGCGAATGCCCCAACCGCTAAACATATCCGGTGCTTGTAGCCGCTCGGCCACACTGTTGGCTTTTTCGGGGTGCAAAATGCCAACCCCCAAACAGTGGCCTGGATTGGAACTGATGCTGTCTACAGGCTTGCCGTGCCCATCTAAGGCGAGGGCGCAGTACCCCTGATCGGGCAACCAAAAATCCTGGTTAAACCGGGCTTTCAGATTGTGGGCTTCTTCTTGCCAGCGATCGGCCAGGTCAATCCGTTTCCGTTGGCGGGCCAGGGCGCTTAACCGAAGCTTGGCCGCATAAATATAGCCTTGCACTTCGGCCAGGGCGATCGCACCTTCCGCCATTTTGCCTTTGGCATCCACGATGCAATCCCCCGAATCTTTCCAGCCCTGGTTTTGCAACCCTCCTTCTGACTGCCGCTGATAGCAGAGATAGCCCGTCGCCCGACAGTTGTGATCGATCCACGCCATTGCGGCCAGGGCATTGTCCCACAGTTTGTCCAGCAACTCTTGATCGCCCGTCCAGGCGTAATAGTCGGCATACAGCATCAACCACAAGGGCGTGGCATCCACTGTGCCGTAATACGGCGTGTGAGGAATTTCGCCACACCGGGCCATTTCGCCCATCCGCAATTCATGGAGAATCTTGCCCGGAGACTCTTCCCGCCATTCGTTTTCGACTTGGCCCTGGTAGTCTGCCAGGGTCAGCAAGGTTTGACGGGCAATTTGGGGATCGAGCATCAACAACTGGGAGGCAGCGATGATCGAGTCCCGCCCAAACAGGGTCGAAAACCAGGGCACCCCCGCCGATAGCACTTTGCCCCGCCCAAAGGTTTGCCCCAACAAGTAAATATCTTGCTGGGCGTGCTCGATGACCTGGTTCAGTGCCCGATTATCCGTGCGAATTTGGGTCACTTGATCCCGCCATTGCTGCTCTTCCATGACTTCCGCCGCGATCGCCTGTTTCAACGTTGTTGGCGCACTCACTGCCGAGGCTGGGCGATTGTCAATAATGGGCTGGAGACGATAGCCAAACTGCAACGTCTCGTGGGAGGTTAATTCCAATTCCCAAATGGCGGTGTACCCTTCCAACCGATCAGGGGGGCGATCGTAAAACTGCAACCGGGCCTCCATCAACACATTGTCCAACCCCTGATAGGCCAGAGTCAGCTCACTGGTCTCCCGTTCTTTGGGCAAATTCGTGCTGGGATCCACCTGCCGCATCAATGTCCCGCTTTGGGGCCGCACCCGCCCCCGAATTTGGAACAAATCTGCAAAATCAGCATCAAAACTGAGGCTCAGCTCAAACTGCGCTGGTTGGGTACTGTAATTAATCACCGTCAGTTCTTCAAACAACCCACCCTGCAAGACAATATCGCGCTGAATACTCACAGTCTCCGCTGGTACGCGCCCCTCCAGGTAAGGATTGGCACACAACACCGACAGCGTAAACCCACGCTGGGCTGTGCTGCTCAGCAAAACCGGGGATTGCCCTTCAATCTGCAATTCCAACCGACTTAAAAAGCGCGTATCTTTGCAAAACAAACCAAGGCTCGCATCAACTTCTTCGCCGCATTCCGTAATGTTGCCCAAGGTATCCGTAATCAGAAAAAGATCATCATCCTTTAGGGTTAAGGTAGGTTGCATTCGCTTTGTTGCAGTGCAGGGCCATGCAGGCAAGGGGTTTTCTGTAGCAGGGGTAAATTTTCGACCTTCTAGTTCAAGCACGTTTAGGTTTGTAGCGGCATTTGTAGCGATCGGTTCGGCGTGCTCGACAGGATTAGACATCGATCCTCCAACAAAAATTTGGCTAAACAGCACATCAATACTCGAAGAAAGTGCTTGTGACAGAACACCTTCGATAGCTAAGGTATCGAAGGTGCCAATGCAGGCGGCTGAATTTACAGACTTATTTTGGTTTTCGCCTAACTTGCAATGAGATTCGTGTTTTTCAGATGGCCATTGAGAGCAAACCGCTCTGCTAATAGACGGTTATAAACGTGTTCATAATCAGTGATCATGCGGTCAAGGTTGAACCTATTTGAGACGTGCTCGCGGCAGAGTTGTCGATCCAGTTGGCTGGCCGGAGCGATCGCGGCCACACAGTCATCCACGCTATCGCATAAAAATCCGGTCTGACCATTAGCAATCACCTCTGGGGCAGATCCCAAGGACATGGCAATCACTGGCGTTCCTGATGCCATCGATTCAGCCATGACCAAACCAAACGGCTCTGGCCAAGTAATGGGGAACAACGTCGCAACCGCCCCGCCCATCAAAGCATTCTTTTGAACGTGATTGGCCTCACCCAAAAATTGAATCTGCTCACCATCGATCAGGGGGGCAATGACATCTCGATAAAACTCTCGATCAACGGGATCAATCTTGCCTGCCATTTTCAGTTGCCAACCACTTTTCTTGGCAATTTCGATCGCCAAATGAGGCCCTTTTTCTGGAGAAATACGACCTAAAAACGCGAGATAAGGCGGATCTTGGGGTTTTGCGTGGAACTCAAATCGATCAACCGCGATCGCATTATAGACCGTTGCCACATAATTCAGCCCCAAATCATTTCGCCGCTGAGAATTGGAAATACTGATGTAGTTTTGGTGCCGATGCTGGACAAAGAAGCGATCGATTAACGGCGGCAAAATACCATGCAAGGTATGTACAACTGGCGTTTTAACCAGATTCGCGAAGGGTAACGCCAAGTGGCCAACATGAGAATGAATTACATCAAATTCATGGGCCCGAGCGAACACTTTGCTTACTTGCATTTGGTCATACAAGCCACACTCTGCCGGAGGAATTCCCGCCGGTCGCAGGGCTTGGTCACATCCAGATTCTAACTTTGCCAGTGTTTGGGAATCACCTGCTGCAAATAGCGTTACATCATGCCCGCGCCGGACTAATTCATCAGTAACTAAGCTAACAATTAACTCGGTGCCACCATAGGCTGGGGGCGGCACACACTCATACAAGGGGGCAATCTGAGCAATTCTCATTGTAATTCCTCCAAGAAGGTTAACCTAGCAAAGCGCAGTTATGAATACAACTCACGTTGCAATTTACACTGACATTGAATTAACCTCATTTTGCTTAGCTTACTCTCAGGCTTAAACTACCAAAAGACATAGGCAGTGCAGAAAAGGGTTAATCATCAGTGCCGAATAATAATTCAGGTCAGCAGATACCCATTTCAAAACAGGGTGGTTTGACCGAATTTACACCCAAGACTGCCAACAAAAATCCACTAAACATCACTAGAAAACATTGAAAGTCTGGTCTCAGGTCACCCCTTTCGATTAAATCGTGTATCAAACTGAAACAGAGTTTAGACTTATGTTCTTTTTTTTGACAATCCGTAGCTTCCTCCTAGCAAGGTAGAGAAAACCGTACTAACTCAAATTGAGACCCCTCTCTTCTTAAACTTAGTTAAAATGGATGAATCCTTTTGTGGCCAAGCTTTTTCAGCATTTATGTTATTTTCAGAGCAATATGTATGGCTACACAAACTGAAGCGGCGATCGCAAGTGGCGAGCTGGAATCAACAGGACAATCACAGTCAGCGATCGCCAATCTAGCCCTGGCTCCAGTTTTTTGTAGCAATTAATACATGACCTTCTATCAATACAGAGAGTGTACTCTAGCTTGTATAAATAAATATTGCAAATACAATCAACTTTCGTAATAGTTTTTTCGATAATTGAAAGCCATTATTTGATCAGTTTATATTGGTCTTAGTTTTATCCTGATTAGGCCCCACAATCACACCATATAATGAAAGTTTTTGGGCGCATTCATGGATGAAATAGACAATTTTATCACTCCTGATATTGCCGCAGCGATCGCGGCCACGAGACGTTCAAGGCGACTGAATAGCGAATAGATTCTTTGGAAGCTGAGAATCAACGCCCTAATAATAGACCCCGCAAAATATTGGGGACAGAAGTATCCAGCGAAGTTATTATCGCAGTTAAAGCTAAACCGACCTGATGCTGTTCGCTCCACCCCGATCCGAGTTAACTCCATTACCATCTATGGGTGTGCTGCCATCTTCAGGCAGGTTTGGGAGTTTGCAGGGCTAGTGCTTCCAATGCAGAAAATAGGCGAAAGAAATTCATCCTGACCTGTCATTATTCGTCATTTTTTACTTTAAGATTTGCGTTATTACTTCACGTTGAGTTTTGGCCTTTGTTGAGGAAAACAACGTACTATGATGTCTGGTCTAGACGACGAGCCAACTGTTGGGACAACGCTGTTAACCAAAACAGCGATCGATATTTTGATTTTGTCGAATGGGCCAGGAGAATTGACAACTTGGGTCAAGCCTGTAGTCCGCGAATTGCGGCAACAGTTCGGTGACGATCGCCACCAGATACGGATCTCTGTGGTGTTATCGCCCTGTGCCAATGCAAGCGGGGAAGAGGTGGCGATCGCCACACGCTACCCAGAAGTCGATCGGGTACAAGGGGCAGAGGCGTTTTTCCCATTTTTGTTTTTTGGGCAAACCCAGGCCCAGTGGGACTGGCGGCCTCATGGAGTCGTGCTGTTTTTGGGCGGGGATCAGTTTTTTCCAGTGGTGATCGGCAAGCGGTTGGGCTACCAGACTGTGGTCTATGCCGAGTGGGAAGCCCGCTGGCACCCGTGGATTGACTATTTTGGGGTGATGCAGCCAGCTATTGCCACTCGGGCCAAAGCCAAGTATGCCCACAAATTTACCGTCGTGGGCGATTTGATGGCAGAAGCCGGAACAGCGCAGCGATCGCCAGACGAGGCCAATTCAGATCCCAAAGCGGGAAAACTAATTGGGCTATTGCCGGGTTCCAAACCCATGAAACTCACCCTGGGGGTGCCATTGACTCTGGCGATCGCCGATCAACTCCATCACCTCGATCCAGCGCTGCAATTTGTCTTACCCGTTGCCCCATCGCTGGATTTGAATGCTTTGGCGCGCTATGCCGATCCTGCCAGCAATCCGGCCATTACCGCCTTGGGCTGGGGACAAGGGCAGCTAATCCAGCAAGATGGCCCAGAGGCCGGACAGGCGTGGTTACAAACTGCCGCAGGCACGCGAATTCGTCTGTGGACTGGCTTCCCAGCGCATGAGGTGTTGGCGCAATGCCAACTGTGCTTAACTACGATTGGCGCAAACACCGCCGAACTGGGGGCGTTGGCCGTGCCGATGATGGTGTTAATCCCAACCCAGCAGCTTGATATCATGCGGGCGTGGGATGGGTTACCCGGAGTGTTGGTAAATTTGCCGATCGCCGGTCGCTACTTTGCCCGGTTGATTAACGGGTTGGCGGCCAAGCGCGTGGGGTTATTGGCGTGGCCCAATATTTGGGCTAAACGGGAAATCGTCCCAGAGTTAATTGGCCATCTGGAACCAGGGGCGATCGCGGCTCAGGCCCAGACGTATTTGACCCAACCGGAACGATTAGCGCAAATGCGCCAGGACTTGCGGGCCGTCCGGGGCACACCAGGAGCCGCCAAAAAGCTTGTACAGATCGTGGGAACGGCCTTGGGGGCGATCGCCCCACCACCCCCACCGTCTCAGGATGATCGTCTGCCGAGCTCGTAAACCCCGCAACTGATGGAGGCTAACAGGCCCATGCTTAACCCCCAATCAGGCCCGAAGGCGAACTCCACCCCAACCTGACACAAGGCACCCAGCAATAAAAAGGGCAAAATGCTGCAAAACGAAGCATAGAAAGCATTTAAGGATTCCCGCGCGGCACGGGTGCGCTCAAATTCGGCTTGGGAGGTGTAGAGCGATCGCTCCGCATAGTTAAACCACCGACTCAGTTGCAGAGTGACCCAATCGCTGACTGGCGATAAACCGAGATACAACGCCAAGGCCCATAGGGTTGTCCCGGCGATCGCTATCGGGTCAATGGGGATAGCAAAAGGCAAAAAATCGATGGTCATGGATGCAGTGGCCGCAGAGGAAAATCAATCCAACGCCTGACCGAAGTGCCCAGCAGACTCAAACTGCCCTGGCCAGTCATGCTAGTTACTTATCTTAACGAAAAGCGTTAAGGGAGAAAAGCACGCCAGCAGACTTTGCCTAACGACAACCCAAACTTTCCCGCGTGTCTACCCCGGTCTGTGAATTCGTACCTGTGGCGCGTTTGCACAGTTGGGCCATTTCATAGCGATCCAAAATCGCGTTGGTAAAGTCAGCCCCGGTAATCTCCGCCTCATCCAAAATGCTGTTTGTCAGGGTGGCTTCCACCAAAATGGCATTGCTCAGGTTGGCCTTGTAGAGGGTCACGCGATCTAGCAATGCGCCCTCCAGGTTAGCCCCGCTCAAATCGGCCCCCAACAAATTACCTTTAGTGAACATCGCATTGGCCAGGTTAGCCCCCCGAAAGTTCGTGCCCCGCATTTCAGCCGAAACAAAAATGCCCCCCACCAGGTTTTCTCCCGACAAGTCCCGATCAGTCAAGTTGGCGTTACCATATCCCAAAAACTGGCCATCCTCTGCCCAGGCTGGCGTTGCACTGAGCAAAACCCACACCAATGCAAGGGCGATCGCGCAGGCAATCAGCACAATCCGTCGTAATTCCCGTGCCCACTCTGCTGTCATCATCACCTACTGCGTTTGCTTCTGTGCATGTTGTTGTCGCCAATCCTGGCCCACCCGGATCGTAATATCCGATTCCAGTTCTCCCGTGGATTCTGCCTGCACCCGGCCCAGACCAATCACCCGTTGCACCCCATCCGCCGCATCCAGATCACCACCCTGGGCAATAATCCGCGTTTCTGCCTGAGGCGCAGGCCAATCCGCCACAATGTAAGTATTGGTATAGCCCAGATCGGTCAAATACCGCCGCATTTCATAAGCCCCATTGGGATTATCCGACGCATTTTGGATCGCAATGCGAACATCAGTCGCCGATCGCGCTGCCGTATTCGCATCCACCGGGGTCACATCAAAGTACTGCTGCATCACGCGATCGCGCCCTGCCGGATCCATGAGCCAGTAACTCGCCGTATATTCTTCAGGAGAGCTGAACCGTCCGGGCAACATCACCATCTTGAAGCTTCCCTCACTTAGCTTACGGCCTGCCCCTACCAAAGCCAGCATCTCTTCCAGGCTCAGGTTCGTATCGATATACTTCTCCATCGCCTTCACCAGCGCCGGAATCCGCGGAATGATCGTTGGGTTCATCAACTTATTACGCAGCGATTGCAACAACGCTTGTTGCCGTTGAACGCGGCCAATATCCCCCAGATCGTCATTCCGAAACCGGGCAAACTGTTCTGCTTGTGCCCCGTTCAGTACTTGCTGCCCCGGTTGCAGATCAATTTTTAGTTTCTGGGTTTGATCCTCGTATTTCATCGGCTTGGGCACATAAACCTCAACCCCGCCCAACAAATCCACCAGTTCCTTAAACGCATCAGTGCTGACGCGCACGTAGCGATCGATGGCAACCCCATTCAGGGTCGAGCTGACGGTTTGGGCCGCCAAAGCAGGGCCACCTTGAACATTCGCGTCGTTAATTTTGTCGAGGCCAATGTCAGGAATTTGGACTTGGGTATCCCGTGGAATCGACAAGAGGCTCACCGCATCTTTCTCTGGGTCAACCCGCAGCAGCAGCATCGTATCACTGCGACCCGCAAAAATTTCGTCAGAGCCAGCCTGCGCACCAGGAACGCGATCAATCCCCATGATCAAAATATTGACTGGCCGCCCCACTTGATACCCCAAACCAACCCGCCAAATATTGGAAACTGGGCTTTTGTCTTTGGCTATGAGGCCAATGGGCAGGGGCAACAGTAAGGCTGCCGTCAGGCCCAGGGTCGCTGAGGTGGTGGCGGCGATCGCCAGGGCTAACCCGCGTTGGAACCAGTTAGCTCGGTGGGGCGATCGCGAGGTGCCCGACCCCGGTTGGGAAAATGCTGGAGGAACGGCAGATGAGTGAAGCGCTGAACCCGAATTCAGCTTCGCCTCAGACACAGTTTCGCGCTGCTTCACAATCACTCCTACCTTATTGACCTGATAAAGGGGTATGGGATTATCACCAACTTAGGGCTGAAGGCCCCCCTTAGTAGTTTGCTGGGCTAGCTATTGAGGGTACGGCAACCACGCTGACAGTCTAGCTTGGACGATGCCAACTCAGGGGCACGAAGTCCCATGATCATCACAAGATTGAGTTTCGTTGCTTTATGTAAACTCCGGTTCATTATACCCCGACCACCAGGCGAAACGGATCTGCATGGCGAAGTAAGCATTATGGCGGATGGGGGGCAGGTTGAGCAGGCTGATTTGACGAAAGACCAGCACCAAACCCAGCCGACTTTAGACCAAAATCAACGTTGGCGCAATGGCGTTCAAGGTGGCCCGTGCCCAGGCCCAATAGCTCACCGCGCGATCGCAATCTTCTGCCCCCTTTCCTGATCAGCCCGAAAAATCCTGGAAAAGTTCAACAAAGGCACGACTTAGTCCCAGGGAGGGGAGCGGGGTTACGCTGTGGGTTTGTGCCAGTTGGCAGTTTCCCCCCACTCAGACAGTCATCCTTTTGAGCTGTTCATTTTGCCAGGTTAGGGACGCTGTGAAACACCGCAATTGGCTCCGCATCACCGAATCATTTATGTTTGTTGGGTCTGGCGTGGGGACGATCGCGGCGATCGCATCCCAACAAGTGCTGTATTCCGCCGCCCCCGTCTCGGCGCTCTTGTTCCTCAACTTGCTCAACCATCGACGGTTAGAGCAAACGGCCCAAGCCGCCACCGATAGCGCGATCGCCCAACTTGACCAAAAATTTGCCGGTACCATCACCACCCTGCAACAACAAGTCCACGCCCTCCCCAGTCCACTCCACCTGGCCAGTTTGCG
This sequence comes from uncultured bacterium, assembly GCA_964475335.1. Taxonomy (GTDB): domain Bacteria; phylum Cyanobacteriota; class Cyanobacteriia; order Leptolyngbyales; family Leptolyngbyaceae; genus CAYYWG01. The sequence goes on from CAYYWG010000001.1 coordinate 322,112, forward strand.
GAAAGATCTGAACAATCGGCGGCAGGAGGCCGTCGGCGATTTAGACCGACGCTTGCAACAACTGAGCGACACGATTAACCAGCCCGACGTGCGATCGCTCCCCGAAGCCGTGTTGCAACTGCGAGAACAGTACACCGTTTTGATGCATTCCTTGGGCAACGTCCGCGAGACCCTACAACGGCTCAACCAACCCCCCAGCCCTACCACCACCCTGGAACCCGAACTAGCCCAACTAAAAGCCGAACTGGCCGACCTCAAACGCAACTTGCCTACCGCGAGCCAACACCAAACCCTCCACCGCTATCGCGACCTTGAAGATCAAATCAAACAGCTCCATCGTCGGTTAAACAAGCTGCCTGCCCCTTTTGACGGCAATTTTTTGAAGCAGGATATTGAATCGCTCATCAAGGTCGTTGGCGAGATGGTGACACGGCGCGACCTGGCCCGCGTGGAAGCCCAACTTGAACAACTGAGTCAGAAAAATGAAGGCTTTGAACAAGCCCTGGGTTCCCAGAAAACCGTGACCACCATTTTGCGCAAGGAAATGACGATGGTGGCGGCGAAATTGGGCACCTGGGAAAAACAACTCGACGCGATCGCCCTCGCCCGCCCTGAGAGCGTAGAAGCCCTGGCCGCTACAGTCAGCAGCCTTGAACAACAGGTGAACCAGCTCCCCAAATCAACGGATCTGGTCAATCTCCGGGCCGAAGTGCAACACCTGATCAACGGCCACGTCGGGCAACTACAACACCATTTAGAAACGGTGCAAGAGCAAACCCAAGTCTTGGAAGCCCAACATCGCACCCTGCGGGAATGGGTGCATCAGTTACCCCAGCTATTGGATGCGACCACGGTGCAAGCAGAGGTTAAACAGTTGGCCCATCGGGTCGAGTGGGCTGAAACCAACGTTTTGGAATTGCAGGCCCGCCAATCGGGGCAACGGGAACCCGCAACCCACGCAGAATTAGTCGTTGAAGTTCAGGCAGAAGCCATCGATACAGAACCAGGCCGCGATCGCCCCCTGACCACAGTGAAAAGCAGCCGGAGCCTGTTGGAAGCTGCCTTAGACACCGCCCAAGCCCGGTTGATTGTGGTGTCGCCCTTTCCCGATGCCACCATTTTGGATGCCGACCTCTTGCAACAATTTCAAGCCTTTTTGGCGCGTCGGGGCTGTTTAGACATTGGGTGGGGGCATTTGGCGGCTGGGGGCGATCGCCTGGAACCCCGTTCCATTGACCGTCGCCGGGGCATCCATCCCGCTCAAGATGATTTTCTCTACAAAACGCTGAACTGTTTAACGGAGCTTAAAAAGCAATATCCCAATCAGTTTCGGTTTAAAGTCATGGGCACCGACGAAGCCTTTTTAGTGTGCGATCGCGCCTATGCTGTGCTAGGAGCCGACTCCATGCCCACCGCCAGTGCGGTATTTCCAACAGCGGCGATCGGCATTCGGACAACCGACCCCGCCATCATTCAGCAATTGGTGGAGCGGTTTGACGACCCCGTTTTAGCCACAACCGATGTCACCGCTTACTTTCACCGGGCGGCCACCCGCTATGACTTGGGCGATCGCCAGGGAGCCATTGCCGACTACACTGAAGTCCTACGCATCGACCCCAACCACGACATTGCCTACAACAATCGTGGCCTCGCCCGCTATGACCTGGGCGAAAAAGGAGCCGCTATCACCGATTTTGAACACGCGCTCCACCACAACCCCCACAACTACATCGCCGCCTTCAACCGGGGTTATGTTCGCTCAGAACTCGGCGACAAACTGGGGGCGATCGAAGACTACACAGCAGCGATCCACGGCAACCCCGACTACGCCCCCGCCTACTTCTATCGCGGCCTCGCCCGCACTCGAATGCAAAATAAATTAGGAGCCATCCAGGACTACACCGAAGTCATCCGCCTCAACCCCAACGACGCAGGCGCTTACTTTTATCGCGGCCTCGCCAGTGCCAAGATTGGGCAACGGATGGAAGCCATTCGCGATCTCCGCCAAGCCGCCCAACTCTTTGAAACCCAAGACGACCAGGCCAATTACGAGCAAGCTCTGGCCGCCCTCAAGAAACTCCAAAAAACCATGGTCATTGCCAATACGAGCCAACCGCTGCTATCCCACGAAGCCTAGGCTGAGCACGTTGAGGCGATCGCACCCTGGCCACCGCCTCAACGGGGATTCCACGGCAACCCAGCCTGCCAGGGCAACTTTTGGATAATAAACCGACACCGAATCAGGGCGCGATCGCTGGCTGAACGGGCTGGCCCGACAATCCGCACCGCCACATCCAACGAAAAACTGAGGGTCGTTTGGCTTCCTAAAAACCGGATAATTTTCTTTTTGGTGCCATCGTCTTTAGCCTTCGTCAAAGCCACAAAATCCAGCAAGGGTTTGTTAACTTGTAATTCAAACGCCACAGGTGGCCCATCTTTTGGGGCCGTTTCCCGCTTCAAACAATCCTCGGCGGTAATATTTTCTTTCAAATTCGTTTCCGGAGTCGCCACACTAAACACTTGCATTTGCGATAAATCAAGCGAACTCCCCGGCACCAGGCGAATCACGCGACGGGCTTTACCTTGTAAATCTGTCAACGTGCAATAGTCCCAATCCACATAGATTGAGTGACCATTTGCCTTATTTTTCACAGTAATACTCAGCTTGTTGAGCTTATCGTTTTTGCCATATTCATAACGCTTGTCAAAACCAAAGCTAATATCAATAAAATTTTGTAATTCTAAGACGGATAACTGCTCTTTAAGCGCCTGACTATCCAGCTTGACAGTATATTCATCGTTAAAACTATTGACAATTCTGGCCAGGGCGGCGGCAATACACGCAATATAGGTCACCAGAATAATCAGATCAACGCCAATCATCGCCGTCCAGCCGTGTGAGCCGTTTTTTTGCTGGTTCCACTCAAAGTACTGGGAGCGGAAGAAAAATCTTCAAACCAACCTTTTCGTCTGAAAAACAAAACAAGGGCGATCGCAATGCCAAACATCGAAGCCATACACACCGGATAGCCCCAATAGGCATTTAACTCTGGCATATTAAACGGCGACTTATCCGGATTAAAGTTCATGCCATAAACCCCCGCCACAAAGGTTAATGGAATAAAAATAGAAGACATAACGGTGAGAAATTTCATGATTTCATTCATTCGATTGCTCACAGAAGAAAGATAAACATCCATCAAACTAGAAGCAATTTCACGATAGGTTTCGACCATATCTAATACTTGAATGGCGTGGTCATAGCAATCTCGCAAATACAACCGCACGTCCGGACTGATTAAGTTGCTACCATCCCGAATCAGAGTATTAATTGCATCCCGCTGAGGCCAAATTGCACGGCGTAAAGTCAACAATTCTCGCTTTAAATCATGAATTCGTTGCAGGGTTTGATTGGTTGGATTCAACACAACCTCATCTTCAAGTTCTTCGAGCCGTTCACCATAGGCTTCCAAAACGGGGAAAAACCCATCAATCACCGCATCCATGAGGGCATAGGCCAGGTAGTCGGGGCCACTTTTGCGAATGGAGCCTTTGTTGGTGCGAATCCGCTCGCGAATCGGCCCAAAACAGTCATACCGGGGTTCTTCCTGCACGGTGAGCAGGTAGTGACGTCCCAAAATCAGGCTAACTTGTTCGCTTTCAAAAGTTTCGCCGTCTTCCCGAAGCGTGACCATCCGGGCAATGATGAGGAGTTGATCGCCATGCTCTTCAATTTTGGGCCGCTGGGGCACGTTCACCACATCTTCGAGCACGAGGGGATGCAAGTTGAACACGGTGCCCAACCGTTGCATGACATCTTCACTGCCCAAACCTTTGACATCGACCCACGAGACGGATTCTGTGTCCAAATGGGGAAAGCATTCTTCGGGATGGTTGAGTTCTTGGCGAATCGCGCGATCGCTGCTGTAGTCGATCAATACAATGACTGGCGGCGGCGCGTCAGGGTCAATATCAAGAGTACCCGGCAGATCGCCAGGGGCATCGTAGAAATAATCCACGTAGGATTCATCGTCATCCTCATCGGGTTCGGGCGCTACAGGCGGAACAAGGTAGCGGATCGGTTTTTCGGTCATGCAGTTGCCTCAGAGCACTGGGATAACGGGTTACAGCTTGCAATAGAACTGTTCCCAGCGTATGCCGTGTTTTGCGATATGGCACTGAAATTTTGGGTTATGTTCCAGTGCCCCTGGCCAGAGAGAAGAAGCCCAACTCGCCCCTTCCGCCAGCCAGGGCTAAATTGCCATGATGAGGTTGGGGAGAAGCTTAGAACACCGCGATCGCCAACGGGGCAAACGGAGATTTGGCAACAACCCGTTGATGCCGTATTGTTTGTGGAGAGCTTTGGACACATTGCGCCTTGGCGAACCAACGGTCAATAGACGATGGATTATCGATTGCAAGTTAAGTTACTGCACGCCGCAGCCCGCTTACCCGCCTATGCCCACCCCGGTGACGCGGGTTTAGATTTGTTTGCAACAGTAGACACGGTGCTGGAACCTGGACAAAGTGGCCTCATTCCCACGGGGATCTGCATTCAACTGCCACCGAGAACCGAGGCCCAAGTCCGCCCTCGGAGTGGCTTAGCCCTAAAACATCAAGTCACGGTTTTGAACACGCCGGGAACGATTGATGAAGGATATCGGGGTGAGGTTGGAGTCATTTTGATTAATCATGGGGCCGAGCCTTTTGCAGTCACAGTGGGCATGAAAATTGCGCAGATGGTGATTCAGCCTGTGTTACAGGTCAAGGTTGAAGCCGTGGCCGAGTTGGATGCGACGGTGCGGGGCGCAGGGGGCTTTGGCTCCACAGGGGTTTGAGGATGACGGGGCAACGACCTTCTTGGGATGAATATTTTCTGTTGTTGGCCAAATTGGCGGCAACCCGATCGACCTGCCTTGCGTTTCCGGTGGGGGCCGTGATTGTGAAAGATAAGCAAGTGCTGGCAACAGGTTATAATGGCCCACCTTCGGGGTCAGCCCATTGTGTGGGGCAAGGGTTTTGCTATCCCGATTTGAGTCGGTGTGATGCAAGTAAGGTGTTGCCGTCGCGGGCGGTTCATGCAGAAGCCAATGCGATCGCCCAGGCCGCGAAACATGGCATTCCAACCGATGGGGCAACCATTTATGTGACGCTAGAACCGTGTTTGTCGTGTTTGAAGTTGATTATGTCAGCGGGGATTCGGGACATTTACTACGAGACCAGTTTCAACACAGGCAACAATCTGGTCGTCCGCGATATGTTCGTGCAGGAGCAGTTGGTACGATTGCACGAAATCCAGATTTCAGCCGCAACTCGGCAACAGGCGGCAGCGTCTTTGCTGGAACCCACGTCTACCAGTAAATCGGCCATACCAGAGCCAGGTTCTTTGCGCTGAGTGGCGCGGTGTTGGGGTTATTTGGTGCCAAACAGGCGATCGCCCGCATCGCCTAACCCCGGCAGGATATAGCCGTGGGCATCGAGGGCCTGATCCACTGCCGCCGTATAAATAGGGACATCGGGATGATGGCTGTGGAAGTTGGCAATGCCTTCCGGAGCGGTCAGTAAGCAGACAAACTTTAATGATTTGGGATTAGTCTGTTTAAGGCGATCGACAGCGGCGATCGCCGAATTGCCCGTCGCAATCATGGGGTCAACCACAATCATGTCCCGCTCTTCAATGTCGTGGGGCACTTTGAAATAGTATTCAATCGGCACGAGGGTCGTCGGTTCGCGATACAGCCCAATGTGCCCCACCCGCGCTGAGGGGATGAGCTGCAACATCCCGTCTAGAATGCCTTGGCCTGCCCGCATGATCGACACCAGCACCAGTTTCTTGTCCGGGGCCAACAGGGGGGCCTCCATCTCGGCCATTGGGGTTTGAATGGGGACTTTTTTGAGGGGCAGATCCCGCGTGACCTCGTAGGCCAACAACATACTGATTTCAGTTAAGAGCGATCGAAATTTTGCGGTGCTAGTTTCCGCCCGTCGCATCAGGGTCAACTTATGTTGAACAAGGGGATGGTCGATGATGAACACGTCAGCAGCCATGCTTTTTACCGCCAGATGAGTAGATACACGCAGAAGCTATCGCTCATCATACAAGGTCTGGCGATCATGGCCTGGCGATCGCCCAGCCCCAGGACAACAAAATCGGGTCTAGCCACCTGTCAACAGCACTTCACCCAGCTAAAGGTATTGTCGGTGTACCATTCTTTTTTCCAAATGGGTGCCTGATCTTTCAAGGCATCGATCGCGGATTGGCAGGCCGCAAAGGCATCAGCACGATGGGGACAGCCGATCGCAATCAGCACACTAATTTCCCCCACCACCAACCGCCCCGTGCGATGGTGAATGACCACATGATTCACCTCTGGCCACTGGTGGCGAATAGCAGCGGCAATATTCTGGAAAATCCGTAACGCCATCGGTTCATAGGCTTGATATTCCAAGGCCACCACAGGCTTCCGATTGGTGTTGTTACGCACCATGCCACTCATCACGACGATCGCCCCATTGGCCCCATCATCCGCCAGGGCATAGACCTGCTCTAACGACAGCGGGGCCGCCTGAATCACAAAGGAATCAGCTGGATTGGCGGATGCCGCCACCGGAGCGATCGCACCCAACGCATCAGATAACAATTCCGTCATACTTTCCCTCCCGCTAGTTTCACTGCCGTTGCATCGCTAATTCTCCGGCACTGCACCACTTTGGGTTTGGGCCGCAATCCACTGTAGATAGGGCAACGATCCGCAGGCGATCGGCAAACCGATCACCTCTGGCACCTCGTAGGGGTGCAACGCCCGCACCGCAGCCTCTAGACGATCAAAGTGGGCCAAGTCTGTCTTAATCACCAGTTGCCACTCGTCATCTTGGTGCACCTCCCCCTGCCAGGAATAGATTGACGCAACTGGCAGCAGACTCACACAGGCCGCTAATTTTGTTTCCACCAACTGCCGCGCGATCGCCGCCGCCAAAGCTTTGTTAGGAGCCGTAACCAACACCACCCCTAAGGTTTGCGCCTGGGCCTTTGGTGCTGTCATGCGTTCGCCTCCGTCTCCACCTCAGACAACAACACCCCGATTCGCTCTGGGGTCAACTCTTGGACGTTCCAAAACACCGCATCCGCCCCGGCCTCAGTCAGTTGTTGAGCATAGGCTTGGCTCGTTTCCTCAGACACCTGAGCATGGGGGGGCAAAACCCCGATCGCCCGCCACAACCGCGCTGCTTGCCGTTCCCTGGCCCGTTGCACCGTGTACATATCCGCCACCGTATCCCCCACATAAAATACTGGTCGCGGGTCAGCGGCTTGTTCCAGTTGCTCAATCGTCAAAAACAAGCCCGTTGGGTCGGGTTTGCCCGGTGCATCTTCCATCGCCACCAACACCGGAGCCTGCAACCCCAAGCGCCGCTCCAAAATATACTGCGCTGACCCACGGGTAGCCCCACTAAAAAAGCCCCATGCGATATCGTGGGCCTCCAACAATTCGAGGTAACTCGGCTCCAACAACAACGGTTCCTGACAAATGTAACCGTTCCAATTCACTGGGTCAGTGCCCCGATAGCGCGACTGAAAAAAGGCCACCAACTGTTCATAGTCAATGGCAATGCCCCCACGGCCAGCTTCAGCAACCTGCACAATCTCCGCTACCGGGGACGATGCCGGGGGGCCATCCAACTGTTCAAAATACCGATAGACAAACTCTTGGGAGGCTTCCCAGTCGTTATTCCACACCCCCTCAGCCTTCAGGGCATCAATCTCCGCCTGGGAGGGTCGCCACGCCCCCCCGGTCAAATGCTCCACCGTATCCGCCAGCGCCCGCCGATAGGAGCCACCCACATCACGCACAACGCCGTCAATATCAAACACAACAATGGCAGACTGATGCATAACTTAAGAGAAACTGTGCAGGATTCTAAACAGTACAGTAAAATAGAGGGCTGTAGTTTACTTAAAGTTTGGGTTTGCGCGGGAGGTTGGATTGCCGAAATTTATTCTCAAAATTCTTTGGTTAGAAAAGGATGTTGCCCTGGCCGTTGACCAGGTTGTTGGCAAAGGAACTAGCCCTTTGACATCTTACTTTTTTTGGCCTCGCAATGATGCCTGGGAACAGCTCAAAAATGAGCTAGAAGCCAAGCATTGGATTAATGATGTCGATCGCATCGAATTGCTGAACAAAGCCACAGAAGTCATCAACTACTGGCAAGAGGAAGGCAAGGATCGGCCAATGGCGGAGGCTCAAACCAAGTTTCCCGAAGTCATTTTCATGGGTAGCTCGTGAGCGATCGCCACGCAGTCACCCCACCCCCGTCCGACGGATACCGCAACTCCTGCGATCGCCGGACAACACTAACCAGGTCGCGATCGTTCCATTACAACGCACTGTAAGCAACGTTGCACCAACCAAAGTGTTTACGACAACTGCCCTAGCCTACCGTTGAACCGGAACTAGGGCAGTTTTTGTATTGATTCATTTGTTGTTGATTCATTCGTATAGATTCAACCGTGCCCAACACCATCAACGCAATCTCATCCCCTTTCAGCCATGCTGTTCCAATCCGCCAACCGCGCCTACAGTCAACCCGCCGTCCTCCAGTCCCCAAATCCCCTACAAACCTGCCCCCCAGCCAGCTCTCACCAGTTTCCGCCGAAACCCGCCATTGTGATCCCACCCCTAGTACAATTTCCTTAAACCCCACCCATAAAATCTCTAAATAATGTTTGAGAGTTTGGCAATGATTTGATACGGTTTATTACATCGCGTTGATATAAATTCACAATTCTGATAGACGCAATTTTAGATTCATAGCAAAGATCCAGGCAGGTAGCTTCATGACAATGACCATTAGCCCCGACCAGATTCAGCGGATTGTTTGGAACCAGCATCACGATCCGTTCGAGGTTTTAGGTCCTCATCAGATCGAAACCGAAGCGGGCAAAAAGGTATGGGTCGTCCGAGCCTACCAGCCCAACGCCCAAGCCGTCTCCGTCATCCTGCCGGAAGAACGCAAAGAATACCCCATGTCCACCGTGCACGACCCTCACTTTTTTGAGTGCACCATCGACACCCCCGAACTCGCCAACTATCAACTCCGCATCCAAGAAGGCGAACACGAATCCGTCATTTACGACCCCTACGCCTTCCGTTCCGCCTGGTTAACCGACTTAGATATCCACCTCTTCGCGGAAGGAAACCACCATCGGCTCTACGAAAAACTGGGCTCTCATCCATCCGAACTCAACGGCGTAAAAGGAGTCTACTTCGCCATCTGGGCACCAAACGCCCGCAACGTCTCCGTCCTCGGCGACTTTAACTATTGGGATGGCCGCAAACACCAAATGAGCAAGCGCGGTAACGGCGTTTGGGAACTATTTATTCCCGGAATTGGTGTTGGTGAACACTATAAATATGAAGTCAAAAACTGGGAAGGGCACATCTACGAAAAATCCGATCCCTACGGCTTCCAACAAGAAGTCCGGCCCAAAACCGCCTCCATCGTCACCGATCTCGATTCCTACACCTGGCATGACAGTGAGTGGATAGAGCGTCGCCGCCACACCGACCCGCTAACCCAACCCATCTCTGTTTACGAATGCCATCTGGGTTCCTGGCTCCATGCCTCGTCTTCTGAACCAGCCAAACGCGAAGACGGCACCGAAGAACCCGTCGTCATTGTCTCCGAACTCAAGCCCGGTGCCCGCTTCCTCACCTATCGGGAACTCGCCGCCAAACTCATCCCCTATGTCAAAGAGTTAGGCTTTACTCACGTTGAACTGTTACCGATCGCAGAACACCCCTTTGATGGCTCCTGGGGCTACCAAGTCACCGGCTACTACGCTGTCACCTCGCGGTTTGGCACCCCCGAAGACTTTATGTACTTCGTCGATCAATGCCACCAAAACGGCATCGGGGTCATCGTAGACTGGGTTCCCGGTCACTTCCCGAAAGATGGCCACGGCTTGGCCTTCTTTGACGGCACGCATCTGTATGAACACGCCGACCCCCGCAAAGGCGAACACAAAGAATGGGGCACCCTTGTCTTCAACTATGGCCGCAACGAAGTCCGCAACTTCCTCGTTGCTAACGCCCTCTTCTGGTTCGACAAGTATCACATCGACGGCTTCCGGGTAGATGCAGTCGCCTCCATGATTTATCTGGACTACCAACGCAAACCGGGCGAGTGGGTGACCAACCAATACGGTGGGCGGGAAAACATCGAAGCCGCCGACTTCCTCCGCCAGGTCAACCACCTGCTGTTTAGCTACTATCCCGGCATTCTCTCGATCGCGGAAGAATCAACCGACTGGCCAATGGTGTCCTGGCCCACCTACGTCGGCGGATTAGGCTTCAACCTGAAATGGAACATGGGTTGGATGCACGACATGCTGGACTATTTCCACATGGATCCCTGGTTCCGGCAGTTCCACCACAACAACGTTACCTTCAGCATGATGTATCACCACAGCGAGAACTTCATGCTGGCGCTGTCCCATGACGAAATCGTCCACGGCAAGAGCGCCATGATTGGTAAAATGCCCGGCGACGAATGGCAGAAATACGCCAACCTCCGCGCCCTCTACACCTATATGTTCTGCCACCCAGGGAAGAAAACCCTCTTCATGAGCATGGAGCTGGGCCAGTGGAACGAGTGGAATGTGTGGGGCGACTTGGAATGGCACTTGTTGCAATACGAAGGCCACAAACAGCTCGCGTATTTCTTCACTCAACTCAACGCGCTCTACAAGAGCGATCCCTCCCTCTACTCGTGGGATTTTGGCGGGCAGGGTGGCTTTGAATGGATCGACTGTAGCGACAATCGCCATAGCGTTGTGTCTTTCGTGCGCTGGGCCAAAGACTACGAAGATTTTGTGGTCGTGGTTTGCAACTTTACCCCCCAACCCCATGCCCATTACCGCGTCGGTGTTCCCTTCAAAGGCTTCTACAAAGAAGTTTTTAACAGTGATGCCCGCGACTTTGGCGGCAGCAACATGGGGAATCTGGGCGGCAAGTGGACTGATGATTGGGCTTATCAAGAACGGCCTTACTCTATTGACTTGTGCTTACCACCGTTGGGTGTGTTGGTCTTCAAGCTAGATGAGGAAACCACCCACGCCGCCCTGGAAGCGGCTCAAGCACCCAGCGATACCCCTGAGGCTGACGGCGAATAGTTTTTGGGGGCAGGGATAACCAAGTCTTGATTGCGATCGCGGACTTGTAGTAGGCACCAGTTCAGTCTTCTGGCGATTCTGGTGCCTAGCCTGCTGCATCATTTGGCATCAATTAAGACCTGTTACAGACTCAAACGCCTCCCCCGGACTGTTCGCTACAAGAGATGTAGTGAGTGGCAGGTTATTGAGGGGAGACGCGGGATGCAAAAATTCCGATCGCAAGTTGTCCAACGATGGCGGCGATCGCATCGTTGGGGACGGCAGCTTTGGCAACGGTTAAGTTGGCCCTGGCGGATCACCATCATCGGGTTGGGGTTGGTGCTGCTGGTGCGATCGCTCCCTTACCTGGCCCCCATTCGTGCCGCTGCTTTAGCCCAAGATCAGCAAGCCGTTGAATTTGTTGATCGCAATGGCTTTCCCCTGGGCACCCTGCTGACCCGCGACCAAGACCACACGATCGCCGTCCCGCTAGATCAAATCGCGCCCGTCTTTCGGCAGGCTATCATCGCCGCAGAAGATCAACGGTTTTATCACCACGGGGCCTTGGATGAGCGGGCGATCGCCCGTGCCCTCCTCGAAGCGAGCCAGGCCCGCCAAATCGTCAGCGGTGCGTCTACAATCACCATGCAACTCGCCCGGATGATTGATCCCGTTCCGTTTGGGTTGGTGGGAAAAGCACGAGAAATCTGGACGGCATGGCGACTAGCCGCAGGTTCTAGCAAAGATGACATTCTGCAAGCCTATATCAATCGCCTGCCAATGGGCGGCAATGTATACGGCGTGGAAGCCGCAGCCCGCACCTACTTTGGCGTACCCGCCCAAGACCTCACCCTCGCCCAAGCGACCCTGCTGGCAGGCATTCCCAACGATCCCAACAACCTGTCGCCCTACGACCATCTCCTGCCGCTAAAACGTCGCCAAACCTACGTTCTCGATCGCATGGTGAGCGATCGCTACATCACCCGCGACCAGGCCACCCGCACTTACAACCAAGCCGTTGCCCTCCAACCCCGCCAACAAGGCATCATCGCCGCGCCCCACTTTCTCTTCTGGCTCGCGGCCCAACTCCCACCAGCCCATCCCCCCCAAATTACCACCACCCTCGATCGCCCCCTCCAGCAATTTGTCGAAACCCAGATTCAGCAAGTCGTTCAGAGTTTAGCGCCTCAAAACGTCCACCATGCCGCTGCCCTGGTCTTAGACAACCATACCGGAGCCGTGCTGGCCTATGTCGGATCGCCAGACTACTTTGCCACCGCCCAAATGGGCCGCAACGACGGCGTACAAGCCCTGCGCCAACCCGGTTCCACCCTCAAACCCTTTGTGTATGAACTGGCCCTCGAACAAGGCACCATTCACCCCAACACCGTCTTGGCCGATGTGCCCACCCACTACGCGATTCCGGGAGCCAAGCTCTACAGTCCGTCGGATTACAGCGAAACCTTCCAGGGACCGGTACGGGTGCGGGTCGCCCTGGCCAATTCCCTCAACATTCCCGCCGTGCGTGTTTTAGCCCAGCTTGGCGTACCAACCTTTCTCCAACGGTTGCACCACCTCGGCTTTCACCACCTCACAGAAAGCCCTGATCACTATGGGCTGGGGTTAACTCTGGGTAGCGGCGAAGTCAACCTGTGGGAACTGGCCCAAGCTTACCTGGTCATAGCCCGCCAGGGATCTGCGATCGCCCTACAAGCTGCGCCCCCAACACTCTCATTCACCACACCCACCTACCAGGCCCAAACACCAACCCCCTGGCAACTAATCACCGACATGCTCAGCGATGCCCACGCGCGATCGCGTTCCTTCGGGGTCAACTCCCTTTTGGCCTTGCCCTTTCCCGCCGCCGTCAAAACCGGCACCTCCTCCGACTTTCGCGACACCTGGACTGTGGGCTTCACCACCGACTACACCGTCGCCGTGTGGGTCGGCAATTTCGACAGCGCCCCCATGCAAAAAGTATCTGGTGTGATGGGGGCCGCCCCTCTGTGGAACCGCATCATGCTGCACCTGCACGAACAGCGCGAACCCACCGCCTTTGCCACCCCCCAAGGCATGGTCAAACAGCCAATTTGCAGCCTATCCGGTGGGAAACCCAACCCCGCGTGCCCCCAGATCGTCGAAGAATATTTTGCCCCAGCAGACCTTGTAGCCCACGACCAAACCCCCGATCCTTTTTATCGACCCATCCAACAGCCCAACGGCACCCAAACCTGGGCCTTACAACTGCCACCGGAATACAACGAATGGCTGGCCCAACAACCCCCAGCCTCCCCCCTGAAAATGCAAATGGCCCAGGCCAAAACTGGCTCCCTACGCATTGTGGCCCCCCAAAACGGCGATGTGTTTGTGATTGGGCCAGCCCCCCCAGCCAACGCCCCCCCTGATCCACGCTCCTCCCAAAAGCTCCAGTTTCACCTTGCCGCGATCGCCCCCAAACCCGTCCAATGGCGACTCAACGGCAAACTGCTCACCACCCAAACTGGGCCAACTTTCACCTGGAACCCCCAACCCGGCCAATGGACACTGCAAGTTTCCGATGGCACCACCACCGATCAAGTCCGCTTTGAAATCCAAACCGCCACCAACCAGCCCACCCGGCGCGGCTTTTCCCTCAAACCCACCGCTCAAGCCCCCTAAGACGATCGCCCCAGGCCCCTTAGAGATAGCGCACACGTTGAATGCCACGAAAAATCAGGTTTGGCTCCCATTGAATACGCGGCGTTGAACTAGACGCTAAGTGGCGTGCCAGATACTCCCCATCGCCACCAGTGAGCACAATTGGGCTATTGGGAAATTGCTCTAACCAGGCGTGAATATAAGCCTGAATGCCAGCGATCGCGGTGTACAGAATGCCACTGGCGATCGCGCTTTTGGTATCCCTGGCCCACCGTGGCGGGAGCGGATCAGGTAATTCGACCCAGGGCAACGCCGCAGTGCCCCGTTGCAACGCCTGAAACTGAAGGCGCAAACCAGGCAAAATCGCGCCGCCCACCAAGCGGGGTTCCCCATCAGCCCCCGTAAACGTCAGCGCCGTTCCCGCATCAATCACCAACACTGGCCCGCCAGCCTGGGCGATCGCCCCCCACAACGCCAAGGCGCGATCGATGCCCAACGTGGAATACAACCCCGCCAAGGGGACATCCTGCAAAGTCAAAAATCGGACATTGGGATAGGTGGCCCAAAGCTGACTCTGTTCCGGCACCACCGAAGCCACCCACAACGGCGGCAACCCCTCCAAGCCCCGGTAGCGGCCAAAATCCCCGATTTCGGTCGGATGGGGGTCATCCCAGGTTTGTACCAGCGAATCACCAACAAACTGCGCCCAATGATAGCGAGAATTACCAATCACCAATGCCACCCAAGCATCTGAACCATTGGTCGCTAGCTCCCCGCGATCGCCTCCAGAGGCCCCTTGCTCATCGGCCATAGTGCTCCCGTTGAACCCCAAGTTATTAATCGAAACGATTGAGAAAGATAAATTCTATAACTTTAAGTTATAAGTAACTTTACCTAACAAAACTTTACAAGTTTCTCATCCCCCGTCAAGATAGGAAGTAGACAATTTATATCTAACGTGTCGGGAGGTTGTTCATGGTAGTGCTGAAAGACCGAATCATTACGCGCCTTACCATGCAAACTATCGAGATTGCACCAGAGACCACGGCGATTCGATCGCTGGATTGGGATCGCGATCGCTTCGACATTGAGTTTGCGCTGGAAAACGGCACCACCTACAATTCATTTCTGATTCGCGGCGAAAAAATTGCGCTGGTCGATACCTCCCACGCCAAGTTTCGCCAACTGTACCTCGATACCCTCACCGGCCTGATTGACCCCAAAGAGATTGACTACCTCGTCATCAGCCACACCGAACCCGACCATAGCGGCCTTGTCAAAGACGTGCTGCAACTTAATCCTGACATTACCGTCGTCGGGGCCAAAGTCGCCATGCAATTCCTGGATGACCTGGTGCATCAGCCCTTCAAGCGGCAACTCGTGAAAAATGGCGATCGCCTGGATTTGGGCAACGGCCACGAACTCGAGTTTATCTCCGCGCCCAACCTCCACTGGCCCGATACCATTCTCACCTACGACCACAAAACCCAGACCCTCTTCACCTGCGATGTGTTTGGGATGCACTACTGCGACGACCAAACCTATGACGAAGATCTGGCCTTGCTGGATGCCGATTACAAAACCTACTACGACTGCCTGATGGGGCCAAACGCGCGATCGGTGCTGGCCGCCCTGAAACGGATGCAAGCCCTCCCCCCGATTACCACGATCGCCACTGGCCACGGCCCCCTGCTCCAGCACCATGTGGACGAATTGGTGGGGCGTTATCGCGATTGGAGTCAGGCCCAGGCCAAAGCCCAAACCACCGTCGCGCTGTTCTATGTTTCCGAGTATGGCTGTAGCGATCGCATTGCCCACGCGATCGCCCAAGGGATCGCCAAAACCGATGTTGTGGTGGAATTGGTCGATTTGCAAGAAGTTGATCCCCAAGAAGTGCGGGAACTGGTCAACATTGCCGCCGGAATCGTGATTGGGATGCCACCGCAAACCGGCAACGATGCCTCCCAACTTCAGGCGTTACTCAGTACCATTCTGGCCGCAACCCACTCCAAGCAAGCCTTTGGGCTGTTCGAGTCGGGTGGAGGCGATGACGAATCCGTCTATCCCCTGCGCAACAAGTTCCAGGAAATTGGTGTCACCGAAGCTTTTCCCCCCCTGCTGATCAAAGAAACACCGACTGAAAACACCGATCAACAGGCAGAAGAAGCGGGCACTGACCTGGGCCAATGGCTCACCCGCGATCGCAGCATCAAGCAAATGAAATCCCTGGATGGGGATCTCGATAAAGCCCTGGGCCGTTTGAGCGGAGGCTTATACATCATCACCGCCAAAAAAGGCGATGCCTCCAGCGCCATGTTGGCCTCTTGGGTGACCCAGGCCAGTTTCGAGCCCTTGGGGATTACCATTGCCGTAGCCAAAGACCGGGCGATCGAATCTTTCATGCATGTGGGCGATCGCTTTGTGTTGAACATTCTGGAAGAAGGCAACTACCAAACCTTAATGAAGCACTTCCTGAAGCGGTTCCCCCCCGGTGCCGATCGCTTTGCTAACATCAAAACCTACGCCGCCGCGAACGGTAGCCCCATTCTGGCTGATGCCCTGGCCTTCCTGGAATGCGAAGTCATCAGCCGGATGGAAGGTAGCGACCACTGGATTGTCTACAGCTCCGTCGATGTTGGGCGCGTCTCCAAAGCCGACGGCATGACCGCCGTGCACCACCGCAAAGTGGGGAACCACTACTAAGGACTGAACATTAGATAACTCTGCTCATTTCAACCTACGCCCCGCCTGCGGCACCCCTCTCCCTAGGGAGAGGGGATGGGGGTGAGGGCACTCTAACAAAATTAGATCTAATTTTCTGATCTAATCTGATTTAAATTGTGATCCGAATCTCCACGCCAGCGCTTTTACCAGGAGTTTTTGGGGAGAACCGCAAAGCTGATACCGCCTCCTACGAAAAAGCCAGACCACGATTACCCAACGACCGTTTGTGATCGGCAGTTTGTGATCGGCAAGGGATTTGAGGAACGATCATTCCCTCCCCCTTGCCACCTTGCCCACCTTTACCCCACTCCCGAACCTATGGCTGACAACAAACCCCGCGACGTGCAAGTGGCCGAAATTGGAGCCAACACCCTCGTCTTGCGATCGCGCACCTGGGATCGGCTCAAATTTGAAATTGAATACGCACGGCAAAAGGGCACCACCGCCAACTCCTACTTAATCCAAGGGCAGGAAACCGCCTTAATCGATCCACCGGGAGAATCCTTCACCGACTTATTTTTGGATGAACTGAGCCTCCATGTGTACTATCAACGGCTGAACTACATCATCCTGAGTCACGTCAACCCCAACCGCATCGCCACCCTCAAACGGTTACTGGAGGCTGCCCCCTACGCGACAGTCATCTGTTCCAAACCGGGGGCCAACACCCTGCGATCGGTGTTTGAAAATCAATCGTTCAGCATCCCCTCTCCCCGCGAAGCAGAAGCTCAAGATCTCGGCATTGGCTATGGCCCCGATCGCACGGTCAAAGTCCACATTGTCCGCGATGAAGAAATTCTCGATCTGGGTAATGGCCACAAACTGCAATTCCGTTTTGTGCCCACGCCACGCCATCCCGGTGCCCTGTGTACCTACGATCCTGCCACCCAGATTCTCTACACAGACAAGCTCTTTAGCGCCCACGTTTCGGATGATTCCGTGTTTGATGAACACTGGAAAACCCTCCACGACGATCGCAAATATTACTTTGACTGCATCCATTCCGCCCAGGCCGCCCAGGTAGACACGGCCCTCGACAAAATAACCCCGTTCCGGGCCAAAATCTATGCCCCTGGCCACGGCCCCATTGTGCGGCATAGCGTCAGTGTGTTGACCCTGGATTATCGTCGCTGGTGCGAACAACAACAAACCCGCGATCTCTCCGTCGCCATGTTGTACACCTCTGCCTATGGCAACACGGCCACCCTCGCCAAAGCGATCGCCAAAGGCATCACAGAAGCCGGGGTTGCAGTCAAAAGCATCAACTGCGAATTTTCCACCCCCGATGAAATCACCCAGGCCGTGAAAGACTGCGACGGCTTCATCATCGGTACGCCAACCCTCGCGGGCCACGCCCCCACCCAAATCCAAACCGCACTGGGGCTTGTGCTTTCCACCGCCACCCAAACCCAAATGGCCGGGGTCTTCGGTTCCTATGGTTGGAGCGGGGAAGCCGTAGACATTGTGGAAAATAAACTGCGGGATGCGGGCTATCCCCTTGGCTTTGAGCCCATTCGGGTGAAGTTTGCCCCCACCGACGAAACCCTGGCCCACTGCGAAATGGCTGGCGGTGAGTTTGCCCGTGCCCTCAACAAAACTCGCAAAGTCCGGGTTCCCCGCGAAGCCGGGATGGATGCCCAGAGCGATCGCACCAGCCAAGCCGTCGGACGAGTCACCAGTTCTCTTTGTGTCGTCACCCTCAAACGGGGTGAAACCGATTATGGCTTTCTCACCTCCTGGGTGTCCCAGGCTGGCTTTGCCCCGCCCGCCATCACCGTTGCGGTCTCCAAAGAACGAGATGCCGAAGGACTCACGGAACCGGGGCAACAATTTGTACTGAATATCCTCAAAGAAGGACGCAACCTCCGGCGGGCCTTCCTCAAACCCATTGCCCCCGGTGAAGATCCCTTTGTCAATCTGGCCACCGATCGCGCCTCCAATGGCTGCGTTATCTTGCTTGATGCCCTCTCCCATCTAGAATGCACTGTCCAAAACCGGATGGATTGCGGTGATCATTGGCTCATCTACGCGCTCGTGGCAAACGGCAAAGTCCTCGAAGCCGCCGGAGTCACCGCCGTCCGGCACCGCAAATCCGGCAACCAATACTAAGCCCAAGCCAGAGGCGATCGCCATTCTCAGCAAATCACCTGGGCCAACACCATCCCTTGCAGTAACAAAAATGGGCGATCGCGGCACTACACCCACGCGCACACTGGCGACTGAAACGCATCCAGGCGATCGCGCCCTGGGATTTGTTGGGCAGCGGGACTAGCCTGAATAATTCACCACCCTTGGCTTGGTAGGGGTCGGTCTTGTGCCTACCCTCACCGGCTGGGGCAACCACAAGGGATTGCCCCTACCGCAAAAAATATAAACTATATCTCTGGAATGATCCTGATCTTGCGGATGGGACAGGGGGTTTGAAGCGTTGGTTGAATCCTGATGAATAATGCAGGCTAGGGTACGGATCCCGATTCCCTCAGCCTCTAGGCGCGTACATCATCACAAGAACACCTAGCAACACAATCCAGCCGCCCAACCAGTCAAATCGATCAGGACTGACCCGATCAACGAACCACCCCCAGAACAGCGACAAAGCCACAAACACACCCCCATAGGCTGCGTAAGCACGCCCAAAATGGGTAGGTTGTAGCGTCGGCACTGCACCATATAAACCCAGAATCGCCACCCCAAGCAACGCCAGCCACAGACTCCGCCCTTCCCGGAGGGCCAACCAAACTAAATATCCACCACCAATTTCACACAGTCCTGCTAAGACGAAAAGTAACATGGATTGAATCATGGGCTGCGTCTAAATACATTCGCTTCCCCATTCTCGGCGATCGCTGCCGCCTGAATCAGCTCACAGATACCGACCAGAGGGAAGACCACTTGCAAGGGCCAAATGCAGGCTGATTAGACGACACCTGGCGCAACCCTGAGGAATATAGGGGCGATCGCGGGTAGTATTGACAGGCTATTGTGAAGTATTTGTGAACTCCTGATCCACCAGGAACTTTTAGCGGGGCATTCGTTTCCCATGTTCTGCTGGACATTCACCAGTTTCGCGTTTGTAGAGAGAGAAATTATGTCATCACATTCATCTGTATCAGGTGTAGTCAAGAGTTTACTGATCAGCAGTATTGCCGTTGCGACAACAGCACCAATCCCAGTGAACGCCGCCACTGTAGCCCCTAGCAGCCCTGGCGAGGTCTCTAGTGCAATGGCAAAGCCGTCATCCGTTGGGCAGTTTGAGGGGATGCCGCAAACTAATATCCTGCTTGCCGATCGCGATGATAAAAAGGGTAACAAAGATGATAAAAAGGGCAACAAAGGCGATCGCGTGGCTAGTGTTGACTTGAACCGAGCCAAAAATCTAGCCCGTCAAGCCGCAGAAGCCGCGAATGGGGGGATACGGGTGTATCGGGCCGAGAACGCCATGCATGGCCCTGCCAACCTCTGTCCTTATGTGGATAATGGCGATTCTTGGACGTTTACTTTTTTGGGGGGCAAGCCAGGTACCGCACTAAATACCATCGAAAGTGTAGTAATTGTCTACAAGAACACCGCCAGAGTCGTCGTGGATTACAATGGCGCTGTTCGTAGTTCACGGCAATCACAAGTCACGAGTTTCACAACCAGTCAACGGGCAACGCTCGTGAGTTTGCTGCGGGGCGACTGCGATTGTAACTATTTGCTGAGTGACAGTATTCGTACCGAGATTGCAGGGCTGCGATCGCTCCCACCAGGCATTCAAAAGCAACTGTTGCGGGGTAAAGGGTTGCCCCCTGGGATTGCCAAAAAGTTTGTCCGGTTGCCCAAACCTGTGAACACTTACGTCAAGTTGCCCACTCAATATGATCTGTTAATGATTGGCTCCGACTTGGTGTTGGTTGATCAAGTCCGTTCGGTCGTCGTCGATATCATCTCCAACGTGCTGTAAATCGCTCGACATTCGTTTGCTCACCTGGATTGAGGCCAAGCCGCGATCGCTCTTTTGCAGAGAGCGATCGCGGAGATTGAAGGAAATGCGGGTGAACTGAGGCGATCGTGCTTAACGTCGAAGTTATGCGGCGGCAGACAGGCTTGAACTCCCACTGATAACCTATGTACCATCCGCACCAACATAGTATTAGCCGTCGTCAACTACCAGCCATCTCTCAAGGCACAACATCAAAAGGTTGGTTTCCTTTAAAGCGATAAATCTGAAAATCCCGATCAAGGGTAAAAATTTGTTTTTGATTGAGAGTTTCAGATGCTGCGACCAGGGATGCATCTGCTAAATCCATTGGTAAATCTCGATACTGCTCCATCAATACTTGCATTCTTGCTTGCTCGTCTTCACCGTTGAAATGAAGCACAAGAATCTGATCAGCTACGTAACCCCATAACTCTTGTTGTGCTGACCAACCGCCGTACCGACCTAGCAAATACATCGCTTCCGTAAAACATGACCATGTTGTAACCAGAGGTGCAGGAAGACCAGATAACGCATTGACACAACGAGTATAATTGATGTCACTTTGGTTAATCAAAGCAATTAAGGGCGATGCATCACAAAGAATCACTGCCCCAATTCCGGTAGCCTGTACTGCTCAACCAAAAGATCAGTGAATGCTTCTTTCGTACGTGTAGATAAATTTGCAGGCTGAAACTGAACTCGACCAACCCTACCTTTCAAGACTTGATCTAAGGTAGCCCCATTTTGGGGTTTTGAACTCTCATTAGATAGCACTGTCAACCTTACACGCTGTCCAACCAGTTCAGGCGCGTAACGAAGAATTTCTTCCCAGGTTCCTTCAAAAGAACGCTGCTCCATGAGATAGTCTCCAAGCATATTTTGAATTATGGCAGGATATTTACTTCTAGACCACTAACACCAGACAGACTTTAGTGATGATAATAGTAAACTTATCAGTACCCTCGTCACCAAGGGCTAACTATATATTCAACGTCAGATTTGCTGGATAACACCCCAACTGCCGGAGTTATCTGTTAAATCTGCTGGAGGATACCTGGTTTTGTGGGGATTAAACGTCAAAAGTGCTGGATAAGTCCGACGAAGAGGGTGTTAGCCGTCACGTTGAATGGGCCAGGTTAGTGCTGAGGAGTGGAAGGCGATCGCGCCCCCAATTTCTGATGATTGCATTTTCTAATCCAGCACCCGTGGGATTTTGATAGCACAGGCACCCAAAACCACCGTAGAATGCAAAGTGGATTAACCCAACGTCAAGTTACCGAGAGTCAGCAGCGT
This sequence comes from uncultured bacterium, assembly GCA_964475335.1. GTDB lineage: Bacteria > Cyanobacteriota > Cyanobacteriia > Leptolyngbyales > Leptolyngbyaceae > CAYYWG01. The sequence continues at coordinate 343,876 of CAYYWG010000001.1, forward strand.
TATGGCAGTAAAACGTGGTGATTTTGTCCGAGCCGTCAAAGAGAAGCTCGATAACAGCGTCGAAGCAACCGCGAGTGATACCCGTTGGCCCAGTTATCTTTTTGAAACTCAGGGCGAAGTCGTTGACACCAATGGCGACTATGCTTTGGTCAAGTTTGGCATTACACCAACCCCCAACATTTGGTTGCGCCAAGACCAGCTAGAACCGTTTGCATAAAACTTTACTTAGAGTTTTGTATTAATCTGAATACTTTCCCAAAGCCGCTGTCTACCCTAGAGCTATCCGGCATTGTTGGTTATCAGCAATGCAGTCACCTCAAGCAAGAGAGGGAAAAGCAATGGTATTGCGTCCGGCAGAGATTTCGTGTTCGACAGCTCAAGTCGCGGTGATTGGTTCTGGCAACGTGGGTGCCACCCTTGCCCAGCGCCTAGCCGAAAAGAACATTGCTGATGTGGTGCTTTTGGATGTGGTGGAAGGACGACCGCAAGGCGTGGCGCTGGATTTGATGGAAGCGCGCGGCGTAGAGCGGCACGATCGCACCATCGTTGGGACAAACGACTTTGCGGATACAGCAGGTTCAGCCGTGATCGTGATTACGGCGGGGTTGCCCCGACGACCGGGGATGAGCCGCGATGACTTGCTCCTCACCAACGGCAAAATTGTCCTGGATGTCACCCAAAAAGCCTTAGCCCATTCCCCCAATGCCACCTTAATTGTTGTCACCAATCCGTTGGACGTGATGACCTATTTGGCGTGGGAGTCTAGCGGCTTACCCCCGCATCAAGTCATGGGGATGGCTGGCGTCCTCGATTCGGCCCGCTTCCAAACCTTCATTGCAATGGAATTGGGCGTTTCAATCAACGATATTAATGCCACAGTCATGGGCGGTCATGGTGATTTGATGGTGCCTCTCCCCCGTTATTCCACCGTGAACGGTATTCCCATTGATCGCTTTTTGGATGCTGAGGCGATCGCCCGCATTGTGGAACGGACACGCAACGGTGGGGCCGAAATTGTATCTTTGCTGAAAACGGGCAGCGCCTACTATGCCCCGGCTTCTGCCATTTGCGTCATGGTCGAGTCGATCATCTACAACCAACCCCGGATTTTGCCCGTAGCCGCCCACCTCCAGGGGCAATACGGCCTGAACAATTTGTTTGTTGGGGTGCCCTGTCGATTGGGTTGTCAAGGCATCGAGAGCGTTCTCGAACTGGATTTGACCGAGCAAGAACTGGCCGAACTGCATGCCTCGGCAGAATCGGTTCGCAGTAATCTGGTACAGTTGCGATCGCTGATGGGTGAACCCGCACTCACCGTCTAACTCATCCTGGCTGAACTCTTGCACCTCCGGCCTAGAGTTCAGCCCTCAGACCACAACTATCAATCACAGAAACAGGGGAATTCTATGCGTCACTGGGTGTCTTGTTTGGGAGCGTGTTGCGTTTTAGTCAGCCTTACCACACCAACCGTGCCCAGCGCCGCTCAACCTGCGGCAGCCCCAGCCCAACCCCAACCTGCGCCCCTCAGCGATCGCCAAATTCGGCAAATTTTAACCGACCTTTTAGCAGCGGCCCAAAAGCGAGATTCTGCCTTAATTGCCACCTACTTAGCCCCGACCGCCCAAGTCACAATGATCGTCAGCACTAGCACCGGCGAACAACGGCTTAGCCTCAACCGAGCGGAATATGAACAGTATTTACAGCAAGGCTTTGCTGTCATTCAAGACTACACCAGCACCCTCTCAGACGTTAATATCCTGGTTGCGCCGGATCAGAAATCGGCGATCGTCACCTATAAGCTCACCGAAACAACCACCATTGCAAACTATCCCTACGCCATCATCGCCGTGACGCAAGCGCGAGCACGGTTTGAACCAATCAATCAAAAAATAGTCGCCACCCAGATTGACAGCCGCTCCACCCTGACCAGGACAGCCACACCTCCGGCCCCCAAATAGTCGCTCTGGATTTGCTCACGGCGATCGCCAACCAGCCTTGAATCGGGCCGCCAAATCCTCCGCTGAATCGTCCCAAACTGCCGGGATTGTCCTCCCAATGCAGCCAGCGATCGCGACTCAACAGCCCTTCTTTTAAAGCCTGATTCAGCTCAGGCTATCTGGTACAGGTTGGGCACTGGTCATGGGATTGGCCCGTCCCCAGGTTTACCAAAGCCCAGACAGAATAAAACCAGTAAAAATTAGCAAAATGACTAAGCCAAAGATCAACAAATCCACCATGCTCTCGTCATAATGCGTTGATTTCGTGGAGTGTCCCATAACCAACCTCCCATCATGTTTGTATGGAAGTGAGATACTTCGATCCTAAGCGACCCGCCGCAGGGACAATGCTTCTGCACAGAACACTTTATCAATCTTGAAAAAGATTCAACTTTCGGCCCAAGGCGAACAATTCAGCATTCTCGTGAAGCGGGAGCGATCGCCCTTGCCTCCCACAAAACCAGACAGCCAACCGGGCATCGGCAGCGATCAACCCTCAACCGTAATAGGTTAAGTCATGAAAACCCATGCAGCCAAAACGCCCAAGACTTAGCCTTTAGGGGTTCACCAAACCTGAAATTTATTGCCCACGGAGGAACGCCGCATCTCGTGACAGATTGCTGCGGCGATCGCCTTATGCGGTTGGTACAACTCGTTTTTGCAAAGATTCAGCCCGTCGCTTCGCAGTCTGATTTTGGGGCTCGATCGCCAACACTTGTTGATAGACTTCCAAAGCTTGGGTCGTCAATTGCTTCCGCTCGTAAGCGTGGCCTAGATTATTCAACGCCGTGACATAGGTCTCATCAATTTTGAGCGCTTCTTTGTAGTTCCGAATCGCCAAGTCGTACTGCTCTTGCGAAAAGTAGGCAAAACCTAAAGCGTTGTAGACCAGGGCGCTTTCCATTTCGGGCAAATCGTCTGACTTCAAGGCTTTTTGGAACAGGTTAATCGCTTGGGCATAAACCCGCTTGTTGAGATAGATGCTGCCCAATTCAAAATACTCTTGGGCGGTACCTTTTTGTTCACTCAGTTTTGATTGCAACTGATTTAGACTCTTTTCTACCTTACCTGTCTTTAAAACTTGCCGAAGGATAAAGAAGGCAGCAGCCGCTAGGATAGCCAGCAACAGGGAGATATATAAGATGGGCAGTTCGGTACTCATAATCTAAATTAAAATCTCAAAATTGAATCAATGACGGCAACTTACAGAACCTGTCCAACACGAAGTCAGCTCATGGTGGGGGGCAACAAGCCTGAGAACAGACTCCAGACTCACCCGATCGCCGCAGAGTCCAGAGCCGCAACCCCTACTCAAACTTATCGTAAAACCTGTAATCCCGGCGATCGCGAACGTAAAGCTTGGTATCGATCCAGCGGTTGGGCCGCGTGGTAGTCCGGCTCTTGTTACCGAGGGCCAACGGGTAAGCCCCACTGCCGAGCCTGTTGCTCTAGCCAACCACTGTTTCTGAGGCGGGCCAAGATTTGATCAACTTGTTGGTGCAGGGTACGATACTGGCCACCTTTGGGTAAAGCAATGCTCAGGGGTTCGGTCGAAAGGATGGCCGGTAACAATCGGTAAGTCGGGAATTCTTGTACCCAGCCGGCGAGGACAGAGGCATCCCCGGCGACGGCGATCGCTTGCCCCTGGTCGATCGCAACTTTGGCCGCCTGGTAAGACTCCACACTGAGCAGCCTGGCCCCTGGCACTTGACGACGCAAGATTTCCACCGTACTAGACTGGTCAAGCACGGCAATCGGTTGTCCCCGCAGTTGGTCGATCGCCCGCAGGGACGCATCGGGGGTCGCAATCACAACGCCATCTTTGTAGTAGGGCAGACTCAGGTTGAGAATCCGCAACCGGGATGGAGTCAAGGTAACTTGGGCAATCGCCAAATCCACTGAGTTGTCCAGCACCACTTGGAGGCGATCGCGATTAGACACAACGCGAAATTCCACCGCATTTGGATCACCAACCAATTCTTGAGCCAAGCGGCGGGCCAGATCGATCTCAAACCCCCTGAGGTCTCCCTCCGCATCCCGAAATCCCAACGGGCGCAGTTGCTCTTTCACCGCCACAATCAAACGCCCCCGCTTCTGAATCGTCGGCAAATCTGCCGCATCAGCAAACGAAGGCGTTAAGGGTAGCGCGATCGCCAGCAAAACCAGTAACATCAACGGCTTGGGGAAAAGTGCTAGTTTCCGCATAATCTCCACCGGGCACGGCACTGGAATGGCATCGGGCACGCAAAAAATGACGCTGCTAATCCCAAGCAAGCAAGCACGAGCGTTTACTTCGCGGCCTGACTCGCCAATTCAACAACTTTACCAAAGCTCGCCGGATCCAAAACAGCCATTTGGGCCAGCATTTTGCGGTTGATCTGAATATCCGCTTTTTTCAAGCTGCCAATCAACTGGCTGTAGCTCATCCCATGCAGACGAGCAGCGGCATTGATCCGCGTGATCCACAACCGCCGAAAATCCCGTTTCCGCTTCCGGCGATCAGCATACGCATAGCGCAGTGCCTTCATCACCTGCTGATTCGCTGTACGGAACAACTTCGAGTGGGAACCACGATAGCCTTTGGCCATCTTAAGAATCTTTTTGCGCCGCTTCCGCGCTACGTTCCCGCGCTTTACCCGTGCCATAGTGAAATTACCTCAATTACCTTCTATGAAGTGTTGACGATCAATCTGTTCAACCAAATGCACTGGCGCAGACCGCTTGCACCGCCAATGTCAGTTTGGCCTTAACAATAAAAGCAATACTTGTGTGCCGGGGCTGGCGATCGCCCGTTCCATATCCTATCGCAAGCCCCTAGAACAGCATGAGCGCGATCGCGCCAAACCGGACACTTCCAGCCCATGCCAATTACTCTAAAAGCGAGCCTTCTAGCTATAGGGCAACATCAACCGTACGCTCGGCGCATCAGACTCACTGATCACAACCGTGCCAGCCAAACGGCGTCTCCGAGACGAGTTTTTGTGTTCTAGCAAGTGGCTACGATGGGTCTGCCGTCGTGCAAATTTTCCAGATCCAGTGGTTCGCAGGCGCTTCGCAGCAGCTTTACGGGTTTTTAGCTTAGGCATGGGACAAGTTTTCAAGTGGACACAGTCTACTATGCTATACCGCCTGTCACCAAAACTACAAGTCTTGGCCGCGTTTTTTCTCGCATCACCCGACCAACAATGGACGACACGACCAAAAAACAACGCAAAAAATCAAAAATCCTACGTCGCTTCAGGATTGATCAGCTACACTAAGTAGTGCAGTTGTGGTGGGCTATTGCATTGCCACAATGCTTCCAGGTTTTAAACAGGATTGCTTTCTTGGAAGGTGGGTGTTGGCCCACTTTTTTGTTTTTTAACGACCTCCAATGACCCATTCACTGGTTCCCCAAATTCTTGAGCTGGCCGCGCCGATCGCCCAATCTCTCAATCTAGAGGTGGTTGAGGTTGTGTTTCATACCAATCAAAACCCGCCAATTTTGCGGGTCTATGTCCGCAATTTAAGCCAAGATACGGGCTTGGCTGATTGCGAGCAGATGAGCCAAGCCCTAGAAGCGGGCTTAGACACGGCGGAAATTATCCCCGATGCCTATGTTTTGGAGGTTTCCAGTCCTGGCATTTCCCAAGTGTTGACCACTGATCGGGAGTTCATGTCCTTTAAAGGCTTCCCAGTACGGGTCATGGCTTCCGAGCCAGTGGGTAATCGCCAAGAATGGGTGGGGCAGTTGATTCGGCGGGATGATGCAGCCGTCCACTTGAGCTTAAAAGGGCGGGCGATCGCAATTCCTCGCCAGGTCGTGACCCGCGTTGAGCTAACCGAAGAATAGCCAAAATGGCATGACTTCAAACCATTAGCCCTGGAAGCTGCGCCGTTGCCACCAGGAGTTTCGACCCGCCCTCAAACAGCGCTCCCAGCGTACCGAATTTGCTTCCTGTAACTTTAAGTAGCAAGCCATACAGTTTGTTCCCTAAATTTCCAGGATTTCTACCTTAAAACGTGATTCTTAAATATCCTGACCAAATTTAGACCGAACTCTTTGACCGATTCTCACACCACCACACGTCATTACGGAGATTTCAGTTATGTCAATGGTTGCCTTGCCCGGACTCCGAGACATGATTGACAACATCAGTCGCGAACGCAATTTGCCCAAAAGTGCAGTGCAGGCCGCGTTACGGGAAGCGTTGATCAAAGGATACGAGCGCTATCGGCGCACCCAACGCATGGATAGTGCCATCTTTGATGAAGAATATTTCGCCAACTTCGAAGTGGAACTGGATGTCGAAGATGAAGGGTTCCGGGTGTTGGCCACCAAAACCATTGTGGACGAAGTAGACAATCCGGATCACCAAATTGCCCTCACGGAAGTGCAAGAAGTGGTCGCTGAAGCCCAGACAGGGGATACGGTCGTGCTGGATGTCACCCCTGAACAGGGAGACTTTGGGCGGATGGCAGCAATCCAAACCAAGCAAGTCTTGTCTCAAAAACTGCGCGATCAACAACGCAAGCTAGTGCAGGAAGAATTCCAGGAATTGGAAGGCACTGTTCTCCAGGCGCGGGTGCTGCGGTTTGAGCGCCAGTCGGTCATCATGGCCGTCACCAGTGGCTTTGGCAATCCCGAAGTGGAAGCCGAGTTGCCCAAGCGAGAGCAATTGCCCAACGATAACTATCGCGCCAATGCCACGTTTAAGGTATATCTCAAGCGGGTTTCGGAAGGGGCTCATCGGGGGCCGCAGCTCATGGTGTCGCGGGCCGACGCGGGGCTGGTGGTTTATCTCTTTGCGAATGAGGTGCCGGAAATTGAGGATGAGGTTGTGCGGGTGGTGGCGATCGCCCGAGAAGCCAATCCACCTTCCCGATCTGTGGGGCCACGCACCAAGATTGCCGTTGACACCGTCGAGCGCGATGTCGATCCCGTTGGGGCCTGCATCGGGGCACGGGGGTCGCGGATTCAAGTCGTGGTGAACGAACTACGGGGCGAAAAAATTGACGTAATTCGGTGGTCGCCAGACCCGGCCACCTACATCGCCAATGCCCTCAGTCCGGCCCGAGTGGATGAAGTCCGGTTGGTCGATCCCGAAGGACGACAAACCCATGTGCTGGTTCCAGAAGATCAGCTCAGTTTGGCGATCGGGAAAGAGGGGCAAAACGTCCGCCTAGCAGCCCGCCTCACCAACTGGAAAATCGATATCAAAGATTCGGCGAAGTATGACTATGACGCGGAAGACCAGAAAATGGCCGCCCTGTTGAAGGAAAAGGCGATCGAACGAGAAATTGAGGAAGAAGAAGGGGAATTAGAAGCCACCGACCTTGATGCTTACGATGAAGATGAAACAGAAGCCCCAGCTGCCACCGCCTTCGCTAGCGACACCGACCTTGATGAGGCAGAACTGGCCGCTGCCGACCTCGCTGACTCAGAAACAGACTTAGCTGAACCAGAAAACCTGGAAGAAGACTTTGACGAGTTAGATGAAGACGAGGAGTTAGACGAAGACGAATTGGATGAGGAACTGGCCGAGGCAGCCGAGACTGAAGCGATCGCAGAGGATGGGGAAGAAGCCCAAGACGACGATCTAGATGATGATGAGCTAGACGAGTAAAAGTGTGTGCTTACTGTCCGCTTTGCGCATTAGGGGCGGCAGGCAAGCGGGTGTTCTTCGCAAAATCCTACGGTTACGGCTTCTGGGTTCAGGCATTTTGGCCTTGACCAGCACCCACAATGCAGCCCGTTGAACTTCCGCCCTCCGCCCCTAAACCCCACCCTGTCTACGTCATACGACTCTATCAGCGCTACATTAATCGGCTATGAAACCCAACATTCGCCGCTGTGTTGCGTGTCGGCAACTAGCAGACAAAACTGAACTTTGGCGAATTATCCGGACGGTACCAACCCATGAGGTGGTGCTAGATCAGGGGATGGGGCGATCGGCCTATCTTTGCCCACAAGCCGATTGCTTAAAAGCGGCTCAAAAGAAAAATCGGTTAAGCCGTGCCCTCAAAGCCCCCGTCCCCGACCAAATCTATGCAACGTTATGGCAACGGTTGCCCGAAACATCCGCCCCACTGGAGGGGCCAAAAACATCGGGATAAATCTGAAGCCAAAGTAAACCATCCAGCGCCTTGTCGTTTCGGGACTCGGTTAGGACAACGGCCCTAGCTACCAACGCCGCGATCGCCCGTCCGGCCCACCCCAGCCTTTGCAAAATCCGAGTTCAAGCGCTAGTGTATAGATTCTGCAAACCAATCTGCTCATTAACTCTGCTCTACACCAATCATCAATTCCTACAGCTCAGCATTCTGTGGATTTGTTGAAGCAACGGTACGAATCACCAGGATTCGTGCACAATAGGTGTTAAGGTAGAAAACTGCAAAATCAGACACGAATGAGTCTCTGCGTTATGCTATTAAAGGTTTCTACATCTGCTAGTCGTCTCATACCTTTGAGACCAGGCCCAGCATAGAATTAGGCAAGAAGCGCTTCTGATTTGATGTCGTTTTAGTCGGAACGGTAGGCAAATTATGTAAAAACTGGACGAATAAAGTAGAGGGAAAGACTGGATGAACAGCGGTAAAGTCAGAATTTACGAGCTATCACGGGAATTAAATTTGGAAAATAAGGATATACTCACGATTTGCGATCAGTTAAATATCTCAGTAAAAAGCCACAGTAGCACGATTACCGATGAAGAGGCCGAGCGGATTCGGTCAGTGGCTGAGAAAAACCCCACTCCTCCGTCTTCCCCTGCAAAACCAGTTAGCCAACGCAGCACAAGTCAGTCGCCGAAGGACGCCAAAGTCCGTTCCACTATGCCAGTGCAGAAAAAGCAGCAGATTGTCGCAGTGAAGTCCGTGACGCGGCAGCCCAACCTGGAAGCCCCGGTTCCCCCCAGTGGCCCAAGCCAGCCACCGGTGGAACCGGCTCGGCCTGCCGCTTCAAGCCAGCCCAGTGGGCCTAAGCGCTCCGCGCCACCAGAGGAGCAAGAGCAGGAAATTCCGGAAGTCAGCGCTGCGATCGCGCCCGTAGAGGTACAAGCGCCGGAGCCAGTTGAAGCTGAGCCAGAGCCTCCCGTAGCAACGATGAAGCCTGTGCCACCCGTGTCTGCTCCGCCCGAACCTCCCGTAGAAGCGACGGTGCCCAAGCGGGATTTAGTTGAACCACCACAGCGAGTTCAGACGCCACCACCGCCGCGCCCTAACCTTTCTAATCGACCGATTTTGAAGCGGCCCAAGGCTGACCAGCCTGCTGCGGAAACGGTGAAATCGACTCCGGCAGAGAAAGCATCATCCGGCTCAGCAGCAAGGATGGAAACCCCAGCCCGGTTGTCAAAACCTCCTGTTAAAGCCGCACCGGGTACGGCTAAAGCTCCGGCTGGGCGGCAAGCACCCACCAAAGGCGCAGACAAACCCAGTCGGCCTCAGCAAACCATTGTCGAACTTCGGCGGCCCAAGCCCATTCGCCCTGAGAACGAGGAACCTGCTAAGGATGCGGGGGTTCTGCCAGAGATGGATGGGGAGCCAGAAATCGAGACTGTTGAACTGAAACTGCGACCCAAGCGCCAGCTTCCGGTGAAAAAGGAAGGCGAGGCTAAAGGTGGAGATACGCAGCAGTTACAACCTCGTCCGTCCCTTCCCCGTTCTAAGAAAACGAAAGATTGGGATGAGGAAGAAGAGGGCAAAGAGTTTGCCAAAGTTGGGAAGACTGGCACTAAAACCAAGCGGCGATCGCAGCCTGGATTGGACGATGAAGACGAAGATCTGGATATTCTCCTCGAAGAAGAGGGTGGCGACGAGAATGACAACGCGGCCCAAGTCAATCTCTCCTTAGTCCGTCCTGCGAAGCCCAAGTCAGCCCGCCAGCAAACGGCAAAACCAGCAACATCAGCCCCACGTACTCGGCGGTCTTCGCCACCGCGCGATCGCCGCGATCGCCGCAGCCAGGAGACGAAAACCGAAAAACCCGAAAAAATCATTTTGAAAGGGAGCCTAACCGTTCAAGAACTGGCTGAGTTAATGGTGGTACCCGATACCGATATCATTCGCTCACTGTTCATGAAAGGCATCATGGCCGCCGTAACCCAGACCCTAGACATTGAGACAGCGACCATGGTGGCTCAAGATCTCGGAGTCGAAGTAGAAACCGGCAAACACGAATCTGAAGCCAAGAAAACCACCGAAATGCTTGACGTGGAAGACTTGGAGAATCTGCATCGTCGTCCGCCTGTTGTCACCATCATGGGACACGTTGACCACGGAAAAACCTCCTTGCTGGACTCGATCCGCAAAACCAAAGTGGCCTTGGGCGAGGCTGGTGGCATCACCCAGCACATCGGCGCTTACCATGTCGATGTGGATCACAACGGCCAGACCCAGCAGATTGTCTTCTTGGATACACCAGGACACGAAGCTTTTACTGCCATGCGGGCACGGGGAGCCCGGGTAACCGACATTGCCATCCTCGTGGTCGCTGCTGATGACGGGGTTCAACCTCAGACCATCGAGGCCATTAGCCACGCCAAAGCAGCAGAAGTACCCATCGTTGTAGCCATCAACAAGGTTGACAAAGAAGGGGCACAACCAGAACGGGTGAAGCAGGAGCTAACTGAATTTGCCCTAGTCCCCGAAGAATGGGGCGGTGACACCATCATGGTTCCTGTGAGCGCCATAACCGGTGAAAACTTGGATACCTTGTTAGACATGATTGTGCTGGTTTCAGAGGTCGAAGAACTCTCTGCCAACCCCGATCGCGTCGCGAAAGGAACCGTCATTGAGGCCCACCTGGACAAAGCCAAAGGCCCCGTTGCAACCCTACTGGTACAAAACGGAACATTACGAGTGGGCGATGTCTTAGTCGCTGGCGCTGTCTTCGGGAAAGTCCGAGCGATGGTAGACGATCGCGGTCAACGAGTGAAAGAAGCTGGACCTTCCTACGCCGTAGAGGTGCTGGGTCTTTCTGATGTGCCCGCCGCCGGGGACGAGTTTGATGTCTTCTTGGATGAAAAAGAAGCTCGTTCCGTCGCCTCGTCCCGGACTGATGCTCAACGGCAATCCCGACTGTTGGCAGCCATGTCTTCGCGCCGCGTCAGCTTGAATACCTTGTCCGCCCAGGCCCAAGAAGGCGAGTTGAAAGAACTCAACTTGGTCTTGAAAGCTGACGTTCAAGGTTCCATCGAAGCTATTTTGGGAGCCTTCAAGCAACTCCCCCAAAACGAGGTGCAAGTGCGAGTGCTCTATGCAGCACCGGGCGAAATCAGCGAGACTGATATTGACCTGGCCGCAGCCAGTTCCGCTGTCATCGTTGGCTTTAACACCACCTTAGCGCCAGGGGCCCGCCAAGCCGCCGATCGCCTGGGAGTTGATGTCCGCGATTACAACATCATCTACACCCTCTTAGATGACATCCAAGGGGCCATGGAAGGCTTGCTAGAACCCGAACTCGTCGAGGAAGCTTTGGGGCAAGTCGAAGTTCGGGCGGTCTTCCCAGTCGGGCGTGGCCAAGTGGCTGGGTGCTATGTGCAATCAGGTAAGGTCATCCGGAACTGCAAAGTTCGGGTTCGCCGGAAAGGAGAAATCATCCATGAAGGGAGCCTGGATTCACTCAAGCGGATGCGGGAAGATGCCCGTGAAGTCGCCACTGGGTTTGAGTGCGGTATCGGGCTTGACTCGTTTAACTCTTGGGAAATCGGCGACATTATCGAAGCCTATCGGATGATTACCAAGCGCCGGACTCTGAGCAAATAAAACCAATTCAGATCGGCTTCTTTCAGCCGATCTGGACGATAACCTGCGCACCAAGACAAAGCCTTTTTAATTGAAAAGGGAGCCTGTTCTGCAAGCTCCCTTTTTTGCTGATTATTACTATTTTAAGTACCACTAATTCTGTTTGGGGTACTCCTTGGAATTGACCTCAAAATAATGATCGAAGGGTGATAATTGCTAGCCAATATTGCCGCCAAGTAGGGACGGAAACCTTATCCTACTTTCAGGGTTTCCGACTCAGCCGATCGCCAACCATGGGCTTGGAGAACATCGATCGCCCCGACCAAACACAGCCGATTCGCAGGGTTATAAAGCGTTGCATAAGTACCACGCCGCATTTCACACACTTCCGTCACCAGAGCACAGCGATTGAAGCGATCGCAAATCAGTTTTTGTCCAACTTTCCAAGTATCCATAATCTTTCGCTGAACGCAATTTAACGAATCAAAAAACGGAGGTTGATATAAGGACAGGTCAACACTTTTATTTCTTTCTATTTCTGTGATACTGGGTGAGCGGAGGTTAGAACAACCATTGTTCTACGGATAAGTGCAAGCAGACGTCGATGCAAATTCCGTAGAAATGAGGGCCTGCAATAAAGTACAACCGCTAAAAAACTCTAAAAAAATCCTAAAAAAGGTAGAGTCTCACGGCTGGCCCCCGCAAGCCGCCCACTCCAGGCCGTTGTCGCCAAAAGAATCATTACAGCGTCTGGCATTCAAATCGTTACAATAGGGCGTGTCTTCTCGTAGGTGGTTGGGAACTTGACTGTTTCTCCTGATGTGGCTAAGCCTGTTCTAATCCTGGTTGACGGGCATTCCCTGGCTTTCCGGTCTTACTTTGCCTTTGCCAAAGGGCGGGAAGGGGGATTGCGCACAAAAACCGGGATTCCGACCAGCGTGTCCTATGGGTTTCTCAAGTCGCTGCTCGAAGTGATGGAAACGGAGAACCCGCAATATGTGGCGATCGCGTTTGACCCAGGGGAAAAAACCTATCGTCATGAACATGATTCAACCTATAAAGACGGTCGCCCGGAAGCCCCAGAAGATTTTTTGCCAGATGTCGAAAACCTGCAAGAGCTATTGGGGGTTCTCAAACTGCCCATTTTCATTGCCCCCGGCTACGAAGCCGATGACGTGATTGGCACCCTGGCCCGCCGCGCCCAAGCCCAGGGAATGCGGGTTAAAATTTTGAGTGGCGATCGCGACCTGTTCCAACTCGTCGATGAAGCCAAGGATGTCACCGTGCTGTACATGAGTACGGTCTACGGCAAAGGCATCCAACCCATCAAAGAATTTGGCCCCGCCGAAGTTAGAGAAAAACTAGGCATTGCCCCCGCCCAAGTTGTTGACTTTAAAGCCCTCTGTGGTGACTCCTCCGACAACATTCCCGGCGTGAAAGGCATTGGGCAAAAAACCGCCGTCCAACTGTTGACCCAATACGGCTCCTTAGATCAGATTTATGCCGCGTTGGAGACGATGAAAGGGGCCGTCCGCAAAAAGCTAGAAACGGGCCACGAAGATGCCCTGCGATCGCAATATCTGGCCCAAATCCATCTCGATGTCCCCCTGGATGTCAACCTAGAAACCTGTCGGCTTCAAGATTTTGACGAGGCTGCCGCCTTACCTTTGCTCGAAAAACTCGAATTTCGTTCCTTTATCCAGAAAATCAAAAAACTCCATCGCCAACTCAGCGGAGCCACCACCGATGCACCAGAGCCCGCCCCACCCGAACCCGATCAGCCCACTGCTCCTGTCGAACCAGTTTCCCCAGGAGATGAAGACTTGTGGTTTTTCAGTGCTGCCGAAACCGCTGCTGCCACACCCCGTCAAACAGTCAACCTCCAACCCCGAATTATCGACACGCCCGAAAAGCTGTACGAGTTAATTGCCATTCTGGAAACCCGCACCCAGCCCGACACCCTCACCACCTGGGATACGGAAACCACCGCTCTCGATCCTCGGGATGCAACGTTGGTCGGCTTAGGGTGTGCCTGGGGCGATCGCCCCATCGACGTCGCCTACATTCCCCTAGGCCACACCCACGGGCAAAACCTCGACAAAGACCTGGTTCTAGAAGCCCTACGCCCGATTTTGGAAAGCGCCACCTATCCCAAAGCCCTGCAAAACGCCAAGTTCGATCGCCTGATCTTGCGGGGCCAAGGCATCGAATTGAGCGGGGTGATCTTTGATACGATGTTGGCCAGCTACATCCTCAATCCCGAAACAGCCCACAACCTGGCCGATCTAAGCCTGACCCACCTGGGCTTGCTTACCACCAGCTACGACCAACTGGTGCCTAAGGGTAAAACCATCGCCGATGTGGAGATTCCAGCCGTCGCCGACTATTGCGGCATGGATGCCCATACGGTCTTCCGGTTGGTGCCAATTTTAGAAGCACAACTGGCCCAGGTTCCCGCCCTCCATACGCTCTTGCTGACCGTGGAACAACCCCTAGAAGCGGTTTTGGCCGCAATGGAATGGCAGGGCATTCGGATTAACCAGGACTATCTCAAAACCTTTTCTCATGAACTCGAGACCGACCTCCACGGTATTGAGCAACGGGCCTATGAAGCAGCGGGCAAAACCTTCAACCTGGGTTCACCCAAGCAGTTAAGCGAATTGTTATTTGAAACCCTGCAACTCGATCGCCGCAAATCGCGCCGTACCAAAAGTGGCAATTACTCCACCGATGCGGCCACCCTGGAAAAGCTCATCGATGATCATCCCGTGGTAGAAGCGATCGTGGAATATCGCACCCTGGCTAAGCTGAAATCGACCTATGTTGATGCGTTGCCCGCGATCGTCCGGCCCGACACCCAGCGAGTGCACACTGACTTTAACCAGGCCATCACCGCCACGGGAAGGCTCTCCTCCTCTAATCCCAATCTGCAAAATATCCCCATCCGTACCGCCTTCAGTCGGCAAATTCGGCAAGCCTTTGTGCCCGAACCTGGTTGGGTGATGGTCGCTGCGGACTATTCCCAAATTGAACTGCGGATTTTGGCCCATCTCAGCCAGGAACCCGTATTAATTGAGACTTATCAAAAGCAGGAAGATGTCCATAAACTCACCGCCCAATTGCTGTTTGAAAAAGACGAAATTTCCGCAGAAGAGCGGCGCTTGGGGAAAGTCATCAACTTTGGGGTGATCTATGGCATGGGGGCGCAGCGGTTTGCCCGAGAAGCCAAGGTCGATCGCAAAACCGCCCAAACCTTCATCGATCGGTTCAATACCCGCTACGCCAAGGTGTTTGAGTATCTACAACGGATGCAAAAAGAGGCGATCGCCCAGGGTTATGTGGAAACCATCTTGGGTCGCCGCCGCTATTTCAACTTTGGGAGTGAAAGTCTCAAAATACTGCGGGGCGTGTCTCCCAACGCCATTGATCTCACCAAAATCAAAACCCGCGATCAATACGATGCCCAGTTACTTCGGGCTGCCGCCAATGCCCCGATCCAGGGTTCTAGCGCCGACATCATCAAAATCGCAATGGTGAGCCTTCATGAGCTTTTGCGCCCTTACGAGGCCCGCTTACTGTTGCAAGTCCACGACGAATTGGTATTTGAAATGCCACCAGAAGAATGGGACGTGCTACGGCAACCGATTCAGCAGGTAATGGAATCCGCCGTGACACTCTCCATTCCTCTGGCCGTTGAGATTCATAGCGGCGCAAACTGGATGGCAGCCAAATGATTTACCGCGATCGCGGGTGGGTTTATCTGGCGTGTTTATGTTTATCCGGCGTGTTTATGTTGGAGTTCGGCTTGGAGTTTGGCCGGGGCGATCGCGCCATACTCGGTAATGATCGCCGTAATCAACTCTGCCGGAGTCACATCAAAAGCCGGATTGTAAAACTCAGCCCCCACCGGGCACAACCGCGTCTCGCCAACTTGATACACCTCCTCCGGGTTCCGTTCCTCAATGGGGATCTGGCTCCCATCGTGAATCGCAAAATCAATGGTTGACAGCGGGGCCGCCACAAAAAAGGGAATGTTGTGGGCTTTCGCAACGATCGCCAAACTGTAAGTCCCAATCTTGTTGGCCGTATCCCCATTGGCCGCGATGCGATCGGCCCCGACCACTACCACATCAATCAAGCCCTGTTTCATACAATGGGCCGCCATGTTATCCGTAATCACCGTGACCGGAATTTGTTCCTGCACACATTCCCACGCCGTCAACTTCGCCCCCTGTAACCGAGGTCGGGTTTCGTCGGCATAAACCCGCTCCAGGCGGCCATCTCGCCACGCCGATCGCACCACCCCCAGCGCCGTACCATAGCCAGCAGTCGCCAGCGCCCCGGCATTACAGTGCGTCAACAGGCGCAACTTTGCAGGGGATGCAGGCAAAACACTGACCCCGTGATCCCCAATTTGCTGACAAGTTTGAATATCATCGGCATTGATCGCCTGAGCCGTAGCCAGCAAGGTTTGTTGAATCAACTCCACAGGCCCCAAAGTTTGCTGGGCCACCTTCATCATCCGCGCGATCGCCCAAAACAAATTCACGGCTGTGGGTCGAGTTTGCCGGAGCCGTTCCGCAACCACTTCTAGTTGGGCCAAAAACTCACCGCGATCGCTGGTTTGAATCTCCCGCGCGCCCAAATACACCCCATAGGCCGCGGCAACCCCGATCGCCGGAGCCCCCCGCACAATCATCGTTTCAATCGCCATCGCCATATCTTCATAGCGCCGAATTTCGACCCAATCAAACTCATTGGGTAGGCGAGTTTGGTCAATCAACCGGACATGATTGTCATACCAAATCACAGGGAAAACTTGACTTGCTTGGGTCATAACACTTCACTTATCCAACGACTAGCCCCATTATCTATCGCCCTGGCATCAAACAAACGTTCTGGCAGCAAACAGCGATCGCACCCAACAATCACCACTCAAACTCATTCAAGCCCACCCATTAAGCCTGAGCCACCAACCCGATCCACACACCCAAAATCAACAACTAAATTGATCTCCATCTTACTAACTGCTTATTGAATACCATCCATTTTCACGATTCATTCAGTCAAATTACAACGGTAACCAAAGCCCAAGATAGGCATACAATCTAACAATTAAAACATCCAGATTAAACCCAAATCACGACACAGCTATAGATCTCAGCTAAAGAAATAAGAACATAAAACTAAGATACCCATCAACCATTCAGCGCAACTCAATATCCATCGCATTCAATCAACTTCTAACTTACGAAGGAAGAGCCCTCTTTCATCCGACTCAGATCTAAGTTCCCCCCTTGATAGATGGATTTTTATAAACACTTATTTAGGATAAACAGTAGAAGATCCAAGGTATTGAATTCAGGAAAAACGATGCGTAAGTATATTTGTAATGTATGCGGTTATATCTACGATCCTTCTGTTGGCGATCCTGATTCGGGGATTGAACCCGGTACTCCTTTTGAAGCGTTGCCCGATGATTGGGAATGTCCTCAATGTGGTGCGAAGAAGACTGATTTCGAACCTTATGACGCACCTCAACCAGGCCAAGTTATCGAAACTGGTGTTTAATTTTTAGTTAAAGTCTCAGACTGAATTTTCTAGATTTAACTAATGTAGCAATCAACATAATTAAGAAAGCTCCGATCGCCTCTTTTAATCGAGAACAGATCGGAGCTTTTACTGTTATTTACTAAACACCAACGGTATAACTTATACTCAAGCCAGGACAGTAGCTTAAGCTTTAGTCATATTTGGAACTCTGCCGCATCGCTTTATGGATTTTTTTCCACCGCGCTTTGGAGTTTAGACTAGCACGTTGATCTTGTTTTTGGTTGATGTAGTCTAGTTCCCGTTGGAGTTTTTGGTAGTGCTGGAGTCGCTCTGGTTGCAGTTCATCGATCGCGATCGCGGCCTGCACAGCACACCCCGGTTCGGCTTGATGGTGACAATCGCGAAAACGGCACCGTTGGCCAATCTTTTCGATATCGGCAAAGGTATCCCCTAAGCCCACATCACCCGACCACAACTGAAGTTCCCGCATTCCAGGGGTGTCGATGATCAACGCACCACTGGGCAACCGAAGCAATTCGCGATGGGTTGTCGTGTGGCGGCCCTTGCTGTCGTGCTGCCGGACGGCTTGCACCGCTTGCACCGTCGTGCCCATGAGGTAGTTTGTGAGCGTCGATTTACCAACACCAGAAGAACCTAGCAACGCGATCGTTTGACCGGGTTGCAGATAGGTCTGAAGTTGTTCAAGCCCTTGCTGGGTCGTCACACTAATGGGTAAAACAGGAACACCCAGCGCGATCGCCTCAACAGCAGCAATTTTAGTTGCTAAATCAGGGCATAGATCAGCTTTGCTCAAGATAATCACAGGGGAGGCACCACTTTCCCACGTCAGGATTAAGTAACGCTCAATACGATTGAGATTAAAGTCATAATCCAGTCCACACACGATGAAAACCGTATCCAGATTCGTGGCAATTATTTGTTCTTGGGTTATTGCTCCAGCAAGTTTACGGGAGAATTTACTACGTCGCGGCAAAACAGCATGAATGATACCAGTTGACTGTTCTGGCTGCATTTGCAAGACAACCCAGTCACCCACTGCGACCATATCCTGCATTTCCGCACACTGATGCCGAAATGTACCCGATAGGGTTGCAGTAATTTCTCCTTGTTCCGTGTAAACCTGGTAGCGATCGCGATGGGCGATCGTCACTCGTCCAGGTACACGACCTTGGGCAGCATAGGGTGAAAATGTTGCTGCAAAAAAGTTGCTCCAACCGATGGAGTTTAAGTTCATTTGAGGATTTCCTTTCGGTGCAATGTCATGTGCTAGTTGGTCTTGCACAAGGCACACACAGGAATAATCCGATGAAGGGTTCAGCCACTTGCGAACCAGGTTTAGCCCTGAGTTCGGCGCTCGCTGAGGTTAACGTCGAATCCCTTTGCGCCTTGTGAGGGGAAATGAAGAGACAGCACAACGACCCGCTCTGTATGGTGCATCATGGGGTTTCCTCCCTCAAAAAACGTCATTAAGTTCCTTCACGGGGCGATCGCGCCATTCCGCAATTCACCCCAAAACTGATCCAAAAAGTTACAAGATTCGTTTTCGGACGAGATCCGCCGCTTCGGCCACCGTCACCGCACCATCCAAGTTGCTATCTAACCCGCGATTGTTCTGATATTCAACGGACGGACTGCGAAACAGAACATAACTACGCCCCATGCCCACCGCTCTGGGATACAGAATGGCCATATACACATCTTCCAAAATATTCAACCGCCCGGTAAACGGCACGAAATACTTTTCAACAAAATCCAATTGTCGTTCGGCGGTCATCTGCGCCAGGGCTTGAATTGACGTGCCCAAGGAAATTGCGGTACTGGGCAAAAATTGGATCAGGCCCGTCGCACGGCTCAAGCGATTTTGAATCGAGGGACTAAACGTGCCGCCTGTTTCAAAACTCATCGCCGCCATCAGAAAAATCGGTTGAGTCCGCAATCGTGCCGCCAGTTGAATCACCCGATCGCGAAAAATGCGACTGGTATTTTCAATGCCAATCACACCATTGCCAAACGGTTCCGCCGGATCAATGGGCGATCGCAAAATAATCGTTGTTGCGGAACTGGCCAACCGTTGACCGCTACGATCCAACCCATCAATCACCAATTTGCGTTCTCCCCCAGTGTTAAACGCATAATTAAAGCCCCACGTCCCATTCACCACGGTTAACGAGCCCAAAACCACATCCGTGCCAGCAAAGGGAGTGCGAATCCGGAGATTGACTACATCCCCCGTGGCCGTCCCCCGAAAGGCGATCGCGGCATTCACATCATGAAGCGAAGCATTGGGCGGAGTCGTAATCACCAACCGACCACTCGGATCGACCCCCGACGCCACCAACGAGAATTTGACCACCGCACTGGAGACCACATCATTCGTCCCATTCAAGCCATAGACAATGACCGTGCGATCGCCCTCCCCATTGAAGGTATAGTCCAGCGCCCACGCCCCCTGCACCACAGGAGCCTTACCCAGCGGATATTCCACATTTCCCACCGGGCTTACAATTCGCACGCTCGTCACCTCCGGAGTCGTCGTCCCCCGAAACTCCACTGGTACCTCTAACCGCCACGCTTGTCCATTGGTCGGAGACCCGATCCGCGTGAACGCCTTGAGGGAAAACGTCACCCCTGCCGTTGCCAACAATCGCCCCGTGCGATCGAACCCGTCAATCAAAATTTGGCGATCGCCGCCCGTATTAAACGTGTAGTTAAACGCCCAGGTGCCATTGACGACGCTCATCGTCCCCAGAATCAGCGGTGTTCCCGCCACCATAGTCCGGGCCTGGATATTCGCCACATCCCCCGTCGCCGTCCCCTGAAACAATACGGGCAACCCCAGTTCTAGCGTCGCCTGATTTGCCGGACTCGCGATCGCAACCTGGCCACTGGGCACCGCCCCCGCCACCAATTCCACTTCAACCGCAGCATTGGCCACTTCCTTCCCGCTGCGATCCAGCCCCCGCACCACCAGCCGCCGCCGCCCCACCGTATTAAAGGCATATTGCGATTGCCACGCGCCGTTCACCACGGAGACCGTCCCCAAAACGTACTCTGTGCCCCCATAGGGGCTCCCAATCCGCACATTGACAACATCGTTGCTGGCTGTGCCGTTGATCGCGATCGGGGTACCCGTACTGAATGATTGGGCTGATGTGGGAGTGATGATCTGGACTGGCATATCGTGGGCCTCAATGGTCTCAGCATTATCGTAGACGGGAACCTGAACAGCGATCGCCCCCTTCACCGCAGGAGCGACCATCCCCAACCGATTCCCAACCCATTTATCGCAGATTCACAGTTCAATTCACCCTTCAATTGATTAGCAATCGATCAGCCAAGCTCCTCACTTGCTTAATCAAATGAATATGAAATCCACAAACAGGCATTAATTTCATTCTAAACAAATAAGACCAAATCTGGATTAAGATCCCGCCCTACACCATCCCCAAAAAGCGGGAAAGGCTAACGTTTATCTGACTTTGACTGTAGTTTTATTGTTTCTAGCAAGGGTTCCAGTTTTTGATTTAGCGCAGCATATCCAGCCTGATTCAGATGTAACTCATCCAACCGATATTCTGACCGCAATCGACCTTGTTCATTTGCCAAAAGGGAGAACGCATCAAACACAATCACGCGATCGCTGGCCAACGTTTTGATATAGTCATTCACAGATTGCACCGCCTGTTCCACCGCATCTGACCAAAAAACTCTGCGTTCCAGCGGCACCTCCCCCACGGGAAAAACTGTACTCACAATCGCGATCGCCCCTGTGCTGTTCGTCGCCTTAACCAATTGCCGAATATTAGTTTTGCAATTCGCGATAATCGTCTCCGCTTGTCCGGGGAAAAGGGCGACTGTTTTCAAATCATTGACACCCACCTGAATCACAATAATATCTGGGTTTAAAGGTTGGACATGCTGACTAAATCGTTGAAGAGTTTGAATCGAGGTTTGAGAGCCAATTCCACGATTCATAAATTCATAGCGTCGTGGCTTCAACTTATTTGGGGAAGGGGGTAGCCAAGCTGCTGAGCGCGAATCACCAAAAAAGACAACTCGGAGCAAATCTTTTATCTGCTTCGGCTGCCCAACAGAGGGATAAACATTCAAGCCAACCGGATCTAACCGGGTTCCATTCAACTCAACATAGTATTGTTTAGCCCGATTAAATAATAGAAAATTCAGCAAAATTGAACAGCCCAGTAGAACAAGTGAAAAGAGCAAGAGAAAAGAATAGAATTTACTGCGCATGGGCGATTCAACCTCACTAACAACTAGAAAGAAATCCGCCATCCAGCCAACTATAGTTTTGCGATCGCCGCTTATTGAGCCGACCTTTGAACCAGGGATACGCCAGAAAGACTACTGCAAGCGTTGAGTTATGTAGCGTCCTTCCATCCCTCAGCAAAAGATCAGTAGCAGTAAAAGATAAATCTGAAGCGACTTTCTTTCTTCAAACAACACGAGAGCAGGAAAAATTCCGGAGTCAATCTCAAATCGTACCTTAGTGATAAACAGTGGTATGCATACGGCTAATTTGTTGCAATAGATGATCAAAATCGTGCATGATATGACTGCGATTTTCCTCAGTTAGGATTGGGACATGGACAAAAATACAGGGAATCGATGAGTCTCGCGATCGCAAATATTTTAGCAATCGATAATATAAATAATTGCAGACAAAGCGACCTGCATTATCACTAATCGTGGTGTGGGGCAGTCGCCGGACTAATGCCTGAAGATCGACAGATGTGTAGAAGGTTTCACCTTGAAAGTGGCCCTGTATTTCAACGGTTAAATGAGATCGTTTTTCTGCCATGCCACAACAAATCACTGCTGCTGGTCGAATTATTTCCACCGTCGTAATGACCTGCTGGGGTGCTAAGCGAAAATGCACAGGTAACTGACGGAGTAAATGAGCAGTCATCGGCAACCGTTTGTGATGGAGTAAGGCGGCAATTAAATCATCGGAAGAATTTGATTGTTGCGTTGATTTCCACGTTGTAAAGGTTGTGATCAAAAGAGGGTCAGACATGAGCATTAAGCCGGGTTGAATACTGGGCGATCGCCCTTGACGCTAGATAAGACGTTCTAAGGTTTCTAACAAAATGTCTTGCTTAAAACTCCCTTTCGTCAAATAGGCATTGGCCCCCGCTTCGGCCCCTCGTTGCCGATCTTCTTCGCTGGCCAACGTCGTCACTAAAATAATTGGAATATCGTTGTATTCTCGGTGTTCTCGGACTTTAGCAGTCAATTCCAAGCCATTGAGATTTGGCATTTGCACATCTGACACGATCGCATCAAACGCCCGTGACGTTAACTTGCTCCAACCATCGGCCCCATCTACTGCCGTCACCACTTCATAGCCCGCCGCTTCCAAAATCCGTTTTTCTTGGGTGCGGGTTGCAATGGAATCTTCCACGAGCAAAATGGTCGATCGCCGTTTGGTCGCAGTTGCAGCTTGGGTTGGGTTCAACGCCACCGGACTGCGCCGCGCCGACTGGATGAGATCGCGCGGATTGAGCACCATACACACCGAACCATCCCCCAAAATCGTTGCCCCCGATACGTTTCGCACCCGTTGTAACAGTTTACTTTGGGCTTTTAACACCACATCTTGTTCATCCAGCAAGGCATCAACAAACACCCCCAGACAATCCATCCCAACTTGCACCAGCACACAGCACAGCGCCGTCGAGTTCGTCATTTTGCTCGTCGAGGGAACGGGGGGCAGTTCCAATAATTCGGCCAGAGGCGCGACCGAAATCGGTTGGCCATCGTGTTGGATAGTGGGCCGCCCTTCGACCATAAAAATCTGTTCCAGGCGCACAAGGCAGGTGGTTTTCACCGTTTCAACGGGAATCGCATAGGTGTGGTTTTGCACCCCAACCAACAAGACATGGGCCGCCGCCAGATTGGTACTGAGTTGAATCCGAAAGGTACACCCTTCGTTAGGGGTCGAGGCGATCGCAATTTCCCCTTTCAAGGCTTCGACCTTGGCCCGCAAGACATCCAACCCAACCCCCCGGCCCGAAATTTCCGTCACCATCTGCCGGGTAGAAAACCCCGAACTCAGGATCAGCGCATGGATTTGGTGGGGGGCCATCGATTCCAGATCGTCCCAGCGATACAGATTCCGACGCATGGCCGTTTCTTTGATGGCATCGGTATCGAGGCCACGGCCATCATCGCGGATCTCTAGCACAATGCTCGTCGTCGTTTGGTAGCCGCGTAGATAGATTGTTCCCGTCGGGGGTTTGCCCTGTTGGAGGCGCTCGGCAGGAGTTTCCAGGCCATGATCAATCGCATTGCGGATAATGTGCATCAGCGGATCTTTCATTTCCTCCAAAATGCGCTTATCCGCCTGGGTTTCGCCGCCTTCAATCACCAACTCAACGTGTTTCCCTTCCTGGCGAGCCAGATCCCGCACCAACCGTGGAAACAAGTTAAACAACGTCGAGAGGGGCAGCAACCGCAGGGTGCGAATGCCTGCTTCTAAGTCGTTGCTAATGGCTTCGAGGCGGGTACTGTCTTCAGAAATGGTGCTTTGCAGTTGTTTGACCAGTTGGCCCAGTTTTTCCAGGTATTGTTCGCTGCGATCGCGAAAGGCATCTGGACTTGGCCCAGGGGTAGCCACCGTTGCCTGTTGGCTTGCCAAAAACCGCTGTTTGAGGAGGTCGCGGCTCCAGTCATCGTGCAACTGGGCGATCGCCCGAATATCCGCCAAGCGATGATTAATCCGCCCTTCCGTGACCGTCAATTCCCCAGCGTAGGTCATGAGTTTATCCAGGGTTTGGGTCGGAACGCGGATCGTTTCAATGTGGTAGCCACTGGAACCTGTGGCCTCGGCAGGGGCCGCCCCGCTGGGGAGTCGCCCCGCAGGACTCAGTTCTGGGGCCGCACCAACCGCAGGCACCGCTGGGGAAAAGACCACCGCAATTGACTCAGCCTCATCTGCGGCGATCGCGTCTGCTGGGGGCGGCGGGGAGGGCACCGCAAGTTCCGACAACGGCAGTTCCAGCGATGGGATCTGCCCCAACAGATTGGCCAATGCCTGCACCGGATGGATAGTAGGGGATTCACCGGTGACAGCCGTTTGCACCAATTGAGCGATCGCCAGCATCGCACTCGCCAAGCGATCGCCCAGCGCAGCGGAAAAGAGGGCTTCCCCCCGTTTAACTTCGCCCAAAATCGCTTCAACGTGGTGGGCCAGGGTGCCCAGGTCTTTCAGCCCCAGCATATTGCTATCACCTTTGAGGGAATGGGCTTCCCGCAGAATGATTTCAATCGCAGCCTGGTCAGTCGGATGTTTTTCTAGGTGCAGCAGTTGTTCATCAATGATTTGCAAACGCTCCTCACTGGTGGTTTTGAACAAAAGGCGCAGATCCTCGTCGTCGATTTTCATGGCAAATTTTCAGGACTAAGGTGAAAGGTCGCGATCGCGCAGCCCGCAAACAACCCCAGTGGCAATTCCAGGGTCTAAATCACAGTCTGTAAATCTTTGGCCGCACAATTCAGTTGTTGGGTACCGACTTTGATTTGGGTGATCCCCGTTGCCGTTTCCTTGGCCGCAGAGTTGAGATTATTCATCGCTTCCACCACCTGTTGCACAGCCGTCGCCTGTTGTTGAATGTTGAGGGAAATTTGCTGATTGTTCAGGGCCACATTGTTCACGGCATCGGCCACCCCATTGAAGGCTTCGGCGGTTTCATCCGCAATTCGCACGCCCGCTTCTACGGTTTTGGTGCCTTCGTCGGTTGCCATCACCGTCGCGTTAATCGCGTTTTGAATATCCGCCACGAGAGCATTAATCTTGTCTGCCGATTGGCGACTTTGGTCAGCTAGTTTGCGAATTTCGCTGGAAACTACCGCAAACCCTTTGCCATGTTCCCCGGCCCGCACCGCCTCCACGGCTGCATTTAGCGCCAACATGTTGGTCTGGTTGGCCAAATCACTGACCAAACTCGAAATATTGCCGATTTGGTTGGTTTGTTCGCTGAGGCGCAAAATCTGGTCAGCGATCGCCCCTACTTTTTCCCGTAGGGTGGCCATCCCAGCTAGCGTCCGTTCCACCGCGCGGGTGCCCCCATCCGCCAAGGTGAGGGCCTGTCTCGCACCGGCAGCAGCAGCTTCGGCCTGTTCCGCCGATTGCCGTGACGACGTACCCAATTGTTCCATCGTGGCAGTCGTTTCGTTCACCGATGCGGCCTGTTGGCTGGTGGTGCGTTCCTGTTCTTCCACGCTAGCCGCAATTTGACTGGCAGAACTGGCAATCACCGTTGCGGAACTATTCATTTGGCGAGAGGCTTTCGCAATGATCCACAGCCCGATCGCCACCGAGGCCATGATCGAAATAAAGGTCGCCACCACTACCACCACTTGTAAATTGTTCAGGGCTTCCGTCTGGAGTTGTTCGTCCGCCGCCACAATTTTGTCTTCCACGGCTTTGATTTCGCCCATCACTTGCATGAGATCGTCAATTTTGGTCTGGTTGATGCTGGCTTTCCACTCCTGCACCGCGCGGGCGACTTTGCCTTGCTTGGCCAAATCCAACAGGCTGAGATTGAGTGTTTCCACATCTTGCAAGACTCGCCGCAACTCTTCTAGGCGCTGTTGTTGGTCGCTCACCACGATCAACTGATCAAGCTTGTTCAGCGCTTGCTGCGTTTTAGATTGGCCCTGCTGAAAGGTTTGTAAAAAGCGCGATCGTTGATCGAGCAAATAGCCCCGCACAGCTCGGCTCATTACACCGCTGGCATTATCAATCACGCCAATTTCCACGGCCACGCTGCGCGATCGATCCAGTTCTTGGGCACGTTGTTGCAATTGGCTAACGTTAAAAATGGTGGTCGCGGCGGAAACGACCAACGCCGTGATGGGAATGGAATAGCCCATCAAAATCCAAGTGCGGAGTCTCCAGGGTTTGCGATCGCTCATAATCTCTCCTAATCAACACAATCAAGTAGTTTCGTTTACGACAAGTTCACCCTGCGTCAAAATGTTGGGCAAATCCAAGACCGTCATGGTGCGGTCATGGTACGGAGCAATGCCGCGTAAGTAGATGTCATGGGCCGTGCGGACGGCGATCGGAACAGGCCGCAAATCCGTGGGACTGACCATCACCACATCAAAAACGTCATCCACCACAATTCCCGCAATCACATCGTCTAACCGCACCACCACGGCCTTCCGTCGCTGCGAGCGATCGCCCTGGGGCAAATTCAAGATATGGCTGATATCCACCAGGGTTAAGATTTCGCCGCGCAAGTTCATGTTGCCGATGATGTGGGGCGGGGCACAGGGAATGTGAGTGGGGGTGCGAATGTCTGTAAACTCGTCGATGATACTCACATCTAGGCCAAAGTATTCATCCCGTAATTGGACGATCGCGAAAAAGAGTTGGCCAGTGGTGCTGTCTTCCTGGACGGGCGATCGCAAACTCGCAGCCCGTTGTTGCAGGATGGTTTGCTCTGTGGCGGAATTTGTCCTGACCAGGGCTGTGGCTAGCATTGGGAGAGTGGCGATCGTCGCTGGCCCCTCCGCCCCTGGCTCCCACCCTGGCAACGGGGGTAAGGCTTCCGGTTGCAGGCGATCGCTCAACCGCAGGAGTAACTCCTCCGCCTCCAGCAAAGACAATAGCTGGCCGTCCAAGGTGGCAAATTGGGTTCGCACCAGGGTCCCCGTAGTCGCGTCCGTGGCCGTGGTGGGGGCCGTTGCCCACTGGTTTGGGGTCATCGGTTCAATGCCCAAGACCTCATTGGCCAAAATTCCAATTTGTTGCCCCTCCCGCACCAAGACAATCAGACAGTCATTCAGGGTATAAGGCTGGGAAGGATGGCCCAACCACGAGCTGAGGTCGGCAATGGGCAGAATGCGACCCCGCAGATTGAGTACCCCCACAAAAGGGGCAGGCAACTGGGCCGTCGTATAAATTTCGGGTAGCAAAAAAACCTCTTCAACCGCGATCGCCGCGACCCCGTAACGATGGCCGTGCAAATTGAACATGAGATAAGGGATATCCGCCATAGCTGCAAGTGCCCTGTGGAAAGAGGGTTTAGAAAACGATGAAGCCGTCGTTCAGTCGCGCCCAAATCAAGATTCGACGGGCCAGCGCCAGCCCCCCAGCCCGCTGCCAGACCAGCCGTAGCGATCGCCCCCCGGCATCCGTCAATCGCCTTGTGGCCCTGCCCCACCCAACACGAGGGCAATGGCCCAACGACCATCCCAGACTCGTCAATTCTACGCAGACCACCGCGATCGGGCCGCAGAGAAACTCAACCATGTCAGGGAAACTTAGCATAGAGCCAACGCCTACCTTGTCTCTGGCATCCGTAAGATGCCCCAGAAATCCACCACAGTAGCAGGCTGCTGCAAAAAATTAACGTTGGCCCTTTGGCCCCCAGCTTCCATCACCCCAGGGTCTTCTCCCCGCAGCCCCAGCCAGCACGGCCACGCGGCCATCGTTCTGGGTTAGAGCAACTGAGCCCGCAAAGCAGCCACCGTGATTTGCTGTTGGGGATCAACATAGGCATCGGGCGGCAACTGCTCCAACAGCCGCAAAGCAGAACGTCGCAGGGTTTCAGCCCGACTGGTGTTTTGCTCCTGGGCATAGAGTTCGGCCAGGTTCAAGTAAGCCCACACGCGCTCTGGCTCCAGATAAATCACCCGTTGCCAATGGCGTTTAGCAGTTTCGCGATCGCCCATATCATCCGCAATATGAGCCAACAAGGCCAGGGGTTCTGTGGCCAGGGGTCGGAGTTGGGTTCCCTCCTGGCAATGCGATCGCGCAGCCTCATAGGCCCCCTGATTCGCGTAGGCATGGGCCAACAGCATGAGCCGTTCAAACTCGTGGGGCTGGGCCTGGTGGTGTTGCAACCAGGTAATCACCTGAGCATAGTCCCCCTGTTCAAACAGCGATTGGGCCGTTTGGAGCCACTCTGGCACAGCCTCCGGGTTGGGGCTGGGAGCCACGGTCGGCAAGGCGGTTGGACGTGACAAAGCCACCGGACGCGCCAGGGCCACCGGACGCGCCAAAGTCAGGGCGATCGCCGCCGAGGCCGAAGGAGGCTGAACCTGGTTTTCCGGCCCGTTCGCCTGCCCCAGGGGCAACACCGCTGGCGCAACCAAAGGCCGTTGATAAATCGAAGATTCAGGAAAATCGAAACTCTGGAACGGACGCAAATTTTGGCCATGTAATTCAGTGTGGCCCGTTAACAAATAGCCCCCCGGCACCAACGCCCCATGAAACCGCTGCAACACCTGGGCGATCGCAGTGGGCTGAAAATAAATGAACACATTGCGACACACAATCAGGTCAAAATTGTGCAAATCCAACCCAGGCTGTAAGCGGCGATCGCCCAATAAATTCTCCACATCAAACTGCACCCATTGCCGCACCGATGCCCGCACCACCCATTCCGGCGGCACATGATCAAAATAGCCCCGTTGCCGCTCCGGTTCCACTTGCCGAAACGACCACTGCCCATAGGCTCCCCGCCGCGCCCGCTGGATACAGTCTGGGTTAATATCAGTTCCAATAATTTGAATGGCCCAGTTGGCCCAATCGGGCAACAGTTCGCGCAACAAAATTGCGAGAGAATAAGCTTCTTCCCCCGTCGCACACCCCGCGCTCCACAGCCGCAAGGTGGGTTTATGAGGCCCCGCCTGCTCCCGTTTTTGGGCAATTAAACCCGGCAAAATCCGTTGTTGGAGTAAAGCAATTTGCTGGCGATCGCGAAAAAAATAACTCTCGCACACCGTCAGCCGCGTCGCCAAAACGTGCCATTCCGATTGCAAGTCGCCCCCCCGCCCCCACTGCGGCCAGAGCAACTGTTGTTGCAACAAGCCATAATACTGCTCAAGGGAAACCTTCAGCGCCAGTCGGCGTTCCTCCACCAACGTCGCAAAAGCAGCGTGATCTTGCGGACGAATTTGCAACCCCAACGTTGCACTCACACAATCTGCAATCTTATGCAACAAAGCATTAAATGGCATACACGACTCAGGCCACACAACAGTAGTAAAAATTGTCATTCAAGCTGCACCGCATCAACTGCATTGCTCCGCACTTAGGCCATACCCAATCTGGGTTACCCCCAGCCACTTCGCACCGCCCCCTGCACCTTGCCCCCACCATCCGCCCTCCTGAAGAACTAACAGCTTTAGCAATTGATAGCTTTAAAATCGACACCCGGCCCCCCATCCCATCATCCTCAGATAGTTCTTCACACACCCACCGCCCTGCCCGCCCCATCGACGCTTTGCTTTTGTCCCTACGCCTTACAACGGCCCAACCCGGCCTCCCGCTAGTCCATTCAAAAAAAAAGCTTATAAAATTGCCCCCACCCACCCAGTCAAGGTTACGGTAGCAAATGCTTTCACCATCGCAGGAATCAGCGCATGGCCCACAGTTCGCTTTCCCATCGGTCTAATATCATTCTGACGAATATTGAAACCATTCCGGGCAAAACCATCGTGCAACATTTGGGGTTAGTCCAGGGCAGTTCTGTCCGCGCCAAACATATCGGACGGGATCTCGCCGCCGGGTTCAAAAATCTGGTTGGGGGCGAACTCAAAGGCTACACCGAACTACTCCAAGAAGCCCGCCAAGAAGCCACCGATCGCATGGTGCAAGCCGCAAGCCAACGCGGGGCCAACGCCGTGGTCAATGTGCGCTTTGCCACCTCATCCCTGATGCAAGGGGCCGCCGAATTGTTGGCCTATGGCACCGCAGTTAAGGTGGAATAGCCAAGGTGGAAACGCAATGGAAGGACTGATCATCTTAGCCATCTTAGTCGGAATTGGTTATTTCTACGGTACCCGTATCGAGCAGCAACATTTTCAATCGCTGCAACACCGAGAACGCCAAGTGCAAACACTCCCGACCAGTTGCATTGGAGCCAAAACACCCATTCCCCAGGCCCAAGCAGCAGAATTATTTGTCGGTAGTGTGGTGATTTCGTCGGATTATTTCAAAACCTTTGTGGCCAGTTTCATGAATTTGCTGGGTGGCCGAATTACAGTTTACGAAACGTTGCTGGAACGAGGTCGCCGGGAGGCTGTTTTGCGCCTGCAAGAACAAGCACTAGCCTGGGGGGCAAAGCATTTAATCAATGTGCGGATTGAAACGGCAGAACTGGGCAGTAACAGTGGCCAAGGCATTATTGCTGTAGAGGTTATGGCCTATGGAACAGGAATTAAGTAATGAGCTTTGACTCCCTATATTTCCACTCTTTTTTTGATGTATTAAGCTTAGTGTATCAGGCCCATGATACATCCCTTTCGTAGCAGCTAAGTGCGATCTCGGCCTTGTTCCTATTAGAACTGTTTGTTTACATCGGAATTATTTTCATGGGGCTTGAGGCAGCTTTTTCGTGCGGCTCCTAACCCCGAATTCTTCCTATCAACCCTGCGGCTTCAAAGAGTCTGAAAATCTTTTGCCGTTCCCCTACCACAACATAGATTATCGATTTATTGTTTGGCAGTCCTGATGTTGTCATTGTGCTGATTCTGCTGTTTTTCTTGGTCGCAGGGTTTTAGCTCAAACGATTGTTTTACCAGCTTTTTTGGGTATCATTAATTTTTACAACGTTTTATTTTACGGTGCTTGTTCTGGTTAATTCAATGGGAAAAATTAACAGAATTGAGAACGACAGGCTGGGAATAAGACTGCAACTAAATCCGATGGGCTTGGCGCAACAAAGGAGATTTATGGCGATCGCACAATGGCAGGACGAATACTCCACCGGACATCGAGAAATTGACCAGCAACATCTTGCTTTGTTTGCGATCGTCAATACAATTCATGCTGCGGCTCTGGAGCAATGCCCCGATCGCCCCTGGCTGCAACAACAACTCCAGGACTTCGCCGCCCAAGCCGAAGCGCACTTTGCGATGGAAGAAGATTTGATGCGCGCCTACAACTATCCCAACTACGAAATTCACTGCAATACCCATCTCGCACTAACCGCAAAAGTTCGCCAACTGCTCCTGAAATTAGACACCCAAACACCCTGCACGCCTGATGATATTACCCAGGTCTTAGCCGATTGGATGATTCACCACATTCGCGGTGAAGATCAGCAAATGATTCGCTTTTTGCGATCGCAAAATCCAGCCCTGGCGCAACACTGCTAACGCCGCGCCCCTGTCAGTGGATGCAGCACGCCCCCCAATACCGACTACAATGCTAGGCGTAGAGTCATGGTGAGGCTACCATTTATGCCAACGATCGCCGTCATTGACTATGACATGGGCAATTTGCACTCGGCTTGTAAGGGCCTGGAAAAGGCCGGAGCCACCACCCTGGTCACAGATGCAGCGGCAGATTTGGCAGCGGCAGACGCAATTGTGTTACCTGGTGTGGGGGCGTTTGACCCAGCCGTACAACATTTGCGATCGCGCCACCTGGAAGCCCCCATCAAACAGGCGATCGCCCAAGGCAAACCCTTTCTGGGCATTTGTCTAGGCTTACAGATTTTGTTTGACGCGAGCGAAGAAGGCACCGAACCAGGCTTAGGCATTATTCCAGGCACCGTCAAGCGGTTTCGCTCTGAACCCACCATCACCATTCCCCACATGGGGTGGAACCAGTTGACCGTGACCCAGCCCACCTGCCCCCTATGGCGCGACCTTGCGGCGGATCCGTGGGTCTATTTCGTGCATTCCTACTATGCAGCCCCCACCGACCCAACGGTGACCGCTGCGACCACCACCCACGGCAGTCAAACGGTGACCGTGGCGATCGCCCGCGATAACCTGATGGCCGTTCAGTTCCACCCGGAAAAATCTTCCACCATCGGCCTCAAAATTTTGGCGAACTTTGTCCAAGCCGTTGCCACTCAGACTTTAGCTGGCCTTTCCGCCTAGCGCCAGGATGGCTGTAGACCCAGCGATCGCCAATCTAGGTACAATAATTCCAGGCCAGTTCCGGCTGGGCCTCCTTAAATTTGACCCAAACAGCTCACCGCTTCGGCTAGCGCGGCCCGTCCCCATTGAACGTTGGGGTGCTGTAGCTGGTCTAAACGGTCAGTTCTCCCACAATTGATCCAACTCTGTCATTCACCGATGCGCGTTGATTCTTAACTTATTAGGACAACGGGAATGTCATCACTCTCCTCAATGGATACGGCCCAAACAGTCGTTTTGCGCCAGTCGGTGCGGCTCCGAGTTGCCTATACTCCTGGCACAGCCCCAGCCCTGGTCTTTTTGCACGGGGGCTTGGGTAATTGCTTGAATTGGCGATCGCAATACGAATTTGCCCAGCACCAGGGGTGGGAGGCGCTGGCCTTTGACCTGGCGGGGCACGGGGCTTCGGCGGGCGATCGCCGCTATTCGGTAGGCCGTTATCGCCGCGACCTGACCCGACTACTCCACCACTTCCACATTCACACGCCCATCCTGTGCTGCCATAGCTATGGGGTGCCAATTGGGTTGGAATGGGCACAACGACACGCCATCCGGGGTTTGATTGTGATTGCCGGAGGCACCCATAACCTCACGCCCTGGTGGGAAGTGCCCGCATTGAAATTACTGAAATGGAGTGGCCGTCACTGGTGGCACCACCCCCAAGTGCAGCAGCTCAGGGAATGGTTCACGCGATCGCCCCAATCGCCCCCCCTCGCCCAATATTGGCAAGACTGTCCTCTGCCCCGTCATTTGCCTCCCTATCAAGCCTTTGAAAGCTTTTGGGGCTATAACTTTTTGACCCACCGCAAAACCGATCGCCTCAGCCAGGTGCCCCTGTTGATCATCACGGGGGGCCGCGATCCCATGTTTCCCTACCACCTGGGGGCCGAGGTTGCGGCTCAGTTCCCCCACAGCCAGCATTTGCATTTCCCTAGCGCCAGCCACGCCGTCATGGCAGAACTGCCGGAACAGGTTAATGCCGCGATCGCAACCTTTGTGCACACCCACGCTTCCCACGCAGTACCACAATTATGAAATTCCCGTTGAAATCAATTGCTATGAGTAGCGCGATCGCCCTGGGCCTGGGCTTGGGCGGTGGCTATTGGTATGTCTTTGTGGCCGGGGCACCCCAGCTTGACCCGCCAGAGGCAATGGCCAACACCGGCCTTAACTTTCAGCTTGTCACCTTTGACAGTCCGGCGATGAATGAGGTGCGCACCTATGGTGTGGTCTTGCCGCCCCAGTACAACCGCCAACCCCACAAACGCTTCCCTGTGATTTTTCTGTTGCATGGGGGCCACGGGGATGCCACCGATTACGAAACGAAAGCCAAGCTCACCTCTGTTTTGCATCAACTGTATCAACAGCACCGCCTGCCGCCCGCAATTGTGATTACACCGGATGGCAGCGATCGCCGGGGGAGCAGCCCCTTCTATGATCCGGATTACTATGATGGGCCAAACGGGAAGGTTGCCAGCCTCATCAGCACCGATCTCGTCAATGTTGTGAAGTCCCGCTATCGAACCTTGGAGGGGCCACAATTTTGGGCGATCGGTGGCTTGTCTTCCGGGGCTTGGGGCGCTTTTAACATTGGCCTGCGACATCCCAACCAATTTCACACCCTCTTCAGCCACAGCGGCTACTTTAAGGACGAGAGTGGCCCCAATAATAGCCCCCAAGTGTTTGTCAAACAACTGCCCAAAGCCCAGCAAACAGCCTTGCGCGTCTATCTTGATGCTGGCAGCGAAGACCAGGAGTATCTCACCGCCACCCAACAGTTTCACACCGTTTTAGACCAGCTTGGCATCGTTAATGAGTTTCATGTTTTTCCGGGGGGGCATGGTATTGTCGGGGCTGATGTGGGCTGGAACTATTGGCACAAACATCTCAGCGATTCCCTCGCCTTTGTCGGTCGGCAATTTAAGCTGGCTGAACAAGCGTCCCATTCCTCTTCAAAATCACCTTCAAAATCATAGGGTCTCAAAGCATGAAGCCTCAGGCTCCGCTCCTCGGTCAGCGCACCATCGGCAAGTTAAAATGGCGCACCCAACTTGGGTTGTGGAGTGTGGCGTTGCTCACAACGGCGATGGGAGTCGTCAATTTACTTTCTGCCGTCACGCCGAGTTTGCCCGGTCGCCGCAATGTGCTTGAAAGCTTGCTGCTGCCGTTCTACATCCGGGCCAGTGGGCGGATTTTTGCGGCCTTAGCTGGGTTTGCCTTTCTCATGCTGGCGGTTAATTTGTTGCGGCGAAAGCGGGTGGCCTGGTGGTTAGCGATCGCCCTCTTGATTCTCTCGATCATTAGCCATCTCATCAAAGGCTTGGACTACGAAGAATGTATTCTGGCGAGTATCGTTTTAATTCAACTGTTTTTACTCCGCTCAGTCTTTACCGCCCAGTCCGATCGCCCATCCTTAGCCCAAGGGATTCGAGTCTTGCTCGTGGCGATTCTCTTTACCCTGGCCTATGGCACCGCCGGATTTTATGTTCTGGATGGGCATTTCAAGGTAGATGGTCAGCCAATTGACTTTGGACTGCTGTCGGCCATTGAGCAAACCCTGGCCATGTTTTTTGCGGAGGACAATGCGGGGCTGGAGCCCCAAGGCCAATTTGCCACGTTCTTTGCTAACTCCATTTATGTCATTGGTGCGTCTACCCTGCTGGTGGCCCTGTGGATGCTGCTGCGGCCTGTCCTGGTGCGGGGCGATCCGGCCACTCTCACCGATCGCCAAAAAGCGCGTCAATTAAGCGATCGCTATGGCCAAACGGCCCTCGCCCGACTGGCGTTACTCAATGACAAATCCTACTACTTCAGCCCCACCGGCCAAAGTGTTGTGGCCTACGTGGCCAAGGGGCGATCAGCTATTGCCCTCGGTGATCCCATTGGGCCAGAAGCCGAGCGCTTAGAAACCATCATGGCTTTCAGCGAATTTTGCGATCGCAACGATTGGTTTCCCGTTTTCTACGAAGTCTTACCCGACAGCCTGCCCCTATACGATTCTTTGGGGTTTCAGCGGATTCAAATCGGCGAAGAGGCGATCGTGAATCTCGCCAACTTTTCCCTCAAGGGCAAAGCAAATCAAAACCTCCGTACCGCGATCAACCGCTTAACCAAAACTGGACACACAGTTCAGATCTACGAACCCCCGCTGAGTCAGGAATTACTCCAACAGCTCAAACCCGTGAGCGACGAGTGGCTTCAGGCGAAACAAGGCGCAGAGAAACGCTTCTCCATTGGCTGGTTTCACGCCGAATATTTGCAAGATTGCTACGTCGGGGTCGTATACGATTCCCACGGCAAGCCGATCGCCTTCGCCAACGTCATGAACGGCTATCAGCGACAAGAAGTAACAGTCGATTTAATGCGCCATCGCGACACAGCCGAAAAAGGCACAATGGACTTTTTGTTTGTGTCCCTGTTTCAACATTTCCAACACCTGGGTTATGACAGCTTCAACTTCAGTTTGTCGCCCTTGGCGGGAGTTGGCAAAACCCCTGATGCCCAACAGGTGGAAAAAGGACTGAATTATTTCTTTGAACACCTGAACCAGTTTTATAACTTCAAGGGTTTGCACCAATTCAAGGAAAAATTTCAACCCCGGTGGGAACCGCGCTATCTGGTTTATCCCCGCTTAGTTGCCTTGCCGGATGTCGTGGTGGGCCTGATCCGCGCAGATTCCGGCGATCGCCTCCTCGATTACCTCACCCCCGGTTCCTAAAACTGCACCCAAGCAAAAACCTGGATCCGCCTCCCAATAGAGCGGCCTGATCCAGGTTGCTTCGATGGTTAACCAAGTCTCAGGCTTCTGCTTAAGCCCACTTTGAACTGAAGCCTACAGCTTTTGCTTCATTTGCGTCACCACATTGGCCACAGCTTTTTCCGCCGCTTGGCTCAGCAACTCATCTGAACCACTGCTGCTAGAACTGGCTCCAATGCCAAAGACAGACCCACGACCACTGCTGCTTTCCTCATTTCCCAAGCCTTCCATCGCCGCAATAATGCTTTGGTCTTGAACGCTGACGGCTCTCACCGCCAATTGCACCACGGCCTTGGTTGTATCCGAGCCACCCCCAATTCCAAAGAGGCTACCGCCAGCACTACGCTTTTCCACATTGAAGCGAGTCACCGTCCCAACAATGACGGTATCAACCCCCAATTCCTTGCCAATCATCACCGCTTTAGACTCATCAATGGGGCCGCTGATCCCTTTTTCCCGCAATAAATTTTCCAAGGCACTGCGCGAAACGACGGTATACGCTCCGTCGTTCACCAATTTGTTAATCAACATTTCGCTAATGCCACGGGCAGCACCAGTGCCCCGATAGGAATACCAATAGCTCGAATCCCCAGTGTTGGCAAAGTCAAAATCAACGATCGCGATTTTTTTCTTCGCTGGTTTGGCTGTTTGGGCGATCGCACTATCCGCCGCCGTCACCACAGGCACCATCGCCACCCCACCAAAGAGCAGCAACAAGCTAGCAGAAACCGGGGCTAGCCTGGTTAAGATCGATTGCATTGCCATGACGTTTTCCTCGTACTTCCGAGTAAGTGGACAGATGAATTAAACAAGCGGACGTTTCAGCTTCAGGTACAAATTCAAACCATATTATCAGCGGCAAGCAAGTGAATATACTACCTCAGCGGGTGAAATTCACAATTGCGCTTAGTTCCCCGCGCCCAGAGTAGGCTAGAGCACGCCGCTCTCTGTTGATTAACCCAACGCTTAGCAGTCATTGAATCGCTTGGGGTCAACCACCATTGATGGGTCATGTCCTACTTTACTTACCGCAACCCCGCATGGCTTGTCCCACAGCGGCAACCGCCCTTCCACATTTGGAATCGATCCGTTGTCCTGCCCACAATGCCGAGTTGGGTCTAGTCAATCCTCCCATTGCACCGTGAACGATTCGGCGGCGATCGCCCACGGTGCCCAATAAAAAAGCTGTCGGCGAACCCACAGCTTTAGCTTAAATATGTTGGAAGTATCGATTCCATGACCGAATTCCGCTTGAACTGCGTGACCACGGGAATTACCTGAAGCTCCAATTGGATGCGGGCGATCGCGCGGCAAACAGCAGTTTCACTCGTTGACCTCCAGCGCTATCCCGCTATCCGCCAACGTGCGCCCCAAGCGCTTAAGAATTGGTCGCCTGAGCCGCTAACAATTGCTTGAGCTTTTCCAGTTCACTCGCCCAGCGAGGATCGGGCTGAACGCTTTCCACATCCGTCGTCGTGGAACGTTGCTTAGACTTGTTGTTGTTCCCTTTACGACGATTGTTAGCCCCACCAGCACTCACTGGAGCAGCCTCATCACCCGTCTTCTCTTTTGTACGAGGCAACGCTTTTTCAATCTTCATTGGAGTTTCTTTGACCAATTGACCGTTGTACTTTTCGATAAAAGCATCGGCTTCTTCGTCAGTTTTAACGGTGACAAACCCAAACCCTCGGCACTTGTTCGTTTTGCGATCGGTGATCAGCTTCGTCGAAATCGAGTCGCCCGCTTCGGCAAACACCGCCTCTAGCTCTTGACGGCTCAATTCTTCAGGTAAATTACCCACATATAAGCGAATGGACATGGAAGACACCTCCAGAGAGTGGTTTAGCTAAAACAAATCTGTCAAAAATTTGGTGTTGCTCAAGTCAATTAATGTTATGAAAGTCACGTCATGAACTGCGCCAAAAATTACCTTATCTCATTTTCATCGGCAAAGATGAGCACTGTTCAATCCTTATCCCAACTGACACGGTTTATTAAGCAATGTAAACTTAGCAGTGAATGGTCACATTGACTTAAAGGGGGCTTTAACTTCAAGCTCATTGAGGACAACGCCATCCACTAAGTTATCACGGTGCGTAGAGTCGGAACAGGCTGACTTAACACCAGATTCTCCGCCCTGAATTAATCAAGCTGTTACCCCCCAAGCCAACATCGTACAACCAGGCGTATACATAAAGGCTAAACCCACTGGTTTGCAGCATTGCGACTTAAGACCAACACAGCCCTCAGTTCGTTCATTTTGAGCGGGGACTTGCAACAAAACTTAACAACCCTGTCTGTACTATAGCAGTGATTGTTTCAGGGCGGCGAGGTCTGACAGAGTTTTTGTTTCCCCAGCAGGGGCAGGCAAGGCAACGAACGAGGAGGAAAGGCGATCGCCCGCGGCATCAGGAAGTGTCCTGGAGAACCACTGACCAGCGGCAGCGCCGAAACCGACTTGTAAGAGCGGCCTCTCGGCAAGACCAGCTACAAGGCGCGATCGCCCCTTCCCAAAGCTTGGGCTCCAATCAGCGGCCCCCGACCTCCCGGTGACAACAAGAGCCCCAAACCGCAGACCAGCGGCTATTCATCTTCCGCAAAAATAAACCGCCGCAGTTCGTGGGCTTCTGGCTCTGGACTCTCTAGACCAAACTTCACCGCTTCTTCAACCACCGCTTGAATCCGCTTTTCGATCGCTTTCAGGTCATCTTGATTGGCCAAATTCTGTTCAATCAAGTAAGCCGCAAATTTCTTAATTGGATCCCGTGCAAACCACAATTCCTTCTCATCCTTTGAGCGCAACTCATCCGGATCAGCCAGGGAGTGGCCCCGGAATCGATAGGTCAAACACTCAATCAAGGTTGGGCCTTCTCCGGCGCGGGCACGGGCGACAGCCTCTTGGGCTACAGCCCGCACAGCCAAAACATCCATGCCATCCACCTCGACTCCTGGCATCCCAAAGACGCTGGCTTTCCGATAAATTTCCGGCTGGGAAGTGGCGCGATCGTGGGCCATCCCGATCGCCCATTTGTTGTTTTCCACCACAAACAAAATCGGCAACTTCCACAACGCCGCCATGTTCAGGCATTCAAAAAACTGGCCATTGTTCGTCGTGCCATCGCCAAAAAACGCGGCAGTAACTTGATCGGCGGATTCGTCGCCCATGACTTCCCGCCGATATTTGCTTTGGAATGCAGCCCCCGTTGCGACTGGAATCCCTTCGCCGATGAACGCAAACCCGCCCAGCAGCTTGTGTTCGGCAGAAAAAAGGTGCATGGAACCACCCCGGCCTTTGCTACACCCGGTCGCTTTCCCAAAGAGTTCCGCCATCACATTCCGCGCGGGCACCCCAGCACTCAACGCATGGACATGATCCCGATAGGTGCTACACACATAGTCTTCGCCGGGGCGCATCGCCTTGATCACGCCGGTCGAAATCGCTTCTTGGCCATTGTATAGGTGGACAAAACCAAACATTTTGCCGCGATAATACATCTCGGCGCACTTATCTTCGAAAAAACGACCGAGTATCATGTCTTCGTAGAGTAACAACCCTTCCTCGCGGGAAATGCTCGCCGGTGCTGCATGAAATACTGGGACTGTTCTCTCTTGAACCATCGACTTATCCTAATCGTGAAGACGTTTGAACAATTTTCCTAGAGTTATGTTGCTGAGTGAAAGTTTTTGCCAATCCTGGGTGTAAACTTCCACTTTGTCAAACAACCGCTGTCACACAATGCCTTGACAGACTTCTATAAGGCGTTACCATAGCTTAACCTTACTTCTTACCGTTGGGGAAGTGTATCGTGCGTATTCCGCTTGACTATTATCGAATTCTAGGTCTACCTATTCAGGCGACGAGTGACCAGTTGCGACAAGCCCATCGCGATCGCACCTTGCAGTTGCCCCGGCGGGAATACTCAGATGCCGCGATCGCCATTCGCAAACAATTAATTGACCAGGCTTATGCAGTTCTTTCTGACCCCGCCGCCCGTCGCCGCTACGATGCGCGTTTTCTGGCCAGAACCTATGAAATGTCGCCCGATCTGGGTGGAGACGACTCAACGGAAACCTTCACCCATGCCAATGATTTAGACCTGCACGATAATCACACTCCCAGCGTTGAGATTGAGGAAAACCAATTTATTGGGGCGCTGCTTATCTTGCAAGAATTGGGTGAATACGAGCTGGTTTTGAAGTTAGGGCGGCCCTTTTTGACCGGGGGCAGCGCCAGCTTGAGTCAACCTTACAGTGACCCCATCATCTTTTCGGATATCGTGCTGACCGTCGCCTTAGCTTGCCTGGAATTAGGCCGGGAACAGTGGCAGCAAGGGCAGTACGAAAACGCTGCCGAAGCCCTGGAAACAGGCCAACAGCTTTTGTTGCGCGAAGGCTTGTTTGTGAATGTTCGGGGCGAGATTCAGTCTGATCTCTATCGGCTGCGGCCCTATCGCGTGCTCGAATTGTTAGCCGCCCCCCCGGAAGGCTTAGAAGGCCGACAAACCGGGCTGGAACTCTTGCAGGATATGCTGCGCGATCGCGGCGGGATTGATGGCACCGCCGATGATCACTCCGGGTTGAATATTGACGATTTCCTCAAATTTATCCAGCAGCTACGTAGTTACCTGACTGCCGAAGAACAACAAACCCTTTTTTGTCGGGAAGCGAGTCGCCCCTCCGCCGTGGCCACCTATCTCGCCGTCTATGCTTTAATGGCCCGAGGTTTCGCCGAGCGCTATCCCGAACTGGTGCACCAAGCAGGGCAATTTCTGGCACCGCTCACCAATCGCCAAGATGTCTTTTTGGAACGGGCTATTTGTTCGTTACTGCTGGGCCAAACAGATGAAGCCAGCCGCTCCCTAGAACTGAGTCAAGAGTATGATTCCATTGAGTTCATTCGGCAACATTCCTATGACTCGCCGGATCTGCTGCCGGGGCTGTGCTTGTACGCTGAGCAATGGTTCCATGATGAGGTCTTCCCCCATTTCCGGGATCTTGCAGAGTGTCGGCTGTCCTTAAAAGAGTATTTTGCTGACCCCCATGTGCAAACCTATCTAGAAGCGCTGCCCGAGGAAGTTGCGGCCCCGGAACCTGCTTACACCCCGGCCCTAGCTCCAGCCTTGCGATCGCCCGTTGCCACCCCGGCCCCCATCCTGGAAACCACCCCAACCCCAGAACCCCTGGAACCCGTTGCCGCCCGTGCAGCTTACACCGCCACAGAACCCCTCAGCGATCGCGAAGCCTTAATCGCCGCCGCCCGTGCCCGCATTGCCTCCCGCTCAGCCACCGCCACCCTCGACACCGAAGAGCGCTTTACCGGAGGAGTCTCTACGGCAGAACGCGACCCCCAACCCGACAGCGAACCGGAAGCAATCCGCGATACGCCGCCACCGCCACCACCGACCCGCAATCGCGCACCCCAAAATGGAACTGGGCGAGACGGAAAACGCCCCCGTCGTAGCGATCGCCCCACGCCAAATCGCAGTTTTCCTAAAGTGCTCATGCCGCTGGCGTTGCTGTTTTGCGTTGTGTTATTTGGTGGCCTGGGGGCCTGGCTGTTCCGCACCTGGCAAACCTCCCTCAAGCCCAACGCTCAAGCCAGCGATCGCCCCTTCGTGCAACTCGACCAACCCTTGGTTTCCTTACCCGATGACACCCCAATCCCAACCAAAGTCGAGGTTCTAGACGCCACAACAGCGCAGCAGTTGATTGAACAATGGCTGAGCACCAAAGCCAAAGCCATGGGCGCAACCTACGAAGCCACGGACTTAGAAAAGATCTTAACTGGGGCCAAGCTAGCCGAATGGCAAGCCGCCGCCACCGAAGCCAAGCGCGATGGCACCTACCGAGACTACAAGCACGAAGTGAAAGTCGAAACTGTGGAATTGCTGGCCAATGGCCAGATCATTCCCGCAACCAGTGAGGCACCGCCGCCAACATCAAGCCCTAGCCCAACGGCAGAAGCAGCCACCGCCAGCCCCGCACCCGCAGCAAGTACGCCCGCTAGCCCTACGGCCCCACCCGCTGCCACAAACCCCGACCAAGCAACGATTGTGGCCCAAGTGAAAGAAACCGTCGAACTCTATCGCAATGGCAAAGTCGATGGGGCAGCCCAAACTGATGACTTAAAAGTTCAGTACAATCTGGTGCGGCAAGACGGCGAATGGCGCATTCAAGGATGGCAAATCTTATAGCTGGTTTATGGAGGCAGACGCTCCTCTTGTTGGGATCAACTTGGGGGGTAATTCTGTGTTGGCAACAGTAAAGTGAGGAGTTGACAAAAGGCGGTGCGATCGCGAAGGATAAGGTGTGGGTAGCACGGCACAATCAGGACGCAAGGCACCGATTCAAGATCGGCCTCAACTCAATTGTTAGTGAGCCCCACAGACAGCCTGGTCAGCAGTTAATCAACCATTCATCGATCGTCAAAATCCAGATGGTTGATGGGAGATCAATTCTTGGGGGCTTCCAGTCGTCAACGTTTTCTCTCCCCATGTTCGGCTTCCGGCGACCGTTCAACTGGTTTAGCTATTTCCCTATAACAAACAACTGCCACTAGATTATATAAGTGCAGTTTGGTGCGATCGCTGCCCCATTGATAAATGACAATCCCTATTGAATGCAATCTAAATTGGGTTCCTGAGGGTTTATACCTAAAGAGTATCTAAAGATACAACAGACTTACCCAATGATAGAATTGCCTTGAAAATCACCTGGAGTCGGTGAATCTCATGCCGCTTGCATTAACGTCGAATGCACCTAATGTACGCCCGGATTTACGGGTTGGTCGGGTTTTGATCGTTGAAGATGAAGAGCTAATTCGGGAAACCATTGCCATTGCGTTAACCGACGAAGGGTATGACGTAGTTGTGGCAGAAGACGGTCGCATGGCATTGGACTATCTGCACCACGCGATCGCCCATCCCAGTGATACTCGTGCCACAACAGGCACCCCGCGCGTGGAACCAACCACCAGCAATGGCGGCCCGTTCGATCTCATCATTCTCGACTTGATGCTGCCCTACATCAACGGCTTAGATCTGTGTCGGATCATCCGACGGGAAGGGAGCAACGTGCCAATCTTGATGCTGAGCGCCAAAGGCAGTGAAACCGACCGGGTCGTTGGGCTCGAAATCGGGGCGGATGACTACCTGACCAAACCTTTTGGGATGCGGGAACTTATCGCCCGGTGCCGAGCTTTGCTCCGGCGGCAGCAGCAGTTCCAAGTTGAAGCCGAGCAACCCTTTTTGCAGTATCAAGATATCACCCTTTATCCCCAAGAATGTCGCGTAATAATTAAGGGCCAAGAGGTTAATTTCTCGCCAAAAGAATTCAAAATTCTCGAACTTTTCATGAACTATCCCCGGCGAGTTTGGTCGCGGGATCAGCTCCTAGAGCGGATTTGGGGGCATGACTTTATTGGCGATAGCAAAACGGTGGATGTTCACATTCGTTGGCTCCGGGAAAAGCTGGAGGAAGATCCCAGCAATCCCAAATATTTAGTTACAGTGCGCGGGTTTGGCTATCGTTTCGGTTAACTCTAGAAGCAGCCAGCTTGGCGATCGCGGTGTCTTGCTCCACCCTGGGTAAGTGAGCGCGATCGCTACAGGGCAGTGGCCAGGAGTACATCGGCGGCGCAGCCCAGGTTCGCTTCGCATCAGTCCAGCGGGAACGAAGACCCGATTAACGGAGGCCAGTTGGGTGTGGATGGATGGTTTCTGCTCGGTTTGTCTATTGGGTTAGCGTGCTTTGGGTGGTATTGGTTACGACTCAATATCAAGCTGCAACAACTGACCCAGCGCCTCCAACCTGAATTTTTGCGGGTGCCCTTTTCAACCCCGTCGCAGTTAATTCGGGCGATCGCGGCCCAAGAAGCCATCCAGCAACACATGCAGGCAGAACTAACCGCCTTGCAAGGACTCATGCAAGTTGCCCCCATTGGTTTTTTGCAAGTCGATGAAGATAACCAACTCACCACCTTTAACCCCAAAGCGTGTGAACTCCTGAGCCTCGACCAACGCTCCCTCGGCAAGCCCCGCTTGTTACTCGAATGGGTGCGCTCCTACGAGTTAGATGCCCTCATTGAAGAAACCCGTCATTCCCAAACCCCCCGCCAACAGGAATGGGTTTTTTATCCTGTCAACAG
Source organism: uncultured bacterium (assembly GCA_964475335.1). Classification (GTDB taxonomy): domain Bacteria; phylum Cyanobacteriota; class Cyanobacteriia; order Leptolyngbyales; family Leptolyngbyaceae; genus CAYYWG01. Next base: position 387,980 of record CAYYWG010000001.1, read on the forward strand.
CGATTATGCCAAATTGACGCAACAACAACCGCGATCGCTCCGGGGCTATGGCTTTCCGCTCGAACACGGCAACGTCGCCATCTTTTTAGAAAGCCGCGAGGAAGTCACCCTCCTCACCCAGCAGCGCGATCGCTGGATTTCCGACGTTGCCCACGAACTCAAAACCCCCCTCACCTCCATTCGCCTCGTGGCGGAAACCCTCCAATCCCGCCTTGCCCCCCCCATGCGCGACTGGGTCGAACGCCTCCTCAACGAAACCCTCCGGCTCAGCAACCTCGTCCAAGACTTGTTAGACCTCAACCAACTGCAAGCCAACGCACAAAAACGCCTCACCCTCCAGACCGTTGATCTCAACCGCCTGATGAACTCAGTGTGGGCCAGCCTGGAACCCCTCGCCCGCCACAAACACGTCCAGTTTGCCTATCAGGGGCCAGAGGGCCTACTGCTCCAAGCCGATGAAGCCCGGTTACATCGAGTCCTGCTCAACCTGCTGGACAACAGCTTGCAATTCAGCCCTTGCCACGGCACGATCCAGGTCAACGTGCAAGTGTTACCCCAAACCCCAGGTGGAGCACCAGAACGGGTGTGTTTAGACGTGATTGATGCGGGGCCAGGCTTTCCAGAACACACCTTGCCCTACATTTTTGATCGCTTTTATCGGGGGGATCCATCCCGTCGCCGCGGCATCGGAGCCCGCACCTCCCTCGCAACCAGCAACACCACCGCCGGGGCGCAGTCTGCAACCTCCACCGCCGATATGCCCCTCAACAGCAGCACAGGGTTGGGGTTGGCGATCGTCCGGCAAATTGTCGAAGCTCATCAGGGCACCGTCACGGCCCAGAACCATCCCGACACAGGAGGCGCATGGCTTCAAGTCATTTGGCCGTTGCGCCCAGCAAATTCTTAAGAAAGGATCAAGAACATGGCCTAACAAGCCAAAGCCCCAAAGAGCCATTTTCAAGCGGCGACAAAGTTCGGTAGCCCTAGCCTCCGGGTCACTGGCGCGCCATTGCGCCCTAGCTAATCAATCCTCCGAATGTCCCGCAAAATGGCAGCTTGACACTAGGTATCTTTTCTTAATGACAAACACTTGTTAATGTGTATCAAGAAGGATGAAGCGCAAGACCAAAATGTCCAGAATGACCAGGCCAGGTCGAGAACAATTATTAATCCGCGTTGGAGCGATGGGCGGGCGATCGCATGAGTGAACGGGTGCAAAAAATTCTCTCCCAGTGGGGAATTGCCTCTCGTCGCAAAGCCGAGCAGATGATTCTTGACGGTCGTGTGCGGGTAAACGGTCAACCGGCTCAACTGGGCCAAAAAGTTGATGTTGCCTGTGACCACATTTGGGTGGATGGCCAACGGCTCCGCCGAGAACAGCAGCCCCAGCTTGTTTACCTCCTGCTTCACAAACCCATTGGTATTGTGTGTACTTGTGATGATCCAGCCCAACGTTCTACTGTATTGGATTTATTACCACCAGAACTGCGGCAGGGGCAGGGCATCCACCCTGTGGGCCGCTTAGATGTGGACTCCACGGGGGCCTTGCTACTCACAAATGATGGCGACATGACCTTCGCGCTCACCCATCCCCGGCACCACATGCCCAAGGTTTACCGGGTTTGGGTCGAGGGTAGCCCGTCAGCAACCGCGATCGCCCAATGGCGACAAGGGGTGTGGCTCGATGGGCAAAAAACCCTCCCCGCTCAAGTGCAAATTCGGCGCAGACAGGGGCAAACTAAAACCTTGTTAGAAGTGGTGTTGCGTGAAGGGCGGAACCGTCAAATTCGGCGGGTGGCCGAAACCTTGGGGTATCCCGTTTTGCAGTTACAGCGAACGGCGATCGGGCCAATTCAGCTTCAGCCTAAACAAGGGCCAGACTTAGCTTACGGATGCTATCGAATGTTGACAGAGACCGAAGTTGGTTTATTGCGAACTCAAATTGACTTACTATCAAAACAGGAGCATCTGGCAGTCAGTGAGGAGTGCAACGTATGAAAAAACAAACTCTTCAAGTTGACAATGAGCAAGCCACGATGTTGGCAGATATTGGTGCTTATTTGCGCGATCTGCGCCAGCATCAGGAATTGTCCTTGGAAGCAGTGGAGTCGATGACCTTAATCCCAGTGCGGACGCTGGCCGCGATCGAAGCTGGAGATCTCAAACGATTACCAGAGCCGGTTTATATCCAAGGGTTCATCAAACGCTATGCCGATGCGATCGGAGTAGATGGGACAGAATTTGCGGAGGCATTCCCCACCCACGCCACCCCAACGCGGGTGTTGTCTAGACCTATTTGGCGATCGCCCATCCAGGCCCAGTTACGCCCTTACCACCTCTATCTGCTTTATACCCTGTTAGTCATCAGCGCCGTCAGTGGCATCTCCCACTTGTTGAATCGGCCCAATAGTGCCGCAGCCCGGTATGCCAAAACAACTCCGGAAACTCTGGCAGCGACGTTGAACGCCCAATCCTTAGGCGAGTTTTATGGGCCACCCACGCCAGAACAAGTGAAAAGAGCAGCCAAAATCATTGCCCAAACTCCAACCAAAACCACGGTTTCCCTCCCCCAATCGGATAAACCAGTGCGGGTTAGCCTAACTGTTAAAGGGCAGCAATCCTGGTTGCGTATCGTCGTCGATGGCAGCACCGCTTTTGAAGGCATGTTGTCTCAAGGAGCCCAGCGCACCTGGACAGGCCAAGAAGAAGTGACCGTGCGGGCTGGAGATGCGGGTGCAGTGGAAGTGAGCTTCAACGAGGGCCAACCCAAACCTCTGGGTAGTCCGGGAGATGTGCAAGAGAAAACCTTTGGCAAGGATATGCAAGCGGAACTCGATTCCCTCTCGTCGCCGACGGGCACGGATACGATTTCTCAAGCCTTTTGAGGATAGCCTCGGCGATCGCAGCAATCAGCCCCAGATTCGGGCGTGCTGACCTACACTAAAGGCATGAGATCCGAAATTGCCCAGTTGCCCACTGATGCGGTGCATTTGATTGCCGCAGGCGAAGTCATTGATTCGTTGGCAGCAGTTGTACGGGAACTAGTCGAAAATGCGTTGGATGCCGGGGCCACTCGGCTAACGATCGCCTTGTGGCCTGAGCAAGGGCGAGTCCGAGTCGCTGACAACGGCCAGGGAATGCCACGGGCAGATTTGGAGCAGGCCGCGATCGCCCATAGCACCAGCAAAATTCGCCACGCCAGTGATCTTTGGCACATCACCACCCTGGGCTTTCGGGGGGAAGCGCTCCATAGTTTAGCCCAGCTCTCGACCTTGCAAATTGCCAGTCGCCCCCAGCCCACCAGCCCCGCCTCTACCCCAGACTTACAAACCGAAGGCTTACAAACAAAGCCCACCTTCGCGCCCCACGCCCCGACAGAGCACCGGGCAGACACCGGATGGGCCTTTACCTACGATCGCCAGGGCGAACCGCTGCACAGCGAACCCGTCGCGATCGCCCCCGGCACCATTGTTACTGTTGAGGACTTGTTTGCCCCCTTTCCCAGTCGTCGCCAGAGCTTGCCCCCCCTTGCCCAGCAACTCCGGGCCGTCCAAACCACCCTCCATCAGTTTGCCCTGTGCTACCCCCAGGTTACGTGGACGGTACACCACAACGAACGTCCGTGGCTGACCATTTTTCCAGGCGAGTCGCCCCAGCACATCTTGCCCCAACTGTTACGCGGCGTTCAGTTCACCGATTTGCAGGCAACAGCATGGCCGTTGGGCGACCCCAGTGAGTCCGCCGCCCCTCAGCCAGAAGTATATGTATTGCTGGGCTTGCCCGATCGCTGCCATCGCCACCGCCCCGATTGGCTGCGAATTGCGGTGAATGGCCGCTGTGTCCAGTTTCCAGAACTCGAACAAACGATTTTGACCGCCTTTCGTCGCACCTTACCCCGCGATCGCTACCCCGTTTGCTTCGTCCACTTGCACGTCCCGCCCGACCAAATCGACTGGAACCGCCACCCCGCCAAAGCCGAACTTTATCTCAAGCAACTCCCCGACTGGCAAGCCAAAGTCGCCCAGGCGATCGCGCACCTCCTCCAACACCACGCCGCCACCCTGCCCGACAGTTTGCACACCCAGCGTCTCACCACCCTCCTCGCCACTGCCGAAGCCCAAGGAAACTACGCCCAGGGCGATCGCGCGATCGCAACTCGCCCCGCCGCCCTAGACAACCCCACGCCCCACGCCGGCCCCAAAGCGATCGCCCAAGTGCACCAGATGTATATCTTGGCTGAACACGCCACCGGCATCTGGCTCATTGAGCAGCACATCGCCCACGAACGAGTTTTGTACGAGCAATTGTGCGATCGCTGGCAAATCGTCCCCCTCGATCCGCCTCTCCTTTTGCAGCAGTTGACCACCGCCCAACTGGAACAACTCGCCCGCCTGGGCATTGAAGTCGAAGCATTTGGGGCAGATGCCTGGGTCGCGCGATCGGCTCCGGCCCCCGTGGCCACCCGCCCAGATTGTGCCGAAGCCCTGCTTGAATTGAGCTTAGGGGGGGATTTACCCGCCGCCCAAGCCGCGATCGCCTGCCGAACCGCCATCCGCAACGGCACCCCCCTCACCCCCACCGAAATGCAAACCTTGCTCAACCAGTGGCATCAAACGCGCAATCCCCGCACCTGCCCCCACGGACGCCCTATTTGTTTGACCCTGGCCGAATCGTCCCTGGCCCGCTTTTTCCGCCGCCATTGGATGATTGGCAAAAGCCACGGCCTCTGACCCGCGATCGCCACCCACCATTGGCCCGTCCAGCCCCTACCGCGCCAGCCGAATAGGTTGTGAATAAAGAATTATGGCCCCTTGCCCACGGGGTCATTGTCTCTTAGGATGCGAGGGAAATCCATGTGTTGTCCCCCCCCCAGCCATGAACTCCCCCGCTGATTTGCTAAATGCCGCGATTCAATGTCATCAGGCAGGGCAATACGCCGAGGCTGAGCAACTGTATCTCACCATTTTGCAAACCCAACCCAATCACGGTAGAACGCTGTATCTCCTGGGTTTGGCGGCCCACCAACAAGGTAACGTGGACGCTGCGGCCCAGTGGTATCAACGGGCGATCGCCGTTGAACCAGCCAATGTGGATGCCCACAACAATCTTGGCGTGTTGATGCAGCAAACTGGTCAACTCGAACGGGCAACCATCCACTACCGCGCCGCCTTGCAGTTGAACGCCCACAATCCGCGCGTACATGGCAACTTGGGGGCAATTTTTCAGCAACTCGGCCAATTTGAAACAGCGATCGCCCATTACCAAACCGCCATCCAACTCGACCCCAACCTGGCCGCCGCCCACACCAATCTGGGCCATGCCTTGAAGGAACTGGGGCAAATGGAACGTGCTATCACCCACTACGCCACCGCCCGCCAACTCATGCCCACCAACCCCGAAGCCTACCGGGACTTGGGCGATGCCCTGCAAGAACAGGGGCGATTTTCCGAAGCCCTCACCATTTATGATCGCGCCTTGGCGTTTACCCCCAATCATGGGGAATTGCAAGGCAGTCGCATTCGCACATTGCTTTTAGCGGGCAACCTCACCGAAGGATTTCCCGCTTACGACCACTGGCGGTTGCACATTGCCGCCCGGCCCCGACCTTTTCTGCAACCCGTTTGGGATGACACCCCAATTCCCGACCAAACCGTCTTACTCTACGCAGAAGCGGGGTCAGGCTTGGGAGATAGCATCCAGTTTGTGCGCTATGCAGCGCTGGTAGCCGATCGCGGCGCACGGGTCATGGTGGAATGCCAAGCCCCCTTAGTGCCATTGTTTCGGGCGATCGCCGCCGTTGACCAAGTAATTCCCGCTGGCGACCCCTTACCCCCCTTCGATCAGCAAGCCTCCCTATTAAGCCTGCCCGCCATTTTGGGCACCAGTTTAGACACCATTCCTGCGCCGACTCCCTACCTCACAGCGCCGCCAGCCACCGCCTCTCAGCAGATCCCCCGCGACCTCGCCGATTCCACCGCCCTCCGCGTTGGCCTTGCCTGGGGGGGAAATCCTCGCCACAGCCACGATCGCGATCGCTCCTGCCCCCTGTCAGAATTTCTGGCTTTTTTGACCTGTCCGAATGTCCGCTTTTACAGTCTGCAAAAAGGCAGCCACTGGGCCGAACTGAACCAAATCCCCGCGATCGCCAACGGCACCCTCCCCCTCACCGATCTCAGCCCTCAGCTTGACGATATGGCCATCACCGCAACCCTCATCAGCCAGTTAGATCTCGTCATCACCGTTGACACCGCGATCGCCCACCTCGCCGGAGCCTTGGGCAAACCCGTTTGGATTCTGCTCCCCTTCGCCCCCGACTGGCGCTGGTTGCTCCACCGCACCGACAGCCCCTGGTACCCCACCGCCCGCCTCTTTCGCCAACCCCGCCGCCGCGACTGGGCCACCGTCTGCCACCAGGTCAGCGCCGCCCTCACAGCCCTGGCCGCACCCAGCACCGCCCCCTGAGCCATCCGCGCGGACATCGGCTAATGAAACAGCCAACTCGTGACCGTATATTTGCACCCTCGCAACACGGGCAACGCTTGATAGGGATGGGTGTAGCGGGCCGGAAAGACCACAACTCCGCCCGTCTGGGGTTTCACCTTGACCTTTTGCCGATGGAAGAGTAACTCTCCACCTTCAAACTCATCATTCAAAAACGCGATCGCCGTTACATCCCGCGCGGGAATGCCCTGAGCTAATTCCTCGTACCGATTGGTCAGCACCAACCCATCCATGTGGCGTTTGTGGGCCTGCCCCGGACGAAACCGCTCGATCGCGTACAGTTCCAAATGGGAAAACGTCGTGTCATAGTGCTTGGCCACTTGCAGACGCAAATGATTCAACGCCGTCGCCAGCAGCGCATTCGTAGATTCGAGCAAGGCTGTATGATTATCCAGCACCAGCACATCGTTGCTCCGCAGTTCGCCCGCCAGACTGGAACCGGGAGGCGGCGAACGAAACTCACAGCACTCCGCCACCTGAACCAGATGGGCACACACCACGGGATCAAGCCATTGCTCCGCGAGCCAAATATCAGCCCCTTGATCTGTTAATACCTTTCCTGCGTGCATTTTTTTTGGGCCTTGCGGTATGGTGGACTTTAGCCTCAACGGCGGCATGGCAATGCGATCGCCCTTATAGTTCCAGTGCCCCCTGAAACAGCTCGCGGCCCAACAACCAAACTGACTCCTGCTGCTCTTAATTGTATTGGTAGTCGCACTAAACCGAACTGAGTTAACGCTGATAGGCCCGGTACACCTTGCCCATTGTCCGTTGGTGAATAGAGTAAACCAAGTTTTCGACCTTGGCTGCATCTACATTCACAGCATCGTTCAGGACTTTGTACTCGACGAGCGTTTTGAAGCGGCGCTCTCGTTCTGCGGGAGTCTCGCCACTGATGGCACGATTGGCTTCCAGCGTCACGTTAGCATTAAAAAGCCGTTTATATCGGGCATTGCTGGCAACTTTATCGCTCCGACTTTCGCTAAGGACATTTATGTACGTCAGGTTAATACACTCTCCAGTTGGCAAAATCATATATGATTCGCTGCATTCTGCTAATGCTGGAGTACCACAGCCAATGAGAACCAAAGTTAATCCGGCCCGAATTAATCTTTTCATGCCTATTTCCACTCAATGCTCATAGAATGCCCAAAGCCTCGTGGAAGTGACCAAAAACGTACTAGCGTGAGCGATTGCACTTTTCCCATCTGTGGTGATTCTCCCTAGAATAAAGACGGCTTGTGATTAAGATGGATTCATCTCACTCACACTGGTTATCCCTGTTTCTCCTAGATTCATGCAACGATCGCCCGCTTCTCCCCCCGCTCGCCCCTTTCCCCAAGTGCTCGATCGCCTCGCGCTGACGGTAATGCTACTGTTGGCCCTGGTGATTGCGGCCCTGTTGTTTTTGGGCAATCGCACCGCGCCCTCCGTCCGCAGCTTTAGCTGGCAAAACAAAGATATTGGGGCCAATGATGTGGCCTTCGTCTTAACCTTCAGCCGACCCATGGATCAGGCCACTGTCGATCAAAACCTCAAGATCGAGCCGCCCTTACTCGGCAAAAGTAGCTGGGCCGGACGCCGCATGGCCTACACGCTCACCATGCCAGCCCCCTATGGCACCCAATATTCCCTGACACTGGAAAACGCCCTAGATTTTTTCGATAAAAGTGGCACAGCGCGGTTGCCCATCCAACCCTTTCAGGCCACTTTCAAAACTCGCGATCGCGCCTTCGCCTACATCGGTGTTCAAGGAGAAGAAGCCGGACGTTTAGTCCTATTCAACATCACCAAGCAAGAACGCCTCATTCTCACCCCCTCCGACCTCATCGTTAACGACTTCAAACCCTATCCCCTCGGCGATCGCATCCTCATCGCCGCCACCGAACGCAGCAAACAAGCCGAAGGGATTGTCGCCCAAAAGCTGTATCAAGTCGCCACGGGCCTCCAAGTCGATCCACCAGTACAGATTGATCCGAATACCAAAAACCGCGCCCGCCCAACCGCAGCCAACCAACCCGTTGGCACCCTCGAACTCGTCCTGGACAGCGACAGTTACCAAAACCTCAAATTTGACCTCTCTGCCGATGGCAACATCATCATTGTGCAACGGGTCAATCGCCAAGATCCGGCTGATTTTGGCCCCTGGTTACTAAAAACAGGCGAAGCACCCCAACCCCTCAAAGGTCAACCCGGTGGCGATTTTTTGATCACTCCCGATAGCGATGCCCTCGCGATCGCCCAAGGCCAGGGACTCGCCATTCTACCCCTCTACCCCGATGCCAAACCCCTCGACTTCCTCCCCAAATTTGGCATTGTCCTGAACTTCTCGCGAGACGGAGGCCTAGCCGCCACCGTCAAATTTAACAGCGATCGCACCCGCTCCCTCTACGTCGTCAGCAATCAAGGCACCCAAAAAGAACTCCTCCGCACCGAAGGCTCCATTTTCTCCGCCCAATTTGACCCCACCAGCACCATTCTCTACTGCCTCCTGTCCAAACTGATCCCAGGTGAAACCTATCGGGAAGAACCCTACCTCGCCGCCATCAACACCAAAAACGCCAAACTCACCCGCCTCCTCCCCCTCCCCAACCAACGGGAAGCCCAGATCAGTTTGTCGCCCGATGGCCTCGCCATTTTGTATGACCAAACCACCGCGACCCAAACCACCGATCCCAACACGCTGCGGAACCAAAGCGGCCAAACCGTTGCCGATAGCCGCCTGTGGATTCTTCCCCTCGAAACCGACAATCTGGCTAAGTCCAAACCCGAAGCCTTGCCCATCCCCGGTCTGCGCCCCCGCTGGCTCCCCTAACCGCCTGGGCGATCGGCCACCAGTCCTCCTCTCAGGGTTGCACCCCCACTGGCCCCATATTCAATGTTCAGTCCCTGTTCTCTATTCCTTGTCCCATGCACCCTCAGGAGCTACTGGAGCAATATCGCCAAGGCGAACGTAACTTTGCCTACATCGACCTCAGCGGGGCCGACCTCAGTGGGTTTAATCTGCGTGGGGCAGATTTCACCGGCGCTAATTTCACCGAAGCCAATCTCAGTTGGGCCTTCTTGAACCAAGCCGTGCTGACCGAGGCCTGTCTCCGTCGTGCCGATCTCCGCAGCGCTAGCCTCAACAGTGCGGTCTTGCATCAGGCCATTTTGAGTGGGGCAAACCTGAGTAAAGTTGATTTGCGCTTGGCCCAGTTGCCAGAAGCCGACTTGAACTGGGCCATTTTGACCGATGCCGATCTGGGCGGAGCCAATTTAGGCTTTGCCAAACTTGACCAGGTGAATCTAGAACGGGCCAAGCTCAACAGTGCCAACTTGGGCCATGCAGAATTGATGGAAGCCAATCTGCGGCGCACCAACCTGGCCGGAGCAAACTTAGAACAAGCCAATTTACGCGAAGCCCACCTGGAAGAAGCCAATTTGCGGGAAGCCTTGCTGGCTGGGGCCAACCTCAGTGAGGCGAGTTTGATCGGAGCCTATCTCCGGCAGGCCAACCTGACCGAAGCGGATTTGCACCGAGGCGTTTTGACGGGGGCCGACCTGAGCGAAGCCATCCTGAACCAGGCAGATTTGAGTCGGGCCAATCTGGCGGGCGCATACTTGCTCAAAGCGAGTTTGCACAAGGCGCACTTACTCCGGGCAAATTTGCAGGATGTGTTTTTGCTCCGGGCCAACTTGAGCGAAGCCAACTTGCGGGGGGCGGATTTGCAACGGGCCGATTTGAGTGGGGCGTATTTCCATCAGGCTATTTTGAGTGAGGCAAATTTGAGCGGGGCGTATTTGTTGGAAACGGCGCTGAACCACACCACCCTGGAAGGGGCGCAGATGACGGGGTGTTGTATTGCGAACTGGCATATTGAGGCCTTGGATTTGTCAAAAGTGGAGTGCCGTTATGCGTTTATGCAGTTTGATCCAGTGGCGAAAAAGCCCTGCGATCGCATCCCCCAGAACCGTGATTTTGACGCTGGGGAGTTTGCCAAATTCGTTCAAACCGATCAAGTTGCCATTGAGGTGTACTTTACAGAACAGCCCCACTGGGAAGCGCTGATTTTTACCCTGGCCCAAGTCGAAATTGAAGAAGCAGATTTGACCCTGACGATTCAGGGCTACGAACTGCTGCAAGATAACTACATCATCAAACTGACTACCAATCGGGGAGTGAATGCGAAACACATCTCTCGGCAGGTGTTTCAGCACTATCCCACCATCAAAGAACGGTTGCTGGCCCAGCGCACCACAATTCTGGAGTTATTGGGAATTCAGGGCTTAGCCAGTGCCGCACCTGCCGCGATCGCCAACGATGGCCCCGTAACCGTCATCCAGACTGAGCCAGCCCCCAGTTTGGATCATCGCACTCGCCTGTACAAAGAGGTAGTACGCCAAATCCAGCATATTCTCGTCACCCAAGCCCCGGAGCAAATTGTTGAAAGTGTGCAACGGTTGCTGAATTACTTACACCAAGAAGGCATTTCAACCGCAGAGATTCAGCGCAAGATTATCGGGCAGGCGATTACCCAACGCGCCCAACGCGATCGCGGCTTCCGTACTTATTTGCTGAATTGGGCCAGAACTGCACCAACCCCAGTTTTGCAGTCAACCGTGGGCCAAGCAGTCAAACTGGCCGTCTCGTTTCTCCAAAAAAATCAATCTAGCTAGCAACCTACACCGAAAAGCGAGGGTGCATTCGCGGGTGGAGGAGGCGATCGACGGGCTGGCCCTGCCGGAGATGGCTCTCAACAATCTCCGCTACGTCCGCCACTTTAACCCGGCAATACCAGGTTTCGTCCGGTAAAATGCGCACGGTTGGCCCCATATTGCACTGGCCCTGGCAAGCTACCGCCCTCACCGTAAACCCTGCCTCGCCATAGGTTTGGAAGGTTTCTAGCACCGCTCTAGAACCATGCTGGCAGCAATTGCTGTGCTGACAAACTAAAACTTCTCGTGTTGCGTTCACACCCGCTATTCCGATGCTGTGCCCTTATTCTAACGAGCGATCGCGCCGTTGACCTGAGCTAGCTTACCCAGAGACCCAGCGCGATCGCCCCACCTAGTAAACCTACAAATCAGGGGTCTACCCTCCTCCCCGAATTACCGCCCAAAGCCCTTGCCCCGATGGGCTGCCGACATGCCCAAACAATGTTCAATCTGGGCTAAGAGCGTCCCATGATCTAGGTTTTGGCCAATCAACACCAATTGGTTTTTGGGTGCGCCTTTCCACTCATCATCATCCAAAGAAAAGCGCTTGCCACTGAGGTGAAAAATGTGGCGCTTGGGGCTTTCTTCAAACCAGAGAATGCCCTTCGCCCGGAACACTGTCTCAGGAATCTGGTTATCCAAGAAATACTGGAATTTCTTGATTTCAAAGGGGCGATCGCTCTCAAAGGACACGGAGGTAAACCCATCCTCTTCCAGGTGATTGGAATGGTGGTCGTGCTCATGGTCGTGGACACAATGCCCGTGGTCATGATCGCAGCCGGAATGATCATGATGGTTGTGGCCGTGGTCGTGATGCGCGTGATCATGACCGTGATCGTGATGGTCGTGGTGATCGTGGCCGTGGTCATGGTGCTTGTGGTCGTGGTGCTCCTCGGCAGCAGGGTCGAAATACTTATCCGACTCGAACAAGCCAACACTCAAAATAACGGGCAACGGCACCTGACCTTTCACCGTGCGCAACAGCCGTGCGCCTTCTTTCATCTCTTTCAGGCGACTTTCCAGCTCCTCTACTTTTTCTGCGGGAACCAAGTCGGTTTTGTTGAGCAAAATAATGTCGCCGTAGGTGATCTGGCTATAGGCCGCTTGGCTATTGAAGAGATCCAGACTGAAGTTTTCGCAATCCACCACCGTCACGATCGAATCAAGCCGGGTCATATCCCGCAATTCGGTGCCCAAAAAGGTGAGTGCCACAGGCAGCGGATCGGCCAGACCTGTGGTTTCCACCACGAGATAATCGATCGCCTCTTGCCGTTCCAAAATCTTGTAAACCGCATCCACCAGATCATTATTAATGGTGCAACAAATACAGCCATTACTCAGCTCCACCATATCTTCGCCAGTGGAGACAATGAGTTCGTTGTCAATACCGATTTCACCAAATTCATTCACCAGTACGGCGGTTTTTAGCCCTTGCTGGTTCGAGAGAATGTGGTTGAGCAATGTGGTTTTGCCGCTGCCCAAAAAGCCGGTGATGATTGTGACGGGTAAGCCAACTTTGGGAGCGTCCATCAAATAAGCGGAGTCGGAAGTCGCGGCTGTTTGCATAGCGTCGATGGGCGAAACGTCAGAAAATAATGGAGAACACAGGGACGGGTGCTGCCAAAATACCAGAATTTTGGCCCCAAGTGGATGTCTGTTTAGTTTAGCGTTGTTCGGGAATGCCCCATTCAAGGATTTTGCGCAACGGCCATAACTTAACAGATACACTGGTTGGTTGGTTGCTTTTCATCCCATTGTTTCATTATTGCTCATCTCGTTGTGGATCAGGTTGAACTATGCCCTTGATGATATACAACACGCTTACGCGCCAAAAGGAAGAATTTCGGCCCCTGGAACCGGGTAAGGTGCGGATGTATGTCTGTGGGGTGACGGTATACGAGTATTGCCATTTGGGCCATGCGCGATCGTATATTGGCTGGGATATGGTGCGGCGCTATTTGCAGTGGCGGCAGTATGACGTGCGCTATGTCCAGAATTTCACGGATATTGACGACAAGATTATTCGGCGATCGCAAGCAGAAAGCACACCCTGGCAGGAAATTACCCATAAATATATTGATGCCTATCTGGAAGATTTGGGCCGCTTGAATGTCATGCCAGCCGATGCCTATCCCAAAGCCACAGAAGTGATTCCCCAAATCATCAAATTTATTGAAACCCTGATTGAGCGAGGCGTTGCTTATCCAGCGGGGGGCGATGTGTACTACGCAGTGGAGCGGTTTCCGGGGTATGGCAAACTGTCGGGCCGGAAGTTGGATCAACTGGAAGCCGGGGCCAGTGGCCGGGTGGGCGACGAAACGGAAGCGAAGAAACAGCATCCCCTGGACTTTGCGCTGTGGAAAGCGGCCAAACCGGGAGAACCGGAGTGGGAGTCGCCGTGGGGGCCGGGGCGTCCGGGGTGGCACATTGAATGCTCGGTGATGGTGCGGGAATTGTTGGGCGATCGCATCGACATTCACACGGGCGGCGAAGATTTGGTCTTTCCCCACCACGAAAACGAAATTGCCCAGTCAGAGGCCGCCCTCGCGCAACCGTTGGCCACCTATTGGCTACACAACGCTTTCGTGAAAATCGGGGGCGATAAGATGTCGAAATCGCTGAAAAACTTCACTACGATTCGATCGCTTCTGGCCAACACGGATCCGATGGTCGTGCGCCTCTTTGTGTTGCAAGCCCACTACCGCAGCCCCATCGACTTTACTGAGGCGGCCATTCAAGCGGCAGAAAATGGGTGGAAAACGCTGACCGAAGCGCTCCAGGCACATCATGCCTTTGCCAAATTGCCCGGTTGGACGGGGGAAAAAGTAGCCCTGGATGCAGACGCGATCGCCCGCTTCAACGCGGCAATGGATGATGACTTCAATACCCCAGTCGCACTATCCGTGCTGTTTGAACTGGCCAAAACCATTCGGCGGGAAGAGAATCTCCTGATTCACCAGGGCCAACCAGAACTCCCCATCCCCCAGTTACAACAAATTTGGCAAACCCTGGAACAATTAGCCCAGGTTTTGGGTCTGGAGGTGCAAGCCTCCCCTGGTTTAGATGATGCAGCATCCACTGCAACCCCCAGCCTAACCGATGATGAGATTGACGCATTAATTCAACAACGCCAAGCCGCCCGCAAGGCCAAAAATTTTGCGGAGGGCGATCGCATCCGGGATGAACTCCAAGCCCAGGGCATTACACTCATTGACCAACCCGGCGGCCTGACCAAATGGCACCGCACCTGAAGCGGAACACCAGGTTTTATCTCGTCAAAATTTAAAATTTTTGACAAGTTGTGATAAAAATCTGGACTTGTTCCCAAGCACAGTGTGGTAATAGGTATCAAACGCCCCAAAGCCCGTGGCTCCGCCTTAATTTTTTAAGGTTGCCAGGGGAAACTAACTGTACTTCGCTACGTACCGAGTGGACTTCGCGAACGATGTGCCTCTTGCTTGAGATTACACCGTGCTATTGCGTTGATGCTTTCCTGGGCGATCGCCAACCGAAACATCATTTACCCAACCACCCAACTGTGATTGCAAGCAAACCTCAGCGTTCCTGAGCACCGCCTTTTTCCAACCGCATTAGCTCTTTCTCTATCTGCTAAGAATCCTAGAGGCAACTAAACCTATGAGTGGACTATCAATCTTGCCCTATCGTGCGGCTTCCCTTGCAGTGTTGTGCCTGGGGCTAACCTTGGGTGCATCAGCAGCCAACGCCAATCCCGTCACCAGTCATGCCAGCAGCCAACTGTTTCCCGGCCAAACCGCCCCGCTCAAACTCAGCCAAGCCTTCAAGCCACCCAACCGAGGTGAAGCCCCCCCCAGCGCCGGGGGAGCCACCCGTGGCCAAACCTGTTTGAGAGACATCACCAAATTCAAATCTCTCATTCCCGGCAAGCAACCCGGCCTGACCCTCAGCACCCACCCCACATTTCACTGGTATTTACCCGAAGGGCCAGCCACCAAAGCCAACTTTTTAATCTTAGGCAATCAAGATCAAGATGTCGTCTACGAAACCACCGTAGACCTCCCAGCCAAAGCGGGTATCGTGAGCTTTACCTTACCCAAAGCAGCGCCAGCCTTGGCCCTCAATCAGCAATATCACTGGTATCTGGTGGTGCAGTGCAGCCGCAAAAACCAAAGTGCCAACCCCAGTGTCGAAGGTTGGATCGAGCGCGTCCAGCTTGAATCCGGCCTCATGCAACAAATTGCAACAGCAGACATTGCCACCCAAGCGGCCTTATTGGCGAATAACGGCATTTGGTATGACGCGCTTGTGGCCTCGGCACAGTTCCGAGCCCAACAGGGAAACAGCCAACAGGCCAAAACTGCCTGGGCGGAATTGCTGGGGTCAGTTGGGCTGGGCGAGTTGGTGCAAGCCCCCGTCCTCAGTGCAAGGCTCAGCCAAGAATAAAGCGGCTTTGGCCTCTGGCCGTATCGACAGAATTCATGGCAGAGTGAGGAGAAGGCCGTTAATAATAGGAAGGGAACGTGTTTGGGGTGCTGGGGCGATCGCTCTGGGCTACCCACCGAAACACGGCGTTCTCCATTGATTACCATTAGTGTTAGCCAGGTTGCTTCTTGGCAACAGCAGCATGACTGATGGGCATCACCAACGGCTGCATCTCCTGATTCCAGTTCTCGCGGCAGTTCTACGGCGCAAAAACACCTCATCGGACTAGGGCCAAGCGCTAAGCACACGGCTCTCCGGCTTGGGTGAACTCTGCGCCCTGCATGATTTAGACGGGCGATCGCCTGGGCCAATGGCATCATGCAAGAGAGCCGAATTATGTTGATAGGCAGAGTCTATGGTGCCCAAGATTAAGCAAACTTTGTGGCGTTGGCGTGGCGTGTTGATTGCAGTCCCCAGTGTCACCGGAGTCGTGATTGCCTTGCGGCTCGTGGGTTTGCTCCAACTGCTTGAGTTAAATGCCTACGACCAACTGTTTTTGTTGCGTCCACGGGAACCGGTAGACGAGCGGATCCTGGTAGTGACGATTGATGAACCGGATATTCAAGCGTTGAAGCAATATCCGATGAACGACGCTACTTTGACCCGCATTCTCCAGAATATTAAGCAACACCGGCCCAGTGCGATCGGGCTCGATATTTATCGTGATTTGGTCTACGAACCAGGCCACGCCGACCTAGTCAAGGTGTTTGAAAGTACCCCTAACTTAATCGGGGTGCAAAAAGTCAGCAAAAGTGTCGACAGTTCACCCGTGGCTCCACCCCCTGCTCTAAAAAAGCTGGATCAAGTTGGGGCGAATGATTTGCCCCTGGATCGGGATGGGCGCATTCGGCGGGGGTTACTCTCGGCCAACGATCCCAACGGCGACCCCATTTTTAGTTTTGCGTTCAAGCTGGCTTATCGATACTTCAGTCAACATGGGGTAGACAGCAACCTTACAGAAGATGAGCGGATTTTTGCCGGGCCAGCCATTTTCCAACCGTTTAGCGGCAATGATGGCGGGTACGTCCGAGAAAATGCCAAGGGCTACCAACTGTTGCTCAACTACCGGGGCGAGATCAAAGATTTCCGCACGGTTGGGGTCATGGCGGTTTTACGGAATGAAGTCCCCCCGGAGTTAATTCGCGATCGCATCGTCTTGATTGGCAACATTGCCGAAAGTGACAAAGATTTGTTCTACACGCCCTACAGTACCCAACTGTTAGGCACCCCCAAACGCACGCCCGGTGTCATCATTCACGCCAATCTGATCAGCACAATTTTGTCGGCGGCGATGAATGATCGCGAACTGATCCAAACCTGGCCAGAGTGGGCCGAGTGGCTGTGGATTTTTGGTTGGACGGCGATCGGGGGCATCAGTTGTTGGGTCAAACGGCCTGCCGAACAGAAACACCAGTTTTTATTCCTCCGCCGTTGGCGATTGCTCCTGGCCAGTGGGTGTTTGGCCACCAGCGTCTATGGTGCATTTTTAGCGGGTTGGTGGATTCCTGCCGTTCCGGCCTTTTTGGGCCTAGCGGGCGCGTCCTTCTTGGTTGTTGGCTACTTGGCCCACAATGCAGAAGAAATGCGGAAGACCTTTGGGCGCTATCTCACTGACGAAGTTGTTGCCAATCTGTTGGAAACTCCGGGCGGGCTCAAACTGGGCGGGGAGCGGCGCAAGGTGACGGTGCTGATGTCGGACTTGCGGGGCTTTTCGGCGCTGTCAGAATCGTTACCCCCGGAAACTGTCGTAACGATGCTCAACCTTTATTTGGGTGTGATGACGGATGTGGTCGATCGCTACAAGGGCACCATCAATGAGTTTATGGGGGATGGGGTGGTCATTATGTTTGGAGCCCCCATCAACCGACCGGATGACGCACAACGGGCGATCGCCTGTGCCATTGCCATGCAACAGGCCATGACCAACGTGAACGAGCAAAATCACCAACTGGGCTTGCCCACTATTGAAATGGGCATTGGCCTCAACACGGGGGAAGTGGTGGTGGGCAACATCGGCTCTCAAAAGCGGGCCAAATACACCGTCATCGGGAACCATGTTAACCTCGCGGCCCGGATCGAATCCTACACCGTGGGGGGCCAGATTTTGATTTCCGAAGCAACCCTCAAAGAGGCTCATTGCGAGGTGCAAATTGATGGGCAACTGCAAGTCGAGCCCAAGGGAATCCGCGAACCGATCATGCTCTACGATGTGGGGGGAATTGGTGGCCCGTTCGATCTCTTTTTGCCCAAACCTGGAGATGCGCTGTTGCACCTTAACCCTGCGTTGGTGGTGGAATACACCATTCTGGAAGGTAAACACGCGATCGGTAATTTGTTTCAGGGCACGTTTACGCGCTTGTCCGAGTCAAGTGCAGAACTCCAAACGGATCATCATATTGATGTCTTGACCAACCTCAAACTGCGCTTCTTGACTGGCCCAGAGCGATCGCAGGTGTCAGAAGATGTGTACGCCAAAGTCACCCGGAAACTCGATCATTCCACCCATTGTTTTTTAGTGCGGTTCACAGCCACCCCACCCAGCGTCACCACCTTGATTCAGACCTTACTCAACCAAAATTTAGAACGCAGCAGCATTGAAACCCCCGTCTCGGAACCTCAATCCAGTTAAACTCGGTGATGTTTCAATCCTGCTGCGGGGTCAAAAAAAGCGGCATCATCTGGGGGGTAGAGGGGGGCAGGGGGCGTATCGTGAAGAAACACATGGTGGCGGCCAGAAGCATCTAGCAAAGTTTCGCGATCGCCCGACGCTTGCGTTGCCCTTTCTTGCTCCACAATCGCCACATTGCGATACAGGTTGGCCAACGTAATTTGGCCCTGGCGGGTCGCCTGGAGATACCGCGTCGCTGGCAAAATCAACGGTTGCACCACACCGTGGAAAAACGCTGGATAGCCCGCCCGCAAATCGTTCACGTGGTGATAGTTCAGCGCCAAATTTGCCCCTGTTTCCGTAAATTCTTGAAACAACGCGGGTAATTTTTCCAGATAACAAGGATCACTTAACTGACCAATGAGATCCGCCGCCCGCGCAAGCCCCCCCAAGGTTTGGGTCGCTTGGTACGCAGCATCAGACGGAACCGGAAACCGCGTCATTTCAATAAACTGTTGCACCTGGGCCAGATCTAACCCAGCGTACTGCACCAGGTTGGCCGCCACAAACACTTTGCCCCGGTCTACATGATAAGAAGTGAGGCTGGCATCGGTTGCTACTGGCGCGATCGCCACAACCCCATCCCCCACGCCAGTGGCATAACGGTGTTGCACCGGATCATCCGCAGCGCAAATCCCTTTGAGATAGCCAATGTCATGGCACAAGAGCGCCACGATAAAGTTGGCCCAGGTGTGGGGAGTCACAGATTGTTCCAGCCGGTGTTTACCGTGCAAAATCTCTAGCCCGACCGTGGCCACCAGCACCGTGTGATCGACATTGTGATAGGCCGCATCCGTGCGGGCGATCGCGGATAAAGCCGTCTGGGCCACTTGCAGAACAACCTCATAGGCACCCGTTGGCGACGCGCCAAATAAACCGGTGTAGCTTGCTTGCAAACGCCGAGTGAAATGTTGGACAAGGGGAGTAGTGCGGTAAAACATAGATGCCTCCTCGGCAACGGAATGGGGGCAGGGAGTTAGGACTTCAGCCACAAAACGAACCGAAGCTATTGCAGTGAGTTCTGTCCAATTTCACTCAGACTGAAGCTTAAAGTGCAATTGGCCTTCGCTCATCCTGTTTCTAGTGTGCCGAATATTATGTTCAACGGGAACCAAAAAAACTCAAACAATTTGTGATCAAGATCAACACTGAATGTGATGTTGAAAAGTAGTAATCGTTATATCTATCACCTATCAAAAAACCTCATAAAACCTCATACTTACTCAGTGCGATCGCCTTGGGCAAGCGCTCACTCCAATAGCCAGAAAGTGACCTTCAACAGTCTACCAGAGACATTGAAACAACCCATCAACAAACGCAAATCAGCCCTTACCTGAGCTACAAAACCATGACAAATCGGCTTAAATAATTGCACCGATTTTGATTTACATCAACCTATCTCTGTGATCTTGATCGACTCCATAAAGATGATTCCGACTAGAATTTAGACAACAGAAAGATTCTGACGCAAAAAATAGTAGTGGGCCTGAATCCATAGACATAAGTAGGGCGATCGCGCCACTAGCACAAAGGCTAAAACCTTGACTTCGCCCCCCGCTCGTCAGCCATTCTTGACAATCTGTATCAAGCCAGCTCGCCAAGCCTCCCCCGGTGCGCCCTGCCCATCCGTCCTGCACCGTTCCTCAGTCCTGCCAATTTCCCTGTAGCACCGTCATGGATGTCCAAGAAGCGATTGAATTCGTTGACCAACTTCTCTATACTCACACCGGCAAATACCTGAGCGACCTCGAACGCGCCGTCTTCATTGGCTCATGGCATGGACATACCTACGACAAGATTTATCCAGAAAACCCTGAATATGTTGAAAAGTACGTCGGGTATCGCCTGTGGCGCAAACTCTCGGAGGTTTGTGGCGAAAAAGTTACTAAAAAGCAATTTCGGGGTGCGTTAGAACGCATTGCCAAACGGTCAGCCGTGCGCCCCAGCCTTCAGCCGCCGCGTCAAAGAGTGTTTATCAGTTATCGGCAGCAGGAACCAGATATAAGCTTGGCCAAAGCCCTGTGCGAGGCAATCAGCGCTGCTGGCCACGAAGCCTTTCTGGCCCCGCCCCAGCCCTTACCAGAGCAGGATTGGTTAGGGCAAATGGAAGCTAGTTTGCAGCAATGTAGCGCCTTTTTACTGTTACTTTCCCCGATCGCAGCCATGAGTGAAATGGTCGTCGAGGAATTGCGCCAAGCACAACGGTTACGGCGCACCTTTGCCCAGCCGAGAGAGGCCGATCGCGATCCGGCGGCGTTGCTGCTCTTGCCCATTCGAGTCAACTGCCCAGCCACATTTCGCCTCAATCATGACTTGCGCAACCTGTTGCACAATATTCCGCAGCGCGAATGGCGATCGCCCGCCGATACCCCCGAACTGATCCAGGTGCTCACCCTGAGCCTCCAAACTCACCGCCCCTGGCCAGAACAAGTAAGCCCCAGCCTTGCACCCGTCAGCCCCACGCGATCGCCCCCGCCCCAACCAACGCCCACGCTCTTCCCCTCTCCCACCGCCGACCCCGAATTACCCCAAGGCCAAGTTCGGCTCGACTCCGATTTTTACATCGAGCGCATTCCCCACGAAGCCCTCTGCTACCGAGAGATTGTGCAACCGGGCACCCTCATTCGGATCAAAGCCCCCCGCCAAATGGGCAAAACCTCCCTCATGTCCCGCATTCTTTATCAAGCCCGCGAACACGGCTACCACACTGTGCCATTGAGTTTTCAACATGCGGACATCAGTACATTTCAAAGTCTGGATTCAGTGTTGCAGTGGTTCTGTAGCCGAGTCGCCCGGAAGTTGCGATCGCCCCATCCAATTCAGAATTACTGGACAGATACCTACGGCAGTAAAGATAACTGCACCCTCTATTTCGAAGACTGTTTATTATCTGAAATTGATAGCCCTCTGGTATTAGGTCTTGATGAAGTCGATCGCATCTTTCAACATCCCACTATTGCTGATGACTTTTTCGGTCTATTACGAGCCTGGTACGAAGAAGCTGGCTATGGCAGCAGCGACAGTTGCTTATGGGAAAAGTTGCGGTTAGTTGTTGTCCATTCCACAGAAGTTTACATTCCCCTGGATGTGAATCAATCCCCCTTCAACGTCGGTTTACCGATTGAATTATCTGAATTTTGTACCGAACAAGTTCACAGTTTAGTAGAACACCATCGGCTTAACTGGACAGCCGCCCAAGTGGACATGTTGATGGCGATCGTGGGTGGTCATCCCTATTTAATTCGCCTTGCCCTATATCATCTGGCCCAAAACCAATTAACCCTACCAGAACTCATTCAATCAGCCCCCACCGAAGCTGGAATTTATGGCGATCACCTGCGACGACATCTGTGGAACTTACGCCAACATCTTGAGTTAGCCACAGCCTATCAAACCGTTCTACTCAGTAAAAGTCCCGTTGAATTAGAATCGATTCTTGCCTTTAAACTTCATAGTTTGGGACTCGTCCAATTGCACGGAAATAAAGTCACTCCTCGCTTTGAACTATATCGTACCTATTTCAGAGATCGACTTTAAATGACTGTAGTTATGAACGAACAATCACCAGCGCCGGTTCCATCCTGCCATCTCGGCTCAAGGCGCCGCCCCTCTCAGCCCAGTCATAATTCCTAAGTAACAATTACTAAGCTCATTCCACTGCTCCTTGGCCCCGCATCTCCCATGACTTCTTTTCCATCCTCTTATCCTTATAAAGTCGGTGGCCATCTACCACTAGACACGCCCAGCTACGTTGTGCGGCAAGCCGATCGCGAGTTATACGAAGGCTTAAAAGCTGGAGAGTTTTGCTATGTATTGAACTCACGGCAAATGGGCAAAACCAGTCTCCGCGTTCGAACGATGCATCGACTCAAAGCAGACGGCATTACTGGCATCGCGATCGATCTCAATCGCATTGGCAGCCAAGAAATTACACCCGATCAATGGTATGCCGGATTAATGCGGCGGTTAGTCACCGGCTTTAACCTCCAGTTAGATTTACGCAGTTGGCTTCACGATCGCGAATACCTGCCGCCAGTTCAACGATTAAGTGAATTAATCGAGCAAATTTTGTTAGAGTCGATTCACTCAAAAATTGTTATTTTTATTGATGAAATTGATAGCGTTTTAAGCCTGAGTTTTAGAACGGAAGACTTCTTTGCATTCATTCGAGCCTGCCATGAATACGAGCGGCTCACCTTTGCCCTCTTTGGTGTTGCAACCCCATCGGATTTAATTCAAGACAAAAATAGAACACCATTTAACATTGGACGAGCTATTGCACTCAATGGCTTTCAATATTCAGAAATTCAGCCTTTGGCAGAAGGACTAACAAACCTCATTGATGATCCCTACCAAATCTTAAACTACATTCTTTCTTGGACAGGGGGACAACCTTTTTTAACCCAAAAAATTTGCAAGCTTATTCATACCTATGCAACACCGTTACAAATCACTGAAAATTGGACTAAAAATCATGGTAAAAGCTGGGTTGATCATTTAGTCAGAACCCATATTATTGACAACTGGGAATCCAATGATGAACCGCCCCACCTTAAAGCCATTCGCGATCGCCTTGTGCGCATCAGCCAACGGAGCCGAGGAGTCTTGTCAATTTATCAACAGCTATTACAAGAGCAAGCACTAGATGCGAACGATAGCCCCGAACAACTTGAACTTCGTCTTTCTGGATTAGTGGTTAAACAAGCCGGAAAACTTAAAGTTAGTAATTATATTTACAGCACAATTTTCAATCAAAATTGGATCAACAAATCCATCACCGATTTACAGGCAGATTTTCTCCAAGTTGTTTCGAGTCAAGAGCAAAAGTTACTCTCCATGCTGAGTGTTATGGAGGGCAAAGATTTTGCAGATATCTTATATGAAATTTTGGGATCCATCACCTTACGCATGGGTGAATTACTTTGTGCAGATCGAACTACAATCTTTTTTATTGACGAAGAGAAGAATAACATCTGGTCAATTGTAGCTCGGTATGATGATGCCGCCTTACCCGAAATTCAAATTATTGCGAATAAAGATGATGGTGGCCAAGTCACTAACATCACAAAAATGGTAGGGCTAGAAACCGATCGCCTCTCCCAGACTTATCATATTTATAGTGAATTAAGCTATCCAATTCTTGATCAGCGCCACAATATTGTTGCCGTTGTACACTTAGCCAATAAATTACGACGCTCTAGTGCCATCCAGCGAGGTCGCAGCAAAATTCAGTCCAATCTTGACCTGAGCGATCGCATCCATCCCCAAGGCTTTTCACATTTTGATCAACGCCAATTAGAAGAATATTCACCGGCTATTTTGCGAATTTTAGCCCGTTGCCAAGATTGCTATAAACTGACCCAACGGTTGCAAGCCTCGGAAGCCTTAACAGAAGCAACTCGTTCTGTTTCTCAAAGTAGCCTCGATTCCCAAGATGTAATCGGGCGCGTCATGGAAGCAGCCAAAAAATTGATGAATGCCGATCGCACAACCCTATGGTTATTAGATGCCGCCACCCATCAACTGTGGACTAAAATCCCGTTTCAAGATGGCACCTTTCAGGAACTTCGGATTAACGTTGGTCAAGGCTTTGCAGGCATTGTCGCCAGTACCCAAACAGCCTTAAATATTCCTTTTGATTTGTATGATCATCCCGATTCAGCCACGGCGCAAGAAACCGATCGCAAAACAGGCTATCGCACTTGCAGCCTGCTATGTATGCCGGTGAATAGCCCTAATGGAGAACTTTTGGGAGTGACTCAACTGGTGAATAAGCGACGCTATGGCGAGTTTCCAGCCTATGACCCAGCAGATTGGCCTGCCGCACCCCAACAATTTCAGGCAAGTTTCGACGGGAATAGCCAAAAATACATGCAAATTTTTAATGCTCAAGTTGGCATTGCCATCTACAATGCCCGCCAATTTGAAGCAATGAAACAACAGGCCGAGAACCAACCTCAGAGTGTAGTTTTACAAACATTATCCATGCTCAATCAGGTCATGGATAATCAAGGTTTTGATGATATTTTAGACACAACTCTCCGTTCAATTACAACTAAGATTGGCGCATCCCTGAGAGCCGATCGCACCACAATTTTTTTGCTTGATGAAGAACGGAATGAGTTGTGGTCAATTGTAGCGGAATCAGAACAGAGCGATCGCAGTTTGGAAATTCGAGTTCCCGCCGATCAAGGTATTGTGGGGGAGGTTGCTCGCACCAAGCAAATTATTAATATTCCTTATGATTTTTATGATGATCCTCGCTCCAATACGGCCCAAAACTACGATCGCCGCAATCACTATCGTACCTACACCATGCTGGCCATTCCATTATTCAATGATCAAGGCCAACTGATTGCCATTATTCAACTGATTAACAAGTTACAAGCCAACACTGATAGCACACTACCACTGAGCGATCGCATTGATATGGCAGGTTTTTCAGCGACAGATGAACAACAATTTGCCGCCAATACTCCCCTCATTCAAATGATTTTAGAAAGCTTTTGTTCGTACCACAAAACCGCGCGGGGTCAACGGGTTGCGGCGGCCCTCATGGCTGCAACTCGCTCAGTGAACCAAAGTAGTTTAGAGCCCAATGAAATTCTCAAACGAGTGATGGCCGCTGCTAAAGATTTGATGGTGGCCGATCGCAGTACTCTGTGGTTATGCGATCGCACAACCAACGAACTCTGGACTCAGATTGCAACTGAAACTGGCCACCCCCAAGAGTTACGCATTCGCATTGGCGAAGGCTTTGCAGGCAAGACCGCTGAGTTAGGGCATCCACTCAATATTCCCTTTGATCTCTATGATTTTCCAGGGTCAGAAATAGCTCAACAAACCGATCAAAAAACGGGCTACCGCACCTGTAGTTTACTGTGTATGCCTGTTTTTAATCCTGACGGCGAACTCATGGGCGTGACCCAACTGGTCAACAAAAAAACCTCCAGCGATACTGACCTACAACCCATTTACGGACAGCCGCTTCCCCTCTGTTATCAAACCAGTTTTGATGAAACCGATCAGAAATATATGGAGTTGTTCAATAATCAGGTGGGAGTCATCTTACAAAATGCAGAATTACTAGCAGCGGTACGTCGCCAGGAAGCCAATTTGCGGAACAATTTGGAGGAACGAGGCGACTAATCACCACCGGGGCGTGTCACTTTTGTCGCCCTCACCCTAAATCCCTCTCCCTGGGATAGAGGGACTGCCGATCCGGCTTCCCTTCTCCCTGGGGAGAAGGGGCTGGGGGATGAGGGCAATTTGCCAAGGTGACATCCCTCTCACCACCTAACTCAGAACTTTGGTGAGGGCATAGTCGGCAATTAAGCGCCCTACAGCCAAACCATCTTGGTTCGCACTTTCAACGTGAATTCCTCCATAAATCCGGCTGCGGCCAGCTTCATTGGCAGCCTGCGAAAAACTACCGAAGGAACGCACCACTCCAGGCGTGCCCATTGATGTGGTTGAAAACTGATACGCATCCCCAAAGAACCGCGCCAAAACCGTGCTAGCAGCACCACTGAAAGTGCTATGCCCAGAAATATAATCTGGGAAAGGCGGCGTCGATAATAATGGAGTCCAAGTTGGGTCTGAAGTTTGTCGAATCGCAGTGATAGGCCGCCACTGATTATAGTGATATTTGGCATCCCAAGCGACAATCGCCGCATCGGCTAGAGCAACGCCTAAAGTTGTGAATAACTCAGTATCTTGGAATAGGCTGAGCGGTTTTGTCCGGGCAACCTGAGCGGCAATTTCCATCCAGTGGCCAGGAGGTGTATAGCTCCCAGCGCCATCAGCCCAGAAATAGGCAATTTCTGTCTGATCAGTCGTCCGAGTTGTGCTGTTGCTGCGGCCTAAACTTTGCACCTCGGCAATTTCAGCGGCGTATTGGGCACTGGTTGCACTCGGCGGGCCAGCGGGTCGCAGTTGGGAACCACTGCGCAGGGCAAAGGGGGTTACATTCGGCCATTGTGGAAGTAAGGCTGAGGCAAACCCTGGGAGCGTGGGTTGCCATTGCCCATAGCCAGAAGGCGGCGTGTAGGATACGCTTGCAGCGGCACCATCGGTGCTGCGCCAAGTCAGGATTTGGTTAGCAACTGCCACGCCAACGTCAAAACCCGACTGCTCAGATACGCCATCTGGCACTTTAGCGAGGGCTGCACTTAGAGACGCATCAAAAAAGCCGCGTTGATTGGGAAAAAGGTTGATTAAGGTTTGATAGGCTGCCCCAGCGACAGCCCCATCCGCAGAGGCCCAAACGGGTGCTTTGACTGTGTTGACCCGATAGGCTTTGGAAAATTGCAGGACAGAGTTGATCGCATCATGAATTGCAACATTCATGATAGCCAAACCACGGGCCGCAACAGGGGGCGCAGTCTTGTCTTGGGCGATCGCTCTGAGTAAGACGGAATTCCATTCCAACACAGGTCGATCCGCATCGGGGGCTGGCAGTTGCGGGGCGCGTCCACCTCGGGGCGATCGCAGACCTTTGGCTGATAAGCTGAGCCGATAGGTTGTACCACCTGCCATCGCATGAACCCGCACATAATAAGTGCCCGGAGCGAGGTTAACCCGAATGTTTTCACTCGCCCGTGGATTTCGCTTAGCCGAAAAACCAACAACCTCCCCCTGTTCGCTCAAAATGGCAACATCAGCATCGGCCCGCAAGTTTTTAAGATCAAGCTTCACATTGCTTGAATTGTTTAAGGTAAATCGGAAGTAATCATCTGGTTGCCCCACGCTAACTTGGTCGGATAGGGTCGTTGTGCGCCGTCCCAGAGAAATATCACGAACCTTTGGGTCGAGGACTGAAGACGATTCTGAAGCTGAAAAAATTGCCATAAAAGTTGCTAGCTAAGCGCCACTGAGTGCCTTGCCTAAAGTACCCAAGAACCCACAAAACAGCTAATAGAAAATAATATTTTTCATCAAAAGTGCAAGCGCGAACTCGTTTTATTAAATTTTGGATCTTCTTATCCAACCCATCCGGGAAAGCCTACTTATTTCAAGTGAAAAATTACTGATTTTTTGGCGATCGCCCTAGTTAAGGTTCAGTAAAAACACGTTGATATTGAGTTTTGTGTTTCCCCATCAGGTTTATCGGTGTAAAGCGAAACGTGTGCGCAGGCATCAACCACCAAGAGAGCACCATGCCAGCGCCCAGAGGAAGGACATTTGCTGGGGGCGATCGCCCGGTGCAGTCAGTTGTCTAGATCTTTCGGTATTCTGGAAGCGGACGTTTTATATCAATGATGCAGCGCGATCGCAGTTAGATTATGGCAGGACATAGTAAGTGGGCCAATATTAAACGCCAAAAAGCACGGGTAGACGCCGTCAAGGGGAAAGTTTTTACCAAAATTTCGCGAGAGTTAATCGTTGCGGCCCGAACAGGGGGAGCCGATCCTGCTGGGAATTTTCAGCTCCGCACCGCGATCGACAAAGCCAAAGCCGCAGGCATTCCCAACGATAATATTGATCGGGCGATCGCCAAAGGTGCAGGCACCTGGGGCAGTCAAGATTCCCTGGAAGCCATCCGCTATGAAGGCTATGGCCCAGGCGGGGTCGCCGTCCTCATCGAAGCGTTGACCGATAACCGCAACCGCACTGCGGCAGATCTCCGCGCGGCCTTCAGCAAGAATGGGGGCAATTTGGGCGAGACGGGGTGCGTTGGCTGGATGTTTGACCAAAAGGGCGTAGTCGCCGTGGCATTGACCCAGGTGAAGACAGGCAAAGGGCGCAAAGCCGAAGTGACGGAAATTTCAGAAGAGGAATTGTTAGAAGTCTTTTTAGCCGGGGGCGCAGAAACCTACGAGATTGTTGACACGGAAGAGGGCGCGATCGCCGAAGCCTTTACCGAGGCGACTCACCTCGAAGCATTGAACCAAACCGTGCGCGATCATCAGTACACAATCACCCAAACTGAACTGCGTTGGATCCCTAACAACACGCTAGAAGTTACCGATCCAGACCAGGCCCGGAGCCTCCTGAAACTTATGGATGCCCTGGAAGATTTGGATGACGTACAAAATGTCACCGCAAACTTTGAAATGACTGATGAGTTAATGACATTAACCCTAGTCTGATATCGCTCTAAAAAATGGAACTGAATGCCAAGAACCTAAACTTTACTGTATTGAGGCGATGCAATTTAGTGCCTTAAAATCCAACCCCTTAAACCCGTAAACGGATGACTAGAGCGCTATTCATGATGATTTAAAAAGAAATAAGGAGCCGGAATAAAACCCCCATCGGCTCCCACAAGTGTCTGTACTCTACACATTCATAACGATACTGCCGAATTCGCGATCGCGGTATCCTCCAATCGGGTTGATCCATTGGGTGATGCGGAAAACAAGCAAGTTTCTCCCCACCCAAGCGAACCAATTTGGGGCAGATTTAGCACCCGCGATCGCCCTTATGCCTCAACGCATTTTGCCCTCCGTCGGCGATCGGGTAGCCTGTGCAGCCCAGGCTACAACAACGGTTCCCAACATTCCAGAGACCTCAGCGATCGCCCACCACGCCGTAGCCAAAGCAGGAACAGGCGACCCCTCTCAGCCCTGCCCCTCCGAATCACCACACACACAGGCGGGGAAAGGATTACACACGCTCCGGTGTGGATGCCGAACTCGGCAACTGCCAGAGTTGAATTTGGTAGCAAAGATGCTGATCAAAAATTGCCCGTGATTGCATTGCTTCCACCAACGGTTGCTGGAGCCACCGCCGAAAGATTAGCCGCCCCAGATGATAAATCGGCGGTACCGCAATCTCTAATAACCGCCCAATATATTGCAGTGTAGTGAACCCAAATGTTTGGAAATAGTAAACACAAATATCAATCGTGGGTGCAACTTGGCTCGAAATATCTTCAACCTGAATTAACCGAAAACCTTGCTCGGTTAATGCGGTTTCCAACTCTGTTACCACTCGACAATTGGAAAAAATTCCTGTCTGATATGCCGGATTTTTCCGAAACATATCGGCAATCAAAATATACCCATTAGGTCGAATTAATTGCTTGCTCTTAATGGCAATATCACTCGCCGCAATATATTGGCTACTCTCACTGAATAGGAGGAGATCATATTGCTCAGAGGACGGCAAATCTTCAAACCGACTAAGATAAAATTTGGCGTTGCCTTGAGTCCGTTGTAAGAACTGGGTTTGTTGAAATGGATCAGGAGCCACCCCTTCTACCCGGAACCCTTTAGCCAGCAAGCTAGCTGCATTTCCCCCAATGCCGCAGCCAACATCTAAGATTGTTTTGACCTCAGCGGGCAAATACGTAAATAGGCGATCGGCGTAGGCTTGTTGAGCAATCCGCAGTCGTGCAGGTGTGAGCTGATCGACAGACGTAGGTAAGGGGTCCCAATAGCCATAGTGAAGGTAGGGAGAATTCGTTAACCCCAAATAATATTCTAATGCCGCATTTTGATAGCGGGCTGCTTTAGAAATTTTCAATACAGGAGAGTTTGCCATAAATTGAGACTTTAATTCAGTTGAATCGCTAATTACTTAGCAAATTAACGCTTGCTTTTGCGCTGACAGACAACCACAGAAAGACAGAACTTTGCCAGGTTAGGAGTCATACAAAAGATAGATTTCATTGTCTTAGATCATTCGTTGGTTGACGGCTCTTTTTGCCCCGTCGTTCCCTTGAACGCTAGCAACCGTACCAAAACCAATACCTTAATTAGGGCGATCGCCACCAGGCTTCAAAAAAAGTAGGGGACATCCCAATTTTGTAGAATTCCTCTCATTTTCTTACCCTTTTTCCTAATTTTGCAACTGGCAAGGAGAGCCCCTCGCTTCCAAGGTTTGCTTCTATTAAGACAAGGAATTTTGAATGAGAGTTACAACACTGGGATGGCCCCAAACAGCACGCAAAACGATCAATAACGATAACAACTTCAGTTTTTTACAAGCACTGAATAACCGTCTATCGCGCTCCAAGCCAGATTTTATTGTTTGAAATTTTGATTTTGACTGATTGAGATTGCGGTGAAATCAACGCCAGTCTAGCCAAAGAATTGAGCCAATTTTTTATCCCAAATTTTGAATAAAAGTAGTCAGAATCAAATTTCTCATGGGAAAACAATCAACCAAAATCGACGGTTGATCAAAACTACCCACAGAGCCAACCAACTAGCCCAAGGCAAGCAATTTGACGCTGTTAGTCAGGAATAATTTGTACAATCAGCGATCGCCGATCAAGCGTCTGGACTTTCCCAGCGACGGACAGATCAGTAACAATGCGATCAAGCAACTCAACTGCGCGTTCACGATTTTGGTGCTCACGCCCACGGAGCCGCACCTGGAACTTTACTGAGTCACCTTTCCCCAGCCATGAAATCGCGCGATTAATCCGCAGGCTATAGTCAGATTCCCCAACGTTAGGCCGCAAGCGCACCTCTTTAACTGTTGAGCGCGCGCTTTGATGTTGTCGCTTTTTCTGCTGATATTGATGCTTGCCGTAGTCCAGAATTTTCGCAACGGGAACTTCTTTTTCCCCAGAAACGACGACCAGATCAAGATCCACGCTCTCCGCCAATTTGAGAGCTTCATAAGTATCAGTCAAACCCCGGTTGTTGTTCTCTTGGTCAATCAAAAGAACTTGAGCAGATTTGATTTGGCGATTAATTAGATGTTTTGTAGCGATAGTGAGAGTCCTCGAAACAATCCAGAGCAGAGTAACGAACACAACCGCGAAGTTGCTTGCACCCCGCTCGTTACTACCAGAGTAGCGGAAGGATTGATGAATTGGGGTTAATTTTTTTGGTAGAAGGGGTTGGAAAACAGAGGTAGCCAACGCTGGCCAACGCTTCAGACAAATCGTTGCGGCAAGAAAAATCGGTTCTGGCCGGAGGCAGGGACTCCGTGGCCGTGGACGAGATGCGATTGGCTTTGTAATGGTGCGGCTTAGTGCGGCTGGTTATCAGCGATCGCCCCATCCCGCTCAAGTGCTGCTTCCCCGCCGGGGGTTTCATCTGCTTGCCAACGGCTCAAAAAAATCGCATTGGAAATGTTACCAAAGACATTGAGCACGGTTTTCAAGCCATCCATCAACCGATCCACTCCGGCAACAATGGCGATCCCTTCCAACGGTAATCCGGCAGCGGATAACACCGTCGTCATGTTAATGATTGCGGAACCCGGAATGCCGGGGGTACTAAAGGAAACTAACAACGTACTGAGCGCGATCGCCCAGAGCAAATCCGATGTGATTGGGACGTGATAAATTTGGGCGATGAAGAGCGCATTGAAGCCTTGCAAAATCGCTGAGCCATCATGTTTCAGGGCACTCCCCAACGGCAAGGCAAAACCCGCCAAATCTTCCCGCAGGCGATAGTCCTGGGCGTTTTGCAGAACGATAGGCAGGGAGGCATTCGAACTGGCTGTCCCAAAGGCAAATGACAACGCTGGAGCAAATGTCTGGAAAAACACTTTGAGATCGATCTGACACAGCCACAGACTCGTCACATAAAGACTCAGCATCACGATCGCTGCCGCAAAATACTCAGACACATACAAGAATAAGTTACTAATTAATTGATAGCCTTGAGTTGCGATCGTTGAACTAATTAAGGCAAAAACACCCACTGGCGCAACATACAAAATTACAAATAAAATCTTTTCGCTAATCGCGTAAACACTTTCAATAAACTCGATAAAGCTTTGAGCTTTTTCCTTAGCAAGTTGAATGCCAATACTGATGAGCACCGCAGAAAAAATCGTTTGTAAAAGATTACCAGTACTCAATGCCTCCAATGGATTCACTGGAATCAGACTAATTAACCAATCCAAAATAGACTGGCGGGGTGGCAGTTGATCCAGGGTTGTAATCAGGGCACTTTTCACCCCCTCACCCGGTTTTAGCAAGGTGGCTGTTGCCATCCCCAGAGCTGTGGCGATCGCGCTACTCAACGCATAACACGTCAAGAGTTTTAGCAAATATTGACCAACTTGGGTGGCATGGCGAATGCGAGTTAAACCCAAAATCAGCGACGAAAAGACAATGGGCACCACGATAAACTGGATGAGGCGCAAAAAGGCTTTACCAACTGGGGCCAGCAAATAATGATCAATCGGCTGAATATACGCGGGGAAATAGAGATTTAGCACAATCCCAAAGATGAGGCCAACTCCGAGGGAAACCAAAACAATTGTGGAAAGGCCAAATTTGCGTGCTGCCATGAACCTGCTGGAGAAGGGGACGAAGACCTGCGCGAACTATTGTAGCGAGGATCGCGATGGATGCTGTATCCAGACTGGGGATCACGGGTTGAAGCTGGTCAGGGTTTAATCAACCAGCGTTCTGTTTGTCGCCGTTCATTGACCACCCGGAGGTGGCGCAATGCGGTATGAGCGATCGCCCCAATCAAGGCTACCGTCGCCCCGACCAACACCGCCGTTAACACCGGGTGGGAAAATCCCAACACCAGCCCCAACCCCAGACAGCTTGCAGACCCCAAGACCAGCAAAGCCAGGAGCGTGGTATTTCCCGCCGCCGCCCCCTGCGCCACCAAAGACTCGACGGTAAGGCCCATCCCCACGCCCGCGATCGCCCCGGCAGCCAACCCCAACCCCATCATGACCACCAAAATCCCACTGAGGGTCAAAACGGCCCCCGACCAAACCAACCCCAGGGCCACTAAACACACCCCCAACCCAGCGACAACGCACGCAGGAGCCCCCCGCCCTGGCCCCCGCCGTCATCAAACCCCAAGCGGCCAACTCAAAGCCAAACATTGCCCCGATCGCATAGCCAAAACTGTTGGCGATATTATCTGCCGCGATCGCCCCAAACACCACCGCTAACTGGGTCAACAGCCACGCCACCACCAACGAAAACCCAAACAACAGCGCCAGCCCCCCCATCGTCTTTTGGGCAACACCTTGGGCGATCGGCACCGTCCGCACGGTCACCGTCACGCCATAAGTCTGGGGAAAAGCATTCGTCTGCAACAAAAGCCGGCGACTGTAAACTTTGCCCGGAATCAGCTTGCTAGTATCCACCCGAATCTCATTCGTAGCCCGATTTCCCGTAAAACTCATCGTCTGAAACGAAATCCAGGCATGGCTATCCGGCGTGTGGGGCGGATAGCTGGGGTGAGGCGCAACCTCCCATCGGCCTTCCAACACAGTTTCGGGCACCGGATTGGTCACCGCGATCGATTGGGTCAACAGTTCTCGCGATCGCGTTGCGACAAATTGCAACTCCGTCTGGCTAAATTGGGCTTCCGGGGGCCGCATCTCGTGGGCCGGAATCGCATCCAAAGCCGCCGCCGCACTAGGAAAGCGGTCTTTCACACGGGGTTCAACCATTTTTTCAAGCCAGTTCATCCACCCCACACTCAATTTGGCCACGAGATGGCGAAAATTGACCCGATAGGTAATATCAATCAAATTCCCCACATCCACCGATTTTATCCCCGTCAGCAAACAAATGAGCGTCACCCCCACCCCATAGAGATCAGACGCTTCGGTTAACTGGCGATTAAACAACTGCTCCGGCGGCATAAACCCCAACGTGCCTTTGACCACACTGCTGATCCCCACCTCGCCATCGCCAATGTGAGCAAACCCAAAATCAACTAAAAAAACATTAATTTGTTCATCAACTAAAATATTTTCTGGCTTGATGTCACGGTGAATCACGGCGGGCACCCGGCTCTGGAGATAAACCAGAATCTTTAACAAAGCGATCGCAATTTTCTGGATTTCATTGAAGTGAAACGATCGCGGCACCCCCAAAGATTGGGCCTGCTTATATTCCTGCACCATACAAAAGCCATCTTCGGTTTGAAACGAGTCAAGATACCGAGGAATACCCGGATGGGCCAACCCTTGCATGACCTGAATTTCCCGTTGATAGGCGTCGTAATCTGCCCACCGAAAACTACCTTTCGCAAATTGAAATTGCTTAATCACAACGGCTTGCTGCAACTGATGACTTTGGGCCAGATAAGTCACTCGGCCCCCAACGCGATTCTGGCCCAGTTCCCGCTCGATCTGATAACCCTGCTCAGAAAAATCTGGAAAGCAATGAGTCGCCATTGGAAGATGCCTTTAAGCGTTGAGAACAAAATAATGTTTCATCTTACAACCGTTGTGGGCCATCTGCCTTGCCGCTACGCCAATGATTTTTGCGCAAGCATCAACCGTAAAAGCACTTAAAAACATGAACGGACAACGATGCTACACCGAGAATTAAAGCAAAGAAAAGTGAAGCCGCCGGGCTAAGGGCGATCGCCCACAGATTGAGCGATCGAGATCAACGGCTCATCGCCACCAAACAACCGAGCAGCTTAATCCGTTTTTAATCAGTTTAAATACTCTCCGGCCCTGTCAAAATTTACACAATCTTAATTGCAGCAGGCTTTCGTTAAGAGTTACTGCAAAATCTCAACCCCGCCACCTGAAATGCTGTTAGCTGAATCAATCGGGATCGGCTATGGTTGTGTCAAGGCTGTGTCAATTTAGTGCAGATCCCTTTACAATTTGGTTGACAACTCTAGCGGCATCTTTCGCCAGGGGCCGCTATTGTAAGGGGCATCTCCGACTCGTTTTGACATTGCCGTCAGTGGTGAAGGAGTAATCATGAATAAAAATACACCAGCAGGTTTGAGAACCATATCCCCAGCGCTAGCCACAGCAGTACTGGGCTTTTTTATGTCGGCAGCGGGGAACGCGATCGCGGCTGAAACCACGTCAAATCCAGCTGAAGCCAGCCTGGGCGCAACCCCAGCACCCACCCTCCTGGCCCAGTCCAGCTTAATGGATGAAGTCAACGGCGTTGGTTCCCTGGCCACCCCTGCCCCCGCAACCGCCGCCCCGAGCCTCGACCAAGTGACATCCGTTTCCCAATTTAGCGATGTCAAACCCACCGATTGGGCCTTCCAAGCATTGCAATCCCTCGTAGAACGCTACGGCTGTATTGTGGGCTATCCCAACAAAACCTTCCGTGGCAACCGCCCCCTCTCCCGCTACGAATTTGCTGCCGGGTTAAACGCCTGCCTTGACAAAATCCAAGAACTGCTGGCTGCGGCCACCGCTGACTTGGCCACCAAGGAAGATCTGGAAAAAGTCAAAAAACTCATGGAGGAATTTGCCCCCGAATTGGCAGCCCTCCGTGGTCGCGTCGATGCCTTAGAAGTCCGCACGGCAACCCTGGAAAAACAACAGTTTTCCACCACCACCAAACTCTTCGGCCAAGTCGTAATGGGCGTTCAGGGCCGCAACAGCCCTGACATTTCGTTGGCAGGTTTCGAGTTTAACGACAACTCTGACCAAGTCAATGTCATCACCAACGTCCAACTCAGCCTTTTCACCGCCTTTAGCGAGCGCAGCTTGCTGTTCACAGGGCTCAATGCGGGGACTGGCAGAAGCTATTCCGACCTGTTAACCAACAACGTCCTCCTGGGCTACGAAGGCGACACGGGGAGCTCCGTGCAATTGAGCGACTTGACCTTCCGCCATCTTTTTGGCAACAACTTCGCTGTGTTAGTCGGGGCTGAAGGGGTCAACATGATCAACGCCTTCCGGGGTGGCAACCGGATTGAAAGCGCAGGGCAAGGCCCCCTCTCCTTCCTTGCACAGCGCAACCCCGTCTTAAACATTGGCTCTAGCGGTGGCAGCGGAGCAAACGCAGGGCTTGGCTTTGACTGGCAACTTGGCTCTCGCTTCTCCTTACAAGGGGTCTATTTCTCCAATCGGCCTGAAGATCCAACCAATGGCGGCTTGTTTGGAGGGGAAAATGGCGGGACAACTGTGGGTGCCCAACTCACAATTGCCCCCACAGACACGATCGACATTGCCCTTCATTACGCTAATTCCTATTCTCCGACCGGTTACTTAGGGCTGGGCACCGGGGATGATCAAGTTGCGCTGCCAACTCAAATTGCACCTTTTGTGCGAGCACCGATTCAGACAAATGCCTTCGGTGGCACCCTTTCTTGGCGTTTGAGCCCCCGCATCACGGTCGGTGGTTGGGCTGGTTACACCAACTCAGAACTCCAAGGCTCTGGTGGCGGTAACGTGGAAACCATTAACTGGATGGCGTTCCTTAACTTCCCCGACTTGTTCAAAGAAGGCAACCTGGGGGCGATCTATGTTGGTCAACCGCCAGCCATTTTCCAAAGCGATTTGCCCATTGGGCGCAACGTGCCTGACTTTTCCAGCAATGGCAACCTCTTTGCCGCAGGGCCAGGGGGCCAACCGGGACGCACCACCCACGTCGAAGCATTTTATCGCTATCGAGTCAGTGACAACATCAGCATCACCCCCGGCGTGATTTTGATCTTCAACCCTAACAACAACCCAGATAACGACACCATTACGATCGGGGTTCTTCGTACAACCTTCACATTTTGATGTGTCAATCGGCACACTGGCACCTAGCGAGATAATTGTGTCGAAAGAGTAGGGAATGTTTAAACAGTCGCTGGGCAAACCTACCGGAGTTTTTTTGAGCAACTGGGGAACTTTTTCCGGAACACCAGATTCTACAGAGACTACGGGGATTTGTAGGTAACGATTAGCTCAATGACCTGAGGTTTTCTAGGGGCGTTTTCGCATTCCCTATTTCGTGGGTGCCTGTCTAACTTGTGTTTTGTTTATTCACCAACTATTTGAGAGGATGTTTGCTGTGATGATTCAAACAACTCGATTGATGACGTGCTTAGGGATGGTTGCCGGTAGCTTGGCGATCGCCAGCGTCGCTCGTGCTGATATCCCCATTACCGGAGGCCGCGTTACCGGAGATGCCGCTTTCTTCAGTGGAGTCAACGCCACAACTACGACCACAGGTACCACCGGATTAACCCGCACGGGTCAGCCAGTCTTATTTGACACGGCGATTCAAACCCTGCGGATTGTAACCCCCAACGGCACCACCACCACCTCCCGGTTTTTGCCCAATGCCAGCAGCTTTACCGATGTCAACAACAACAGCCGCCCCGACGTGGGTGACAAAGGCCGCTTAGAAGGGGCGCTCTCTGGGGTTGCCTTCAACAGTGGTGGCTTTCCAGTCTTCTTCCAAAACATCCCCACGGCCTTAGATTTCACCCTGACCTCCTTCAGCCCCTCCTTTTTAACCGGTGGCAGCTTAATCAGCCCTCGGCAAGCAGGCACAGCCCCTCGGATCTTCTTACCGATCACGAATGTGCAACTATCCAGTTCCTCCAGTGCCAACTTTGAATCGCGGACAGGGGTTTTGGAAGTTGGGCCGTTCGCAGGTGATTTGACTGGTGACTTCATTGGCCTCCCGTCCGATTTAAAACTGCGACCTGGTAGTGGTGATACCACCCTAGTCACGGTTGCCCTGGGCCGGCGCATCAAGTTTGACTTTGAAGGCAAAAATGCTCAGGTTGATGACAGTTCCTACACTCCTGGCGAAGAGCTGGCCTTTGAAGGATCTGTAACGAAGTTCAAAGTTGAAAGTGTTGGGACACCCGGTACCAGAGAGTTCAAGATTGAAGGACAAGGGACTGGCCAGTTAGACATTACGCTGGGTGGCCCCTTCGATATTAAGAAGAACGAGCTAAATTTTGATACCTTGACAGGGAGTGTCGATTATCGCATTAAGGGTGAAGGCCCCGGCTACGTTGCCTTCACGGGTGATAAATCTGTGGCTTATTCTGGCACCTCTCGTCGTGCAACAGACTTCAAATTTGAGCAAAATGGCAGACAATTTGAAGGCAAAAGCGACGGCACCGTTGACTTTAGTGTGAATGGTGACAATATCAACTTCAGAAACTTCACGATTCCGACGATCGGGATTACGACCACAACCAGTGGGACAACGTTTGTGCCCGGTTCGAGCGTGAGCGGCGGTGGCAGCATCAGCGGTGGTGGTAGCGTCAGCGGTGGTGGTAGCTCAACGACAACCAGTTCGAGCAGCACGTTTGTCTTCTCAACGACCGTCTTCAACAACAACTCAGTTGTGTTCTATCCCGGTTATCGCAACCTCGTCCTCGAAAATCAAAATGACGACGATGATGATGGCGATGATGATAACCAATATGGTAACAACACCGTTTACTACGTCTACGCACCGAAGAAGGTCAGAACTGAAGTCGTTATCGAGCGGCAGGGCGATCGCATTCTGGTTGTAGACCGGGGCGCGATTCGGGGTCGCAAACTGAAGAAGAAAGGTCAAGTCGTTGCGGCTTACCAAGTCGTTGGCTTACCCAGTCGTGTATTCCCTGGTATGACAGGTTTGCGTGAAATTCCAGCGACACAGGTTGAGTCGAACACCACAACACCAACCAATGGCGATGATGATGGTGATGATGATGGCAACACCAATACCAACACCAATACCAACACCAACACCAATACCAACACCAATACCAACACCAATACCAACACCAATCCTGACGGTTCGGGCACAAATCCTACCCCGTAATCGTCAATTAAAGAGGATTGACTGAACCTCTGAGGGCAGACTGCTAGAGTCTGCCCTTTTTATTGAAGAAAAATTGGAGCACTCCCCATCGGCACTGGGCAAGCGAGGGGCATCCTACCCCCGATCGCCCTGGTAGACCGATCGCTGGTTCAACCGCTAAACCGATTGACTGCAAAAGGTTGGGCGATCGCTTTTTGATAGGTTTGTTCCATTGCGGGGCGCAGGCGTTCTGCTTGTTGCAACATGGTTGTGCGATAGACTTCGTATTCCGGTAAGCGATCGCGTAATTCGGCCAGAATTTCTGATTCGTTCACCGTCAGCACCTGACCATTTTCAACCACTAGTTGGCCATTAATGAAAACCTTACGAATCGATTGGCCATGTTCTGCATAAACCAAATGAATAGGGAGTTCGCCCCGTGGTGTGAAACTCAGCGTATTCAGGTCATACAAAACAAAATCTGCTTTCATGCCAACGGCGATCGCCCCAACTTCGTCATGGAGCAGGGCTGACCTCGCGCCACCATAGGTTGCCCACTTCAGCACATCGGCGGCCCTGGGTGCGCGATCGCAATCCCCATTCGTGACCGCATGGGTGAGGCCAGCCGTTTTGATGACATCAAACAGGTTAAACGAATCATTGGAACTCATCCCATCGGAACCCAGCGCAATATTCACCCCCGCAGCCAACAATTCACGAATTGGGGCAACGCCACTACAGAGCCGATAGTTGCTGACCACATTGTGAATCACAGTCGCGTCAGCTTCAGCAATCAATTCAATATCCTGCGGAGTGAGCCAAATACCGTGGGCGATCGCAGTGCGATGGGTTAGGATGCCGTGTCGCTTCGCGTAGGCCACCACCGATTCTCCATACAACTCCGGCCCGGTCATGGCCTGGGTCTTTGTTTCCAGCAAATGAGTGTGAATCGGGACGTTATATTCCTCCGACAGATCACGAATTCGGTGCATCAAGGCCGGGGACACTCGCTGGGAAGCGGAAGGAGCCAGAACCACAGTCACCAAGCCATCTTTGCCCTGCCACCGCTGATACAAATCGCGAAACAACGCCACCCAATCCTCATCCGTCAATCCCTCCATAGCCTCCAAATCACGGCGCACAGCTTCAGGCAAGAAATTACCGACATAAGGAATGGTGTGATGTAATGGTTGATTAATTGCGTGGAGCGACAAACTCACTCGCAAACCAATATCACGATAAGCCTGAGCCACCGCATCAAAAATTTCGGGTGTCGTGTAGGGCAGCTCGATCAAATCATCTTGAATGGTTGTGCCGCCGCTTTTCACCATTTCCAAGGCTCCCAGCAATGTGCGCAAATAGCACAGCCGTGGATCTAAGTGCTGCGATCGCAGGGGCGGATAGGTATAAAGCATCCACAATTCCAACGGCAAAGCTTCGTAGCGGCCCTTTTCCAAAATTTCCATTGAATGGGCATGAGCATTGACAAAACCGGGAATCAATAATTGGTTGGTACCATCAATCGCTTGCCCAGAGTCTGAGCGTAGCGCCTGCCCTGGAGCGATCTGCACAATGCGATCGCCCTCAACCCGCACATCAGTCACCACAGGATTTAAGTCGATCGCGCCATTGGCTTGTAGCGTAAATGGCAGCACCGTTACATTTTTGATGAGCAATTCGGACTGAGATTGAATGGTCGAAGTAGGCATTGCGATCGTCCTTGATCAGGAAATATATCTGATTTCAGCATTCTCCCAGATCTACAAAAATTTGCTGGAAACCCACATTAAGTCAATCTAAATCTATCGGCTTTAACGCTCAGTTTAGGCAGCTCATTTTTAATTATTTCTATCAAGAAATAAGCTAAATCTGCCTTATTTTGAAGATTGGCAAGTCAGTCTAACAAAGCAAGCCTAAATTTAGGTTTGCGATCGCGTTAATGATGCTTGCGTTCATGATCCAAATATCAATTTTTTGGATTTCGACCCAACCGCCCTACTGAATTAAAGTCAAGCAGTCCTGACGACTTCAAAAGCTTTATACTCAATCCTCAAAGTCCTCTGAATAAGAGCGATTGAACAGCACGAATAGCCTGATTCGCGATCGCCCAAAGAACCCAGTCATGCTTGATCCTGGACTCATAATCGGCTTAAGGGGAGAGGCAAGTTAAATTAGCGCCAAATTAACGCCAATTTGGAAGCGGGCTAGAGCCGCCGGAGCAGAGCAAGCGGCTTTCCGGGGGGCAGGGCTTTCGCGGTTTGGGTCAATTCTAGCCAGGGTAACAGTTGCCCCGCCTGAAACGTCCGGCTCATGACGACATAGATGGAAGTTTGGTCGCAGCCAAGTTGCACGCTTTCTACAGTCTGCCAGGAGTTTGTCGCCAGTTCATCCGTCACTTGCCATTGCCCATCTTGCCAGTGGAGTTGGCGGGAAAATTGGAAGGGGGTATTTTTTTTGCCAGTGATTAATAGTTTTTGTAAGAGTTTGCGGATTAAGTTGGGGAAAAAGCGGCCAACCGTGAGCATGACGACCCGCAGAATCATCAGGTTGAGGGGGGTCATTTGTTTTTGTTTGGCCCACCCCAGGTTGCCTTTGATTGCGATCGCGTCAGCCTCCACCTGAACATGATAGGTATCGACAAGATGACCCACGGCATTTTTGCGTTTCTTGCCTTGGGCGACTAATACAGAAAATTGGGTATCCGAGGCAATCAGGCGACCTTCCCGAAAGAGCTTGAATACCCCCCCTTTGTTAAGGGCAAGATACAATTCCGTAGTCTCGCGGCGATCGATCAACAGTCCGGCGTTCTTCAGCCAGATCCGTCCGGGCGATCGCGGTTGGGGCGCAGGCCGAGTCGGCACAAAATCCCGCCATGCCAACAAATAATTCCAGGTGTGGTGCCCAACAATGTGATCATCCGCATAGCACGGGGCCAAGCCCTTCCCTAAGCCAACCAAAAATTGATCATTGATCTGCAACGCTGCGGGCATCCAGGCACCCACCAACTCAAACCCGTGGGGGAAAAAATTGTAGGTATTGCGACTGGTGTACTCGCCCCCGTAGGAACCGTCAGGATGGATAAACTCTGCCGCGAGCTGCACCGCTTTGGTCAGTGCCTCTTTTAATCTGGGGTCAGGCCGGAGATTGTAAATCCGCGCTAGGCAGGCGATCGTCAGCGTATGATAGCCCGGATCGCAGCCTTCGTATTCCTGGAACCAGCCTTCCTCACTTTGCCAAGACAAGACCCGCTCCAACCGCTGCACCCGCGCCCGATCCCAACGGGTTGTTTGCACCAGTGGGGCCAACAACTCCAGACACAGCACAATTAACGCCTGATGGTTGGTGAGCTGGCCGCTTTCGTGGTGATTGGCCAGCCAGTCGGCCCGTTGCTCAAAAAACCGCAGCATGGCCGGATCGTCAAACCCCATGAGTTGATAGCTGTCGATGCAGGCCAGGAGGGAAAACGCCGCCGCGCCCCCCGCCCGCTCAAAGGGAAAGTAGTCGTCGCAGGAGCCATCGGCATGGGCACTCTGAGCCGCGTAGTGAATTCCGGCTTTGATCCAGTCGCGCAGGGCCGGTTGTTGGTAAAAGGGATTGTCGGGCAAATTGGTGTGATAGGCCAAAGCCAGGGGCAGCACAAACTCCTGGGACATGCCGCTGGGAAAATCGATGATTTTGTATTGCCAGAAGTTACGGTCAAAACACCCGTAGGTGGGGCTATGCCGATTGCGATCGCACAGGGTCAGAATTTTTGGGATTTGGGCGATCGCAGTCCGGGCGAATAAATCTCTGCTCATTTAGAAAGCACTTTGCGCTGAGTTTGGGCATTGCGGCGAGTCGCATCATCAATTTCAGCTTTCCGTAACCGCAGTTGAATATCTTCCAACATTTTGCGATTCACGCTCATCAAATCGGCCATGAGGCCAAAGACCCAGAGTTGAAAGCCAATCAAAATCAAGATTGCCGCCAGTACCAAACTCGGCACCCGCGATCGCAGCGCCCCCTCCACAAAGAACAGTGCCAACCACCGAATGCCCAACAACGTCCCCAGAGAAAACGGCACACTCCCCAGCAAAAAGAAAAATTGCAGCGGACGATAGGCCATGAAAATCCGAAAAATCGTCAGAATCGATCGCTGAATATAAGTCGGAATACTCTTCACCAACCGCGAGGGCCGGAGATAGCCATTAGTGCGGATGGGCACGGAGGTAATCACAATCCCCTTTTGGCCCGCCTGGATAATCGTTTCCAGCGTATAGGTGTATTCATTAAACACATTGAGCTGCAACGCCGCATTGCGACTAATCGCCCGAAACCCACTGGGCGCATCAGGAATATCTGTATTACTGGCTCGCTGCACCACCCAACTGCCCACATTCTGCAACAGCTTTTTGGCTGGAGAAAAATGCTTGATTTGCCAAATCGGTCGTGCCCCAATCACAATTTCCGCCTGACCGAGCAAAATCGGTTGCACCAAAGCGGGAATGTCATCCGCGCAGTATTGATTGTCTGCGTCGGTGTTCACGATAATGTCGGCCCCCGCTTTCAGACAGGCTTCTAACCCCGCCATGAACGCCTTGGCCAAACCCTGATTGTGATCAAAATTGACGATGTAGTCCACCCCGTTT
Organism: uncultured bacterium; assembly: GCA_964475335.1. Lineage (GTDB taxonomy): Bacteria > Cyanobacteriota > Cyanobacteriia > Leptolyngbyales > Leptolyngbyaceae > CAYYWG01. The sequence goes on from CAYYWG010000001.1 coordinate 431,331, forward strand.
TCGACCGCCACTTCCACCGTGCGATCCAAACTGCCGTCGTTGATGATCAACCACTCAACACAATCCACTCCGGGCAGCGATCGCGGCAGGTCAGCCAACGTTTGCGCCAGAGTTGCTTCCTCGTTGTAACAAGGAATTTGAATAATTACTTTGGTCATGATGTCTGAATTTGAGAGATGCAGAGGCCAGTGTGAGGAATCCAGACTCCCTGATTCTGCCACAGAATTCGTTTTTGGATTTTTCTTGTCTCAGAACCAATCCCACGGCTTCTAATCTTATTGACTTTACAGCACAAATTTGGGTTGCAGTCAGCAGCACCAATCTCACAGACGGCCCATACCTCGCCCAACCGTCCAGAACCAGTTTTTCCCATTGCGCTGCCTTACCTCAAACGCACGGCAACAGGCCGCATTTCACAACTGCACCGGGAATTCATCGTTGGCGACAAGAACAGCCAAGGCTAGCGATATTACCAAGACTAGATTTTCAGCTTTGATACTACCGAATCAGATAGCTTAACCTGCTCGTATTAATCATCTTTTTGAACGGGACTGACGGGGCTCGAACCCGCAACTTCCGCCGTGACAGGGCGGTGCTCTAACCAATTGAACTACAGTCCCTCGTTTTTTGCTTTCGGTGCGCACTTTGCGTTTTCCGTCAGCAATATTCATTGTGCCTATGGATGGAGCGTTTGTCAAATATTTTTTAGCGCGATCGCGGAAAACCTGTAGAGCGATCGCTGAGAACCAATCCAAATGTCACTTTATGCTAACTTCCATCCATGCTTTGCAGTGGATGCCTATGTTGACAGAAACGGAAATGTTGATTCGGGATGCCCAGGAAACCGATCTACCCGCCATTGTTGAGATTTACAACTCTACGGTCTCCTGCCGAACGATCACGGCTGATTTGGAACCCGTTTCCGTGGCGAGTCGGTTAGCCTGGTTTCATCGCCATTCCCCCGATCATCATCCGTTATGGGTCTTAGAACAGGAGGGCGCGATCGCCGGTTGGTTGGGGTTTCAGCCGTTTTACTCTGGGCGACGCGCCTACGATGCCACTGCCGAGTTGAGTATCTACATTTCACCCCAGTTTCGGCGGCAAGGGATTGGGCGCAAACTACTGCACCACGCGATCGCAGAAAGTCCGGCTTTGAACCTCAAAACTCTGATTGGGTTCATCTTTGCAGCGAATCACCCCAGTTTGCGGCTGTTTGAGCAGTTTGGGTTTGAACAGTGGGGCTATCTGCCCCAGGTTGCCGAGTTTGAGCAGGGAGCCTGTGATTTGGTGATTGTGGGTCGTCGCCTGGTTCCCTAGGATTTCGGCAGAAAGAGTTTGACAGATTGCAGACCGACACAATTGCACCGCAATCAACACTCCAGATTTTAGCGACCTGGCAACGATTGCTTGGCTCACCACGAGCCTTCAGGTTTTGGCTGGAGAGCGCAGAAAGCGGCGCAGATGGGGCCAGTAGTAGGCCAACCCTAGCAAACAGGCAAGTTGAATGGCGCTGAGGCCCAAGAGGGGGTGAAAATCGGGTTTGATGAAGTCGATCGCAAAGCGAAAACTGAGGTAAGCGATCATATACAGCCGAAAGCGATCGCCCGTTTCCGTCAGTCGGGGATTCGGTTGGCGGAGTAAAACCAGCAGCCCCAGCAGAAAGACAATTTCATAGAGCTGGGTAGGGTGGCGAGAAATCCCATCCCCAAAATCCACGCCCCAGGGCAACGTGGTCGCAATGCCGTAGGTGCGATCGCTCAACCCCGTGAGGAAACAACCAATCCGCCCGATCGCAGTCCCCACCAGCAAGGGATAGACAAAGGCATCCCCCGTGGCCACCCTAACCCCGATCATTTTTTTGGTCAGTTCCACCCCCACGACCCCGCCCAACAACACCCCCACAATGGTTTTGCCTTGCACCACGAGTTGGAGTACGCGATCGCGCTGAGCCCAGACCACATCCGCGTGTTGCAGCAAGACCAACAGTTTGGTGCCGACTAAAGCGCCCGCCAACCCCCCGATCATCACCAGGCTCCGTTGGGCTGGCGGAATCACATCGCCGCGACGAGTGTGCCGCAACAAAAGCTGAAAGGCGACCGAATAGGCGATCGCTTCAAACAAGAGGTGAGGATGAATTTTCCAGGGGCCAAGGGGGAGATAAACGGGAAAATCCATAGTTTTTTTGCAAAGGGTTATTCATCGGGCAAGTCAGACAGGATATCGCGAATCACCTGGGCATCTTCCGCTGTGGGGGCGATCGCCAAATAGGTTTCAAAATCCTGGCGGGCCGCAGTATACCGATTGAGGCGATAGTTGAGCACTCCGCGATCGCGCACTTCGAGGGGCACCTGGGGAAACAACAGCAAAATGCGATCCAGAATATCCAGAGCTTTTTGAAACGCTTTTTGATTGATGTAAATCACTTTCAAATTGGTCAACAACCGTCCCAACAACTGCCGACCAGACACCGCTTCCAAATACTCAGGCCGCAGTTCGACAGGGCGATCAAAAATCTGGGCGAGGAGGGTCTGGCAATCTTGGAGAAACAAAATCTCGCCCTGATGAAAGGGATCCACAAACACCTCCATCTCATTCACCACAGGCCGAATCAGAAAATGTCCCGGCATATTCACCCCCACCATTGGCAGGTCTAGCCGCTGGGCGATCGCCAAATACACCACCGACAAACTGATTGGAATGCCCGTGCGGCGATCGATCACCTCATTCAAAAAACTATTGCACGGGTCGTAATAGTCCTGACGATTGCCCACAAAGCCCAACTCATCAAACAAGTATTGATTGATCGTTCGCAACACTTTGAGCGGATAGCGTTCCGCCGGGAGACGTTCCTCAATTTCAGTCGCCATTGTATCGATCGCATTGATATAGGCATCAATCTCCAGGTGCGGATACTCCTCAAGGGCAATGTAAAGCGCCGCATACTCCAGCCGAATTTGGTCATCTGGTTGCTGAATTTCTTGGTAGAAAAGCTGTCGCCCGACTGGAAACCTCATGCCAATCACTCCCCGTGGCCCCCGTAATCATTCCCCGTTCCATATTGCAATGCATCGAACCATCGCCGCAAATAAAATTGGGATTTCGGCGAGAACTGAAGCTTGGCCGCCTGTTTACCCAGGGGATACAACGCCGTATACCCCGCCAACATGAGGTAATGGCCCAACCACTCAATCAGCGCCAGCAGGCCAACGTGGGGAATCACTTGTAAAACCAGGCCAGGATGGTGCAAGGTGGTACGGGTCAGGGTTTTGAACAACGCTGGAAATTGCACCACGTCTTGCAAAAAGGGTTTCAGCACCGGATCGCCCAAAGCCGCCATATCTTGAAAAATGCCCGTCAGCAGGGTAGTGATTTGGTCGGGGGCCACGGTTTGGGTTGGGCCAACGCTCATAGCCTTTTGAAACAGCCAGGTGACAGAAAGATTGGGTTGGTAGGGCTGCAACCAGCCCAGCGATCGCTGATCCAGCGCCTCCACCTCCAACGCCTCATGAATCCCTTGGGTCAGCCGTTGCAAATGCCGCACCATGGCCCCAAAGCCCCCAAAACTCAAGGGAGATTGACTACCGCTACTGTCGCCAATGGGCAAAATGCGATCCCACTGGGGGGGCAAGGGACTCTGGCGATAACAGGGGAAAAACCCAAACAACGCTCGTTGAATCGTGAGGTCGGCTAATTCTACCCCCTGGTAACCGGGCAGCAGGCGGAAGTAATCTTCAAATAAATCAGTCAGGCTGGGGCGATCGGGCGCGGCATCCACGTAGGTGAACAGATAGGTCGTACGGCCATCGCGGGCCGGAAACGCCTCCCAAAAATACTGACACTGGTTTTGCACCGGGGTAAACGCCGCAATCAGGTCGCCAGTGGTATTAGCGGGAATACCCGTCGCACAGGTGCCCACCACCAAACACACCGCATCGGGCCTTTGCCCCTGACGAGCTTGGCGCACCACAGGTGAAAAATGGCCCATCCCATCGAGCATCAAGCGGGTAGTGAGGTGGGCTTGGCTGGTTTGGAGCGCAACCCCGTTGGGATGTACCGTTGCCGTTTCAAAGGTCGCGTGTTCGAGCAGGTGGCCGCCTCCAGCCAAAAATCGCTGTTTCAGCGTCGCCAACAAAAAGACCGGATCAATCCCCACGTTTAGGACATCCCGCACCCAGAGATCCTGTCCTTCCGCAAAACTGATCCGTGCCGGGTTGTACTCAGTGGCGATCGCCTGCTCCAATTCCGCTGCACTCAGCAGCCCCAGTTCCACAAAAGTTTGCACCTCCCGCCGAGAAATGTTCCACTCTTGTTCCCGCCCTTGCAAAATGCCCCGCTCTACCAGGGCCACCCGCCAGCCCCGTTGCACCAACACAGCCCCAACCAAAATGCCCAACGTGCCCCCACAGATCACCACATCCCAGGCGATCGCCGCTAGGGGTTCTGAATCTGTTTGCACCACCGTTGGCACAGGCAATGGCCCCGCCCGGAGCGATCGCCACAGTTCATCCGCCTTTTGTAGCCCTGCCCACACATTTCCCGGCAGTTGCGACAAAATTTGTTCCGTGGTGCTCATGCCCTTCACTCCCTCACCGTCTATGGCTAAGGTAGCGCGTTCTGGCACGGAAAAGGAGCACCCCCAATCCATCTGGGCTATTCGGAATGCGATTAGTAATACAGGCCCCGATAGCGTCGTTTCCCTTTGTCCGCCGCGTTTTTCGGTTCACCAGGTTCGGGCGTTGCGTTGGGGCGATCGCGCCCTTCGGGATTGGGTGGCGGTGGGTTCTGGTCAGGGGTGGGCCGCTCAGACACCGGGCGAGGGCCATGCCCATTTCCATTCCCATTGCGATAGGCAACCTTAGGCGCTTTACCATTACCATTCGTGAGCGACAGCGAGGATGAACCAGCCAACTGCTCCACAGTGGTAATGGGCTGAAACCGTTCCTCCGTTCCGGCCCCGTTGGCGATCGCGGGGACTGTAGGTGTGGCCCCTCGCACTGCCGCCTTTGTCGCTGACCGCGCCTCCAGTTGTCGCTTCATCGCTAACAACACCGAAATCAACGCCCCATTGTTCAACGGTTGACCATCCAAAATTTCGAGCACTCGTTTGACACCACTCGTAACCCCACTGACCAGATTGTCTTGTTGAAACCCAGCCAACAAATCTGAAGCGCCCTGATTGACCGCCCACTGCCGCTCAGATAATGAAATTGCAGCCTGGTTCGAGTTGGTCAATACCAGCTTTAAGCCTGGATATTGCTCGCGGCACCAGCGACAGAAAGCATAGGGATTTAGCTCCGGCACCTGCATATCCACCAACAAGAGATCGGGCAAGGTCAGCCCTGCTGCTTTGATCTGGTCTAAATTATCTGCCAAGTCCGCCGTTGGGGACTCCCAAATTACCGATAGCTGTTGCGACTTGAGGACTGTCTGCCAAATCAGCCCCTGGAGTCGCGACGGTTGCACCATGAGTATGAGTTTCTGCGAATCAGGCATTGGTGGTGACTGAGCCTCTGAATCAGCCTCGCTCCTTTGCAACAATCCGCGCGGCGGTTCGTGACAAACGGCAAAAGGCGGCTGAAGGGAACAAGGACACGCATAGCAAGGGGGCAACATGACAAGCAGGCTGTCCCACTGTGGCTGATCCTAGCGAGATTAGAAACTCCAGTCGGTATCATTCGATGCATCCTAACAAACTCAGCCTGATGGATGATGGCTACATGGCCTTGGCGAGTGTATCGGGTTGCAAGATGATGAATAACGGTCAATTTCCTCACTTTCGTCACTTATTGCTGCGCCAGATAGGACTGCGCCAAAGCGATAAAACGATCCAACGGGGCCGCAGGTGGCAATTTGCGATCGCCCTATTGGGTGGCGTGGCCATCGCGCTGGTGGTGGGACAAGCAGCGATCGCGATTGAACCGACGGCTCCGCCAGAGTGGAAGGTAGTAATGGACACCCTGTGGGTCGTTATCACCGGAATTCTAGTGGTTTTCATGAATGCGGGCTTCTGTATGTTGGAAACCGGCTTTTGTCGGCGCAAAAATGCAGTCAACCTGCTCGCCAAAAACTTGATTGTGTTCGCTTTGTCTACCCTGGCCTATTGGGCCATCGGCTTCGCTGTGATGTTTGGCGATGGCACCCCTTACTTTGGGCTGAATGGATTTTTTCTTGGCGGGGAAGATAATAGTCCCGCCGTCGGCAGTGCCTACAGTGGCGTGTTTGATGCCCTCAATTGGGCCAGCATTCCCCTGGAGGTAAAATTCTTCTTCCAGCTCGCTTTTGCCGGAACTGCCGCCACGATCGTGTCCGGGGCGATCGCGGAACGGATTAAATTTATTTCCTTTTTTATCTTCAGTTTGTTGCTCGTCGGGTTTGCCTATCCTGTCACGGGGCACTGGGTGTGGGGCGGTGGGTGGCTCAAAGCGATCGGCTTTTGGGATTTTGCTGGCTCCGCCGTTGTGCATTCCGTTGGGGGGTGGGCGGGCCTGATCGGCGCTATCATGCTGGGGCCTCGCCTCGGACGCTACAAAGGCGGAATGGGCGTCGCCATGCCCGGTCATAACCTCAGCCTCTCAACCTTAGGCTGTCTCATTTTGTGGCTGGGCTGGTTTGGCTTTAATCCCGGTTCCACCCTCACGGCCAACCCCCAACAAATTGGCCACATTTTGCTCACAACCAACCTCTCTGCTGCCACCGGCGGTATCGGCGCAACCGTCGCGGCTTGGCGTTACTTTGGCAAGCCTGATTTATCGATGATCATTAACGGGATCCTGGCTGGCCTGGTCGCCGTGACTGCTGCCTGTGCCTTCATTTCCTTACCCAGTGCCGCCGTGATTGGCCTGGTCGCAGGCATTCTGGTCGTGTTTGCCGTGACCTCCATTGACAGCCGCCAAATTGACGATCCGGTGGGGGCCATCTCCGTGCACCTCGTCTGCGGCATTTGGGGCACTTTGGCAGTCGGGTTATTCAGCGTTGGGCCAGATGTTTATCCCTGGTATGGCGCGGGTGCAGGGCCAAGCGGCGGCTTATTGACGAATGGCAATGTTCAACAATTACTGATTCAATGTGTGGGGATTGGGGCGATCGCGATCTATACCCTCAGCTTCAGTAGTGTGGTGTGGTGGGTTCTCAAGTCAACCATCGGCATCCGCGTGACCCCCACTGGCGAACAAATCGGCCTGGATATTACAGAACACGGGATGGAAGCCTACAGCGGCTTTTCTGATGCTGATGACTTTGGCTTCTGAGTTGACCAAGCAAGCCCCCGGCATCCCCCCCCAGACCCAAATGCCCAACCGCAAATTCCGGGAAAACGAACAATTATTCTGGCCCCAAATTAAGCCTACGCGATCGCCCAAACCCGCCATCAGACTCTGATCCATTCCCCTCGCACCAGTGCCACTTTGCCATTTCTTAACCTGGGCTTATGGTCGTGTTTGTGTTCAAGGGCAAACCGCAACGATAGTCTGAATGTGACAAATATACCTAATCTCTCCCTTCTGATCCGGATACTCATTTGCCGCATTATCGGTACAATTATCTGATGCAAAATGTCTGTCCTCTGGAAATGACTCTATAGAGAACGTTGTTGTTCCTCTATATAACGACTTTTTGCCCCGTGGCCCGTCTGCGGGTGCTGTAGTCAACCAAGACACACAAGATGTGGATTCCCTAATCTAAACCTCAGGGGCCGTATCTTTGTATTAAGCGATACCCCCGCGATTTTGTAGTTGTGTTAAGCGGAATGACCTGCTAGACTCTGTGCGTGATGTGTGGTTATTCAATTTAGTTTGGTTGTGAGGATTGATTCATGTCTCGAATTTTTTGGTCGGTTTTACTCGCGACTCCGGCGATCGCCAGCACCCTACTCGTGTCTGGTGCCAACGCCCAGAACCTGAGCGACACCAGCGCCGATGCGACTGCCACCGACAGTCAAACCACGTTGAACCAACTTAGTGCCTACGGAGCAGAAGGCAACGGGAGTTCAATCAATCAAGTCACATCCGTCTCTCAATTCAGCGATGTGCGCCCCACCGATTGGGCCTTCCAAGCTTTGCAATCCCTCGTCGAACGATACGGTTGTATCGTTGGTTACCCCAACAAAACCTATCGCGGCAACCGCGCCCTCTCCCGCTACGAGTTTGCTGCGGGTCTCAATGCTTGCTTGGACAAAATTCAAGAACTGATCGCAGCCGCCACGGCTGACTTCGTGAGAAAAGAAGACCTCGAAGTCGTCAAAAAACTGCAAGAAGAGTTTTCGGCTGAATTAGCTGCCCTGCGTGGTCGGGTAGAGGGCCTCGAAGTACGGACTGCCACTCTGGAAAAACAGCAGTTCTCCACCACCACCAAACTCAACGGTGAAGTAATCTTTGCAGTTCAAGACACCTTTGGTGACGCGACCGATGTCCCCGATCGCGGCGAAGACGACCCCACTGAAACCACATTTTCTAACCGGGTTCGGTTAAACTTCGATACCAGCTTCAGCGGCAAAGACTTGTTACACACTCGGCTGCAAGCACTCAATACCGTTCCGTTTGACCGGGACATCACCGGCACCAACATGACCCGGACCTCCTATGACGGTACCAACGGCAACTCCGTAGCCATTGACGAACTGTTCTACCGCTTCCCTCTGGGCAAGAACCTCAAAGTTCAAATTGATGCCACCAACACCGAATTCTACGATGCTTTGATCGATCCGATTAGCCCCTTCGCCAGCAGTGGCAGCGGCTCTATCTCTCGGTTTGGGCGGTTTAACCCCACCTACCGGAGCGGGGCATTGGGGGCTGGGATCAGCTTTGAATACAAGTTTAGCGATGCCTTCGCCCTGCAAGGGGGTTACATTGCTGATACCCAAAGCAATGATCCTGGCCGCGAAAACGGCTTGTTCGATGGCGCTTACTCCGCGATCGGGCAATTAGTCTTCAAGCCGTCCAGAAACATCGATATTGGGCTGAGCTATGTCCGTTCCTACTATCCCGGTGGCGAAGTTAACATTGCTGGTTCCACAGGGAGCGACTTTGCCCGTCGGCCTTTTGGTAATGGGGTAAACAACTCAGCGACTTCGGCAGATAGCTTTGCGGCAGCAGTTAACCTTAAACTCAGCAAAGCCTTCACCTTGGGTGGCTGGTTTGGCTACCAAAAGGCGTACCGCAAGATCAACGACGACGAAGCCACGGTACTGAACTGGGCTGGCTACTTGGCCTTCCCCGACTTGGGCCGCAAGGGTAACCTGGGTGGAATTATTGTTGGGATGCCCCCGAAAGCAACCGACAATGATGTTGCGACCCGCGAAGATGATGATACTTCGATCCACGTTGAAGGCTTCTATCGCTACCGGATTAATGACAACATCTCCATCACACCGGGCTTGTTTGTCATCTTCAACCCCGAGCACAACAGCTCCAACGATACCCAATTTGTTGGTGTTGTTCGCACCTCCTTCACGTTCTAGAACACATCGATAACGTTTAGTGGGAGTGCCTTTTGCGTAAAATTTGTCCTCCAACCACTCGGTGTAAGAGGTGTTTAGCGCAGGTGGCACTCCCAAAACTCAGCAACAGTAGGGAGAATCATCAGGTCTTTATGTAACGACCTTCGGTTCTGTTCTCCTCACGTAAGATTCTCACCGATGTACCCTGATTAAGAGAGCTTCCACCGAGGCTCTCTTTTTCGTATTAAGCGATATTAAGCGACCTGTCATACTGGATTGGCCATCCGGTATGGAGCATCATTCAGCGCGATCGCGGACATAGTGACTTTTGACCAACCCGCTAGGGTATGTGGTTGTAGCAACATGATTAAAAGAGAGGGAAAGATCCAGGGTTTTAAACAGGGGAATTCCCTGACCCAAAATAATAGGAATTCGACTCAGAACTAAGTGATCAATGCGATCGCATTGTAAGAAACGCTGAATGACGTTTCCCCCATCAATATACAAATTGGTATAGCCCCGCTGATGGAGTTGGTGTTCGATTTCCATCACATCACCCGCCATAATTTCTGCTTGACCACGGACGCGATCGGGCACCGTTTGTAACTGATGGCTTAAGACAATAACAGGTTTGGTATACGGCCATTCATCAAAGCCCAATACCGTTTCAAACGTATTGCGGCCCATCACGAGCGCATCCATTTGCGTGATAAAGTCACCATAACCATAGTCATCATTTTCAGGATTTGGAATCGCAAATAACCAATCTAAGCCACCATCAAGGGTGGCAATAAATCCATCTAAGCTAGTCGCAATATAGACCCAATTTGTCATTGCTAATACCATGATTGTCTTTACCTTATTCCAAGGCAACCCATGACCGAGAGTCACCTCACGCCATCGTTACAACACCGTATTTAAGACAAATTCCGCAATTTCGAGATTGCCATCCGATCGCGGGGCATCTGGCTGTAAGGGCGGTTGAAACGGCTCGTGGAGAAAAGTCCAATCTCCATTAAAAAATTCGGTCGGTGGCAAAATACGATGGGGCACATAGTCTTGGGTGGCGCGAAGTAAAACAGCGGCTTCGGCAAAGTCATCTCGTGTGATGGAAATAATCGGAAGATGCAACCGACACGCTTCAGAAAAGGTGCTGTAGCCCGGTTTAGAAATCATGCATTTGCAAATCGGCATCACATCCACGGGGCGATATTGAGGGCTGCTCAGTTGCATGAGATTGGGCAAAGCAGGAGCGTTGCGATCAAAGGTCAAAAATTGCCAATCGGGGAACCGTTCCAGGTTGTGGTAAGGAATTTGTTCGAGCCCTAAGCCGCCAAAGGTCAGCAAGACGGTGCGCTCTTGGGGAGTGTGGAGATTCAAGTTTTGGCGCAGTTCGGTAACACTATAACGGGGATGACCGCCAGTAAAGCCCACATCGGTGATGGTGGGGAAGGCGCTCATCGGTTCATGCAACGGCAAGCGAAACAGGCGATCGCACTGGCTGAAACAATCGCTAATCCAATCGGCGATCGCGGTAAACTCGTCGCCCCACGCCCGGTAGATAAAATCCCAACCAAAGTTACTCATCATCAAACCGGGAATCCCCGCTGCCTGGGCGATTAAGGCAGCCAGAGGCGGAATATCCGCTAACACCAAACTCACCCGATTTTGCTTTAAGAAAGTTACTTCCGAGGCAATGATCGACGCTTGTTTCGCCTGTAGCGCTTGCAATTTTTCCAGCGTGGCTGCTTTGTCCATTTGGATGCTGTCTCGTTGGATCACGCCGATGTCATAGGCCCGTGGTCGGAGGATAAAATCACCCGGAATGTAGCCCTCTAGCAACCAACAGGGGGCAGTAGTGGTCAAAATCAGCAGCACCTCCGGGCATAATCGCTGAATTTCTGCCGCGACAGAGGCAACCCGCGTGGCATGGCCAAAGCCGTGGTTTGTGATCGCAAGGTACAAAATGGGTTGGGGCATAGTAGATCGGTTGAATCGTAGATCGGTTGAATCGTAGATCGATTGCAAGGAACGCATTCCACCCAAAGGTCGGGTTGGTTTTATTGTTTACTATTTGTTACGCTGCGCCTAGTCAGTTTACTGACATTTCATCCCTTCAACGCTTGCCAATTGGGCGATCGCGCTATTCTGCCCCAATCCCGCGCAGTTTCCTCCGTGGCCCAATCTATCTAGAGATGTAACATCCTGTTGAATCCCATTGGTTGCTGCCCAGATTCCCTAGAATAATGGGGGCAGACGGGAAACGATGACTAGCCGAGTACCGCAGGCCAACGCCAGCGCAGCAGCACCGAAGCCCGAGCGATCGCGCGGCTCTAGGCCCGCAGGGAACCAGGAGTTCTGTGCCCATCGGGTAAACTGATGCCTGCGATCGCCCTGGTAGCTTGGCCCCAGAAGTTCACCGTCCCGTCTGAGTTCGATTACCTGAGCAAAAAGCGTTTTATATGCCGAAAACTGTTGCTGATGTTATGACTCGTGACCCTGTGACGGCCCGCCCCGATACTCCCTTGAGTACGGTGATCAAGACTCTGGCGGAGAAGCGCATCAGTGGTTTGCCTGTAGTGGATGAGACCGGCAAGTTGATTGGTGTCGTGTCGGAAACAGACTTGATGTGGAAGGAAACCGGAGCCACACCGCCGCCTTACGTCATGCTGTTGGATAGTGTGATTTATCTCGAAAATCCGGCCAAGTACGATCGCGAACTCCACAAAGCCTTGGGGGAAACGGTCAAAGATGTGATGACCGATCACCATGTCATCACCGTGAAGCCCGATAAACCCCTCCGTGATGCGGCTCAATTGATGCATGAGCGCACCGTCCATCGCTTGCCCGTGGTCGATGAAGCCGGACAGGTGATCGGAATTTTGACTCGGGGTGATATTATTCGGGCGATGGCGGCAGAGCAGTAAACGAAGGACTGACTGAGAGATGACGATTACTCCTGAATCTGTAGGCGAACTGTTGAAATCAGCGGATATGGGCGATCGCCTGCGGGCGGTAAACCAAATGCGGGAACTTGACCCCAACGTGGCGTTTGAGATGATTCAGACGGCGATCGGGGATAGTAACGCCCGCGTTCGCTATGCGGCAGTGAGCCAATTGGCCTCCTTGGGCAGCCAAGATCGGGCCGCAGCCTTAACCATCCTGCGCGATCGCCTGCGCGACTCGGAACCCGATGTGCAAGCCGCCGCCGCCGATTCCATTGGGGCGCTCCAACTCACGGAAGCCTTTGACGATTTGCGATCGCTCTACAACGTCACCCCAGAATGGCTGGTGAAATTTAGCATTGTGGCGGCTCTGGGCGAACTGGGCGATGCCCGGGCCTTTGACTTGCTAGAAGACGCAATTCAATCACCCAATGAACTGATGCAAATTGCCGCGATCGGCTCCCTGGGCGAACTCAACGATGCTCGCGCCGTCTCCGTGCTAACGCCCTTTGCCGAAAACCCAGACTGGCAAGTCCGATTTCGCGTTGCCCAAGCCCTGGCCCGCCTCAACCAACCCGAAGCCCGGTCGGTATTGGAAACCTTGGCCCAGGATGAAATGGGGCCAGTTGCCCAAGAAGCACAAGCTGGCCTGAGCTAGAGATGAACCCATTGGTTGGCACCACCCTACAAGGGGGAAAATACACGCTGGAGCGGGTTTTGGGCGAGGGGGGCTTTGGCATTACCTTCCTGGCCACCCACCACTATTTGCAACAAACCGTGGTGATCAAAACTCTCAATTCCAGCCAATCCAACAGCGCCTTTTCCCAGATTCAGCAACAGTTTCAGGATGAGGGCCGACGGTTAGCGCTGTGTACTCATCCCAACATTGTGCGGGTAAGCGATTTCTTCGTTGAAAACGGAATGCCCTATCTGGTGATGGATTACATTCCGGGGGAAACGCTGGAACAACTGGTATTTCCCGACCAACCCTTGCCCGAAGCGATCGCCATTCACTACATCCGCCAGATCGGGGCCGCCCTACAAACCGTCCATGCCAACGGACTGTTACATCGGGATGTGAAACCCCAAAACATCATCCGGCGGCAAGGCTCACAAGATGTCATCCTCATCGACTTTGGGATTGCCCGCGAGTTCACGATGGGGATGCCCCAAGCCCACACCAGCATCATTTCCGCCGGGTATGCCCCCCCCGAGCAGTATTTGGCCGAAGCCCCCCGAACTCCGGCCACCGATGTTTATGGCTTAGCTGCAACGCTCTACGCCCTGCTGACGGCCCATGTCCCCGTGGCGTCGATTTTGCGCGATCGCCAACCTATGCCCGCCCCCCGCGATTTATTGCCCAGCCTATCGCCGGCAATCAACCAAGCCGTGCTCCGGGGTACGGCGATGGATACCAAATATCGTCCAGTCACCGTTGCAGAATGGCTGGAACTACTGCCCCAAGAAACCGAAGCAAGTCCTGGTGTTGTCCCTGCGCCGCCCCTGGCCCCACCCACCCAGGCCACCCTGCCTGTGGCTCCGGCCCAAGTTTCGCCCCAGGTTTTGCCCACAGTCCCCCCAGGGATGGGGTCGGTGGGATACTCGCGATCGCCCTCCCGATCTGGGGTTTGGCTGCTCATCGGGGCGGCAGTTTTGGCCAGCGCGATCGCCTCTGCCCTGGGAGCCATCTGGTACTCTTCCCAAGCCCCCACCCGCACAACCACCCAACCCTCGGCCCAACCGTCCGCCAGTCCGACCCCGCCGCCCGTAGCCCCCAGCCCCAGCCCTATCGCTCCGCCGCCGCCATCCCCCCAGCCATCGGCGTCGCCTTCGCCCTCCCCAACCCCAACGCCAACACCGCCCCCCGCCCCTGGCCCCAGTGTGCCAACGTTTCCTACCGGCAGCAGTGAAAGCGACATCAAGAGCCAGCTCGGAGAACCCACCCAAACTGGCGAAGGGTACTGGCCCAACACCCGTTCGGCCTTATATGACCTCGTGCCCAATCAAGTGACAGTAGCCTATCTGTATGACAAAACCACCAATCGGGTGCGGCAAACCGAAGCCTCCCTGGGCCAATCCATTTCGCGAGATAGCATGGCCGACACGTTGAATGGAATGCTGGATGGTGGCCTCACTGCCCCTATTGAGCAGGGATTAACACGGGTTTATAACCGTCAATCGAACCAATTTGCGTTTGATACCCAATCGGGCCTCAAGGGCACCATTGAACGCAATGACAAAGATCGGATTTACCTGAGCGTTTGGGAAGCAGACTTGCATTAGGCCACGGCTTCTCAGCCTAGCGATCGCACTGCGGCCACCACTTCCCGCGACAAAAACGGCAAAATCGATTCATTCTTCGCGTGATTCGCCCCTTCTGTAAACACCACCAATAAGTAAGGTCGCCCATCCGGCAGTTCAATATAAGCCGCATCGTGGCGCACCCGGCTCATCAAGCCCGCCTTTGACCACAACCGCGCATTCAACGGCAAGCCAGCCCCCAAAAAACCCGTAACCTGGTTATCTGGCTCGGCCATTAGCCCTGTCGGGTCGAGCGATCGCCGCAACAAACCCATCATCGCCTGCGATCGCGCTGCCGACACTGCCACCCCACCCACAATGCTGTGCAACAACCAGGCCGTGGCGATCGTCGTCAGCCAATTCCGGTTCTCCATCAATTCCCCATAAAACGCCCGTTCCCGTCCGTATGGCCCATCGCACCAAGTCTTTTGGCACACATTGATGGTCTGCAACTCCTTCTGACCCAGGGATTCAAAATAGCGATTCACCGCATACCGCTGCTGCTTCCAGGTTTCAAACGGCCCCGGCGACAGTTCCGGCCCACTGGTTGTCCCCGTCAACACATCCACCACCAGCCCCGTCGCATCATTGCTAGAATCCACAATCATATCCCGCAGCGCCCGGTCTAGCTCTGCCGAAGGATGGGCCATCCCCCGCTCCAACCATTCGTGCATCGCCACCAAATAAAACAGCTTCACGACACTTGCCGGATAAATTCGCTCCACCCCTCGGTAATCAAACCCACGAGGCACGTACTTCCAAAACTCCTCCGGTGTAATCGCGCCCCCCGTATTCACCGGAATCGGCGGATCATACACAATCCACGTCAGCGCCACCTGATTTTGGGCCAGCCCCGGAAACGCCCCCCAAACTGTATTCAACAGGCGATCGCCCATCTCCTCCAATTGGGGATCTTTGCGAAAAAACACAGCCTTACTACCTCTGGCGACATCTCCCCAATCTTAGAGGCAACTTACCAAACCGCCACAAAAACTCTCCCAGCCCTAAAGCCAGAAACCCGATCCCTGATTCTTGCCCCACCCCATATAAACGCAACCTATAGCGACCGAACCTAATAGGAGCATCAGCAATGAGAATAAAACAGACTTTTTGCTACTTAGCAACCATATATAAAATCATCCAACATAGCAATTAACAGCAACCATAAAACTACAAGAAGACCATTAAAATAGTTGATTCTTAGTTGTTTTAGCATCGTCTCCGCCCATGTGAACGAAGAAACTGGAGAGCAATTCTTCGCTCCAGACGTTGTGCAGCGTTTGCAACAGATGGTGCTGGATAGAAAAGAGCCAGACCGCATGATTGAGACACCAGTTTACAGCTATGGTGCTTCAGCGTAACCGCGCCCTCAGTTGAAACAAAGACAAAGCTCGCGATCGCCTCTCTTCCCCTACTTTCGTAATGCGATCGCCCTTGCCTTCCTCCGCCACAGTTCACCCGCCGCGATCAAGAAATGCCAAAATTCCAGGATGCTAGAACCCAGTTTTGACAAAATGCTACGCTTGTATTCATGAATGTGGTGCAAGTGTGTCCAAAATTCCGACAGCAGAACAGAAAACCCAGTGCTTCAATCTGTGTGTTTGGTTTAGCAAGCTGTATTTATCCATCAATTTAGTCCGAATCGACGATCGTACGGGGCACGTTTTCTTTCTAGCAGGTGAGGAAAACGTGATTGAGATTTATCCAAGTGGCAAATGGAGATACGTCGGATGAGTAGACCAGACTTTAAGGCAATGAGCCAAAAAGAGTTACATGCTTATGTGCTGGCGCACCGTGAAGATCAAGAGGCTTTTTATGTCTACGTTGATCGGTTGAATGCAGAGGCAACGTGGGTTGAAATGCCGCCGTTAGAGTCTATCGACGATTTAGACAATTACCCAGAATTTATCAAGCATGTTCGTAACCATGCATAACGCCAGTGACCGTAGAGCGATCGCCCTTTTTTCTCTGTGCCACAGTTCCCCGCCGCGATCGCCCCGCTTCCCGTACTTTCCGTGATGCGATCGCCTACACAACAGCATTACGGAGGGTCGTCTAACGGCAAAACTCAGTGGCGGCAGATAACCTCGAACTCAGCACCAGCAGTTTCCGCCCGTCGGCTGCCGTGACGTGTTAGCTGGCGCACGGGATAGAATTACCCGATAAAATGGGTGTAGATTGAATACTTTGAAGATTCGCCCCATGAACTCAACAGTTAGCTTGCTTACCCGCATTACTCAAACACCTGGTCAATGTGGTGGTCGTCCTTGCATCCGAGGGATGCGGATTCGAGTGACTGATATTCTAGAAATGTTGGCTGAGAACGTTAGCATCAATGAAATTTTAGAAGACTTCCCCGATTTGGAACTAGCAGATATCCAAGCTTGTTTGCTTTTTGCAGCTCGCCGTACTGATTTCCCCAGACTAACGGCATGAAACTTTGGATTGATGCCCAATTACCTCCAACGCTGGCAAACTGGTTATCAGCGACTTATGGTCTAGACACGTTTGCTCTACGAGATTTGTCTCTTCGAGATGCTCAAGACATCGAAATCTTTGAAGCAGCGCGAGCCGAAAATGCCGTGATTATGACTAAAGATAGCGATTTCATTGATTTGGTCTGCCGCTTAGGAACACCTCCTCAAATTTTATGGTTGACCTGTGGTAATGTCACGAATCGGAATCTGCGGCAATTGCTATCAGCTACTTTACCTGATGCTTTAGAACAACTACGACAAGGAACAATGATCGTAGAGATTAGCAATGCTCCTTAAGCTATTTCAGACTGAATAGAGCGATCGCACCACTGCTCCTAACTCAACCCACCGCGATCGCTCCTTTTCTCTACTCTATTAATGCGATCGCCTACACAACAGCATTACGGAGAGTCGTCTAACGTTGCCCATCACCCGCCGCAGACAATATTTGATATCGTACCGATCCACTTGGGATAGTCGGTGTGCATGGGCGTGTTAGACTGCGGCAGTTTGCCTCAAGGAATGCATGAGCATGGCGCGTTCCCAAAAATCTATCGGCGGGGTAGACGGAGTTGCGGTAGGAAACGCACCCTACAAAATTGGCGATCGCACTTGACGTTATTATTAATATAGTTTTTCTAAAAAAGGATACTTCATGAAAGAAATTGATGCCTTCAAAGATTCCTTTAAAGAACAATTAGAAAAGGAATGGCTAGCTGGATTTAAAAAAGAGTCTGAGTTCGAAAATTTAATATTTGAAGATCCTAGTTTTAGTGCTTTCCATCAAAAAATGGGAGATATTAGAAGCCGTGAAGATTTCTGGAAATTCTATCTTAGATTGAAAAGAGATATAACCATTATAAGTCCTAATAAGCTAACATTTTTTCAGCGCGCTAAAGCGACCCAATTCTTTATTCTTTACTGTGGAGATCCACTCCTTCATTGGTTTTTTGTGCAAGCTATTGATGCTTTAGAACACGAACTATATATTCCCGCATGTTCGTCCATGCTTAACGGAATCGAGGCTTCCCTAAGAGTGACGATACATCAACTTGAGAAGTCAGAGGATATTTTAAATATATCTCCCTACCAGGTTCTGAGCAATCCTTTAATATCGAAAGCAAGAGATTTTGGGCTGCCTGTCCATACACTGGCACTATCTAACGAGAGTGGCTTTGAAAGTAAGCTTAATTCAACGAAACCTAATCGTATCGATGTAGAAGTTGTCAGAATAAGGAATAATATCTGTCATGGGAACATCACAGAATATATTGATGGAGAACTTGGCAAAGAATTCCTGATTTTGACACCTGAATGTCTTCGAGAAGTGGCTTTTGAACTTGTTAACACATCAAGACTATGGGTGTATTCTTTAGGAATATTTCGCATAAATAAACTATTACATGGCCATCTTCGCTTTCAGATCAAACAGAACGCTCGAAAATCTCAATAAAATTACAGAACCCGATAAGCCAAGAGATCCTCAATCATTACTAGTCATACTCGAATTCTTAAATACAAAAATACTTAATCTAATTCTTCACTCAAATATTTTATTTCTTCTCGGAGATTGAGTGGCTCTAATAAGACGTAGTCACAACTTCGGCTATCTAACTAGATATTCAACGTCAGATCTGCGGGATAAGATCCGCATTTTCCAAAATTATCAGTCAGATTTGCTGGATAATACCCAGATTTTAAATAGCAAAAATGATAGTTAAGTCCAGGGATTTGGGGTGTTATCCATCACATTTGATGGTTAAGTAGGGAGATTGGGGTGCTTATCCGTCAAAAATGATGGATAACATTCCTTATATTCAGAGTGATGTGGCCCGATCGCCCCTCCGGATTTGCCTGAAACTAGAATGTAGTACATGTAGTATAAGTTGAAGGGGTAGAGTGGGCGATCGCATTGGGCAATGTTATGTCTTTGCGTATTAAGTTGGGAAGCTCAGTGCAGACGGGGTTAGGATCTACAGTAGCCAGCGCGACGAGCATTTCCATTTAGAAAGATCCAATGAAAGCGATTGAAACCACTGCAACCATCAACGACGAGGGACAACTTCTGCTCGACCATCCGCTTGCCCCATCTCAAGGTCGGCGGGTGCGCGTCATTGTCCTCATTCCTGAAGATGACGAACCCGATTCAGACGATACGCCGACAGAGGTGATTCTCGACGGGATTCGTGAGGGCTTACACGAGGCTTTGACTGGACAAACAATTCCACTTGCACAAATGTGGAATGGGATTGATGCCGACTGAGCCATCTCCAATTCAGATTGATCTTACTCCCCGCTTTCAAAAGGATCTGCGTGCTCTAGCGAAACGGTTTCGGCAGGTACGTTCGGATCTTCAACCCTTAATTGATCAATTGCAAGCTGGGGAACTTCCCGGCGATCGCGTTGCTGGAGTCACCTACACCGTTTACAAAGTTCGGCTCAAAAATAGTGCTGTTCAGAAAGGCAAAAGTGGTGGCTACCGAGTCATCTACTACGTCAAAACGGCAGACAAAATTATTCTTGCAACCATCTATTCCAAATCTGATCTGGAGGATGTGGATACTGAGGTGATTAAAGACGCGATCGCTCAATACGAACAACAAATTCAGTCGCCCGATGAAACCTCACAATAAATCATCTAAAAGTTACTGAAGTTTTTAGAAGCTGCCAAAATCGTTCTTACCGCGATCGCCCCTCCGGATTGGCCTGAAACCAGAGTGTAGCATATGTAGTATAGATTGAGAGGTTAGAGTGGGCGATCGCGCCTTACTGTAATTGCTTGAATGCTGGCAACCAGTCAAAGGAATAGTCGATAGAATATCAAGTAGCTCTTTGTGGAACCAAATTGCATGACAACTCTGACTGTTTCCCTGCCCGAAGCGCTCACCACATATCTGCAAGAGCAAATTGCTTCTGGTCATTACAGCAGCATCGATGATTACATCCAGACCTTGATCCAGCAAGATCAAGCACGAAAAACCCATCTTGAACCACTGCTCTTAGAAGGGATCGCCTCCGGTGAGGCAACGCCCATGACGGATGATGACTGGAGCACGATCCGTGCCACTGTACAACAAAATCTTGTCGATCACTCTGGCAATGGCTAACCTGATCAAACGCCCAATTGTCATCCAGGATTTGATTCATCACGCAACTTACATTAGCCTCAATAACCTTGAAGCCGGCGATCGCTTTCTCTACACGGCTGAAGCCACTTTTCAACGTCTGGCGGAATTACCTGCGATCGGTAAGCTGAGTGGTTTTAGTCATCCACAACTGACGGACATTCGCCAATATCCCATCAAAGGGTTCCGAAACTATTTGGTCTTCTACCGGATTCAATCTGAAACCGTCGAAATTCTCCGTGTCCTTCACGGGGCACAAGACCTTGAACCCATTTTTGAGCAGGAGATCACCGAATAAATTCCCTAGTTGCGAATCGTGAGTTCAAGTCAACACTCGACAAACCCTGCGCTGCACTGAAGTCTTAAATGAGATCGCCCCTCCGGATTTGCGTGAAACCGAATGTAGTATATGTAGTATAGGCTGAGAGGTTTGAGTGGGCGATCGCTACCGCTGGAATGCCCTCGACCTCTTAGAATGGATTAGGCAAAGTGTTTGCAGGAGCGTCATCCGTGGAATCCCGTTATACCCCAGCAGAAATCGAAACCAAGTGGCAACAGAGTTGGGCGAAGCAAGGGCTGCACAAGACTTCGGACGATCGCAGCAAGCCCAAGTTTTATGCGTTGTCCATGTTTCCCTATCCATCGGGCAATTTGCACATGGGGCACGTCCGCGTCTACACCATTGTGGATGTGATTGCGCGGGTGCGGCGGATGCAGGGTTTTCGCGTGTTGAACCCGATGGGCTGGGATGCGTTTGGGTTGCCAGCGGAAAATGCGGCGATCGAGCGGGGGGTAGCTCCGGCGAAGTGGACGTATCAGAACATTGCCCAGATGCGCGACCAGTTGGATCAGTTGGGCATTTCTTTTGATTGGGAGCGGGAAGTGACGACCTGTTCCCCCGACTATTACAAATGGACGCAGTGGATTTTCTTGCAGTTCTTTAAAGCGGGGTTGGCGTACCAGAAAGAAGCCACGGTGAACTGGGACCCCATCGACCAGACAGTGTTGGCCAATGAACAGGTGGACAGCGAAGGGCGATCGTGGCGATCGGGCGCGAAGGTGGAGCGGAAACAGTTGCGCCAGTGGTTTTTGAAAATCACCGATTACGCCGAGCAGTTGTTGCAAGATTTGGATCAGTTGTCGGGCTGGCCAGAAAAGGTGCGCTTGATGCAGGCCAACTGGATTGGCAAATCCACCGGGGCAAAAGTCACGTTCAAAACCGAGGCGGGGGATGACGTGGTGGTCTATACAACTCGGCCCGATACCTTGTGGGGCGCGACGTTTATGGTGTTGTCGCCAGAGCATCCCTTGGTCGAAAAGTTGACCATGCCAGACCAGTCCCAAGCCATCAAAGCCTACCAGGAAGCGGCTGCCGCCAAGAGCGAGATCGATCGCACTGCTGAAGGCCGGGAAAAAACCGGGGTGTGGACGGGCAGCTATGCCATCAATCCGGTGAATGAGGCAAAAATCCCCATCTGGATTGCGGATTATGTGTTGATGGATTACGGCACAGGCGCGATCATGGCGGTTCCGGCCCACGACCAGCGCGACTTTGAGTTTGCCAAACAGTTTGGCTTGGCAATTCAACCCGTGGTGCAACCAGAGGGCGATCGCTTGGATGGGGCAACCATGACCGCTGCCCATGCGGGAGATGGCGTGATGATCAACTCTGGCCCGTTGGATGGCATCCCCGCTGGTAAAGAGAAAGGCCAGAGCGTGGCAGCCGCTGTGCAATGGTTGGAAGCCAACGGCAAAGGCGAAGGCACCGCCAACTATCGCTTGCGGGATTGGTTGATTTCGCGGCAGCGGTATTGGGGTGCGCCGATTCCCATCATTCACTGTCCCCAGTGTGGAGCCGTTCCCGTTCCGGATGCGGATTTGCCCGTGAAGTTGCCCGATGACGTGGAATTTAGTGGACGGGGAGCATCGCCCTTGGCGCAGTTGGAGTCCTGGAATCAGGTGGCTTGTCCGACCTGTGGCGGTGCGGCAAAACGAGAAACCGACACGATGGATACCTTCATGTGTTCATCCTGGTATTTCATGCGCTATCCCGATGCCAAGAATGATCAGCAGGTGTTTGATCCAAAAATTGCGAATGATTGGATGCCTGTGGATCAATATGTGGGTGGAATTGAACACGCGATTTTGCACTTGTTGTATTCCCGCTTTTTCACCAAGGTGTTGCGCGATCGCGGCTTATTAAACTGCGACGAACCCTTTCAGCGGTTGTTAACTCAGGGCATGGTGCAGGGCAAAACCTACAAAAATCCCAAAACTGGCAAGTATGTGATTCCGGCAAATGTGGCTGATCCCGCAAACCCAGTTGACCCCGAAACCGGCGATCGCTTGGATGTGGTCTACGAAAAAATGTCCAAATCCAAGCACAACGGGGTCGCACCGGGAGACGTGGTGAACAAGTATGGAGCCGACACCGCGCGGATGTTCATTTTGTTCAAAGCGCCCCCAGAAAAAGATTTGGAATGGGAAGACGCAGATGTCGAAGGCCAATTCCGCTTCCTGAACCGGGTTTGGCGTTTAGTCACCGATTGCGTTGGATCCCCCCCTGCCCCCCTTCACAAGGGGGGTGCCGCAGGCGGGGGGATCTCTGTAACTCTCTCTAAACCCGAAAAAGACTTGCGGCGGGCAATTCATACAGCCATTAAAGAAATCAGTGATGACTTAGACGGTGACTACCAATTCAACACCGCAGTCTCAGAGTTAATGAAACTCAGTAATGCCTTGACTGATAGTACCTGCAAAGACTCGCCTGTGTATATCGATGGGATTCGGACTTTACTGACTTTGTTAGCGCCCTTTGCACCCCACATGGTGGAAGAACTGTGGCAGGGATTAGGTCATGCCGACTCAATCCATACTCAATCCTGGCCTCAAGTCGATCCTGATGCCTTAGTCGCGGATGAAATCACCTTAGTCATCCAGATTATGGGTAAAACACGCGGTACCATTCAGGTGCCCAATACAACAGACAAAGCGGAGTTAGAACAATACGCCCGCGAGTCTGATATTGCCCAGCGCTATATCGACGGCAAAGAAGTCAAAAAAGTCATTGTGGTTCCTGGCAAACTCGTCAACTTTGTCGTCGCCTAGGGCTATTTATCATCACGGAAATAAACCACGATCGCGGTCTGCCTTGGCATCAAACTAGGGTTCCGCGATCGCGGTTGCATCGGCAACTGGGCAGGGCTAGTAACACCCCTATCAGGTCATATCAGGTCATCGCCACGCAGGAAGAACCCTGCTGTTAGACACCGCCAAGATGGGAAACAGGCGGTGGAACTGGGCAATGGAAGCCATACACCCCAATTCTAGGGCTGATCGAATTCATTTTCCCCCGGAACTGGATTAAATCGAAGTTCAAGGAGAAATCCTCACAACTCTCTTACAATTTTTCGTTAAAAAGAAAACAGTTAAGTAAGAGGGGCTAAAACCAAACCTGAATTATTGACTTGATTTTCAATGTTCAGACCTAGCCTTGTCAATCAAGCACCTATGACTAACCAACTATATTAATCCTGTCGAAATGATTGCGCTGATTCAAGTTGCTTCTGTTGCTGAGTTGGCTAAGGCTGCAAGTAATAGGTGGCTGAACTTGTCACTAGCATTGAGGTTGCCTGATTGCGATCGCGTAATCTGATCGATTTTATTGCGTGGAAAAGCTCTGTGAGCTAGAACAAAAAGCTTCATTTCCACACTGTCCAAGAAGCTCTATCTGGGACATTTTACTTACTATATAGCCTTGGGTTATTCCTCACTTCGAGCACCCCTCGAAGCCACTAAGATTGCGGTGTCTATTTTTGACCAGCCCCTTAGAAAAACATCTCTAATCTGTGCTCTCACTAACTTATTCCAGGACACTTCACTCTACCTACTTATTTCCTCTGCTTGCTTAAAATCTTGATCATTTCAAGCAAGATTTTTATCTGAAATAAGGTGTATCAGAAACGTTTTCAAACCCATTTGTAATTTATTGACAGATACCAAAATGACACAGCATTTTTCTAATCTGACAACCGCTGATCAGCAAGCAATCAAGACAATGAATGTTGATCAATTTGAGCAGCTTGTTAAAGCAATTTTAGAAGGCAGATATTCGTGGGCTTGTGTCTTGATTCTACGCTTTGCAGGCTACAATCCAGCCCACTATATTCCCTATCGAACCTATAAACGCTTGATTAAGGAAAACAAACGGTTACGGGAAATGGACGCGGAGCCTCAATGCATTGAAATGGCACCAAAAAGAGCCTATGCCAGCAAAGAGTAAAGGGTTTTGTTTGGGTCTGTTTTGCTGGTATAACAAAGCATTTGATCGCAATTTGTTCATTCACTAGACCGATTTTAGTGATTCAGAATCGTCCTAGAAGCAATTGCGATCGCCGGATGCAGGGTGGAGTAATCAGATGATTGGGTTTGGCAAGGCTGAGCGGCCTTGTGTTTGATCTCCGTTCGCGAGAAGGAGTAGCCCCAACACTGGTTGCTCCTCTTTCCTATTGGCAGGCCAGGAGCAACGGGCTGATGGAAAGAGGGCAGGGTGAACCAGGGTTGAGCAGAACTCAGTCCAGTTGCAAGAAGACTGCACCGCGTTGAATTTCGGCTTGGCGACCATAGTTGCTGATCGTGAGCGATCGCAAATGGCTAAACAGAGGCCGACCCGCCAGTTCAACCACTTTCAACCAGGGGAATCGCTGTTCTAACACGGGGCGACTTTCGGCCCAATCCAAATACAAATAGCCATTATTAGGCGTTTGAAACGGCGCGATCGCAGTCTGGAATTGAGCATTCGCCGTAATCGGATGCGTGCTGGCCTTCAGCGCTTGCTCGATCGCCGGAACCGAGGTGGCAAAAATCTCGTAATCGCCCACTGTCCCGTGGACTCCTCGGACATTGGCTTGCAGGGTGTTGGTGGCATTGTTGCCCGCCGTCAGTTTTGTCCACGCCGAAACCAGATGTTCGCCCAATTGCAAATTGCCAATGCTGTAGCCTTGGGTTTGGGCCAGATCATCTAAGTGGGCGATCGCGGCGATTGCCTGGGCCGTGGACCGCTGAGCGACAAAAACCCAGTCATTTTGCAAAACGACCGAAGGAACAGGGGCCACCTTCGAGGGCCGAAACTTCAACTTTTCGCGATCGCCAGCAGCTTTGGGCAACACGCCCAAAGCATATTCACCCTCCACCCACTGCAACACATCTTTCGTCAAATCCAGGCCCCAGCGGGATTGCAACACCGCCAAGGATTGATCCACCACCTTTGCCCCTGTGGCATAGCCCCGCACCGTCGGCCCAAAGGACTGCCACAGCGTATTGAGATTGGTACTGGCGATCGCGATGGGACTGTTGACCGGCACATACCGCAGGGCGTTCACTGGTTGCGTTAAGGTCGGCGCGATCGCGGTTTGCTTCGGAGCATTGCCCCAAATTGCCGTTTCAGCCATCAAGCCCTGACGCTCAAGCCCCAGCGCGATCGCGATCGTTTGGATGGGGGCCTTCTGCGACGATAACGGTGAGGCAACTGGCCGTTCGTCTGTTGCAGGCGTTGCGAGCCAATCAGTTAGCCCCGGCACATTCCCAAACCCAAACGCAATACAGGGTTGGGTCAACGTGGCCAAAAGTTGTTGATAAACATCAGCATGGCTCAGATTCAAATCTCTCGCTTGCACATTGGTAATGGCATCGCGCAAGACACTCACATCATTCGCAAATAAAACAAACTGATTCCCCACAACGGCACTGGCCAGGGTCGGCGTGGGCAACAGGGAGGCCAGAGTGGGAATGTCACTGCCTTCAATGGTTTTGGGCTTGGGCGGATTGGCCGTAATCGGCAGTTCCCCATAAATCAGTTTCACGCCCTGGTATTGCTCAAACACAAGGTCAGCCCCAGCGATCGCCCGCTTTTGCCAAAACAGTTGCAAAAACTCACGGGATTGCTCTGGATCCTGCGTTGCGATCGCCAATAAATATCCCGGTTGCTGCCCATTGCTGCGATCGCGATCGATATCCGGCGTAGTGATCGCCAACGTCACCTCATCCCCCAACCACGGCTTCACATCCCGGTCATACTCCAGCCCCGAACCCGCCAGCAAACTCTGCTTGATTTGGTTAAACTCAGCCTGAACTTGTCGCCGCCGACTGGGGAGCACCGCCACCCGCTGAAACGCCGCCAACTCATCCGGATTCACCAACAACGACACCATCGCCGGAGCCTGTTTGGGCACAAAAATCGCTGCTCCGGGCACTGTTCCGGCCCCACGGTCTACCAACGCCAGGGGATTGTGGGCCGTGATCCAAACAAATCCAGCGAGGCCCGCCACCACCAACAGCACCACAACCGACAGCAACCCAGATAAAAACGAACGCAGCTTCATGAAATCTCGCTTGGCAGCAACTCAGCAACAACAATTCAGCATCAATTATTCCAGGGCATGACACCCTCGCACACCCCTATGATGTTGGTGGAGGGGACGAATTCTGGTCGCAGTTGAGCAAACTTAACATCTCCCTTTGCCCCCAGGCGGAATTGCAACGCCGAAACGGGGAACAGTGAAAGGCATACCCCTTGGTACCCCGTCGTTTGACTGCTGTCCCGTGCCCCCATAGTGTGGTTCGTGGGCTGTCTCTACCGCCAGGGATTCTGGTTGAAACCGTGCACCTTCAATATGAATTGAGAGAAAAGTACCCCCCGCTTGCAACCCCTGCGTTGAAACCTGTGCAATCAGTTTGCCCCCGCGATCGCGCCCCCTTGCCTGCCCTTGCTCACCCTCCCCATGCTGTGCCCTAATGACATCATCTTTTTCTGAAGATTCTGATGCTGTTGAGCCTGACAGCAATGCCCCAGACCCCGATGCCCAAGTTTGGACAGAAATTGATCACTGGCTGGAACGGTTGCGGCGGTCAGACCGATCGCTCTATAACCTTATGGCCCTGGAAGTGTGGTCGATCGCCCAAACGATGGATGCGCGCGTCCCCGGTTTCTGGAATCGGTTTATGGAAAATCGACAGTTTGCCCTCAAAGAATTTGTGGCCCACCGCAAAAAACATCCCGCCCCTCCAAATCCTGCCCCCCCCACGCCCGACGCTGCCCCCCGCGATCGCGCCCCCTAACCAGGCCAAGGCCCCGTCGTGGGCACGGCCCCCGCAATTTTCCCGTTGCTTCCCATATTTTGAGCTACAAGATAAATACAGCCGCCACAATCGCTGCTGTTTGGCTGCCCTGCGTCGATCGCGCCCTGCGGCCCCCGTTGTGGGCGAGGTGACTTGGCCGCCTTCCCCCTCCCCCCTGCGCCTGGTTGCCCCCAGCCCGTACTTCACTGCACCGATCGCTGGTATTGCCCCGTGGTCAACCCCAGCCAGCCCCCTTGGCAAACCGCCCAAAGCAAGCGGCAGACTGCAATCGTTCATCCCATTACTTTGCACCGTGGCACTCTTATGACTTCAGCGTCTCCCCTGCGATCGGTTTGGCACCAGCTCAAAAATCGTGAAATTACCTGTGAAGAAGCCTTGCAGCTTTTAGTTGATCGCGACGGCACAGTCACCCTGAGTTTGCTCGACCCAGACGTGAGCCATCGCTTTTTGCGGGAGTTTCCCGATCGCAGTTCCTTGCCCCCGGTGATTCCGCTCTTGCTGTGGCAAAACTGTTTTTATCTGGGAAGTCCAGTGCCCCTTTCCCTGGAGGCGATTCGGTGCATGGGCGATCGCACCCTCACCGAAATTCGCATCATTCCCATTGCCGACAAAAGCTATGCCAACTGGTATCGCACCCAAAGCCTGAACAGCACCAGCCAACTCAACGCCCAACCCTTTGTCAACCCGTTAACCGGGGAGCAAGAACAAGAAGACATCATCGAAATCACCAGCGAATTGTTATCGCGGGCAGCCGATCAGATTGGGCGCATTCGGACGATTATTTCCGGTGCTCTCCGTAACCGGGCCAGCGATATTCACCTGGAGCCCACCCCCGAAGGCTTGCGGATTCGCTATCGGATTGATGGCATCCTGCGGGATATCACCATGTTGCCGTTAGAAATCAGTCGGCGGGCGATCGTAGCCCTCAAGGTCATGGCCGATATGGATATTGCCGACAGTCGCCGCCCTCAAGATGCCCGCATTGGTGAACAGTACACAACGGGCCACGATGCCAGTGGCTTGGGGCTGGATATGCGGGTGAGTACGTTGCCCTGTGTGGGTGGCGAAAAGGCGGTCATTCGGCTATTGCCCCGCCAAAATCCCTTTTCCTGTATGGAAGAATTGGGCTTTACCGATCGCACCTTGACCATTTACAAAAACTGGCTCCAGCAACCGCAGGGCGTGGTGATCTTCACCGGGCCAACGGGGTCGGGCAAAACCAGCACGCTCTATACCAGTTTGCAGGCGATCGCCACTGAATTTGTCAACGTCGTCACCGTCGAAGATCCGGTGGAATACATCCTCCCCCGCATCACCCAAACCCAGGTACACGAAGCCGCTGGCATGACCTTTGCCGCCGGACTGCGAGCCATTTTGCGCCAAGACCCCGATATCATCATGGTGGGGGAAATTCGGGATCATGAAACCGCTGAAACCGCAGTTCGGGCGGCGTTAACGGGGCACCTGGTATTGACTACGCTCCACACCAACGATGCCGTGAGCGCCATTCCTCGCCTCAAGGATATTGGCCCCGACCCAGGGTTGCTCAGCGATGCCCTCTTGGGTGTCGTGGCCCAACGCCTGGTCCGCAAAATTTGTCCTCACTGCGCTGAACCCTATACCCCCACCGAAGAAGATTTGCGGGCATTAGGCATCGACTGGGCCGACACTGCCCCCACCCAATGGCGCAAAGGCCGGGGCTGTGCCCGCTGTTTTGGGTCGGGGTTTTTGGGGCGCGAAGCCATTATCGAAATGCTGAATGTGGACGATCGCATCCGCCAACTCATTTACGAAGGAACCATGACCCAGTTGCATCACTACCTGGGGGAAATTGGCTTTGACTCCTTTCGAGTCGCCGCGATCGCCAAAGTCTCCCAAGGCATTACCACCGTCCAGGAAGTGTTGCGGGTCTTGCCCCACAGCGCCATGAACCGTCGCTACCCCGAACGCGAGGCCAAAGCACGGATGCAAGTCGTCAACGGTTAAAAACTAGATGACTTGATTTGAAAGCACGATCGCTTGCCAGTGACTAACTTGCTCTTGCCCGCGCCTATCCAGTTCCTGATTGTTCACAAAATTCCAGCTTATGCGTTCCTCCCGTATCTCCCCCTCCGGCTATCCCCTCAGCTCCCAACGGCTTTGGCTGCATCTCCAATCCCAGCGATCGCCCCAAGGGGGAACAGTGCTCAACCTCATCCTAGCCGTTCTGGGCTTGGGGGTACTTTGGTTAGGAGCTACTACATTTTTGCTACCCAAAACGTTCAGTTGTGGAGGCAGCCAAACCAGAGCAGCCAGACAGATAGTGGAAACAATAGGACGGAGACAGCAAGCCTATTATCTGGAGCGCCAGCAATTTGCGAAAGACTTAGCGGCCCTCAATTTGGAAATGAAGCCTGAAACTAAAGTCTATCGCTATCGCACCCAAGCGACTGATAATGCAACGTTTGGATATGCTGAAGCTAAATATGAATATGAACCCCGAATTAATGGCTTTTGGCCGTTTGAATGGGTCACGGATGGAACACCGTTGCGAAGTTATGTCAGTGGCATATTTCTCATAAAGCGCAAACCAACCCCAGCCGAAGCGAATTTTTTGGAGGTCATCGAGACAGTTAGTATTGTGTGTGAAGTCGAGCAACTGGGGCCAGTCACCATCAACCCGCCCACCTATCGCAACGGCAAACTGGCCTGTGGCAAGGGTTCCAACAAAATCTCACGGTAGTTTGGATTAGAGCATAAAATGAGCCTGGAACACTGTAATAGGGGGCGATCGCCCCGCGCACCAGTAACTCAGTTCAGTCTGAATCAAGGGATCATTCAGTGCATAATTTGGTGAAACCAGTCGATTAATATCCATAGGCTCCAGCCCTGGCATGTAGCAAGGAGTTCGGAGGCTGCCTGTATGCCACCGCTGCTTGTATTGCAAATTTCCCGCTGTTCACCCATTTGCCGACCCGCACCCCAGTTCGACCTATGCGATCCGTCCCTTCCACCGCTCACGGCTTTTGCTTATCCGCTACCCAACGGCTATTGCAGCAACTCCAGACCCCGCGATCGCCCCAAGGTAGCACCGTTTTCAATCTCATCCTGGCCCTGTTGGGTTTAGGCATTGTGGGCTTTGGTGCAATGGCAATCTTCCTGCCCCAAACCTTCAGTTGTGGCAATAAGGCCAAAACTGCCGAAGCGCGTCAAATGGTCGGCGCGATCGGTCGGGGCCAACAAGCCTACTATTTTGAGCAAAAAAAATTTACCTCCTCCCTACCCGTATTGGGACTGGGGATACAACCCGAATCCAAAAACTATCGCTACACAGTGCAGACTATAGGCAATGCTGGGTTTGGCTATGCAGAGGCCAAGTCGGAATACACCCTTCGCACCAATACCTTCGGCCCGTTTGAATGGGTCTCGCAGGGTTCACCGATCCGGAGTTACGTGGTCGGGGTTTTTCCGCACCAACCGAAGGCGAATGCGGCGAACAAGTCTGACCTCGATACGCGGGAAACAGTCAGAATCCTATGCGAAGTCGAAAAAATTGGCCCTGGCCCTATCAATCCGCCCACCTATCAGAATGGCAAATTGGCCTGTGGCTCCGGTTCAAACTTGATCCAGAGTAGCCTGGAGCATTAACCCCTACCCTCGCAACAGGGGCGCGATTGCCATAAAAGCGATTACAAACTGTAAAGACACAAAACTTTGGCTTCAACGCGCGGATTAAATAAAGTCTGCTAACGTTGCAATACCTTTTGTGTCTCATGTTCTATTTCCTATGGTTGCATCGAATACTCAACGGTCTGATTCAGCCTCGCCACGAATTACCCAATTTGAATTACTACCAATTCCAAATACTAATCTCAAAAAGATCGTTGGCTACATTGCGAGAAGCACCGCCCCCATCAACGTTGAAGGGGATGAAGAAAAACCTTCTGGCGAAAGTGTCTTGGCAACCTGCAATCCCCAAACGCGAGATGATCGGCCCACTCGCCACGCCCTCAGAGCGATCGCCCAGCACTTGGCTAATAGCCCCAACCCAGAGTTAGTTATTTCGATTCATGGCTACGGCACCGCCCGCAAAGATGCCGAGCAACGCTACACCCAAATTAGTGCCTACGCTGATGCCATTTGTCCCGATGGCAACACAGTCTTTATTGGCTATTTGTGGCCATCCGAAAAACCAACAGGAGAAGGCAAAGATAGTAAAACTGGGGAAGCAAAAATCAAAAATAATACGTTTGACAAAAAAATTAAATTTGCCTTTCGTGCCTTGCCGATTGTCCCCGCCCGGATTCTTTGTATTAGCTTTTTCGCCACCTTCGCGATCGCGGGCCTCTTATCTTTTGCCTCTACCTTTGAAGCCTTACTCATCACCCTTCTGAGTCTCAGTATTTTCTTCTTTGCAACCATCTTCTCCCTTGTCTTATTGCGACTTTCAGCCTATTTTCGAGATAGCTATCGTGCCACCAACTTTGGAATTCCTGACTTAGTTGAAATTATTCGCCATTTAGATCAGGAAATTTCTAGAGTTTATGCGGCCACCCAGGAACAAGAGGCTTTAACGAATACCACTGGCGCAAGAGCAGAGTCGAACCAACCGAGGAATCGGGTTAAACTCAGTTTCATTGGCCACAGCATGGGCTGCTTTGTTGTTACTAATACGATTCGGATTTTGTCCGATGTGTTTGATAACGATTCCATCGATAAAAAACCAGATTCTAATATTGGTAATATTTTCGAACTAGCACGTCTCGTCCTGGTTGCACCAGATATTCCCGTTGAAACGATCATGCCAAGACGGGCAAATTTTTTGCGATCGGCGCTGCGACGGTGCGAAGAAGCCTATGTTTTTACCAATGAAGCAGATTTAGCGCTTAGACTGGCATCCACAGCAGCAAACTATTTTAGTTTCCCCGCAAAAGAACGATATAGTGGCCATCGCTTGGGTAATTTGAATGTTGCTCGTCCCATCCCACAGCCTGAACAGCTACAACAAAATTCCAACTATCTAGCAAAACGAGAGTTACGAAAGTTTCGCAGAAGAAAACTAGAAACAAAAGACTATGGAATCGTGAATTTGGGAGATACCCAAAACAATCGAAAATTCTGTCGGTCTCCTTATGAATGTCTGCAAATTCGCTCATCAGACGGCAATCATAAAAGTTTGAGTTCCGTCCGTAGAATTGAAAGCATTGAAAAAGAAAATTTAGATGGTATCAGAAACACCCCTGTTGCCAATTTGTTTACTTATTTTGATTGCACTGATTACGTCGATCAAGCTGATGCGGATGCCACCAAACTGTTTGTCGCGAATGTAAAACCTCGTGGAATTGTGAGCAATGCGAAACGGAAATCTGCACTCAAAGGATTAGACTATATACAAGTTGGCCTAGCTTATTTTTTAATGTTTCCATCACCGATCAATACGCATGGTGGTTATTTCGATGGGTTATTAAGCCAAAAACTAATCTACAATTTAGCCTTTCGGGGATTTCAGGAAAATTTGCAGCTACTTGCCCAGGCTGACACTCCGCAGCAAGAGCAATCATTTTCTGACCATCTAACGATCGCAGAAAAATATGAATTGTTAGACAATTTTTCAAGAATCTGTCAACAAAAGGGCATTCAAGTTGTGTTGTCACCAGTTCGTCTGCGCCAAGATATTTTAGGTGAGGATGTTCTTTAATCGACTAGATTTAATTTCCTGGAATGGCAAGAAACGCGATCGCAAACCATGCATTCGTCCCATTGCCTTACCCTTTGCCCAGGGCGATGCTAGGGTCAGCGTTTACCTTCTGGCCAAAGAGACCGACATGCTACAGTGAATACGGATTCAATGATCAGCGCTTGCAGATCTGCGAAACGACTTGACCCACATTGAGAGTATGGCCCCGAAGAAACAGAAATTTCCTCATCTTGTCGGTTCAAAATGGACGGCTCGGAACAAAATTGATGGCTGGCGACATTTCCAAGTCGTCAATCGGAAAAACGAGGGAGACTGGGTCTTTGCTGAGTTGGTGGCGGCGTGCGACCCCAGTGTACGGTTTTGGATCAATTCTAAGTTGCTTAAACAAAAAGAGCTTTGGCAAGCAGGATGGCGATCGCTATCCCAACAGTGATACTGCAAACATGGTTGCGTTGGATATAACCTTCCAAGTGTGGACTTTAGTCTAACCAATAGACTGACAAGGTTGACAAAGGCTTTAAACCAAAGCGCTCTAGTCAAGGAAAGAATAGAGCGCGTTCAGTGTTTTATCTGATGTTCAGTTGAGTCAAATATCGATCCTTTAGGCGATCGCGTAATCAGTCAACTCAATTTATTGATTTTCTTTCTCAAAGTCGGCTTTGCAGACTGCCAGGATACGTTGGTCGTTTTCACTCAGTTTATCTAACTTATAGAATCCTTGAAGTCCGACAAGAGTTTCGGCTGAGTTCGCGGTTGATGCCACAGTAGATGTACGATCTAGGGCAATCTCAAATGGATTTGGAGTGCCATCGTAGCTATTCGTAACGGTCAAGGCCAGTTCATCACGATTGAACGTACCTTGTGCACAATCGAAGGAAGAACTGGGCATATACAATGCACCCATTACTTTGCCAGCCTTAGCCTCAAAAACGAAGTAGCCTTTGCCAAGTTCGTCGGGTTTGGTGGATTGACCGTAGAGGTACACGCCATCAGGCAAGGCAGTGACTTTGGGGCTGGCAGCGGAATTATTGCTTGGGGTTTGCGCTTGGATGGGTAGAGAAGCAAGCACAGCAGCACCGATCGCCAAGGATGCAGTGGCAGCGATCGCGCTAATGGTTTGCAGGCGTTTGTTCAAAGCACTCAGGGGCGTTTTCATGATTATCTTTACCCAATCACAGCAGATAGCTATTTCTATGTCTTGTTACAAAGCTTGTAAAGTTGTCTCTAGTAATCTGAAAGATTATGCAATCACTTCAAATAACGATTGATTTCTTTACTTTAAGGTTCCTAGTTTTGTTGTGCCTCGCCCGCTCGACTCACCTTTTAGGATGAATATTTCTAACCATTGAATGAGTTTGGAACGAGCAGTAAAAACAACTGTGAGTGTGGTGTGGAGCGAAATATCTAAAAGCCTTCTATCCTTATGGAATCATTTCTGCCTACCTGATGAGATTACGTTTGATGACAGTTTCTTGTCCGGCCACTTGTACCTACAGCATCCCTAGCCGGAATTTCGGAAAGCAGCAGAAAGAAAGTTTTGAGTGAGCCAATACTCATTGTTTGTAACGACTTATCAGGCTCTCGACCAAGGCAGCGATCGCCCGGTGGTCTGGGTCACTGCACAATGTAGGCCACCGCATAAAATGATGGGAGGAAGCCGACAGAGCCTTAGGGCTGCGGTCTAATCTCGTAGGCAGCTCGTTGTTTTGACATCGTTTTAAGGTGATATGAAGCAGTTCAGGCTGGTTAATTGCCGCTCTTGGTCGCTTGTTTGGGTGCTGCTGGTGCTGCCCCTGGGAGGCAGCCTTAGGGCGGATTGGGCGCTAGCCCTGGGTAATGAACTAACGCAATCTGCACCGGAAGCAGAATTGGTGAGTGATGGGGCACAACAGGCGATCGCGGGTTTGGCCATCACCAGTCCCTTGCCCCTCAAGCGGGCAAATCAGCGCTTGGATGATGGGCTTGGGGCTTTGGAGGCAGAGGTGCGATCGCAGATTAGTTCCTATGAATCCTGGGAAGCGGAACGGGATAATGGCGCTTGGATTTTAGTGGTCAACCGCATTACGTTTGTGCCAGGGGCGCAATTGGATTTAGATGAAGCCGTGAACGGCACGGTGGAAGATATCACCGATGGCCTGGAACAGGCTTGTCAGCCGCAATTTTCGGCCACCCCCGGCATGGTGGCGGGCTTGCCAGGGCGGCGGTTATCCCTCCGGTGTGATGTCCCTACGGGAGGGCCTGTTTATGTGGAAGGGGTGCTCTTCAGCCAAAAGACGACCCTATGGCAAGTGCAGGTGGCGTTTCAAAACCCTGGGCAAAAAGCGGAGGCCCAAAAGATTTTGCAATCTGTGCGGGTGGCCAATTGAGCGGCGGCGGGGCGGCGGGCAGTTATTGCCAGACGCGAGGTGGACAGGCGGGGCGATCGCCATACTGGCGGCGGAGCAAATGCCAAACGGCAATAAACCAGCGACGGGCCAGGGCACTCGAATGCCCCCGATAGCGGCAAATCAGCCCTGATCGCAACCGAGAAACCCCAATTTCATCCAAGGGGGACGGGGTCTGGGTGGCCTGTATCTCGTTCCAGCGATCGCGGGCTTGTTGCACCAGTTCCGGGGAAACTGACTGCCCCAGAAACGCGAAACTTCCCACCACCGGGCAGCCAAACAAGCCGTGGGGACTGTGCCAAACCGTTGCATTGCCAGGAAGCCATTGCCGATCTAGCCATAATGGTTGCCCAGCTTGCCAAACTTCGGTGTGCGATCGCCAGTTGCCTTGGGTAAACTGTTCGCCCCGAGCAGTGCGCCCAAAGCGCGTAATTTCCCAACCTAGCCACACACTATTGGGGGCAAGATCAACGTGTAAAGTTTGGGCATACTCTGCCCCTGCAAACACAATCGTCTCTTGAGGCAACCATTCTAACCAGGCTTGGGGGGCGATCGCCAATCGAATGTGTTGCTGGGCGGTTGCGCCATTGCTGCGGTAAATCTTGCTGGCGGCTGCCGTGGTGATCAAGGCCTGAGCCATTGGCTGCACCGTCAGGTCAACCGCCAAGCGATCGCCCCCGACCATACCCCCTGCGGTATGCACAATCACGCTATGACACACGCGATCGCCCTCCGGATAAAACGGACGTTGCACCTTTAAGGGAGCCTGGGCCTGGGCCTGTAAGACACAGGTTTTGGTCTGTTGCAGGCCAAATACAAGGTGCAAATGGCCTTGCCACCCAGGCCGGTCGGGGGTTGCCGCTGCTCGCAAACTCGTCTCCACAGAATCGTCCTCCTCTACCCACAGGGAAATGGCTTCTCTAGGATTAAACCAAAGCTTGGGGAGAAAAGCCCCACCCCCCTACTGACTATCCAACAGGGCAGCCGTGGCAATCATGACTCGTTGTGCCGCCCCGGCCAAAAAGTCCAGATCCAACGTCTCGACCGTATCAGAAGGTTGGTGATAATGGGGGTTCCGAAAATCGGCTGTATCCGTCACCATCACGGCCCCAATATTGTTAAGCCAAAAGGGGGCATGGTCACTCCGCAAAATATCTGGAGTCAATGCACCTTTATACGGAATGGGTAAAGTCACCAGGGGAGGCAAGGTGGGATCCTCTGCCAGGTGAAAGGCCCGGAGCAGTTCAGGATGCTCCCGATCGCCCACGACGGCCAAAAAGTCGCCGCGATCGCTGGGCGGCGTAACGGGCAACCCCTGGGGATATTGCTGGCAATTGGGCGTACGACAGGCAAATCCCAGCATTTCTAGATTGATCACACCCAAAATGTTCGCCAGGTTCGCTTGATTTTGGGCAAAGGCAAAACTCCCAATCAAGCCTTGTTCCTCCTGATCAAAAAATGTGACTTCCAGTTGGTGGGCTGTTGGCCACGATCGCAACTGCCGCGCCACTTCCAGGGCAACGGCCACCCCACTGGCATTGTCATCGGCACCAGGAGAATTAGACACCGTATCATAATGGGCAACCAGTAAAATGCGCTTGACCTGGGCTTTTGCCTGGGCCGGTTTGGCAACCACATTCCGCCCTCCCGGAAAGGCTTGCGTTGTGGCAGCCCAACCATCCGCCCGAAGAGTGTCTAGCAAATACTGCCGGGCGCGATCGCGATCAGCAGCCCGATAACGAGTAAAGTTCAACGCCCGCAAATCCTGCATCATACGCTCCAGATTTGCAGCCGGAACCGCCTGGGGCCGTGTCAGGGTCACAGGGGCCGTGGGAGTGGGGCTAGGGCTGGCCACCAACGGCGCAGGGGGCGATCGCCCCGGAGCTGATTCCAACGAGACCTTAGGCGGTAAACAACTCACCAAAAAGAGCGCGATCGCCACCCCCAACCCCAACCAGCGTCCTCGACTGACCATCGCCATCGCCTCGCCTGAAATGCTTCACCTATGCGCCTTCGTGTTCCACCATAAAGACATTGGCATATAAACTCGCAGTCACCTGCTGCCCTTGCTGGGTTAAGGATAAATATCGCAAGGCATCCCGAATATAGGGATAAACCGTTTTCCAATAAAAGTGAGGATAATTGGCCCGCAGATCACCAGGGGTATTGTAGCGCAACACCTTGTTTACCCCCGTCTCAGCAAATTCATAGAACAATGCGGTAATTTTCTTGAGATACCGAGGATCACTCAATTGCCCAATCAAATCCGACGCGCGGACTAACCCAGGATAATTACAAGTCTCTTGGTGGTCTTCTTGCGCCGGAACCGGAAACCGCGTGAGTTCGATATTGGTTTTAATGGTTTCCGTATCCAGCAACTTGTGCCCCGCAAACCGCTCATCGATAAACAACTTGCCCCGGTCAACATGGTAAGGCGTGAGCACTGCATCCGTAGCCCCCGGTGGCAGAGTAATCATCGTGTCGCCAATGCCCGTCGCGCACAGATTGCCCTGATCTTGCCGACACACGCCCCGCACATACCCAATATCATGACAAACCAGGGAAATGATGAAGTGCAGCCAATCTTCTGGAGAGACTCCCCCTTCCCGAATGTGTCGCCCTCGCAGCACCTCCTGACCAACCAACGTCACCAAGATCGTATGCTCGACATCGTGATACAGGGCATTGCTGTTGGCGATATTTTCCAGCGCCATCCCGCCAGCCCAGGCAATGATGTCAGCATAATGGGGATTCAGATTACCGTAGGTTTTGCAATAACCCACTTTAAGCTGTTCCACGAACGCATCAATCAGGATTTCAGTAGCATTGAACATAACCAGCCAGGGGGCGATCGCGATGGTTTTCTCTACTATGCCGTTCGCTAGCAGACTCGGATGGGATGCATTGATTTAGATGAGATATACCTATAGAAATAGCACGATCTTAAACCGTATGGCTGAGGGCTGCGATCGCCCCTCATCCCCGCCCCCTCCGCCATACTCTGTCATGCTCTTTTGGCGCGAAGCCGGTAGGCACCCTGACCTCAAGCACTATTGCCCCAAGTAAGCCGTCAGGACTGCCTCGTTCGCTTGGATTTCTGCGGGGGTGCCGACTGCAAGGTTTTTACCATCCGCTAAAACCCAGACGCGATCGCACAGGGACATAATCACATCCATGTTGTGCTCGATGATCAAAAAGGTCATGCCTTCCCGGTTCC
The DNA here is from genome assembly GCA_964475335.1 of uncultured bacterium. Taxonomy (GTDB): domain Bacteria; phylum Cyanobacteriota; class Cyanobacteriia; order Leptolyngbyales; family Leptolyngbyaceae; genus CAYYWG01. The sequence goes on from CAYYWG010000001.1 coordinate 470,027, forward strand.
AGGCTTGAATGCGATCGCAAATTTGGTTGATCAAAGTCGGATTGACCCCAGCCGCTGGTTCATCGAGCAAAATCAGTTTGGGATTCGTCATCAACGCGCGACCAATTTCCAGAAGTTTGCGTTGCCCGCCGGACAGGGCTCCCGCATACTCAAAGGCCATGTGTACCAAGCCAATTGATTCCAGAACATGCATGGCTTGTTCCCGGTTTTGCTGTTCTTCCTGGGCGATCGCCTGGGGCCGAAACCACGTATTCCAGAATTTTTCCCCGGTTTGCTTTTGGGCCGCCAGCAACAGGTTATCCATCACCGACAACCGAGAAAGCGCCCGCGCCACCTGGAATGTCCGCACCATGCCCATGCGCGCAATAAGATGGGATGGCAAATTTTGAATCGGTTCACCATCAAACAACACGCGCCCCTGATCGGGATGCAAGGTGTTGGCTAGCAGGTTAAACAACGTTGTTTTCCCGGCTCCATTCGGGCCGACTAAGCCCGTAATGCTGCCTGGCGCAACTTCGATAGAAACGTGATCCACCGCGTGGATGCCACCAAAACTTTTGACCAGATTACTCGCAGCTAACAGCGGCAGTTGCATTGCAGGCGATCGCGGCAAATCTTCAATATCATCTAAATTTGAATTCACCGCAGGAGCCCCGCTGACGAATGAGTCCAGCACGGCATCAGCGGCTTCATCCGGTTGCAGGGGTGGGTTAGGCACTTCATCGACCAAGGGTTAGTTCCTCCTTTTTGCCTAAAATACCTTGGGGCCGCGACATCATCAGCACAATTAGCAGGAACCCCACGACCATAATTTGCGCTGCACCCAATCGCCCTGGATCAATAATGGCGTTCAAATCCCCCGGAATGATGGGGATCACTCGATGCAAAAACTGGAAGATATTCGGTAAGAAGTTCATGACCGACTCAAACGCCCCGTAGATCAGAGCGCCCAAAATGGTTCCGGCGTTGCTGCCTGCACCTCCCAAAATTACCACCGTCCAGGCATAAAACGTGATGTCAGTTTTGAAGTTGTCGGGGTTAATGTAGCTCAAATTCCAGGCATAAAATGCACCTGCAATGCCCGCGATCGCCCCCCCCAACATCAACGCTTGCAGCTTGTACCAAAACACATTTTTCCCCAGGGCTTTGGCGACATCTTCATCCTCTCGCAAAGCCTTGAGCACCCGCCCCCAGGGCGCATTCACCGACACATTCAACCGCCAGTAGACCAAAGCCAGCACCGTTACCAAGATCAGCATCAACCCCACTTTGTCGTAGTAAGCCGTGAGGATTGCCTGCACGCCAACCAACCAAAACACCAGCCCGACGATCGCAGATAGACCAAAACTCGTGATTTTAGCCATTGCCCCCCTTGGGTTTGGTTGCCCTTTGGGGCGATCGCTCTGGCGACGAAACCATTGCCACAGTTGCCACCCCGCCCACACAAAAATTGCCGTCCATATCGCCATCAAACCAAACCGACTCACCGCTGTTGGATTCGTCAAATACTTCAACGGAAAGGGATAGTTTGCCAAACCAAAAGACCCACGGGTCAGCCACTCCTCATTTAACGCAATGAGCCGAATGACCTCCGAAGCGCCAATCGTCACGATCGCCAGATAGTCTTCCCGGAGGCGGAGAGTCGAAATCCCCAACACAGCGCCCAAACCCGCCGCCACCACGGCCCCCAGCAAGGTCGCCACCACCAGCGGCACCCCCGCCATGCTCAGCAACACCGTGGTGTATGCACCAACGGTCATAAACGCCACATGACCAAAGTTGAGTAGCCCCGTGACCCCCCATTGCAAATTTAGCCCCAGACTAAACAGAGCATAAGTAGCCGACGTGATGATGAAAAAGACAAGATAGGTAAGCATTGCGCCCCAAACAGCGATTGGATGAAAGCGATTTGACCGTATCCTATCAGGCCAATCGCCCCCAACGCGAGATCATCTCCCCGGGTGGCGGGGCATTCCAAAAATTCCCTTTGACGTAAAATCGCCCCCGGCAGCGCATGACCATCCTCAAAATGTGTTATCTAATAGCACATTGACAGCTTACGAGGCTGTTAGAATCCTAAACATCGTTGGTTCTGACCCCCATGAGTGATCCGGTTCTGCGCGTCAACAACCTAGAAGTTGAGTTTCATACCTATGGGCAAACCATTAAGGCCGTGAAGGGGATTTCCTTTGAGATTCAACGGGGCCAAACCCTGGGAATTGTTGGCGAATCGGGTTCGGGGAAATCGGTGACTTCGTTAGCGGTGATGGGCCTGGTGCCCACACCAGGTGTTGTGTCTAACGGCGAGATCTTGTTTTGGGGACGGCAAGAGCAAACGGAGGCGATTAACCTGGCAACCCTGCCACCCCGGCGACTAGAAGACTATCGGGGGGGGGAGATTTCCATGATCTTTCAGGAACCCATGTCTTCCCTGAATCCGGTGTATACGATTGGGTTTCAACTGGTGGAGGCGATTCAACTCCACAAACGTCTGTCTAAAATGGAGGCGCAAAAAGAGGCGATCGCCCGTCTGCAAGAAGTCAAGCTGTTGCCCAGCGACGGGGAGTTACTAGCCCAATTTAACGGTAATCAAGGAGAGTGCGATCGCTACAAGCAGGCCTACCTGGATCGCTATCCTCACCAACTATCTGGCGGCCAAATGCAACGTGTCATGATTGCAATGGCGATCGCCTGCGACCCGGCCTTGCTCATTGCCGATGAACCCACCACCGCCCTGGATGTCACCGTGCAAGCCACCATCCTGGACTTACTGCGAGATCTGCGCGACAGTCGGGGCATGTCCATCATGTTTATTACCCACGATCTGGGCATCATCGCGGAAATTGCCGACTATGTTGCCGTCATGTACCAGGGCGAAATTAAAGAAGCAGGCCCCGTCTGGGACATTTTTTCAAACCCGCAACACCCCTACACCAAAGGCTTGCTCACCTGTCGGCCCCAGCTCGATCGCCGTCTGCGCCGCCTCCCCACCGTCTCCGATTTCATGGCCGTTTCCACCAACGCCCAGGGCGACCTTGTTATTGAAGAACGGGAACAGGACGTGAACCACGCCTTGGAACTGGCCCAAACCGTCTCGATCGCCGAACTCCAGCAACGGCTCACCGCCCTGGAACAAAAGCCGCCCCTCCTCAGCGTGAAACACCTGCGCGTCGGTTTCCCAATCCGCAGCTTGTTTGGCCGCACCCAACGCTACTTTATGGCAGTCAACGATGTGAGTTTTGATGTGTACCCCGGTGAAACCCTGGGATTAGTCGGCGAATCGGGCTGCGGCAAATCCACCCTCGCACGCACCCTGCTGCAACTCATCAAACCCTTAGATGGGCAAGTGCTGTTTGAAGGGAACGACCTCACCGAACTCCCCCGCAATGCCATGCGTCGGTTGCGCCAGGATCTGCAAATTGTGTTCCAAAATCCCTACAGTGCCCTTGATGCGCGGATGACAGTGGGCGCAACAGTCATGGAACCGATGCAAATCCACCGCAACCCCCAGAGCAAGGCGGAACAACAGCAGCGGGCAGTTTACTTATTAGAACGAGTTGGGTTAGATGCCAGTGCCATGACTCGCTTTCCTCACGAATTTTCGGGAGGACAACGCCAGCGAATTTGCATTGCGCGGGCTCTTGCGTTGCAACCCAAGTTCATCATTTGTGATGAGTCAGTCTCGGCTCTGGATGTATCAGTGCAGGCCCAAGTGTTGAACTTGCTCAAAGAGCTACAAAGTGAATTTGAACTGACTTATATTTTTATTTCTCACGATTTAAGTGTGGTCAAGTTCATGAGCGATCGCATCATGGTCATGAACCGAGGCAAAATCGAAGAAATTGGCCCCGCCGAAAGTATTTATCAACACCCCAACACCACCTATACACGCCAGTTAATTGCGGCGATTCCCGTCGGCACCCTCGATCGCATCCAAGCGCGGCAAGCCCAGCGGAATCTTTCTGTTAGCTGACGCGGCGTAGCTGACGAGCCATAACGACTGACCAAACCGACGGTCAAAGGCTCTTGCGCGATCGCGCCGGAGTTGCGCCGTGCCTTCCAGCCCAGTCAGCTTCCCACAATTTTTATAACTAGCATTGCCTAATCTGGCACCACTTTGACCAACCCCATATCCAGCCGCTTCATCAACATTGTCAGCATTTTCATATCTTCCGACGACAGAGAAGACTCAGACGACATAGCACGGAAAAAGTAAACCTCATCAGCCCGAGTAATCTTTCCTGACGCAATTACACGGTGCAGGATTTGGCTCAGGGAAATGGCAGAACGGACGTTATCTCCAGGAACATGCGACATAAGGGTCAAGTCAAATCTACATATTTAACTTTCCCAAATTCACGCAATCTTTACCTCCTCTAAGGGACGAGTTTGCCTCGCCAATCCAGATCGTCCAGTTGGCTGAGCAGAAAACCGTACCCAGGCTGGGGGGTAAAGGCAGCCAACCCACCGGGCTGCACCGACAGCGCCTACTCCTCAAAAGGGTTGAAAAACGGACGGGGCGGCAGGTCACGTTCTTGGTTGGCCAAGTCAGATGGGGGGCGATCGCTACTCCAGGCCCACCACACTTTGTCACATTCACAGTGATAAAACTCTTGCCACTTCCGCCGATGATCTTCTGTGAAAACGGGCGATCGCCGATTAATCCACACGCCCTTAGCCACTTTGCTGCTTGCCCGACACGCCGGACAACAAAACTCTGCCGCATGAGTGGCCGCTTGCGTCCAAGCGGGCGGGGTCGGGTCAAAGGCTTCCATAGAGTTTAACCATGCAATTCATGCCTCATTATTACCATGTTGGGCCGCGATCGCAGTATCCCGTTCCCGGTGGGGCAGTCAGCACTTTACCCTGCACGCGATCGCAATTGCCCAAACGGACGCGCTAACGGTTCCCCAACAAAAATACCCTGCCCCGGCCAAGCCACACTTTTCCAGTAGGCTTCAATCAATGTATTTCCTTCCAGGTAGTAATACATCACCAAGCCGGGATGGGGAAACTTGGCCAAAAAATTACAGGGTTCCACCACGGCCCCATAACTCCCCGTTGCCCCAGCCTCCAGCCACCGCAAACTACTCATCTGGGGACTATCCGTTAGCATTCCCCCCAGGGAGGTGAGGTGATCGGCGATCGCCCCTGGCGAAAACCGATTCGTCTGAAGCTGTTCAACCTGGGGCAACCCGGTGAAATAAAACATCACATCGGGGCGATCGCGCAAAGAATCCTGCTCTAAAGTTTGAATCGTGAACCGTGCCGCCAACTGTTGCACAATTTGGGGATACAAAGCGGCTCGGCCATTGCGGCGGCGATCGCTCGTGCGGAGCAAATACGCAGTCCCCGTCGGATTGCTGGCATCCGCAGCCACGCCCCGGTCAATCAAAGCCTGGGCCTGGGCCAAGGTGGTCGCCGCGATCGCCATCGTGGGGCGAATCGTCTCCGGTGGTTGGGCACTCTCACTATTGAAATAGGGATTCGGTCGTGTGGGTTGGCAGCCTTGGGCACAAAAGGCCGGATCAAACCCCAGAGCAAACGCCGTCGTGATCGACATACACCCCACCCGGTAAGGCGCAGCCCAGGTCAACGCCAACGCCCGAATTGATTTTGGCATTTGCTGGGCGATCGCCTGCTGCAACTCAGCAAACTCCGAAGGTGACAATTCCGGGCGATCGGGCCGAAAACTCACAGACAGCAAATTGCGTTGAGGAATCTGCCGTTTCTGCTGATAGTACTCCCCAATCTTCACACTCAGGGGATCTAACTGGTTCACAATCACCGCCAACTCCGTCGGCGTTAACCAGGGTTCGGTCGGAGCTGGCATCAACCAATCATATAAACTACGGCACCCACCCACCAGCAGCAGACCAAGCAACACCCCAACCAGCCACCAGCCCCGGTTGCCGCCCAGCCATTTTTGGCGATCGCCCATCTTCCACCTCATGCTATTACCAGCCAACCAGCCCCGCCCTTGCCATCCACACAGCCTATACCACCATCGCCCCCGCTCCGAGCGAGTGGGATCCTATTAATCAGATAAGAGATCCCATTAATCAGATAAGATGAATAGATGCCCAAATTAGGATGACCTATTCACGAGTCTAAAACTAAATCGTGATAGGTACTTTTTGAGCGTGTCGTAAACGATCCGGCATGAGTCTATTGCACTGCATCCAACGAGGAAGCTTATGAGCGAAACAGAAATTTATGAAAAGGTTCAGAAAATCGTAGCTGAACAATTGGGAGTCGATGCAAGCGAAGTGACTCCTCAAGCCAGTTTTGCCAACGATCTGGGTGCTGATTCCCTCGATACCGTTGAGCTAGTTATGGCTTTGGAAGAAGAATTCGACGTCGAAATTCCTGACGAAGCCGCTGAAGAAATTGCCACGGTTCAAGCTGCGGTTGACTACATTAGCAACAAAGTTGTCGCCGCCTAGCGATCGCTGAAACAGAAACCACACTGAGTTTTGAGGGATGGGGTTGCAGGGCAGAACAATTTTTAGGCTCTGTGCTCGACCAGATCTCTCAAAACTCTAGGGCTAGCCCCTTCGACCACCCACATAGTGACTGAATTTGGAGTTTTTGAACTCTTGTGTTAAATCATGGCAAATGTTGAACGTAAGCGCGTCGTCATCACTGGGCTAGGCGCAATCACCCCAATTGGCAACACTCCATCCGAGTATTGGGATGGCTTAATGGCAGCCCAGAATGGCATTGGCCCAATTACCCTGTTTGATGCGAGTCGGCACGATTGTCGGATTGCGGGCGAAGTCAAAGGCTTCGACCCCCTGACCTATCTAGAGCGCAAAGAAGCCAAGCGGATGGATCGCTTTGCCCAGTTTGCCGTTTCGGCCAGCAAGCAAGCGGTTGAAAATGCGGGCCTGGTCATCAACGATTTGAACGCCGAGCAAATTGGCGTGTTGATCGGCACTGGGATTGGTGGCTTAAAAGTTTTGGAAGATCAACAAGAGATCTACCTCACCAAAGGGCCTGATCGCTGTAGCCCGTTCATGATTCCGATGATGATCGCTAACATGGCGGCTGGGTTAACGGCGATTCAAATTGGGGCTAAAGGGCCAAACTCCTGCTCAGTCACGGCCTGCGCCGCTGGTTCCAACGCGATCGGGGATGCGTTTCGGCTCGTTCAACAGGGCTATGCCCAAGCGATGATTTGCGGCGGCACCGAAGCTGCGGTAACACCCTTGTCACTGGCAGGGTTTGCGGCCTGTAAAGCCTTGTCTACCCGGAATGAAGACCCGGCCCATGCCAGTCGGCCTTTCGACAAAGACCGGGATGGGTTTGTCATGGGTGAAGGCGTTGGCATTTTGGTGCTAGAAGAAATGGAGCACGCCCTGGCGCGGGGCGCTTCTATCTACGCTGAAATTGTGGGGTATGGCATGACCTGTGATGCTTACCACATGACTTCACCAGTACCAGGCGGCGAAGGAGCGTCGAGGGCAATTTCCCTGGCCCTGAAGGACGCCAACCTAACCCCGGAACAGGTGTGTTACATCAATGCCCACGGCACCAGCACGCCTGCGAATGATTCGACGGAAACGGCAGCCATTAAACGGGCGTTGGGCGATCGCGCTTACCAAGTTGCGATCAGCTCCACCAAATCCATGACTGGCCATTTGTTAGGGGGTTCTGGCGGGATTGAAGCCGTGGCTACTGTCATGGCGATCGCGAACGACCGAGTGCCGCCAACAATTAATTTAGTGAACCCCGATCCAGACTGCGATTTGGATTACGTCCCAAATGCCAGTCGGCCCCATCAAGTCGATGTTGCCTTATCAAACTCCTTTGGCTTTGGTGGGCACAACGTAACTTTGGCTTTCAAAAAATTTGTCCCCTAATCGCCAAGCCCAAGGGGAGCGAGTCACCAGGCTCCCTTAAACCATCATGGTGATGGTATTGCAAAAAGCATAGATTCAAGTGGATTATCATTAGTTTTCCCAATAGGGATTATTGCCTATTGGCCCACTTGATGGCATGATTAAGTTGTGTGTCGGGTGAATTTACCTTCCCCTTCGCGTGGTTTGTCTAGGTTCAGCGCTTAACCCCGTCAGTAGAGTAGAAGTCATGGTTGTTGCAACTCAAACACTTGAAGAACTTTGCGTTAATTCCATTCGTTTTCTCGCCATTGATGCGGTCGAGAAGTCGAAATCAGGCCATCCTGGGTTGCCAATGGGTGCTGCGCCGATGGCCTTTGTCCTGTGGGATCAGTTCATGCGGTTTAACCCCAAAAATCCCGCCTGGTTCAATCGCGATCGCTTTGTTTTGTCCGCTGGTCATGGCTGCATGTTGCAGTATGCCCTGATGTATTTGGCGGGCTACGACAGCGTTTCGCTGGATGACATTAAAGAATTTCGCCAATGGGGTTCGCGGACTCCGGGCCACCCCGAAAACTTTGAAACACCTGGGGTCGAAGTCACCACCGGGCCACTGGGCCAAGGGATTGCGAATGGCGTTGGGCTGGCCATGGCCGAAGCTCACATGGCAGCAAAGTTCAACAAACCCGATGCCACGCTGGTTGATCACTACACCTACGTCATTTTGGGCGATGGCTGCAACATGGAAGGGGTCTCTGGGGAAGCCTGTTCCCTGGCAGGCCACCTGGGCTTGGGTAAACTGATTGCGCTGTACGACGACAACCACATTTCGATTGATGGTTCGACGGATATTTCCTTCACCGAAGATGTGGGCAAGCGGTTTGAAGCTTACGGTTGGCACGTACTGCATGTTGAAAATGGCGACAGTGACCTGGGGGCGATCGCCAAAGCCATTGAAACCGCTAAATCAGTCACCGATAAGCCTTCTTTGATCAAAATTACCACCACCATTGGTTACGGCTCCCCCAACAAGAGCAACACCGCTGGTGTGCACGGCGCTCCTCTCGGTGCTGACGAAAACAAACTCACCCGCGAAAATCTGGGCTGGACCTACGATGCTTTCGTGGTGCCCGACGATGCCCTGGCCCACATGCGGAAAGCCGTTGAACGTGGTGCCAGCGTAGAAGCCGAGTGGCAAGAAACCTGGGCCCAGTACAAAACCAAGTACCCCGAAGATGCCGCCGAATTTGAACGGCGAATCACCCGCACCCTGCCCGAAGGTTGGGACAAAGTTCTCCCCGTTTACACCCCCGAAGACAAAGCCCTGGCAAGCCGGAAGCACTCGGAAATCTGCTTGAATGCCTTGGCTCCTGTCTTACCGGAACTCTTTGGCGGTTCCGCTGACCTGACCCACTCCAACCTCACGGAACTAAAAGGCCAGGGCGACTTTCAAAAAGGGCAATACCAAAACCGGAACCTCCGCTTTGGGGTACGGGAGCACGGGATGGGGGCTATCTGTAACGGGATTGCACTGCATGGTTCTGGCCTCATTCCCTACGGTGCAACCTTCTTGGTCTTCACCGACTATATGCGGGCAGCCATTCGGATCTCGGCCTTGGCTCAAGTTGGCGCAATTTGGGTCATGACCCATGATTCCATCGCTTTGGGCGAAGACGGCCCCACCCACCAACCCGTAGAAACCGTGGCCTCTTTGCGGGCGATTCCAAACTTGACCGTACTGCGGCCTGCGGATGGCACCGAAACCTCTGGGGCTTACAAGGTGGCGATTATGAACGCGAACCAAAATCGCCCAACCCTGCTGGCCCTCTCTCGCCAAAACCTGCCCAACCTGGCTGGCAGCTCTATTGAAGGAGTTGAGAAGGGGGGTTACACCGTTGTGGATTGCGATGGCACCCCTGATGTAATTTTGATTGGGACTGGCTCCGAAGTTTTGCTATGTGTGCAAGCGGCCGAAAAGCTCACTGCTGAAGGCAAGAAAGTCCGAGTTGTATCCATGCCGTCTTGGGAACTGTTTGACGCTCAAGATGCAGCTTACCAAGAATCTGTTCTGCCGAAAGCTGTTACCAAGCGGGTTTCCGTGGAAGCTGGCATCAGCATGGGTTGGTGCAAGTACGTTGGTTCAGCCGGGGCAACCGTAGCGATCGATCGCTTTGGGGCATCGGCTCCGGGCGGCGTTTGTATGGAGAAATTCGGCTTTACGGTAGACAACGTTGTTGCCACTGCCAACGGCTTATTTGCCTAAGAAACCAAAGGATTCTGTGAATCCCTAACTTTACCCTGAACTTTAACGAAGAGGCGTGGTGATCTGCGCCTCTTTTTTTATGCCAGTTTTTAAGCCTGCTTTGCGTCCCGATCGCTTAATTGCCTGGAATCACATCGTAACTTCTATCGCTCTGGCCGCTATTGGGACTGCAAAGTATTGAGTATCATGAACCCGCCAGCACTTGCTCCGCCATCGCCAAGTCAAAATAGGTGGCTGTCGGTACCCAGGCTGAAAAAACCGTAAACGGTTGCTCCGGCTCACCCAAATGATCCAGCACCAGCGCCGCTTCTGCAAAGTCTTCTGTTTGGGTGTAATGGCTGCGGGTGATCACCGTTTTGAGGCCCGCCCGAGTGGCAGCCAGTAACCCTTGACGAGAATCTTCGATCGCCAAACACTGCTCTGGCGCTAAATCCAGCGCTTGTAAGGCATACAGGTAAATATCAGGTGCAGGCTTCTTTGCTGGCACCATATCCCCCGCCGCAATCACCTCAAACCAGCCGGGGGCATCCACAGAAAAGGCCGTTTCCAGTAGCGCAGTCACATTGGCAGGGGCACTTGTCGTTGCGATCGCCAACCGAATGCCCTGCGACCTCGCCGCGTGAATTAACCGGGCCACTCCGGGCCGCAACGGCATCAACCCCGTTTCCATCAACTGCTTGTAGTACTGCGTTTTGAGCTGATGGAGCGTCGCTGCCCACGTTTTAGCATCCGGTGCAGGCACAAAAGCAGGCTGATCTTCCTTCAGGTAACGCAACAACCGTTCCTTGCCGCCCCCCGTACTCAACAGCGCCCCATATCGCTCCACCGACCATTCCCACGGCAACCCCGCCGCCGCAAACGCCTGATTAAAAGCAACCCGATGGCCATCTCGCTCGGTATCCGCTAAAGTGCCATCGACATCAAAAATGAGGGCTTGCAACATTCCCATGACAAGTAGTGATCCTGATCATTACGCGGGTGGAGACTCTGAATCATTGGCTGATTCGGCCTCGGAAGAGTTGGCGATGGGTAAGGAGGCATCAATCGGTTGAAAGTTTTGATCGGGGGCAATAGTTCCGGGTTCTGGCTGGAAGGGCACAGGCTCAAACCCGGCCTCTGGCGGAGCAGACGCATTCGCCAGTTGGGGAAAAGGCGATCGCCACCGATCCATCACATCCTCAACCAAAATACACCGAATCCAAATCTGGCAAACTACCACCAACGGCAACGCCAGCAACAACCCCCAAAAACCAAAGACCGTCGCGAAAAAAACTTGCGCCAGCAACGTCACAGCAGGCATTAAGTTGACTTGTTGTGCCATCACAAACGGAGTCAAAAAATTGCTTTCAAACTGCTGAATACCTATATATAAACCTAAAACAAGCAATGATTTAGCTGGGGAATCCAGTAAGGCGATCGTCATGGGTGGCAACACACTAAACGTAGGCCCCAAATTTGGAATAAAATTCAGTAAACCCGCCAAAATACCATTCGCTAACGCCGCAGGCACACCAATAAAATACAATCCCGTCGTACTACAAACAGCAATCACACCCATACTAATGAGTGCACCACCAATCCACTGCCCCAAGGCCCGCTCACACTCAACCAAAATACTATCAATGCGGCGGCGATAGAACGATGGAAACAGCCGAATAAATCCATTACGGTAGGTCGTGGGATCAATCAAAAACATCAAGCCCAGCACTACAATCAGCAAGATATTAAGAGCCGTGCCAAACGAACTTGAGAAGAACGCAAAGGAACCACCCAAGACTCGATTTAGCACAGGTAAAACCTGCTGAAGAATGCTGTTCACATCTGGGACGTACTCCCGCACCGAAGCCGGAGCCCAGCGGTTCAAGGAATCGAGCCAGTTGTTGAATTGATCAATCCCCTGAGGCACCAAAATATACAGCTCTTGCAATTGCTTCGCGAAGGGAGGCACAACCAAGATAAAAAACGCAATGATGAACCCAACCAGGCAAAAGACCGAGGTCAGAACGGCCAACGATCGCCCCCACTTCAATCGGCGTTGCAGAGTCAAAGCCAACACATTCAAACTATTGGCCAGGACTACCGCCGCAAAAATATTCAGCAGAATGTCTTTGATTTGCCACAACACATAAGTCGCTGCGACGATCGCCAACAGCGCAATCCACTGCCCCAATTTCACGATGAACTCCTTTGTTGCCAGCGCCAGCCCAGCACGATCGCCATCAGTATACTCGGCAAGAGGACAATCAGCAGCGCAATTGTATTTGTTCCCACAATGGGTAAATAGGGACCACCATATTTGATGAGCAACGACAACCCCACAGAAACCCCTAATACTTTGAAAAGAAAACCAGTCATACCTACCAACTGCCAACTTGCCTGCTATCAGTATCCACTGCGAAGGCCATTCCAGCACAGCCAAAGCCGCGATCGCCCACCAAGCAGCACCTCCAAACATGACGATCCAACACCAAACCAGCACTCAGGCTGTGACCGAGCAAGGGGGGATTTCCGGTAGGGGCGATCGCAACCAATTCTTTACAATACAGATATAAAGCTGGGTTAGACTCGCCCTGCAACGGGTGGAGGTTGAGAGATACCGTCCGTTTGCGTGCAACCAGCGGCGATCGCCCAGTCGCACCCAGGAGTGATCAACTATGCCTGTTGACAAAACGGATAAAAACCCGATGAAATCGCCCCGACGACGACAGTTTGGCGGCAGCTTGCTGATTTTCTTCGCGCTGTTGCTGGTGCTGAATTTTGTCGTGCCGTCCTTTTTTGGCCCGCAGCGGCCCCAAATTCCCTACAGTGACTTTGTGGCGCAAGTGGAATCGGGGAAAGTGGCCCAGGCCCTCGTTGCCCAAGATCGAATCGACTTTATTTTGCGATCGGATGTCCCGGCCAATGGTGAGCAACCCCAACAGGCTCCGACAGTCTACCGCACCACGCCTGTGGCGATCGACCTCGATTTACCCAAAATTCTGCGCGATCATAATGTCGAGTTTGGCGCACCCCCACCCAGTCGCAACGGTTGGATTGGCACCCTCCTGAGTTGGGTCGTGCCGCCGCTCATCTTCTTTGGGATTTGGGGCTTCTTATTGAATCGGCAAGGCGCAGGCCAAACCGCATTGACCGTTGGCAAAAGCAAGGCCCGCATTTATTCCGAAGGCAGCACGGGCGTGAAGTTCCCTGATGTGGCCGGGGTCGATGAAGCCAAGGCCGAATTACAAGAAATTGTAGACTTCCTGAAAAATGCTGATAAATACACCCGCTTAGGGGCCAAGATTCCGAAAGGCGTCTTGCTGGTTGGCCCGCCGGGAACGGGCAAAACCCTACTGGCGAAAGCAGTTGCCGGGGAAGCCGGAGTGCCGTTTTTCAGCATTTCCGGGTCAGAATTCATTGAGCTATTTGTCGGCGTAGGGGCTTCGCGGGTGCGCGACCTGTTTGAACAAGCGAAAAAACAAGCTCCATGTATTGTGTTCATTGATGAACTGGATGCCCTGGGCAAATCGCGAGCCCAAAACGGCATGATGGGCGGCAACGACGAACGGGAGCAAACCCTCAACCAGTTGCTAACGGAAATGGATGGGTTTGAAGCGAATACGGGTGTGATTTTGCTAGCGGCGACAAACCGTCCCGAAGTCCTTGACCCAGCCTTGCGGCGACCAGGCCGCTTCGATCGCCAGGTGGTCGTCGATCGTCCAGACAAGATTGGGCGGGAAGCCATTCTGAAGGTTCATGCCAAAAACGTGAAATTGGCTGAGGATGTGGATTTGGGCGCGATCGCCGTGCGCACGCCGGGGTTTGTTGGGGCAGATCTGGCCAACCTGGTCAACGAAGCCGCTCTACTCGCAGCGCGGGGCGAACGGCAAGCGGTGGAAACCAAAGATTTTGCCGAAGCTGTGGAACGGGTGGTTGCCGGACTGGAAAAGAAATCCCGTGTTTTGAACGAGATGGAAAAGAAAGTGGTGGCTTATCACGAAGTGGGACACGCGATCGTCGGCGCGTTGATGCCAGGAGCCGGAAAAGTCGAGAAAATCTCGATTGTGCCCCGTGGGGTAGGTGCATTGGGCTATACCTTGCAACTGCCAGAAGAGGATCGGTTTTTGATGGCAGAAGATGAAATTCGGGGCCGGATTGCGACGCTGTTGGGCGGGCGATCGGCAGAAGAAATCATCTTTGGTAAAGTTTCCACTGGAGCCAGCGACGACATTCAAAAAGCCACCGATTTGGCCGAGCGGACAGTGACGCTCTATGGCATGAGCAATCAACTAGGGCCGATCGCCTTTGAAAAGCAGCAAATGCAGTTTTTAGATGGCTACCAATCGCCGCGCCGCACCGTGAGCCCCAAGGTGACGGAGGAAATTGACCGGGAAGTGAAGGAAATTGTCGATGGTGCCCACCACATTGCCCTCGCAATCTTGGACAAAAACCGCGATTTGCTGGAATCGACCGCCCAAGAATTGCTCAATCGGGAAGTGATGGAAGGGGAATCGCTGCGCGATCGCCTGCGCCAAGCCCTGCCCCCCGATGAAATGGAACAGTGGCTCCTCAAAGGCAAACTCCCCGACAGCGTACAGCTCATGCAAACAGCCCTAGCCTAAGAGTTGGGTTCTACGCAAACCAATAGTCATAAATGCTTAGACCTCCCGCATGGGAGGTCTTTTTGTAGTTGCATAAATGTGAACTTACTAAGTTTTTTGGGCAATATAGCTTAACCTTATTCATAGATTTGATCCTAGCTGGAAGCAATACAAGTTACGCACACCCTAAATTCTGAAGGAGAAACAGTATGGGATTGTTTGATCGTGTGTTGGGGATTCAAACTACAACGCAAGCGACGTTTAGCCCAGCAGAAGCCTATGCAGCGATTACCCTGGCAGCAATTGCCTCGGATGGCTACTTAGCTGATGAGGAAGTAGAAGGCTTCATCACTAACCTAAACCGAATGCAATTATTCAAAAGCTACTCAGCCGATGTCATGCGCCGAATGATTGATAAGCTATTCGGCATTATGAAACGAGATGGGGTCGAGGTATTGTTTGGTTTAGCCAAAGCCTCATTACCGCACGAAATGGCACCATCAGCTTTTGCAGTCGCTGCAGATTTAATTCTGGCTGATGGTGTAGTCACAGCAGAAGAAGAAAACTTTTTGAACCAGCTATATGGTGCCCTAGAGCTTTCTGAGGATATGGCAATCAAAATCATTGAAGTCATGATGCTCAAAAACCGTACCTGATATCGCCCATCAAACCACAGCAGCTACAGAAAGGTGCTCGCGACCGATGTAATCCAGGATATAATACATCCGAACTAAAGACACCCTAAGTGCGATCGCCCAATGGCTAATGGGGGCGATCGCTTTTTGCTAGGGGCGGCTCAGAGTTTACAGTTCGACACAAGTTTTACAGCCCGTCTTTTGACGCAACCCACTGCGCGATCGCACAATAACAACAACGATTTACAGCTTGCGTTCAAACGCATTGATGCCCACTGCGGGAGCGCATACTCTGTGCCCCTTCAGGGGGATTTTTATTGGCTGAGTTTTGTTGCTGTTTTAGAGTCATTTCTCTGTCGAATCTTGGGAGAATTTGAATGAAAAAATTCCTATCTATCCTCTGGCTGGCGATCGCCTGCGCCTGGTTGACCCTTGTGCCCCCGGCCTTGGCCGCATCGCCGGAAGCGATCGCCACCGGAGCAAAAGTTTTCAACGCGAACTGTGCCGCCTGCCACATGAACGGCAACAATGTCGTTGATGCGAGCAAAAACCTCAAAGCGGAAACCCTGCACAAGTACAACATGGACTCTATAGAGGCGATCGCAACCCAAGTCACCAACGGCAAAAACGCCATGCCCTCCTTCAAATCCCGCTTAACGGACGATCAAATTCAAGCCGTTGCCGCCTATGTCCTCAATCAAGCTGAATCCGGGTGGTAAAGTCACCACGTTAATGCGATTGGTTTCGCCCCTCAGGACGAACAGGGCAGGATTTGAGCCACGGCCTTGATCACGGTTCAACTTTTCTAGCAAATACTTATGCAAACTTGGCTGCGGGTTCTCTTGAGCGTCAGTCTGATCGTCGGTCTCTTGGGCATGGCTCCGCCGCTTCGGCCTTCGTCGGCCCAAGCCATAGCGACCAGTCACATTCCTCCGTTTGCAGAAGGTATCCAGGCATTAGAACAGGCTAATTACCCAGTGGCTTACGCGGCCTTCACGCGTGCGGTGCAAGCCCAGGAACAACTTGCTGCGGCCTATGCTAATCGCTGTTTGACGGCTCTCTTTTTGACTCATTATCGGGGCGCGATCGCAGATTGTACCCAGGCCATTCGCCGCCAACCGCACAATCCTGAAGCATGGGTCAACCGGGGTGTGGCCCACTATCGGCTCAGCAACTATCAAGCAGCCATTGCGGATGCGACCCATGTGCTGCAAGTTGCGCCTACCGATGTGCGCGGTTATGTTAACCGGGGATTGGCGCGAGCGGCACTAGGGCAGACTGTACCCGCGCTTACCGACTTTACCCAAGCCATCGAACACACCGCAGCCGACGATGCCGTGACCTTAGCGGCAATCTACTTAAATCGAGGGCTTGCCCAGGCCACTGGAGCCGATCTGACCCCGGCGATCGCCGACTTGACTCAAGCCCTCACACTTGATCCTCAGCAAGATACAGCTTATTACAACCGAGGTTGCATCCATGCCCGCCAGGGACATTACTTTGCAGCGATTCAAGATTTTGATCAAGCGCTCCGTCTCAACCCCGATCGGCCCATTGTCCAAGTGGAACGGGCGATCGCCTACTACAACTTGGGCAATGCCGCCCAGGCCGTCATGGACTTAAAGCAGGCTAGCCAAATCTTTTACCAACACGGCAACACCAAAGCCTACACTCAGGCCCAAAACTTGCTCAAGCAACTGTATCTCCAGGCCGCACCATCCGCGATCGGGTAACCCAATCACCAGCCAGCCACGCGATCGTTCCAGACCATTTCCTTTGTTTGCAGATCCATTCACTGTTGTTATGTCCAACCCCAAATCGGTTCTTTTCTCCCTTCTTAGTCTTCTTAGCGCAAGTTTTCCTCTAATGAACCCTCCAGCACTGCTCGCCCACGAAAAGCCCCAGCCCACTGGCCATCACCATCCGGCAGCAGCAGCAGGACAGCAAGCCACCAGTACCCCCCATCATCACAAAATGGTTGAGATTCCGGCCAATCAACCCGTGCCCACCGTCAACTTAGTGGTACATCCCGATCGCGATCAGGGGTGGAACCTGGAAATTCAAGCCAAGCACTTTACCTTTGCGCCTAACAAACTGGATGGCAAAGGCATAACCACCGAAGGCCACGCCCATCTTTATGTCAACGGGAAAAAGCTGACTCGGCTCTATGGCCCCTGGTATTACCTCAGCGAATTGCCACCGGGTCAACACACCGTCACCGTGACCCTCAACACCAACGGGCACGAGGAACTCATGCATAACGGCAAACCCATTCAGGCTAGCCAGGTCATTTCGGTGCCCACGCCGTAACGGTCACCAACAGTTAAGCCAAAGCCCGCGCAACGGGGGCGATCGCCCCTTGCTCTGCCCATTTAAACGACCAAAGCCCGGAGCAGTCCGGGCTTGTTGCTTTGAGCCAATGCCTTGAACCATTGACCCAGCCAATTTGTTGACCGTTAAGTGAATCGCTTAATTTTTCACGTCGCAGGTCAGAGGGCAAGCGGCATACACCGCATCATGCTTCGGGTTTGCTTCGCCCCGTGCCCAAGGCAACCAGCTAATATCTTTGGGGTGCGTGCCTCTCAGGGTGAGGATGGCCGCAGTCAGGATCACGCCGAAGACCTGAACGCCAATGAAGCTCATCGCCACTACAACTAAACCGACTCCTGGCAAAACCGAGTCGAGCGCCATTGCCAAGACCGAACCAATGCCTACAATCAAAATCCCAACAGGGAAACCAACGATTAGCAAGCAAACTGTCAAAATCCCGATCCACATCAAAAAGCTTTTCAGCATCAAACCATAATCTGCACGATTAGCCATTTGAGTTTGATAAGTCGTCACGTTGAATTCTCCTACACGAAAAGCTGAACAAGATGCTTGCGAACCGTCATCCGTAAATTTAATGACTGAAATTAGTTTATAGAAAGAGTTCTGACAATCTGAATTTAAAACAGAAAAGTTTACATTCCATCGTGACGCTTTACGGTTCTAAACACATCATTAGCTTTGCAGTGGCAGGGCTTCGGGCGAGATTGCGGGATCACCCAGTTTTCCGGGCAAAGAACGCCGATCCAGCAAGTCACGGGGGTTTTACCTAAGTATAAGTACCGCATCGCGACCGGGTAATGCGCCACTTGCCACCACCTGCTACCCCAGCACTTGTTATACCTTTACAGATTGAAACATTTTTCTCATAAATTGTTTTATGCGCCGAGCGATCGCCCGCCAGAGTATTCCGCCTCGAATAACGAACTGATGCAGTCGCTTCCGCCTTGACGGGTTGGCAAAAATCGAGGCCAGCGTAACGGCGATCGCCCCAACCGAACCATTGAGCGATCGGATCAGTGACCCAACTCGCACCACCAAGAACGACAAAAAAGGGACTTGACTCTAGGCCAAATCCCCAACCAGTGAATTCGATTGCATTGCCGCGATCGATGCTGCACGAACCAAATGTCCAAGCCGCAGAGGTGCAATCTCCCCGGAAACCAGGCTCTAGGGCCTGTGGGCTTTTGCATGAACCGGCCAAACCGCCTTAGATCAAGACTTAAGCTTAGGGTTGGCCCCAGTTAGGCTTCAATCTTCACGCCGCGCCAAAAGGCAATGTAACCAGCAATATTCTTCGCGGCATCCTTGGGCGTGGGATAGTACCAGGCGGCATCCTTGTTCACCTGCCCATCAACTACGATATCGTAATAGCTGGCTGTTCCCTTCCATCCACAAACGGTATGGGTGCTACTGTGTTGTAAATATTCCTGTTTGATGGCATTCGGGGGGAAATACTGATTCCCTTCAACGACTTCGCAGTAGTCACTTTCAGCGATGACTGCACCATTCCAGATTGCTTTGGGCATAGGAGCCTTTCGACTTCATGAAACTTCAAGCTTAGATTAACGAACGCAATGGCTTCTCGGCAACAGGGACAGGCGACAAGCCACCAGAACTGGTCGATGGCGATCGCCAGTCATCGCACCCACTAGAACACCTGGGCCAGCGATAAGGGATCAAAGCCACCCCGAATTCTGTCCCTGTTGCCTGTTTAGCTGGGGCCCGTTCAGCAGTAAGGTTGAATCAATCGATTGGTCATGCTATTGGTCAGGGAACCAGCACTGGTTCGTTTGGCTGGCTTGGTTTGTTCAGGTTTCCCTTGCAACGTACAGGAGCACCCCCATGAATCACGTTGATGCTTATCAGATGACGGCCATTGACCGGCAAAAACTCCAGCAAACCGTTGCTTACGATTTCAAGTCATTACCTGAAGTGTGGGCGATCGCGGCCCAGCGCTTTTCGACCATCACTGCCCTCAATGCCCCCCATGCCAAACCACCAGTCAAGTTGACCTTTGCAGAACTGGCAGAACAAATTCAGCGGTTTGCGTGTGGGTTACAAGCCTTGGGTATTCAACCCGGCGATCGCATGAGTTTGTTTGCCGACAACCATCCTCGCTGGTTGATTATGGATCAGGGCATGATGCTAGCGGGGGCGGTGAATGCGGTGCGGAGTTCCCAGGCCGAAACCAACGAATTGCTGTTCTTGCTGGAAAACAGTGGCTCCATTGCCCTGGCGGTCGAAGATCTGGCCACGTTTCACAAGCTCAGCGATCGCCTCAGCCCTTTGCCCCTCCAATTTGTCGTGCTGATGAGCGACGAAGCCCCCCCCAACGATCTCGCGCTCAAAGTCTTGAATTATTCCCAAGTCATGGCCCTGGGGGCCGATCGCGCCTTAACGCCAGTCCCCCTCACACGGGATGATCTCGCCACGCTAATTTACACCTCTGGCACTACCGGCAAACCCAAAGGTGCCATGCTCACCCACGGCAATTTGATTCATCAAGTCGAAACGCTGGGAGCCGTGGTGCAGCCCCAACCCGGCGATCGCATCATGAGCATCCTCCCCACCTGGCACGCCTACGAACGCAGCGCTGAATACTTTCTTTTGTCTCAAGGTTGCACTCAAATTTACACCAGCATTCGCACCATCAAAAAAGACCTTAAAGAGTTTCGTCCACAATACATGGTGAGTGTGCCCCGCATTTGGGAATCGATCTATGAAGGCGTACAAAAACAATTTCGTGAGCAACCCGAACGGAAACAAAAGCTAATTCAATTCTTCCTCGGTAAAAGTCAACACTACATTCAAGCCAAACGGCTGTGGCAAAACCTCGATTTACTCCAACGCAACCCGTCGCCGCTCCGTCGTTTCACCGCTGGCCTCCAGAGTCTGATCTTCTGGCCGTTCCACGGGTTAGGCGAAAAGCTGGTCTACAGCAAAGTGCGCGAAGCGGCTACTGGCGGAAAATTCCGCTATGCCATTAGTGGTGGCGGTTCCCTGGCCAAACACCTGGATGATTTCTTTGAAATCGTTGGGATTGACGTTTTGGTGGGCTATGGTCTAACCGAAACGTCGCCTGTGACCAATGCCCGTCGCCCGTGGCGCAACCTGCGCGGTTCCTCTGGCCCCACGATTCCTGGTACCGAAATCTTAATTGTTGATCCAGAAACCCGCCAACCGCTTCCTGCGGGGCAACGGGGCCTAGTGCTCATCCGTGGCCCCCAGGTGATGAAGGGCTACTACAATAACCCTGCCGCGACCCAAAAAGCGATCGACGCCAATGGCTGGTTTGACAGTGGTGATTTGGGCTGGGTGACGGCAGAGAATGATCTCGTGCTCACAGGACGGGCCAAAGATACGATCGTGCTGACGAGTGGGGAAAATATTGAACCGCAGCCCATTGAAGATGCGTGCCTGCGGAGTCCTTACATTGACCAAATCATGCTGGTTGGCCAAGACCAAAAAGCGTTGGGAGCGTTGATCGTGCCCAATTATGAAGCCCTGGAAAAATGGGCGATCGCCCAAGGCTATACCCTCGAACTACCAGCAGGGATTACGTCTAACCTGGGCACCGCTCCCAGTCAAGGCGGGCAGACGATCGCGATCGACAGTAAACCCGTTCAAGATTTAATGCGGAAAGAACTGAACCGGGAAGTGCAAAATCGACCGGGATATCGGCCAGACGATCGCATCGGCCCCTTCCGCTTCATTCAAGAACCGTTCTCGATGGAAAACGGCCTCATGACCCAAACCCTAAAAATTCGGCGGAATGTCGTGATGGAACGCTACCAGGGTATGATTGACGAGATGTTTGTTTGAGGTGCCCCACAGGGCAAAGGCCCTGGCGCAAACGCCCCTAAAAGCAAGCAGATTTGCTGGTGCCATAAAGCCGTTTGTTGTGGTGTGTCCCCTGTGGTAAGTCCACAACCTCATTGTCCTGATTGAGTGAAGTATTTATGGATGTCTCCCCATCTAATTTGCTATTAAAACGTTCGGTCAACGTTAAAGCGATCGTCACGCCCCGCTGGAAAGAAGAAGCCCAGCAACAACTCCAGGCGCAAATTAACCAAATTGATAACCAGTTACAACAACTGGAAATGCAAGCCCAGCGAATGATCGCCGAAATCCAAAAGCAATCCATCTCGCCCCCCAGTCCCGAAACAACTCAGCAAATTGAAAACCTCCAGATGCAGGTCAATCAAAAAAAGAGTGAGTTGTTAGAACAAAAAAATCAGGTCTTACAACAATTGCAACAAGTGCAGTTGCTTGAACTCGATCAAGAAGTGAATCAAGGCCAGATTGATAGCGTCTTCCGGGTGGAAAAAGGGGACAACTTGATTGAAAAAATGCAAGTTGAAATCTTATTGCGGGATGGCGTGGTCGAAGATATCCGGGGCGCAATCTAATTTCTTGCCCATCGACAGGAGCCAATTGTCTAAAATCCGGCGCTCAGGTTTACCTTGGGGCGACTGTCTGTTCGGGGACGCAATTCCTTGTAGAATATAAGGCGCTGGCTAATGCGCTAGAACGTGAGTTGAGCCTGGTTCCGGTCTCGGTATTGGTGCCAGGTTTAACACTGATTAGTTGAATGATTTTAGTTACTTGTGGCGTTTTGATCTGGAATCCTCCCCATGATTAGTGAAGTTTTCATGCCTGCTCTGAGTTCCACGATGACAGAAGGCAAAATTGTGTCCTGGTTGAAGTCGCCAGGTGACAAAGTGGAAAAGGGCGAAACCGTGGTTGTGGTTGAGTCCGACAAGGCAGACATGGATGTGGAGTCTTTTTACGAAGGATATTTGGCGGCGATTGTCGTTGAAGCGGGAGACACTGCTCCCGTTGGTGCCGCGATCGCCCTCATTGCAGAAACCGAAGCTGAGATCGAAACAGCCCAACAACAGTCAACGGCTCAACCCCAGGCCCCGGCTTCGGCTCCTAAAGCGGAAACCCCAGCAGTAGCCCCGGCGATCGCCACCGCCGCCACCAACGGCAGCAGTCAACCGGCCAGCAACGGACGGATTGTGGCCTCCCCCCGCGCCCGGAAACTCGCCAAAGACCTGAAAGTTGACCTCAAAACCCTCAGAGGTAGCGGCCCCCACGGTCGGATTGTCGCCGAAGATGTAGAAGCCGCCGCTGGTCGCACGCCTGCTGCACCTGCGGTAGTGGCTCCAGTCGCCGCTGTTCCTGCTGCTGCCCCGGCCCCCCGCCCAGCCACTGCCGCGCCAGTGCCCGTAGCTCCTGGCCAAAAAGTCCCCTTGACCACCCTGCAAAATGCTGTCGTGCGGAACATGGTTGCCAGTTTGGACGTTCCCACGTTCCACGTTGGCTACACCATCACCACCGACCACCTTGACAAGCTTTACAAGCAAATCAAGTCTAAAGGGGTAACGATGAGCGCCTTGTTGGCCAAGGCTGTCGCGATGACCTTGCAAAAACACCCCCTCTTGAATGCGGGCTATACCGAGGGTCACATCAACCACCCGGCATCGATTAATGTGGCTGTTGCCGTAGCGATGGATGATGGCGGTTTGATTACGCCTGTTCTGAAAAACGCCGACCAGACCGATATTTACAGCCTGTCTCGCAACTGGAAGGATCTGGTCGATCGCGCCCGTGGGAAACAACTGCAACCAGATGAATACAACTCTGGCACCTTTGCCATCTCCAACTTGGGGATGTTTGGCGTGGATCGGTTCGATGCGATCTTGCCACCAGGAATGGGTTCCATCCTGGCGATCGGCGCATCCCGGCCTACGGTCGTGGCCAACAATGAAGGCTTGATGGGTGTGAAACGGCAAATGCAGGTAAACCTCACCTGTGACCACCGGGTCATTTACGGTGCCCATGCCGCCGCCTTCTTGAAAGACTTGGCTGCGTTGATCGAAACCAATGCGCAGTCGTTGACCCTGTAACCCAAACGCAGTAGAAACCAATCAAAACCAATGGTGGATTTTCCGACGACCCTAGACGAGGCGATCGCCCAAGCCCAAAGCGCCACCCAGGCCGCCCTAGCCGCAGGCTACACTCGGCTACAGGTCGAAATCGCCATTCCTGAACTCAAGCCCATGCCCCCCGCCTATCAGTACCTCTCGGTGTTGGCAGACTATGGGGAACACCTCAAAATCTTCTTCACTGATGCGGGGGCAGCGGCCTTGGCCCGGCGGGATTGGGCGGGGATTTCCCATACCATCGAAAGTATCGACATCGCTGGTTCCCGCCAAACTATGCCCGTAGAGCGCTTAGTCTTACCAGAGGATCAAGCCTTTTTGTTTGTGGCTCCGTCGGCAGTCGAAGTGATGCTCGTTGAGCAAATTTGCCTTGCCGCTGGCGATCGCCCCGTGATTCTGTTCAACCCTCGGTTGGAAGATGTGGGCACCGTGGGCATTGGCTACACCGCTCGCAAACTGCGCGATCGCTTCCTTAACACAATTGAAACCTGCTACTATCTCCGCCCGTTGGAAGAAGCCGCCCTGCTGCGCTGTTACCCCAACCAGTGGCAAGTCTGGCACGAACAGCCCGAAGGCTACACCCTCTTAGCCGAAGAATTCCAAAAACCAACCCTGGAAAAATTGGACGAAATCTTTGCCAAAACTTTAGGGGTAAAACAATCTAGTGCCCAAAGTTTCTTTTCTGGCCTGCAACGCATCCTCCGCGCCCTAGAACGATAGGGCCACTGGCGATCGCCCAATCCGCAAATCTACTGATGCCGCTTAGCCTGCGGCCTCCGGTTAACGCTAACCCACCGATGAGGATAGCAAGTCGTCCGCAGCATCACTGACTTGATCCGCAACGCCGCTGCCCCCTTCCCGGCAATCTCCCGGAAACCCTGCCTACCCACCACAACTCTGGCAAATCCTCAAACGTGGTCAGACCCCTCATTGATCGCTCGGTAATGCGCACAGCCAAAGCGACGCATTAAAGGATTAATAAAGTTTCCCAACTGAGTGTATTGTTTGCACAATCCAGTGGGATTGCTGAATGGAATCGGGGCATAATGAGCGTAGTGACCTCAATCACTCCAGCCTCAGGTTTTGCATCAATCCACAGTATCTTGCGGGTTTATCTTAGTGCTGTCTATTAACCACACGAGCGATCGCATGAGCGAAGACCGTCATCGTCGAATCATCATTGGTGACGTCCATGGGCATTTTGAAGGACTAATGCGATTGCTCGACGCGATCGTACCGGGAGAACACGATCAAGTTTACTTTCTCGGTGACCTCATTGATCGTGGGCCAGATAGCGCAAAAGTTGTCAGCTTCGTGAAAGATAGCCCCTATCACTGCATTTTGGGCAATCACGAACAACTCATGATCGATGCCTTTCCCAAAGGCCGACCCTTCACCCCCGCGCTCCAAGCCTGGTTGTATAGTGGCGGGCGCGCAACCGTAGCCAGCTATGGTGACAGTGGTATTTTGCTCGACCATATCGAGTGGATGAAAACCCTACCCACCTATCTCGACTTAGACGACATTTGGCTGGTTCATGCCGGGGTGCATCCCTTACTCCCAATCGATGCCCAAACCGCCCAAGAGTTTTGCTGGATCCGCGACGAATTTCACAGCACGTCCAAGCCCTACTTTACCGACAAGTTGATTATCACCGGGCACACCATCACCTTCACCTTGCCCCATGTCATTCCCGGCGAAATTGCCCAAGGTTGTGGCTGGCTCGATATCGACACGGGCGCTTACCATCCCAAAAGCGGGTGGCTCACCGGGTTGGACATTACCAATCGGCTGGTTTACCAAGTTAATGTTTATACTGAGGCTGAACGCAGTATTCCCCTTGATGAAGTAACGGCCAACATTGAACCGGGGCAAGTTTTAGCCCATCGAAAAACACTGCTCAATCGGGGTTAGCACTTATCACTTCTACGGGGTGCCTGACAACACCTAAGCTCTGGACTCCGCCGTAGGATGGGTTAGCCTCAGCGGAATCCATCGAAACCATGTCCAGCATTGGGTTTCCCTTTACGCAACACCAACTGCCCCTATGTTGTTGTCAGTTAATTAGCATTTAATTAGCATTTTCGACGTTCAACCTAATTGGAACCAGTAGATCAGTCGGCACGTATCAACGCTGCAAGCCCTTAGCCTGGATCATTCACCATTGATTGGCTTGAGGATTGAAACAGAAACCTACACCGGAGCACCACAAGCGGTGCCCCTACGGTCAGTGCCCCTACGGTCAACATACAAGCTGTTGCGCTGCCCGCTGCGGAGATTGCCAACGGGTCAGGGGTTTGGAGCAGTTGTTTATTCTTATGGATAATGCAGGCTCAGGCAGCAATTAGCTTGCCCTCCATTGCCCCACGATCCGTGATGCAAAGCGATCGCCGGATTGCCCCACCATTGCCACTGTTACCCAGAGCCACAGCCTAAGGGTTAAGAGAGCGATCGCAATCGTGCCCGATAAAGCGCCGGATCTAACCCATCACCATATTCACTCGACCCATTAGGCAGAGCTTGCTGCAATCGTTCAATCCGCTCACTGGTACCAGGATGGGTACTCAGAAAGGTAGGGACAGAGCTTGAACGCAACAGCTTTTGCATAAAGTCAACCATCGCGATCGGGGCATACCCCGCCTGAGTCAAGTTATTTAACCCCAGCAAGTCCGCATCGTACTCGTCCCGCCGACTGTTCGGTCGCCGAAAGGCCAACTCAACCCCAATGCGGGCAGCCACATTGCGATCCAACCCCGCAGCCCCGACTAAACCACTGGCGATCGCCGTTTCTCTTAACTGCTTCACCGCGTGCCGCCCTGCCACATGCCCAATCTCATGGGCCATGACGCTGGCTAACTCGGCCTCATTTGCCGCCAGCCGCAGCAAGCCCGTATTTACATACACAAATCCGCCCATCGTGGCAAACGCATTGACGCCGCGATCGTCAACCACCTGAAACGTATAGGGCAGATCGGGGCGCTTGCTGGTGCGGGCCAACCGCTGCCCAATTTGCTCAACGTATTGCGTGACCTGCGGATCGCGATACAGACGAATTTTTTGGCTAATTAACTGTTCATTAATCTGGCGGCCAATTTCCACTTCTTGGCGATCAGATATATTAGACAGTTGCAAAACTTGAATGCCTCGGAACAAAAGATCGCCCCAGGAAATCGAATAGGCAACCAGCGGTTGCCCCAAGATCAGAACCAGCGACACCACTAAAGCGATCGCCGTATATTTGCGACGGTGCCAGAGTTGGGCTAAATGCGAGCGAAACTTTACCATGAGTCAATCAACGCGAAAACTGCAAGTCGTTTCAGGATCGTTGTAGCACCACTACCAGTTTAGAATGCCCCAAACTGTTACCAAATTACGGTGTCTCCTGAGGGAATCGACGCAGTGTTCTAGCAATGAGTTCCCACGCTTAAAGAATTGTCTCGCGATCGCCCAGAAACAGCTAACCAACGGGTTAGCGATCGCGATCGTCAGCAATCACATAAACGCCGCTAGCTAAGCCTCTTTGCCGACTTTGCTAACGGCCTTTTCTCTCAATTTTGTGGATAAGCTTTGTGGGCAAGCTAACCCACGCTCAAGGGCAATCAGGGCAACGCTGCGTGTGCCCATCAACGCTGACCTGGGCTTAACCAAAGCGCCGTTTCCGTCGGGCTAATACCGCTTTCCGCTTGCGTTTTTCCAAGGGTGTTTCAAAATGCCGATGGGATCTTAAATCTGCCAAAATCCCAGCTTTGGAAACCTGCCGTTTGAATCTTCGTAGAGCTGAATCAATGCCCTCATTTTCTCCAAGAACTACTTGGGTCATTCGACACCAACACTCCCTTTCAAATTAAGACTACTAACCCTAATTTACCATTTTGCTAAGAGCCACAAACGAGAAAATTAAACTGACTTTGAGGGCTGTAAGCCGCGTGGGTAGCAGGGACTTGGGGGAAGGAAACGATCGCCCTGAGGCCACAGATGGGCCAACCGTTTGGCGATCGCGAAGCCAGTGGTGCCAGAATCCCAATCGTTTTTTGCAGCCGCGCAAAATACAGGCAGAATAAACCTAGATGGTTGTGCAACCGGGAATGTTAGCAGGAGCGATGCAATTGTGAGATTGGTTATTTTAGGCGGGCCAGGGGCAGGTAAAGGCACCCAAACCGCACGACTCGCGCAAACCTTGGGCCTTGTGTGCATTTCCACAGGGGATATTTTGCGGCAGGCGATCGCGTCGCAAACTGAGCTGGGGCAACAAGTGCAGGCAAAAGTCGCCCAGGGAGAACTGGTACCCGATACAGCAATGATCCAATTCATTCGGGAGCGGCTCCTCCAGCCCGACGTAGCCCACGGTTGGATTTTGGAAGGCTATCCGCGCACGGCGTTTCAGGCGGAAGAACTGGATTTCCTACTTGATGATTTGCAACAGCAATTGGACAAAGCTATTTGGCTGGAAGCGTCGGCAACGGTGTTGATGGCGCGATCGCTCAGCCGGGGACGCATGGACGATCGCCCTGATGCGATTCAACGCCGAATTACACTGTTTGAAGAATGCACCACCCCGTTGATTGACTACTACCAATTTCGCGATCGCCTGATTCGGGTCAACTCCGAGCCGGCGATCGACCAAGTGGAAGCGACTATCCTCGCCCATTTGAAGGTTTAACGTGCTCGCCTGCTGGCGCGATCGCCCCCAGGAAAATTTGGTGAAACCTGGTCACATCAGCGTACCAAGCACCCCGACCTGGGTTATCCTGACTGTTTGAGAATCATGAGGCAACTGAAATGGCTTGGCAGCGTCCCGATGGTCGGCAAGCAGATCAACTCCGGCCCATTCGTTTCGACCGACACTTCACCAAATTTGCTGCCGGATCGGTATTGGCCACCTGTGGCGGCACCCAGGTCTTGTGCACGGCAAGCATCCAGACTAAAGTGCCACGCTTTTTGGACGGTAAAGGCCAGGGCTGGCTCACCGCCGAATACCGGATGCTCCCCTCGGCTACGAAGGATCGCCAAGAACGGGAGCTCATGCGGTTATCAGGCCGGACTCAGGAAATTCAACGGTTAGTCGGGCGCAGTTTGCGATCGGTGCTGGATTTCACAGTGCTAGGCGAACGGACGATTGTGATTGATACAGATGTGTTACAGGCAGATGCTGGCACACGCACAACAGCAATTACCGGAGGCTATGTGGCGCTGCGGGATGCGGTAGAACGGTTAGTGCAGCGCGGCGAGATTGAGCGATCGCCCCTCATTCACCAAGTTGCCGCCGTTTCCATTGGCTTGCGCGATGGCCAAGCCCTACTCGACCTTAACTACGAAGAGGATGTTGCAGCGGATGTTGACCTCAACGTCGTCATGAACGAAAACCTCGAAATCATTGAATTGCAAGGCACCGCCGAAGCCAAAGCCTTTACTCGGAGCCAGTTGACGGAGATCTTAAACCTCGCCGAAACGGGCATCAGTCAATTGCTAGCTGCCCAAACTGCCGCCTTTACCCAGCCCTAAAAACCGGGGATAGCCCAGGCAAGCAGGCGATCGCCCGCCTCCCCCCTTAACCGACTCCCGGTTAGCGCCGACCTTGCCCCAAGCGACTACTGAGTTCGATCGCCGGATTCCGAGCCGCTAATCGGCTGGGGAAATCACTTTCGTCGTAAATTTCCCCGACCAACTCTTCCAAAATATCTTCCAACGTCACCAACCCCACCGTGCCGCCATACTCATCCACCACGATCGCAATGTGGAGGCGGCCTTGCAACATTTCCTTGAGCAAATCCGCGAGCCGTTTCGTATCCGGCACATAGACCGGGCGATCCATCGCCTCAACCACGCTGCCATCGTCGCGGCCCTCCTTCCGCCGGGCTTCCAGTTCTTGTAAGGCCCGCTTCAGGTTGACAATGCCGACAATTTCATCCTTAGACTCTTCCTGCACCGGAATTCGCGAGTACCCCGTTTCGAGGCATAAATTCACCAGATCCCGCAAAGTGGCCTCCCGCGAGATCGTGCGCATATCAATGCGGGGTTTCACAATTTCCCGCACGCTCAAATTATCCAGCATCAAGGTTTTGTTCAAAATTTGATGCTTATCCAGATCGAGTTGGCCCTTGCCTCCCAAGATTTCGATCATCAACTGTAAGTCTTTGAGGGATTCGCTTTCCTGGACAATGCCCCCTTGCATGAGCCGAATTGCCAGTTGGGTAATCTTTTCAAAGAGCAAAATAATGCCCAACACCGACAGCATTTGGGATAGCCAAAAGATGGGCCGCACCACCAACCGAAAGATTGGCATCACATTGTTGATCGCCAGGGATTTCGGCACGATTTCGCCAAAGGTCAGGGTGAGAAACGTCACCACAAAGGTGGCAATCCCAATCCCCCGGTTCCCCAACCACAGGCTAAACATATTGCTCGTGATGATGGCTGAGGCATTGTTGACCAGGGTATTGCCCACGAGCAAGGTGGTGATGAACCGTCGCCGTTTGTGCAGCACTAGGCTAAAGAGGCGATCGGGATCACCTTGTTCTTTAATCAGCGCCTTGAGTTTGAGATTGTCGAGGGCAGTCAGGGCTGTTTCGGAGCCGGAGAAAAAAGCTGACAGCAACAACGTCAGGACTAGAACGGCGAGATCGACCCGCAAATCGCCCAACAAGGGGCCAATATCAGAAGTTTGTAAGAGGTAGGGAGTAATGGCAGGAATCACAGGTAGCCCTGAGGCGACGTAGAAATTCAACGCGAGTGGTGCACATCGGTTCAACTCATTATGGCGGAATCGGGCAGTGGCTAGCCTGGGCAGACTAATCACGGGGCGATCGCACAACGGTCAAACGCGGTGGCTCGAAACGCCGATGGATATCTTGAGATGATAGCGCCCTCGCTGACTTAAATTCATCAGCGTTGCGGAAGGATTTTGGGGTTAGGGGAAGTCAGCCCAGGCCAAGGACTAACCAGGATCAGCGTTACGGGGCGATCGCTGGCATGGCCTAAGACACGGAAACGGTGGGTTTGAGGTTTAACTCTTGGAGTAAACGCCCAAAATCAAAGTGTTCCGCCATCATTTGGTACAAGCATTCAATCTTCACGGGCTCATGAATCCGCACTTGCCCGATCGCCCGATCCACCCGTTCCACCGTGGTGAGCGTATCCAGATCAACTGACAAAATGGGGATTTCCAGATCTTCCGCCCGACTCATGATATCGGGTTGGGGCCGCATTTGCCCCGTTAAGATCAGGCATTGGGTCGAAGTTTCCAGGGCTGCGAGTTGAATATCGGCGCGATCGCCCCCGGTAATCACCGCCATGTTGCGGCCTTTGCGGAAATATTTGAGGGCAGAGTTCACATTCATCGCCCCGATGGACAAACTCTCGACCATCAAATCCAGGCGATCGGGCCGACACAGCACTTCCGCATTCAGCCGCTTGACCAGAGTGCTCACACTCACGCTGCGGAGTAATTCATTGCGGGGCATCAAGCCCAAAATTTCAATCCCTTGTTTTTCTAAAAAGGGTTTGATGGTGGTTTGCACTTCTTGTAACCGATCTTTGGGGATGTCGTTGATGAACACGCCCAGGAGGCGATCGCCCAAGCGGCGTTTAGCCGAAATCAGGGAGCCCACCATCAACAAAGAATTAAACCGGGCCACCAACAGAATCTTGGCGTCCAGGGTGTCCGCCACTTGCTGCAACGATAAATCAAACAAACTGCCTTCTTCTAAGTTCGACGGCCCTTCCAATAAGACCAAATCCGGCCCTTGCATTTGGGCATACTGCTGCAAGAGCTGTGGGTAATTGGTTTGGTCTTCTTCCCGAATACGCCGCTGAATCGTCTGATCCGTTAGGGGCAAAATCGTGGGCTGGAGGCGATCGCTGGGCAAGTTCAGCGTCTTGGCGATAAACTGCACGTCTTCTTCGACATCAGCGCTTGGCGAATCTCCCCAAAAAGTACCTAAGGGTTTGCCATAGGCAATATCCAACCCCTGCACCTTGAGATGATGAGCAACGCCCAAGACCGTCGCGGATTTCCCGCTAAACGCCTCGGTTGAGCCAATCAGTAGATACTTTGCATTCGCCACGCTATCGCTCCTGGTTTACTTCTCTGAATAAATCCTAACGGTCTAGTTTCCACCTATTGTACGGTTACATAGTTCATTGGAAAAAAGGATTGCCCGTGGAAAAGCGGGTAGGATGCCGGGGTCGCGCCACGGCCCCACCGGGAGGAATGGTTGGTTTCGTTGTAGACGAACTCCCCGGAAGAATCTGTCAGCCGTGAACGATTGCCACCCCGCCTAGGGCCAAGTCACAGAGATACCCCTCACTGATGGGCCAGGGCTTAGCTGGGGGAGGAAGGGCGATCGCGGGCATAGTCATACCCTGGAGTTTGGCCGGGGGGTTCAACCCAGTGGCCCCCGTTCCCGACCGTGGAGACAACTGGCGATCGCGGAGACACCCCAAACCCAGCCACCTCCCCCAGGGTATACAACGGGCGATTCTTCACTTCATCGTAAATGCGCCCCACATATTCGCCCAAAATTCCAATGCTAAAGAGTTGCACCGCCCCCAAGAAAAAGATCGCAGAGGCAATAATGGCATAGCCCGTCAACGGCGACCCTGGATAGACCAAGCGCCAATACATCACCAAAAAGGCCATCACCAGCGCTGCCGCCGCCGCGATTAAACCCAAATAGGTAGACAGCCGCAACGGCACTGTCGAAAAGGACACCAACCCATTAATCGCTAACCCCAAAGACTTACGAAAGGTGTATTTCACCTCGCCAGCAAAGCGGGGATCGCGCTCAAACAACACCGCCGTCTGCCGAAAGCCAATCCACGATCGCAACCCACGAATATACCGATTTCGCTCGGGCATCGCATTCAGCACCGCCACCACCCGCCGATCCATGAGACAAAAATCGCCCGTATCCGTAGGAATCTCCACATCCGCCAGTTGTTGCAATACCCGATAAAACAGATAGGCCGTCAACCGCTTGAACCAGCCCTCCTGCCGACGCTGAGTGCGTTGGGCATAGACCACATCAAACCCCTGGTGCCATTGCTCGACGAGCCGCGAGATCAGTTCGGGGGGATCTTGCAAATCCGCATCCATGACGATCACCGCCTGCCCACGGGCAAAGTTCAACCCAGCCGTCACCGCAATTTGATGGCCAAAGTTCCGGGCAAAGCTGAGATAACACACTTGGGGATCGTTCTGGTGTAAGTCGCGCATCAGGGAAAGGGAGCGATCGCGGCTGCCATCATTCACCAGAATCAACTCGAATGTTCCGGGCAATGTTGCCATCACCGCCGTGACCCGCCGATAGAGTTCGGGCAGGGAGGCTTCCTCGTTATAGATGGGGACAACAATGGAATAGGTCGGCGACACAGGTTTCATCGGCGCTTCCTGGGGCATTGACTCAGAGAGAGGTTGACAAACAGTTGGGGCGGCGGAATGCGATCCGATCTGAGGGGCCGATCGCGATCGCCCCCAGTCTGCCAGCACCAGCGGGAGAGCCCCTTCATGTCTTAACGCCCCAGCTTGTTGGGAATCCCAGCGCACCCACCCGGAACCGTACCGCGAGTCGCACTCCCGCCCCAAGCACAACAGTATTGGCGTTGCTCTTCGGACAAATTCACCACCCCTGAAAAGTTGGCCCCTTCAATCACCGCGCCAGTATGCTTGCCCGTTTGGTAGTCGGGGGGAACGGTGCGGCTGCGGGGGGATGCTTCTTCGACTTTGCCGTAAAAAAAGCGAGTGCCATTGATATCTGCGCCCCGGAGATTGGCATCACACAAAATGGTGCGGGCAAAGTTAGTTTTAACGAGGTCGCAATAGCTCAGATTGGCCCGAATCAGGTTGGCTTCGCTCAGGTCTGTCCAGCGCAAATCTGTGGCCGATAGGTTGGCCCCAGCAAGCATAACACCGAGATCAATCACGCGGACTCCGTTGCGCCGATCTTCTTCGTAGCCCCCAGTTCCATCTAAAATGGCGCGGCCCAGGCGGCGATCGCGCCGCAGAGGAGACAATAATCTGGCCCGACTGAGAAAGCGAATAATTTTGGCTTTTCCTGCCGCATCCACACTACTCAAAATGGCAGCGGTACGCCCTTCCGCGATCGCCCGTTCTTGGGGCCAATCTTCCAGCAAACCTTCTTCATCCAGCACTAAATCTGACACGCCTTGAAAGTAGGCATCAATTGTTTGTTGCTGGGTAATGGTGTTTTGTTGAATGGTCAGGTCGCGGGAGATGACATACTGCCGCCACGCCACATACACCGCGAGGATGGCAATCAGGATTTGGCCCACCGCCCCCAAAAGATCGCCAATCGCCCCGATCGCATCCCAGCCAATATTCGCCAGATACAGACCAAAGCGATCAAACACACCTGCAAATTTCAGCAAGCCCAAAAAGGCCAGGGTGCCAAACAAGCCCCCAATGAGAATAGCCCGTTCTTGTTCGGGGATGAGTTCTAGCAATAGACGCCGAAAGGGCAACCACAGGATTTGGATGGAGACGACGATCGCCACCAGCGAACTCGAAATCCCAATCCAAAAGCTGTTGGTCAAAATCCCCAAGCTCATAATGGCGATCGCCACCCCCAGCACCCGCAATTGTAGGGTCAGATTCAGGGGTGTATCCAACCGATAGGGCGCATAGGACTGGCTCCCCAGGGCCAGCGATCGCAAGCCTTCGCGGCCCAACAGGCGGCCTAGAATACTTTGGTCGCGGGCCTCGGCAGTGGTAATGGTGATGGCTGGGGGCACCGTGCCATTCCCGTTGGGTGGCTCCTTGGGACTGTCGTTCGATTTGCCATTCGGCGGCTCTGGGGTCACGGATGAGTCATCACTGGCGATCGTCGGGTCAGGACTGGCACCAGATGGTGAAGCATTGGGTTCCGGAGTCATACCTCAAACTCGCTCAATGGCTGAATGTATGCCCTATCGTACCGCAGAGCCATCAGAATCACCCAATTGTCCACAGTTCTGAGCCGTTGGCAGCATCGCTGGCTGTGAAGAACAAGCGGCCATTGGCCGTCGCCAGGTTACTGGGTGCCGTGGTGAAATTGCCACTGGCGGCCACCGTTCCGGCAGCGGTGCCATCGCTCCGGAAGACTTTGAAGCCCGTGCCATCGTTCCCCACAAAGAAGAGGGTGCCGTTGACGTTGGTTAGGGAGGCGATCGCGTCGTTTCCGGCGGCGTTCACATCCCGCACGAGGGCTGCCGAAGTCCCATCACTACTAAAGAGTTGCAGACTCGGACTCCCCAGCGTCCCCGTATCGACGACAAAGAACAACCGATTCCCCACCACGGTCAATTGGGCGGGGGGTTGCCCTGTGGCTGGCAAGGTCGCGATCGCGGTCGTCACGCCCGCAGCCGTCCGCTGATACAGCTTATAGGCCCCATTCGTCACATCCTGGGCAAAGAAGTACAAATTGCCATTCAGCACGACCAAATTATTGGGATTCGAGCTGCCCGCCCCCGGATTCAAATCCGTCGCCCGGTTGGTGGTGGCATCGGTACCTGCGCTGCTCCACAGTTCTACCCCGTTCGCATCATTTGCCGTGAAGACCAGGTTGCTACCGACGGCCCGGAGGTTTTGGAGATTGGCCCCAGTGCCCAGATCCCGCACCAATACCGTGCCTGCATCGGTGCCATCAGTTTTCCAGAGCTGAGTGCCGCCCCCCGCCGTAAAGTACAGCGTATTCCCAACAACCGTCAGATTATTGGTTTGGCTGAAGCCTGTGCCCACTCGCACCGTCCCCGCCGAGGTGCCATCCGACTTCCACAAGACATTGTTGCCCGTCGGGGTGCCATCGGAAGCGCGGAAGAAGAGCGTCCCGTTAAAGTTCACTAAACTTTGCGGCGAAGAAGAGGCAAACCCCGAACGGAGATCGCGGACGATCGCGCCCCCGGTGCCTGTGGTCAAGTCCGTGCTATACAGCTCAGTCCCCGTGCTGCTGTTGGTCGCCGTGTAATACAAGCGATTGCCCACCACCGTCAGGTTTGCCGGAGAAGAGTTCCCGGTTCCTGTGTTCAGGTCAGCCACCTGGCTTGTCGTCGCAGCCGTGCCACCACTCTTCCACAGTTCAACGCCCGTTGCCCCATCTGTCGCAGCAAAGAAGATCTGGTTCCCCACTGCCGTGAGGTTCGCCGGATTGGCACTGCCGCCGCCGGGGTTAATGTTGGTCACGAGGGTTGCCCCAGAGGCCACATTCACCGTTACGGTGCCGTTACCCGTTTGGGCTCCACCCGTCCCCGTTGCGCCCTGGTCATTGGCCGCCAGGGTAATTTGGGCTGTGCCCGTAAAGCCAGCGGTGGGGGTAAAGCGGAGATTGGCTAAGGCCGCGTTGATCGCCGCGATCGCCCCGGTAAAGGTCATCGTGGCATCCCCTGTGCCATCCCCAGCGGTAAAGGTCAGGCCCGTTGTTCCGCTCAGGCTGAGGGTGCCATTGGTGGCGGCTAACGTCACCTGAATGGGCGCACTGCCTGCATCCGCATCGGCAATCGTCAGCCCGGATGGAATCACCAACTCGGTATTTTGGTTTGTGAGCTGATTGCCGGGAGTCGTCACCACCGGGGCCGCATTCGCCCCACCCACCGTGACAAAGACTGTCGCCGGAGTCGAGTTGTTCAGCCCATCGTTGGCGAGATAGGTAAAGCTATCCGTCCCGGTAAAGCCCGCATTGGGCCGATAGACAAAGGAACCATTGGCATTCAGGGTTGCCGTTCCATTCGTCCCGTTGGTCGAGAGGGTTGCCTGAATCACGTCGCCATCGGGATCCGTGTCATTGGCCAAGACCCCAGCAGCAGTCACCGTTAGCGTGCCATTGGCCGCCACGGTATAGGTGTCATTTTGCACGGTCGGCGGCGAACTGGTGGCGTTAATGGTGATCGTCACACCAGCGGTGGAATTGAGGCTGCCATCCGTCGCCCGGTAGGTAAAGGTATCCGTCCCAGACGCCCCCGCATTCGGCGTATAGCTAAACGACCCATCGGCATTCAAGCTCAACACGCCTTTAGTGGGGGAAGTCACCACACTGGCACTCAACTGTTGCGATGGATTGGGGTCGGTATCGTTCGCCAGCACACCCACCGTCCGAGGCACAACCAGCGTGCTGTTGGGGTTGACGTTATAGACATCAGCCTGGGCCACAGGAGGTGCGTTGTTCGCAACGGTAATCGTCACGGTCACTGGCGTAGAGGTGGAAACATTATCCGATGCCTGGTAACTAAAGCTATCCAATCCTGTAAAGCCCGCATCAGGCACATAGGTAAACGACCCATCATTACTAAAGCTGAGCAGCACCCCCTTGGAAGGCCGCAGAGCACCCGCGATCGCAAAGAGGGTTCCTTCTGGATCGTTGTCATTGGTTAGCACACCGGGGTTGGTGACCGTCAAGGTTTGGCCCGCGATCGCGTTGTAGACATCGGCTTGGGCCGTTGGCGGTTGGTTAAGGGCCACCGACAGCGTGACCGTTGCCGTGGAATTCGCAATGCCATCAAAGGCCCGATAGGTAAACGTATCAACGCCCTGGAAGTTCGTATTGGAACGATAGACAAACGAACCATCGGCATTCAACGTGACCGTGCCCCCCGCAGGCCCCGTCACCAGAGTCGCCTGCAACAGATCGCCATCAGCGTCTGTATCGTTCAGCAAGACACCGCTCGTCTGCTCAATGGTGGTCTGCACATTGCTCAAAACGTTATAGGTATCGTTCCCTGTTGTGGGGGAGGTGTTGGGCGAAACCGTGAGCGTGACCGTCGCAGGGCCAGAAACTGTTACCCCGTCACTCGCCCGGTACACAAAACTGTCTGTGCCACTAAAGCCCGCATTGGGGGTGTAGACAAACGAACCATCGGCGTCCAGGCTCACGGTGCCACGAGTGGCATTCGCCGCGATCGTGGCCGTGAGTCGAGTTCCGGCATCAGCATCTGTGTCGTTGTTGAGCACCCCGGCCAAGGCATTCACCGTCAACGTGCCATTGGTCGCCGCACGATAGGAGTCAGGATTCGCGATCGGCGCTGTATTGGTGCGTAACGAGAACGTGACCGTTGCCGTGGAATTGGCCGCCCCATCCGACGCGCGATAGGTAAAGGTATCCGTTCCACTGGCCCCCGCATTGGGGACATAGGAGAAGGAACCATCTGGCCGTAGGCTCAGAGTGCCTTGGGTTGGATTAGACACCACCGCAGCGGTCAAGCTCCCATCGTCTACATCCGTATCGTTGGCCAGAACCCCGTTGATCTGATCGATGTTGAGGGTGCCACCAATAACAGCCGTATAGGTTTCACCGACAGCCGTGGGCGGTGTGTTGACCCGAATGCTGACCGTTGCCGGAGCAGAATTCCCAGTGCCGTCGTTGGCCACGTAGGTAAAGCTATCGGTGCCACTAAAACCAGCATTGGGCGTATAGGTGAAAGAACCATCGCCATTTAAGGACAGGGTGCCGTTCGCCGCATTCGTGACCAGGCTGGCTGTCAGCGGGTTGTTCTCTGGATCGGTGTCGTTGGCGAGTACTCCCGGCGCTGTCAGGGTAAGGCTGCTGCCAGCATTGACCGTCACTGTATCGTTGGTCACCAGGGGCAAATCATTCGCTGGTGCAACAGAGAAGGTTACGGTCGCAGTGTTGGAAACACCACCAAGGGCATCGATAGCCGTGTAAGTGAAGGTGTCAATTCCACTGAAATTGGCTCTGGGAATATAACTGAAGCTGCCATCGGGGTTGAGCGTAAAGGATGCCGCATTGGCAGGCTGTGTCCCCAAACTCGCCGTGAGGGAGGGGCCGCTGCTATCCGGATCGGTGTCATTGGCGAGGACATTGCCAATGGTTAGGGACGTATCTTCTGCCAGGTTAAAGACATCAGGATTGGCTTGGGGTGGGGTGTTGGCCGATATCGTAATCGTGACGGTGGCCGTGTTGGAGTTGGCGGTGCCGTCATTGGCGACGTAGGTAAAGCTGACCACGCCCTCAGTCGGTTGAGGCACATAGGTAAAGGAACCATCGCTATTCAGGTTCAATGTGCCGCTGCCAACAGAGCTAATCACTGAGGCCGTGAGGGGGCTACCATCGGGGTCGGTGTCATTGGCCAGGATACCAGGGGCCGTGATGGTGAGGGTTTCGGTAGGTTTGACGGTGTAGCTCTCGCCCACGGCCAAAGGATTGTCGGCTACAGGAGTCACGCTGAGGGTCGCGATCGCCACCGTAGACGTGGCCCCCAAACTATCCCGTGCCACGTAGGTAAAGGTATCCACCCCATTAAAGTTGGCGTTGGGGGTATAGCTGAAGGTGCCATCGGGATTGAGGGTGAACGAGGCCGCACTGGTTGGAGCCGCACCGACTAAAACTGCCGTAAGTTGGGCCGTGCCGCCATCGGGGTCGGTGTCGTTGGTGAGGACGTTCCCGGTGAGGGGGGAGGTTGGGTCTTCTGGCGTGGTAAAGGTATCCGCAGTGGCGATCGGGGGCGCATTGACCACCGCCGCCACGGTAATGTTGACCGTCGCCGTATTCGCAGAGTTCAAGCTGCCATCATTGGCCCGGTAGGTAAAGCTATCCACCCCTTCAAACCCCGCATTGGGCCGATAGGTAAAGGAGCCATCTGCATTTAGCGACAGGGTGCCACTGGTCACGTTGGAAACCAGCGTCGCACTGAGGTTGGGGCTATCTATATCGGTATCGTTACTCAACACACCGGGGGCCGCGATCGCCAGGGAGGTCGTATTGGCCACCGTAAACGCATCGTTCGTGGCCACGGGGGCATCATTGACCGGGGTGACACTAAACGTCACTGTCGTCGGTGCGGAAAGGCCACCCAGACTGTCGATCGCCTGGTAAACAAAGGTATCCACACCACTGAAATTGGCATTCGGCGTATAGCTAAAGGTGCCGTTAGTGTTCAGGCTAAAGGCCAGGGCATTGTTGGGGCCAGCCACCACACTCGCTGTCAACGGAACACTACTATCGGGGTCGGTGTCATTCGCCAGAACATTGCCCACGGTCAACGGGGTATCTTCCGCCGTCGTGAACGTGTCTGTCGTTGCGACTGGTGGAGTGTTCGCCGAGGGGTCCACCGCGATCGCCACCGTTGCCGTATTGGCCGAACTCAAGCTGCCATCATTCACCCGATAGGTGAAGCTATCCGTACCGACAAACCCCGCATTGGGCCGATAGACAAAGCTACCATTGCCATTCAGGCTCAGGGTGCCGTTCCCCGTCGTCGAGACCAGCACCGCCGTCAAGTTGGCCGCCGGGGTATCAATATCCGTGTCGTTGGCTAGCACACCGGGCAGAGCCAGACTGAGGGTGCCGCCGGGACTTACAGATAAGGTGTCGTTCACCGCAACAGGCGCATCGTTCACTGCGGTGACACTGAAGGAGACAGTGGCGGTGTTGGAGCCATCGCCCAGGCTATCAACCGCGCGGTAAGTAAAGCTATCGGCCCCGTTAAAGTTGGCATTGGGGGTATAGCTGAAGGTGCCGTCCGGATTCAGGGAAAGGGTGCCATTACTGGGGCCAGCCACCAGCGATGCCGTCAGAGGCGTGTTGCCGTCAAGATCCGTGTCATTGGTGAGGACGTTGCCAACGGTGAGGCTGCCATCTTCGGGCAAGGTGAAACTATCGGGGTTGGCCGTTGGAGGATTGTTGGTGGAAACGGAAATGGTGGCCGTTGCCAGGTTGGAGGTTAAACTGCCGTCACTGGCCTGATAGGTGAAGGTATCCACCCCGGCAAAATTGCCCGTGGGCCGATAGGTGAAGGAGCCATTGGGATTGAGACTCAGCGTGCCGTTGGCAGGGCCAGTCACCACACTTGCCGTCAGGGAGGGGCCATCAATATCGGTATCGTTGGCTAATACCCCGTTCGCGGTCGTGATGGACAAGGTGCCCCCAGCCCCGACTCGATACGTCCCGTCATTGTTGGCGATCGGTGCATCGTTGACGGGGGTAATGGTTAAACTGACTGTGGCCGTGTTAGAGGTTGCCCCCAGCAGATCTGTGGCGACATAGGTGAAGCGATCGCTGCCACTGAAATTCGCGCGGGGCGTATAGCTGAAACTGCCATCCGGATTGAGGGCAAAGTTAGCCGCGTTGGCTGGGCCTTGGATGAGTTGGGCGGCCAGGGGCGGCGGCGTATCAGGATCGGTGTCATTCGCCAGGACGTTCCCCGTGGTAAAGGAGGTATCTTCTGGCAAGGTGAAGCCATCGTTGGCGGCGGTGGGTGGATCGTTGACGTTCGAGACGTTGATCACCACGGTCGCCGTATTAGACACACTGCCCAGAGCGTCGATCGCCTGGTAGGTAAAGGTATCGGCCCCGCTAAAGTTGGCGGCGGGGGCGTAGGTAAAGGTGCCGTTGGCGTTCAGGATAAAGGTTCCGGCATTCGCGGGGCCAGCGACAATTTGGGCCGTCAGGGGGACGGTGAAGTCTGGATCGCTGTCATTGGCTAAGACGCTGCTGGCGTTAAGGGTGCCTTCTTCGGCCACGGTGTAGGTGTCATTGGCGGCGACGGGGGCAATGTTCACCGCATTCCCCACATTGACAAAGAAGGTTTCGCTATCAGACAGGGGCACCCCAATCCCTGTACTGCCGTTATCACTGACACTGAGGGTGATGCGATCGAACTGGTTGGCAAAACCGGGATAGCTGCGATAGGTCAGTTCATTCAGCGCGGCATTGATGGCAAACAGGGTGCCAGAGAAGGTCATCCGATTGTCTGCGGTGCCATCGCCCTGGCTAAAGGTCAGGCCAGAGGTATTGGCCAGGGTCAAAATCCCATTCGCAGCCACCAAACTCACCGAGAGAATTCCCGGCCCTGCATCCGCATCAGCGACGCTTACCCCCGTAATGGTCAACTCGGTATCCGAATCTACGGCTAATGCTCCCGTGGGCACCGTAATCACTGGTGCATTATTGATCCCCAGGACATTAATGGCGATCGCGTCCTCATCGCCTAAAGGCACGCCAAAACCTGTATTGCCACCATCAGACACACTCACCGACACCGTATCTGTGCCATTGAAATCGGCACCGGGTTGATAGAGCAAGGTGCGGAGGGCATCGTTCACTGCTGCTTGTGCGCCCCGGAAGATCATCGTGGTGTCGCCCGTGCCATCGCCACTGTCAAAGGTCAGGCCCGTGGTGGAATTGAGCGACAATTGCCCATCGCTGACGGACAGAGCCACGGTGAGATCGCCCCCAGCCACATCCACATCGTTGACGCTGATCCCGGTAATGCGGAGGGTCGAGTTTTCGTTGACGCTTTGGGTCGCGGGTACGGTCAGCACGGGGGCATCATTTTGCGGCGTAATCGTCAGGGCGATCGCCTTCGTATCCGACAGGGAAATGCCGTTGCCCGTATTGCCGTTGTCGCTGACGCTGATGGTGAGGGTGTCGTTGCCATTAAAGTCGCGATCGCCTCGATAGCGCAGCCCGCTCAGCACCGTATTCACCGCGCTCAACGTGCCAGAGAAGATCAGGTTCTTGTCATTGCTCCCGGTGCCCGTCGTGATCTGAATGCCCCCGGTTGACCCCAAGGACACCGTACCATTGGACACCGAAACACTCACGGTTAAGTTGCCATTCCCCGCATCCAAATCGCCAATGCTAATGCCCGTAATCGTCGTGCTGACATCTTCCGCGATCGTCCGTGGCCCTGGCACCGTAATCACTGGCGCATCATTCACTGGAGCCACATTCACCGTAATGATATCCGTATCCGACTGCACACCGCCCAGGCCGGTATTGCCCCCATCACTAACCGTGATATTCACGGTGTCCGCCCCTTCAAACCCGGTATTGCTACGGTAAATCAGCGATTGCAAGACAAAGTTCGTGACATCCTGCGCCCCCCGGAAGGAGAAGGTTTGATCTTGGGAGCCATCCCCAGTAATGAAGGTAATGCCTGTCGTGCGGCCCAGGGTCAACACCCCATTCCCCGCCGATAAGGTCACAGTCACCTCGCCGGGATTGGCATCAGCATCGGTGATTTGAATCCCCTGAACTAAAGTATTGGCCCCTTGGTCAGCGGCGATCGCACCCGGCACGGTTAATACCGGGGCATCATTCACCGGCAAGACGTTAATGCTGAAGCTCAACAGTGGCGAAGTGGCCCCCGCCCCATCGGACAAACTGAACTGGAAGCTATCGGAGGTCGTTTCTGTGCCGTTGTGGAGATAGGTAATCTGGCCATCCCGAATCTCTGTTTGGGTGAAGGTTTGGCCCACGGAGAGAGTTTGGTTGCCCCGCCGCAAAATCCCACTGGTGGGTAGGGCTTCCAGGGTATATGTCAAAGGCGTCGGCCCATCTGGATCCGTTGCCAGCAACCGATTCGGTGTAATCACTGCCGAGGTGCCTTCACTCACCGTTAACGGCGTGTTCACCGAAACCGTCGGGGCATCGTTAACAGGCAAAATCGTGATGGTGAAGACACTTGGCCCCAGCGGCGACGGAATCACCCCATCCGTAATCGTGAAGGTAAACTGATCCGTCGGGGCTTCGCTGCCGTTGTGGGCGTAGGTCAAGTTACCACTGACCAAATCCGCCTGGGTAAAGCTGGTGACGGC
Organism: uncultured bacterium; assembly: GCA_964475335.1. Taxonomy (GTDB): domain Bacteria; phylum Cyanobacteriota; class Cyanobacteriia; order Leptolyngbyales; family Leptolyngbyaceae; genus CAYYWG01. The sequence goes on from CAYYWG010000001.1 coordinate 513,168, forward strand.
AGTGCCCGATAGCAACAATGTGCCGTGGGTCGGCGGGGTAGTGAGTTGGTAAGTGAGTTGGGCGGGCGAGTTGTCTGGGTCGGTGATTTGCAACAACGCTGCGGTAATGCTGGACTCGTCCCCTTCGGATAGGGTCAACCCCAGGTTGGTGGCCAGGGCCGGGGGATCGTTCACCGGATTGACCACAATGCTGAAGGTGCTGAGGCTAATGGTGCCCCCTGCGCCATCGGCCACGGTAAAGGTAAAGCGATCGCTCAGGGTTTCGCTGCCGTTATGGGTGTATTGAATGCGGCCACCAATATCGAGATCCGACTGGGTAAAGGTGGTACCCGCCGTGGCGATCGCCCCATTCACCGTCAGCGTCCCATTCAACGGCAAATTCCCGACGGTATACACCAGTTGCGCCGCCGAGTTATCCGGGTCAGTTACCGTTAGCGCACCGCTGCCGATCGTTGCTGAACCTTCCTCGTTCACCGTCAGCGGGTTATTCGTTGCCAAAATGGGGATGTTGTTGATGCTGACAGCTAGGGAGTAAGTTCCGTTGTCAACCTGGCTATTGGGGAACACCCGCAGGAAATAGGTACCCGCATTCAGCGTCCGACTGATGGTTTCTGCGGCCAAATCCCCCAAAGTCGAACTCTGAATCACAGCCCCCGTCGAATCCAAAAGCTGTAAGTTCAAGTTGGCATTGAGATTACCCAGATCCAGCTTGACCAGGCTAGCCCGATCCACATTAAACCGGAAGTAGTCATCTGTGTCGGCTCCGCCCACGCGATCGCGATAGGTTGCCTGCCCCGTCAGAGCGGCCCCCAAATCAAAAGCTGTGCTTGTGGTATTCCCCGCCAGGTCGATTGGCGTTGGTGTGCCATAGCTGCTGTAGGGCGTAAAGGGTCGCCAGTTCGAATCAGGCACCGCAGGCAGGGCGATCGCGCTAACGAACGTCGTGCCATCCATTAACCAGATTCCAACACCGCCTGTGCTACTCTCATTCCGCCACAGCAGATCTGTTTTGCCATCCCGGTTAAAATCTCCCGTTCCGCCGATGTACCAACTGGGATCCACGACAGGGCTAATTGCTGTTGCGCTCAATAGCCGCACGCCATCCATAAACCAGATACCCGTCGCCGAAGCAGAGCGATTGCGCCATACCAAATCCGCCTTGCCATCGCCGTTGAAATCACCCACCCCATTCACCGCCCAACCAGGCCCAAGCACAGGGGTAATCGCCGCAGAGGAGAGAAAAGTCGCGCCGTTCATATACCAAACGCCCGTGACCGAGGCAGACTCATTCCGCCAAACAATATCAACGTTGCCGTCCTGGTTAAAATCGGCAATTCCCCCGACTGCCCATTCAGAGCCAACGCTAAGCGAGATCGCTGCCGCAGATAAAAACTGGCTTTGGTTCATGTACCAAATGCCAAGCACCCCCGTCTGCTCAAAGCGCCAAAGGATATCCGAGTTGCCGTCGTTGTTGAAATCACCAACCCCACCAACTGTCCAACCAGCGCCGATGTTTAAAGACAACGGTTCCGTCGAAACAAAACTGGTCTGATCCAACACCCAAAGACCCGTCGCCCCAACTGCCGCATTCCGCCAGAGAATATCAGTTGACAGGAGGTTATTTTGAGCCGCGATATTCAGGGTGTAGTTGGCGATCGCAATACCATCACCGGGGGCAACCCGAATAAAATACACACCTGGGTCAAGGGCGGTGTTAATCACTTCAGAGAAAACACCAGGATTCGCCGATCGCTGCACGACACCATTAATACTCAGCGGGCTTCCATTCGCATCCAGCAACTCGACGTTGGCGTTTGCATCCAACCCCGTTAACGTTAGGTTTAAGCTGCTGGGTGCCGATAACGAAAACCGATAGTAGTCGTTGGCGGATGGTGTAACGAGATCAGGAAAACTTTGAACGGCAGAGGTTAAGCTGAGTTGAGTAGCGGTGGCTAACGAGTTCCCTGCTGTATCTGGCATAGCGAATACCCCTTGACTGGCATTGATATTCTGCCCTACTTACGTTTTTTCGATAACATCTTTTTTTTACATTCACATAAGTTTGTTCATGAAAGGAACATCCACCCCTCGTATCAATACGGAGTGCGGGGGGTACGGATGGCCTCAGCGCGACCACCCTGAATAGTCAATCCCCGTTCCCCAACAACAGCCCAGCGGGATACAAGGAAGGGTTGGCCTTCAATCGGCCCAGTTCTAGTTAGGACAATTATTCAGCCTTATTCGGCGGGGTAGGGCGCGTCTGGTTGGCCCACAACTAATTCTAAATACTGGTCATCCAGCAAAAAAGCACCACTGCTAAAGCGTACACTCCACGAGTTGCCTGGATTGCGCTGCAAGATCTGGCCCTCTTCTCCCACGGTTAAGACGTTGGGAGGGCGCAACATGGGCATGGGATCAGCGGTTTTTACGTAGGGTGGCAAACTCACTAAGCGGACGCGATCGCCCATTGCAAATTGTTTTTCGGCCATGATCTGGATGTTTCTCCGGTGGGGAGGCATGAGCAAGGGATAGTGTTCATTCTGCCTTGAAATCATGGCCATAGACGAACGACTATCCCTTGGATGGAGCAGACTGAAGCCAGGTTAAGGCACTTGCCAGATGCGATCGTGGTACTGGGCCGGAGTGGCGTAGGGGTCAGGCATGGCGTGGTCGTGATGGTGCCCATGCCCGTGAGCGTGGCCGTGATCATGCCCATGAGCGTGACCATGATTATGGCTATGACCATGCCCGTGAGCGTGATCATGCCCATGATGATGGCCAGCGGGCTGGTTGGCTAGGGCCGCTAACCGGAACTTGCACATTTCGCAGTTCATTTGCACTTGGCCCACCTGAGTTTCGATTTCGCGATCGCGCAACACGGCAAATAGTTGAGGGTGCAGGCCAATTTCGGGCAAGCCCACCAGTTCAATCTCAGGATACTGGGCTTGTTGCTCAGCGGTAATGGTAGCAATTTTCTTCACCAGCAGCCCCGTGAACAGGAAATAGGGCAAAACGATGATGCGGCGGGGTTGGTAGAGTCGGGCACGGCGAAAGCCTTCTTCTAACCGGGGGTGAGTGATGCCGATAAAGCACGTTTCCACGGTTTGATAGCCGCTGCCTTCCCACAACATCCGCGCCATTTTGAACACGTCGCCGTTGGCATCGGGGTCACTCGCGCCACGCCCCACAAACAGCAACACTGTCTCTTCCCGTGAGATGCCGTGGGGATTGTGTTCAGGGCGATCCAACTCGGCCAACCGCGATCGCCACAGGTCAATCATGCCGGGGCTAATCCCAAAATGGCGACCATAGTGAAATTGCACTTGAGGATGGCGCTGTTTGGCGCGATCGAGTTCGTTGGTGACATCAAATTTATTGTGCCGTGCCGCGAAAAGTAACACAGGTAGGGCCGAAATTTCGGTGTATCCCAGTTCCACACAGCGATCGACCCCATCTTGAATGGTGGGTTCCGTCAATTCCAAAAAGCAGGGAATCACCGGACGGGAGGTGTCCAATGCCTGGTAGGCGGCAGCAAAATCCAATACGCTTTGGCGACCTTCCGCATCTCGGCTGCCATGCCCAATGAGCAACAAAGGTCGTTTCAACGGTAGCGGTGACAAGGCGATCGCCGATTCAGGCGCGATCGCGACAGTGGAAGACATTGGTTCAGAAGTCAACATATAACAAAACCCTTTTTCCTGTGCGACGCAGGAAATCGAGTGAAAAAGCAACTCAACTGGTGTTCTGGCTTGTAAACCCGCCCACTTCAACCTGGAACAAATTGGCTCCGTCAGTCTATTTTGGGTCTAGACCTTGACCAGGGCCTTGCTAAAGTCTGGCGGCGGTTCACTTACAGTTGCGGCACAGCACCGGAATTTTTCGCGTTCTGCAACTGGCGAAAGCACCGGATTTTCCCGGAGAAGTTACTGTTCACATGTGCCTCGTTATCTTATCCCATTGCTGTCTATCCCTGTATGCCACCGGGGCGGATAGCCGGGAAGCGCAATCGCCGCGATCGCCTCTTGGGCGCAGGAAGGCAAGGCGATCGCACGTTGCAGCGCACACCCATCTGGCCCTGTTCCAAGAGAACGGGGCACCGCAGACGGGGATTTACGCTATTCCCTAGCCCAATTCCTGCACAAGTTGCTGTTCCGCCGTTTCCAGGGCGTGGGGCAGTTGGCTTTCATCCCGTCCGCCTGCCTGGGCCAAGTTGGGCCGCCCGCCGCCGCCACCACCACAGAGTTTGGCGATCGCTCCGATGAACTTACCCGCCTGGAGGCCCTGCTTCACCACTTTGGGGCTAAACGCCGCCACCAGGCTGACTTTGCCCGGCTCTGGGGCCGAACCCAAGACTACGGCTCCTTCTTGCAACTTTTGCTGGAGTTGTTCCGCTGCCGTTTTGAGGGATTCCGGATCAACGCCTTCCAATTGGGCCACCAGAATTTTGAAGGGGCCAACGGCTTTGGCCGTCGCCAGCAAACTGTCGGCTTTCGCCAGAGCGAGTTGGGATTTGGCCGCATCCAGTTGCTTTTGGGTGGTTTTGAGTTCAGTTTGGAGGGCCGTGATGCGATCGGGAATTTCCTCTGGCTTCACCTTAAAGCGATCGCTCAGGTCTTTCACGATCGTTTCCCGCACATTCAGGTATTCCAACACCGCTGGCCCCGCGATCGCTTCAATTCGCCGGATACCCGCCGCAACCCCTGTTTCGGCCACAATCTTGAACAAGCCAATCTCCGCCGTGTTGCTGACGTGGGTGCCACCGCACAGTTCCATCGACACACCGGGCACATCCAGCACCCGCACCTCACTGCCATACTTCTCGCCAAACATCGCGATCGCCCCTTTGGCCTTCGCTTCGGTCAGCCCCATGACAGAGGTTTGGGCAGCATGGGCTTCTGCAATCCAGGTATTCACCAATTCCTCGATTTGCTGCAACTCCTCTGGGGTAAGAGCACGGGGACAGTGAAAATCGAACCGGAGGCGATCGAAGGCAACCAACGACCCGGCTTGGGAAATCGTGTCATCCACAATCTTTTTCAACGCCGCTTGCAGCAGGTGAGTGGCGGTGTGATGGGCCTGCGCCCGCCGCCGACAGGCCAAATCAATCTGCGCATTGAGCACATCGGCCACATGCAAGGTGCCCCGTTCCACCCGCCCATAGTGGATGAAGAACTCTGCCTCTTTTTGCACATCTTCGATGCGAACCAGGACGTTATCGCCAGAAAGGTAGCCGCGATCGCCAATTTGGCCGCCAGATTCCGCGTAGAAGGGGGTTTTGTCCAAAATCACTTGCACATCAGTGCCCGCTTCTGCCATCGACATCATTTGCCCCCCCACGAGCAAGGCTTCAATTTCAGCTTCGGCGGTGGGTTGGGTATAGCCCAAAAATTCCGTGTCTTGAATGTGCCCCACCAACTGGGCCAACGCACCTTGGGCCGTCAGGTCAATCGTGACCACGGCATTGCGCGATCGTTGGCGTTGTTTTTCCATCTCCGTCTCAAAGCCAGCCAGATCCACACTGACGCCCTGCTCAGCGGCAATTTCTTCCGTCAGTTCTAACGGAAAACCATAGGTGTCATACAGCAAAAAGGCTTTGTCACCGGGCACTTGCCCCCCTTTGCCCACCTGCTGAATCACCGCGTCTAGCTCCCGCTCCCCAAACTCCAGGGTTTTCAAAAAGCGGACTTCTTCCCGCTGCAACGCCACTTTGATGGTCAGTTCCATCTGGCGCACATGGGGATAGGGAATCTCGGCCAGGGCGATCGCGGCTTCTGCCACCAGGGGCGTAAATTCTTTGTCAATGCCCAGCAAGCGCCCATAGCGAATCACCCGCCGGATCAAGCGCCGCAAGACATAGCCCCGCCCCTCATTCGACACCGTAATGCCATCGGCCAGCATGTGCACCACCGCCCGCACGTGATCCCCAATCACCTTCAGGGCAACTTTCGTCCCTTCATCGGCTTTGTGGTAATCCAGGCCAGCAATCTCTGCCGCCGTCTGCACAATAGGGAAAATCAGGTCGGTTTCGTAGTTATTAGGCACCTGCTGGAGGATTTGGGCCATCCGTTCTAGGCCCATACCTGTGTCAATATTTTTGTTTTGCAGGGGGGTGAGATCGCCGTTCACATCCCGGTTGTATTGCATAAAGACCAGGTTGTAGAACTCGATAAAACGGGTGTCGTCTTCGAGGTCAATGGTGTCTTCGCCTCGTTCGGGATGGAAATCGTAATACAACTCGGAGCAAGGGCCACAGGGGCCAGTCGGGCCAGACACCCAAAAATTATCGTCAGCCCCCATGCGCTGAATCCGCTGGGCGGGAATGCCAATCTCGTCGCGCCAGATGGCAAAGGCTTCGTCATCTTCTTCAAAGACGCTCACGACCAGCCGTTCTGGGGGCAGGCCAAAGACTTCGGTAGACAGTTCCCAGGCCCAGGCGATCGCTTGAGATTTGAAGTAATCCCCAAAGCTAAAGTTGCCCAACATCTCAAAAAAGGTATGGTGCCGTGCAGTTCGGCCCACGTTTTCGATGTCATTGGTGCGGATACATTTCTGGGACGTAGTAGCACGGGGAAATTCCGGCGATCGCTGGCCCAAAAAAATCGGCTTAAACGGCAACATCCCCGCGATCGTCAACAACACCGTTGGGTCTTCAGGTACCAACGACGCACTGGGCAAGATTTTGTGATTTTGCCGCGCGAAGAATTCAAGAAACGTTTGCCGAATGTGGGCACCGCTGAGGGGAGTAGCCATGAACTTTTGGAATTGAGGTTGAGAATGAATTACGATTACCTGTCTTCATCATGCCGCAGATTCTACCAACTCTTATCACTGCGCCGATGAGATTGCCGCCATACACCCCAATAACACCTGGCGATCGCCAGTAGATTCGGCTCAGCTATTCCCCAAAATTTGTCGATTAATTTCGAGGATGGGACAAAACAACGCGGCTTGCTCGGCCCCAAGATATTGTTTCACCACCGTTTGCATCACCGTGTAGGTCATTTGGCAGCTTTCCTGCGCCCCAAAGGCTTTCATCACGGTTTGAAACCAGAAGAGGAGCCGCTCCCGTAGCGTCAGGGGATCGTTGAGCAGCATGGCGATCGCCGAATAGCGCAACACCCGCACCGTATCCTGTTTCCACTTCTTTGTGATATCCATTCCCCCACTTTGGAGGAGCGCCGGATCAATTTGCATTAATTTGTCGTAAACGGTCTGCACAATTTTTGCTTCCAGCAACTGCAATTGCTGATACGTCTGCATGCGCTGCTGATAGGTGCGCCCGTAGTCGGCCAAAAATTTCAATTCCGCATCCGTCGCATACCGCCCATCCGTGGCGTAGCTTAATTTGCTTAACTGACTCAGCATTCCCCGCCCCTAATGTGATGGAAACATAGCCGTTTGGCCCAGGCTTAAAATACCCCACCAGACCCAATTGGTAACATTTTGTTAAGCCAAGCGTCATCAGGCCCGCTGACCAGAGAAAAACCATTGTCTGGTTCGAGGCTGCCCTGGAGTCTGAAGCCAGTGCTGAGGCCAAGGGCCGCGATCGCCAGGAGAGTCGCCCACCCAGTCGGGCACAAACACCCAATCATAAATCCGACGATTGGGAAAAATATTGGCCTACATTAAAACTCGTCGTATCTTCAATTTGTTTCAGCATGGAGCGCGTAATCAGCTTTCCGGCTTCGACCAACACTTGGCCCGTAATGGGGTGCAATAAATCTTGTTCGGCCCGTCGCCCAATCAACGCCTCGATATCCTTAATCGAGTTCACATACATCCCCGGCGGGAGTTCCACAATCACGCCATCGCGCAACACCCGCGCCTGACAAGCCAAGCGGGAATTGGGTTTACAGGTGGTAATGACTTCGAGGGTGCGTTGCTCCCGCCGATTCACGGGAGATAAGGAATCCATGCCTTCTTTCACATAGACATGGCACGTTGCGCACATCCCCCGGCCACCGCATTCTTTCAAGACATCCAAGTCTTTGTTGATCAATACAGACAGCAAATTGCCATTTGTTTCGACGGACGTTTCTTGAGCGATGGGCTCAAGGCGAACAGTTTTAGCCATTGCAGACTCCTGGTAAGCAGAAATTGTGGTGAAGCGAGGGGACACTCCAAGGGCTTGATGCAGATTGGCGGGAGGCGACTGACGATCGCGCCCGGAGCCATTGGCAAGCGCCCCTATTGCAAGTTGCCCTATTTACAGTCAGCCCAAAAGTAAGGTTTTTTGTTCATCGGTCAGGGCTTTTTGCTGAATGAGGGTCGGAAAATCGCGAATGACTAACGCACAGCGCTTGATAAACGCCGCGACCCAGGCTTGGAGCCATTGCTGCTCGGCCCCTGAGAGGGCTTGTTGCAGTTGCGCGGCGGGCTTGCGGGCGATCGCAAACTGGGCCGCCCGATCAATCTCAAACTCCATGAGCCACTCTTCTGGCGGACGGGTCGATTTCCAATAATTCGCAATGACATGGGTGCCCAAATATTGAGCGGTGAATTTGCTCAGTTGATTCAGGGCGGCGATCGCATCATTCAACGTCGGGGCGGGATTGGCCGCTGGGGGCACGTCTGCCGGGGGAGATGCCGCTTGGGGTGATCGGGCGATCGGCGGCACTTCAGGGGGCGCAGGCGGGCTCAGCTTGGGGTCAGGCAGCGGGGGCGAAACCACCCCAGGAGTTACCGTAGGCACGACGGTCGGAGTTGGGGCTTGCCCCTCAGTTGGCCCCGATCGCGGCGGCACTACAGGTATCGCATTAACGACTTTTTGACTAGAGAAATTTGTTGAGTTTTGAGAGCGATAACTTAGTCCAGATAGCGTAACATTGCCTGCAATCAATCGAAATGTCGCGATCGCATTCGTAATGTCTTCTCTCAATGCCGCTTTTAGGCTTTTAATAGTCTTTAGATAGTCTGAATAATCGAGATTATCACTCGTTAACACTAACAGAATAATTCCGTGTTCTAGCTTATAAATATGAACTTGATGTCCTGAAAACTGAAATTTGAATGACTCAAAACCCTCAGGAATTGTCTCCACAACCTGTAAGATGCCCTGGGCCAAGGCTTCTTTTTGTTGAAAGTTTAAAGTCTGATCAACCCCACAAAAATAGGGGCGGGAACGCCTATCCATCAGCGCAACTCCCGCAATTCCTGGTAAATTCAGAAAGTCCTGAATAACTTCCTGGTTCATAAAATCTTTTTACGTTTCTACACAATTCACAGCTTGAGTCGAACAATCTGGCGGCTTCGCAGACTCACCCATTATTCCATCGATCTTCTATGCTACCGTTTTGATTTCCCTTGCCCCCAGTCGATGGCCAGTTGTTTGTTATAGTCCATGGCTGCTGATCTGCCCAATCATCTTCGAGGCTCCTTTCATTCTGTAGGTTTAGCCGTATGTCGGATCTCCCTTTTACCTTAGATCAACTCCGTATTCTCAAAGCGATCGCCGCTGAGGGGAGCTTTAAGCGGGCTGCGGATAGTTTGTACGTTTCCCAGCCTGCCGTCAGTCTCCAAGTCCAAAATCTTGAGCGCCAACTGGATGTCCCCCTGTTTGATCGGGGAGGCCGACGCGCCCAACTCACAGAAGCTGGCCATCTCCTCCTCAGCTACGGAGAAAAGATCCTCACGTTATGTCAAGAAACCTGCCGTGCCCTTGAAGATTTGCAAAACCTCCAGGGCGGCACGCTGATCATTGGAGCTAGCCAAACCACCGGCACCTACCTGCTGCCTCGGATGATTGGGATGTTTCGCCAAAAATATCCTGACGTAGCCGTTCAGTTACACGTTCACTCCACCCGCCGCACCTCTTGGAGCGTCGCCAATGGACAAATTGACCTGGCGATTATTGGCGGCGAAATCTCGCCCGAACTCCAAGACTCCTTAGAGATTATTCCCTATGCGGAAGATGAACTTGCACTGATCCTGCCCGTGACCCATCCCCTGGCGAAAGAAGATGTCGTCCAAAAAGACGATTTATATAAACTTCAATTCATTGCCCTCGATTCTCAATCAACGATTCGCAAAGTGATTGACCAGGTTTTAACCCGCTGCGGGATCGAAACTCGGCGGTTGCGGATTGAAATGGAACTGAACTCCATTGAAGCGATTAAAAATGCCGTGCAGTCAGGTCTGGGGGCAGCATTTGTCTCCATTTCGGCGATCGAAAAAGAACTCCAAATGGGGGTTTTGCGGCGGGCGAAAATCAACGATGTCGTGGTGAAACGCACCTTGTCGGTCATCATCAACCCCAATCGCTACCGCTCCAAAGCTGCCGAAGCCTTTTGCCAGGAAGTGCTACCCAAATGTGCAACCTATACCAACCAACTCCAGAGCTATCCTGAGGCCGAGGCGGCCCTTCCAACGCCGGGTACCAGTGTCAAGAAAAACTCGCTTGTTGCTCCTGATTTAGACTCCTGACATGGATCTATACTGCACTCGTCCGGGTTGCCCCAAACCGATCAATCCGGTGCCGGACTTGGATGATGCGGAAACCCTGAAACGAGCATCCCAAAAATATTGCACAACCTGCGGTATGCCCCTGATTTTGGCGGATCGCTATTTACCCCAAGCCTTGTTAGGGCAGGGTGGATTTGGGGCAGCGTTTTTGGCGTGCGATCGCTACTCACCACGCCTGCGCCCCTGCGTTGTCAAGCAGTTTCAACCTTCAGCCAACTTAACCCCAACCCAACTCCAAACCGCCCAGGCATTATTTGAGCGGGAAGCCGAAACCCTGGAAGATCTGGGCAATCCCCATCCCCAAATCCCCGATCTATACGCCTATTTTGAGCTATCCCTCCCCAGGAGCGCCCCCGGCCAGAGCGATCGCTTCTTTTACCTGGCCCAGGAATGGATTGACGGCAAAACCTTAGAAGAAGAACTTCAGACCAGCGGAGTCTTTACCACCGAGGCTGTGCTTGAGGTGTTGCAAGCCGTGCTGAAAATTTTGCAATTTGTCCACGAACACGGAGTTATTCATCGCGACATCAAGCCTTCCAATATCATGCGCGATCGCCGGGGCGTGATTTATCTACTCGATTTTGGGGCCGTCCGACAAGCCACCAAAGGCGCAACCAAATCAACGGGCATTTACTCCGAAGGGTTTGCCCCTCCCGAACAGATGCAAGGAGCCGCCGTCTTTCCTTCAACGGATTTGTATGCCCTGGCGGTGACCTGCGTGATGTTGTTGACCAACCACCCCCCCAGCGAGTTGTATGACAGCTACACAGGCCGCTGGAACTGGCACTCCCCGGCGATCGCCATCGATCCATCCATTGCGGCGATTTTGGATCGCATGTTGTTGGCCACCCCCAGCGATCGCTATCAGTCTGCCACCGCAGTCTTGCAAGCGCTCCAGCACCTGGGGCCGCGATCGCCCTTGCCGGCCAGTGCCCTCGCTCCCAGCCCACCCCCTCCGGCTCCACCGACCCAACTCCCGCCGCCCCCCGCCCATACCAGCCTGCAAACCACCCGTCCGGCGATCGCCCCATTCTCCACCCTGGAATTGCTCGCCAATGCAGGCTTTACTGGGTTCCAGGGCGGGTTATTGGGGCTTGGCTTAATCAGCGTATTGGGCACCAGTCTAGTCAGTGGGGGCTTTTGGCTGCTTTTGCTCCTTGGGCTCATTGTGGCCCAGGCCCGTCGCCTAATTGAGCGAGTCGATTTGGTGCTGATTGCAGCGACCAGTCTGGGGATTATGCTGGTTGTGCCCGCGTTGCGTCAGGGAGTGCCTGCCCTCGTGGGCCGGAATGTTTTGCTGACCGTGCTAGCCCTCGCCATCTTCACAGGACTGATCGCGATCGCCGCCACCACACTCTTCCGGCTACTTTATCAACTACTTGCCCGCAGGCCATAACGCCGGAGAGCACTCCAAACCCCTCACCGCCCTTCCCCCCAGGCGCGCCCCCTTGCCATCTACCCGCCCGCCCCCACTCTCGCCCCAGGTCAACGCCCTAAAATAACAGGTAAACCCTGGTTGGAGGAGCGATCGCCCATGTCCCCCAAAAATGACACGCCCATCCTACTGGCCACCTTTGTCCTCACCACTGGCCTCATTGGCGGAGGCTTGTGGCTCCTATCCCAAAATTCCGGGCTGAACCTTGGGCAACTGCTCCCTGGCAAAGCCCCGGCCAACCGCGAAGGGACAACGGGCACCAATCCCGCCACCATTCAAGCCGTCAAAAATGTTCCCAGCGGCATTTTCAGCTATGGTGGCAGCACCAGTTGGGCTCCCATTCGGGCCAAAATTGACCCCGCCATTCATGCCGCCTTTCCCAGCTTTCGCCTGCGGTATACCGATCCACTGGGTGGGACAGCGGGTTCCAGTGCGGGCATTCGGATGTTGCTCAATGGTCAAATTGCCTTCGCCCAATCCTCCCGACCGTTGGAACCCCAGGAATATAAACAGGCCGAACAACGGGGTTTTCAGTTAAAACAGGTGCCCATTGCGATTGAAGGAATTGCGATCGCCGTTCATCCCACCTTGCCCCTCCCCGGCCTCACCCTTGAACAACTCCGCCAGATCTACACAGGTCGCCTCACCAACTGGCGCGAGGTCGGCGGCCCCAATTTGCCCATCACGCCGTACTCCCGCCGGGTACAAGATGCAGGCACCGTCGAATTTTTCATCACCACTATTTTGCAAGGGCAACCCCTGGGCCGCAATGTGCAATCGGTAGCCAGCACCACCGAGGCTCTCCGCAAAGTTGCGAATACACCTGGTAGTATTTATTACGCCTCTGCCCCGGAAGTGGTGCCCCAGTGTACCGTGAAACCGTTGGCGATCGCCCGTCAAGGGGCCACTCTTGTCCCACCTTACCAACTGCCTCTCGTTCCCCCCGAAGCCTGCCCCCAGCAACGGAACCAACTGCATACAGAAGCTTTTGCCACAGGCAGTTATCCCCTCACGCGCCAGCTTTTTGTTGTCATTCAGCAAAACGGCCAGGTCGAACAACAAGCGGGCGAAGCCTATACCCAATTTCTCCTGAGCCAGGAGGGGCAACAATTAATCGCGGCAAGTGATTTTGTGAAATTGCGATAAAAGCGATCGCCCCCCGGCAAACAATCTTTAGCCCATGATGAAACTTCATGGTTTTCCCATACAATTCTTCATGCCAAAGCGATTTAAAGTCGAATCTGATTCGGGAATGATGAAGATAGGACGATAAAAATCACTTTTTAGTTTAAAAATTTGACCTTTAACTTTTTAGTCGAGGCTAAATTTTAATTGCTTTTTATGCTTCTGCTACAAACAGATTTAACTTAGAACGTGGATACCTTGTCTGATGAAACCCACACAGGTGACTTGGCATTTAAATCGGACAAATTTACTCAAATTTTGCCAAATTATTTATACCGCTCTTGGCAACACGGGTCGCTTGGAATGGCTCATCTTTGGGGGCAGAAATCCACTCGTTGTGCAAACTGTCCAACACATTTGGCAACAACTGCTCACTGAGGAACCAACGGCCCCGCGCCTCCCTAGTTCCAGTCGCCGCAATGGCCGATCGCCCCAGGCGCTCCAATTTCAGCAACAGGGGTTTCGGTGTCGGGGGCGATCGCGCATTTACTACGCCCGCCCCGGTCAAACAGCCCGCCCCCGCCCCCCAGTCTCAAGCCCCCCCCCCGTCGCAGTAGCCGCCCGTGCTGGCGTTTTACAACAGCGTTCCCGTGAAGCCACAGAACGCCCCTCCACAAGTATTTACCAAATTGCAGCCCTGACTGACCAGGCTGCTGGCGTGTTGTTGGTAACGCAACAGTTTTGTCTATGGCTCGAAGTGCAGCTCCCCACGGCGGGTGTGATCATGGCCCTGCAAGATGGGGAGCCGGGGCAATGGCCCGTCACGCTGTTTGTTGAACCAGAGACCCTGGGCGATCGCCTCAACCTCGCCGCCCTCCAGCGGCAATCTCCGCACCTGTGGCACCAAGTGCACCGCAACCTTGCCCCCACCCCAGCCCTGGATAGCTTTTGGCGGGCTTATACCACCGCCCAAGCCGCCCTGCCGTGGATGGCCCCCCCAGCCCTCAGTTCCTCGCCCCACAACTTGCTCCAAGCAGTGATGGAACACTCGCCCCTGGGCGTGATGCAGGTAGCCTTGGATGGAGGCATTTTGCAGGGGAACCCGGCCCTGTGTCGCATGGTGGGTTACACGGCAGCCCAACTCCGGCGGTTGGATTGGCAAACCCTCACCCCTAGCACCGAATTTGCGCTGGTACGCAGTTTCTTCCAGCAGGCGATCGCCCATCAAGAGCACCGCATCTTTGAACAACAGTTTTGCACCGCACCGGGCAACACACTCCAAGTAGAAGTCAAACTGACGCTTGTGGGCGACCCCGAAACCGACGACAGCTACCTGTTGGCCTTTGTGACCGATTTAAGCGATCGCCAAGCCCTCGAAGCCGAGCGGCAGCAAGCAGCCCAAGCCATCCAACAACGCCAAGATCGAGAAACCGTCCTCAACAACTTAGCCCTCCGCATCCGCTCCACCCTCGACCTCACCACCATGCTGCAAAGCGCCACAGAAGAGCTGCAAGTGGCCCTCAAAGCCGATCGGGTCGTCGTTTACCAAATTTTTCCCGATGCCAGTGGCCAATGCGTGGCGGAGTCCGTTCATCCGGGCTACCCCACCATGCAGGGGCAACAGTTTGGCGCAGACTGCATTCCTCCGCCCTATCTGGGGGCCTATGGCAGTGGTCGCCTGTGGAGTGTGGATGATGTGAGCGCTGCGGGCCTGACAGACTGCCACCGCGAGATGTTGGAACAAGTGAGAACCCAAAGCATGGTCGCGACGGGCATTCTCAGCATGGACGATAGCCTGGAACCAGAACAGCGCACGCTCTGGGGCCTGCTGACGGTGCACCAATGTGCCACCCGGCGCGATTGGACTCCCGATGAACTGCAACTGATTCAGGCTGTGGCAAATCAATTGGCGATCGCCCTGGAGCAAACCAAACTCATCAACCAAATCCACCGCTACACGCAAGCCCTCGAAGCCGAAGTGGAGCGCCGCACCCAATCCCTCCAACACGCCCTCAAGTTTGAACAATTTACCCGCACCCTCGCCGAATGCCTCAACCATCATCTTGACGAAACCCATCTCTTCACCCAGATCGCCCAGGGCTTACGCACAACCCTCAACGCCGATCTGTGCGTCATTGGGTTTTATGTGCCAGAAACCAACAGTTTCCACATTCACTACGAAACCCTGGCCCCCTATCTTGCGCCCCCCGTTTCGCTCCTTGGCCAAACCGTCCCCTTGCCCAGCTTGGGCATCGTGGAATTCACCCAGTTCTGCCAGGGCCGAACCGTTCAATATACCGGCGATTTAACCCGTACAACCCTGGTGAAACAGGTGCTGCTGCCCTGCTTAACGGCCCATCCCGACTACCCCGCGATCGCCGTGCACAAAATCATTAGTCCCATTCTCGGCAACCACCAGCAACTCATCGGCGCGGTCATTGTCGCCCAGGTGGCTACCACTATCCCCCCCGAAGCCCTCACCCTCATCGAAGAAACTACCAACTACTGCGCGATCGCCCTGCGGCAAACCACCCTGTACCAACAGGAGCACGAGCAACGGCTGAGTGCGGAATATTTGCGGTCTTTCCTCGAAACGTCGATCGACATCTTTGTTGAGTACGATGCCCAACACCGCTATCTCTCGATCAATCCAGCGGGCTGCACCTTGCTCAACTTGTCCCGCGAAGACATTCTTGGCAAAACCAATCGCGAACTGGTTGGCACCGCCGCCGATAGCACCGAACAAGCCCTACAACAAGCGATCGCCACTGGCGAAAAAGTCTTCATTGACCATGAATTGCACATGCCCCAGGGCATTCGCGTCTTTGAAACCATCTTTGCGCCCATCACCGCCCCCAATGGCAACGTCCAACGCATCATCATGGTCAGTCGCGACGTGACTGACCTGAAAGATCAATGGCAACTCCTGGAAACCCGCAACCAACAACTGGCAGAAAACAACCGCCTCAAGCAAGAATTTGTCGCCACCACCAGCCACGAACTCCGCACCCCGCTGACCGCCATCCTGGGGTTTTCCAACGTGTTGCTCCAAGAGTTTTTTGGCGAACTCAACCCCAAACAACGGGATTACCTAGAACGCATCCACGAAAGCGGGCAACACTTATTGGATTTGATCAACGATATTTTGGATCTGTCGCGCCTCGAAGCGGGGCGGATGGAACTAGACTTGCAAGCCATCTACATTGTCGATATCTGCGAAGGGGTCATGAACCTTGTGCAAGAACGGGCCACCGAACAAGGCTTGACCCTGCAACTGGAGATTGCCCCTGAAGTGGAATGGATTACGGCAGATCCACGCCGCTTGAAGCAGATGTTGCTGAATCTACTGTCGAACGCGGTCAAATTCACCCCGAAAGGCAGCGTCGGGTTGCGGGTTTATCGCCGATCGCGATCGCCCGAATATGCAGACTGCTTTGCCGATCGCTCCCAGCAAGCCATCCTCGCAATTCACGACATCATTCACTTTCAAGTTTGGGATACGGGCATCGGCATTCACGAACTCGATCAACGCTTGTTGTTTGCACCGTTCTCGCAAATCGACAACTCCCTCTCGCGGCAACATCAAGGCACGGGCCTGGGATTGGTCATCACCCGCAAACTGGCAGAACTCCACGGCGGTTGGGTCACCCTGGATTCTCACCCCGGTCAAGGCTCAACGTTTACCATTTCCATTCCGGTGCGCTTATCCCTTTAGAAAGAGGCCAACCTGGCCGTTATCAACCCTGGGCTGCAAGAAGTGCGACAGATGGCGGAAGAGTTTCAGTCCACTGGCGAAGAGCTTTTCTGGCGAGATGTCTATATATTTACAAATATGTTGATTACCGTACGCGGCATTCCTCAAAATGCGGGTAGACTTCAAGCGGGTATGCTGGATTGGCTGTCATCGGCCTTTGCCCAAGGCGCAAACCCTTTTGCCTGAGGCTTTACCCAACTGCGACGGCGATGGCCAGCGTGTTTCCCTGATTATTCCCTGAACAATGATTGCCCTAACAATCCTTAGGGCTAGGACGCTCTGATTTGAGACTGGAGAAAAGCGGCGTGTAGAGTTTGCCGGCGCGATCGCGGCTTTGCTCCGTCTCAAAATAGGGCCTTCGGTGATTTGAAATGAAGTGCTATTGGGCAATTGGTTATCCTGGCCCCATCGCAACACAACTTTACACTGTATGATTGCTTCTGTAGCAATGGACAACGTGCTTGGGATGGAACGCTTGCCGTGCAGCCCACCGGAGTTTCCCCCCACGGCCTAAGCAGTGCCGCGATCGCGATGGTTTTGATTTGATTAAACGCTTTGCTCGTCTACCAATACTCTGCCAATACCTGAAATTAGCAAGCCAACGAAGGGTGACTTCATGAGCGAATTGATTGAGTTCTACCACGGATGGATGATTGAGCTTCTGGCGGCTGACCAGCAGTACCGATTTATTTGTCGCTCTCCTATGGGCGAACGGTTTAGTGACGAAGGGCTTTATCCCAACGAATCCTTGGCCTTTCAAAAAGCGCTGAAGCTCGTGGATCATTTCCTGGCCTGTGCCCTATTGCGGAGTGCCTTGCGGGAGAGCTACGAAGCCGGACGCTTGCCAATGGAAGACTGGTTGCCGCTGGCGCAGTCTTTGGAATCAGCCTCCCGCGGTCAATATAGCTATTCCTAAGTCGAGCCTAAGCGATCGCCAATAGCGCCATCGGGAGTGTTCCACCAGTCGGCAGTTAGCCCAGGGAGGAACACTCTTTTTAGTATTAGCCCTCTTTCAGTATTGGCCCTCCCGTTTTCTGCATAGCACCCTGCAACGACCATCCTGGTACGCACCAAGAGCGAGCAGCGCTTGAACAAAGCTAGATAGCGCGGCCCTAGATGTTGATGGTGTTGGGAATTTGGGAAGGCAGCAGATAGGGATAGGGCACCCCATCGCGGCGTTGGCGCTGCCGATTGCGATCGCGAATTTGGTCTTCAATCCCGGCTAAATCGGCCTGAAAGTGTTTGAGAATCGCACGATCACCGCGATCGCGAAATTGCATCGCCTCCCCACAGCCCAATTTGCCCCACCGAATCCCACTCAGGGCATAGGCCAACTCCATCTGCGCCACATCCTTCGCCACCGTGGGCAGCAAGTGCTCCGCCCCATCACAGGTTCCCGGCGCGGCATAGGCCGCCAATGGCCCATTCGGCACATACCCCACATAGTCAAACTGGCTGAAATTCACCGCAGCGTGTTGCGGGCCACAGGTAAAAATGATTTGGGTGGCAATGTCAATTACGTGTTGCACGCTCGTGAGTTGTGCTGGAAATCCCGGTACCCGCCCATAGGCAGGGCACAGCTCGGGCGTCAGACCTGCCGCAGTCGCCAGGTGCGGTGGCACCCAATCCGGCGCTTGCGGGAAGTCGCTGGCAGGGCGTTGGGTCAGGGGTTCACCCAGTTCGGCGGCCCAGGCTTGCAAATAAGGATCGCGCTGGACAGCCTGATCATCGGGGTAATCCCGTGTTAAGAACTGGGTCACGTAGCGGGCGATCGCGGCCCACAGCAAGAGCGCATCATCCCGATAGGGGTAATCGGCCAGCGTTCCTGCCTCAACTCCCCGCTGCTTGAGATTGGTTGGTAACGCTGCCGCCCCGAACTCTGTGGCGCGATAGGCCCGATTGATCAACGCCAGGGAGGCTTCACGAGTGGGAGCCATGAGATTATCGATCGCCGCCCCCGGACTCAATAACACCTCATTGCCACGGGTATTGATGGCCAGCAGGTATCGCAGGTGGGGCCGCAACAGCCGATAGAGCGGATGGTTGGGCGGTAACTGCCGGGGAGTGGCGATCGCAAAGGCTTCCATCGACAAGTGCGTATCGGCCAAATGCACAATCAACTCGTGATAGGTCACGTCAGCCACTTGCACATACAGTTTGGCTTGCATCCACTCATCCGTTGGCGCAGGCAACACCACCCGCCCCGGTTCCACCTGAATCAAGACAGGCTCCAAGCCACCTGCGGTAGTCGTCTGAAACAGGGCCACCGGACTCCCCACATACCGACCGGGCTGCAAATCCGCTGGGGTCAACTGCTGGAGCAAAGGATATTCCGCCACAAACAACTGCTGGTTCGCCGCCGCTTGGGCCAAGTCCAGGCGCTTGGGCGATCGCCCATCCAAGCAGGGTTGCCAGGTATCTAACCAGGGGGCATCGGTGGGTTGAATCTGGCGGAGCATCATCGGGTTTTGGCCTGCCAGTCGTTGCCGCGCAAATTCGCGATCGCTAAGCCCACCCTCTCGCTGATGGACAGACACCATGAGGGGCGCTGCTTGCCCAAACGGGTTCAGGCTGGCATAAAACTGCGATCGCGCCGCCGCCGGATCGGTCAGGTGTTGAGTTGCCTTCTGGGCCGCTAATACCGCTGCCATCATGCGCCGCCGTTGTTTGACAAAGGGCACATCAAACTGTTCGTCGGGGGGCAAATCCAGGTTAAACCAACCCGATTGAAACACTTCCAGGTCTACCAGTTGCGTGGTCAGGTAATACCAGGTTTGCTCAAGCGATCGCGCCTGGGTTCCCGCCGTTTCCAGCAACAACCCCCACGGTTGCGACAGTTGGCCTTCTGTCAACCAGCGCTGGCCCAACGTTGCCAGTAAATAACGCACCAGCCCATCGGTGCCGCTGTAGGGAAAAATGCGGGCAGGCCCTTGCGCCTCTAAGGCAGTTGGATCGTACCGATAGTAGCCTTGGGCCGCCCGAGGAGGATGGTGAAACGCCATGAACCGTACTCATTAAAGTGGTCTAGCCCCAGGATAACGAAGGGCGATCGCCGCCGCCCAGGGCTTTCCCTTTCAATGATCGTCAGTCAGAGGACTCCTTCAACACCCCCATTTGGGGGGTTAAGCAATCAGTTCAGGCCATTATTGCGCCCTCGTCCCCAGAAGCCGCGCCAAACCTAAGGAGTTTCAGCCGATTCAGGCGTCGCATTCGGGGCCACCGAGCTATTCGCCGCCGCCCGTTCGGCTTTCTTTTTCTTATCCGCCGCTAACAAATCCGCCATCAACGCCTGAGCCTGGGCCATTTTTTCGAGGTTGCTGCGATAGAGTTCTAAATCTTTCCGGGCTTTGTCTTCGGGTAAACGCAGGGCCGTGCACACTTGCTTTAAGGCCGCTTCTGCTTTGGCGGTTTCTTTCATGGCCGCTGCATCAGCCGCTTCAAACAATGAAAATAACCCAATCACAAACAAACGACTGTATTTGAATTTTGGGTTGTTGGCGATCGCCTTGATTTGTTGTTGGAAGTCATCTCCCCAATCTGCCGTGGCCGACTGTTCAAACCAGCTCACCAAATCACTCACCGATTTGCCAGCAGCCAATTCTTGCAAGCGGGTTGCATCGTGGCGGTAACGGCCTGGATCAGTTTCCACCGCCTGACAGATTGCGTTGAAGATAGATCCTTTGTCGTGTTCTGGCACATAACCTTGCATAAAGCGGTCAAAGGACGTGACCACACCCAGCGCAAAAATGGGATCGTATTGAAAGTCCACATTCACTGCGAGCAGGTGCATTTCAACCATCAACTCTTCGACTACACGGCGATAGATCGAATTAATAGGCCGAGTATGAGTGGTATAAAAGGCTCGCTTTGTATCGGAAACGGTGCGGACGTTATTCACAGCAGGATTCGCAATATTGTAGTCTGTTTACCATTCTCGCGCTTGACGGTGAGTTTGCCAACCTGCTTCCTGCGATCGCCCCGTGGCGGTAGCCAGCCAATGCGACAATGACACCATGACAATCTATTGATTGAAACCTAAGAGAATGGCACTCTCTACGACCCTGGCAACCCTGGCCAGCTATCTAACCGGGGAATTTGAAAATGGGGAACAGGCCGCCGCTGAACCCATTTGGTTTGTGCATTTGCGGCTGTGGCAACGGCCCGTGCCGCTGTTTACCGAAGACAGTGTGACCTTGTTTGCGGAACAGGCTAACGTGTTGACCCTCGACAATCCCTATCGCCAACGGCTCCTGCGGCTGCGGCGATCGCCCGATGATGGCAACCTACAGGTGCAATACTACAGCTTCAAAGACCCAGACCAGGTGCGCGGCGCAGGGCAGCACCCAGAATTGTTGGCCGCAGTCAACCTGGAGCAAATTGACCTGTTACCAGGATGTGTGTTGACGGTTACCCAAAGCAGCAATCAATTTGTCGCCACGCCACCGCCCGATGCTCGATGCTATTTCACCTATCGGGGCGAAATTCGTCAGGTCATTTTGGGGTTTGAGGTCAGTGCCGATCGCTACCTCACCTACGACAAAGGGGTTGACCCAGACACCGGGAAAGCCCTCTGGGGCGCGATGATGGGGCCATACAGTTACCGCAAAACCCGCGAATTCTAAGGCGATCGCCCTGCACGACCCTCGCCATGACCGAAACCCAGGACAACCGGGCCTGGACGCTCAAGAACTCTGGGCAACCAACAACGGAGCCGCCTGCAAAAGCGTTTGGGTATAAGGATGTTGAGGGTGGGTAAAAATTTGCGCTGTGGGGCCAAGCTCCACAATTTGTCCAGCTTGCATCACCGCAATGCGATCGCAAAAGTAGCGGGCCACCCACAGATCATGGGTAATAAACAAATACGTCAGGTGGAATTCTTGTTTGAGATCATTCATCAAATCCAACACCTGCGCTTGGATCGTCGCATCGAGCATACTCACAGGTTCGTCGCAAATCACCAGTTGGGGCTGCGTAATCAGGGCACGGGCGATCGCCACGCGCTGCTGTTGCCCCCCCGATAACTCTGCCGGATAGCGGTGATAGTAGGTGGCCGCCGGGGTGAGTTGCACCCGCTCCAGCATTTGCAAGGCTTGGGCCTGGGCCGCCGCTGGCGTCGCCAATTGATGAATCAACAAGGGATCGGCAATACTTTCGCCCACCGTCATCCTGGGGTTCAGGCTGGCCCGTGGGTCTTGAAAAACCATTTGCAACTGCCGCCGTTGGGCTTGCATGGCTTGGCGCGAAAGGCGGGTTAGATCTTGACCCAAAAACTCGACGCGCCCAGAGGTAGGCCGAATCAATTGCAATATCGCTCGGGAGAGGGTGCTTTTGCCGCAGCCCGATTCCCCCACCAGGCCCAGGGTTTCGCCAGGATACAACGCAAGGTCAATCCTATCCACAGCCTTGATAGTAGTCCCGGTCTGTGCCCCAAAGAATTTGGTGAACGGGTTGGAGTCTAGGGCGTAATGTTTGGTGAGGGCTGTGAGGCTCAGGAGCGGGGCGGTTGCGGCAGGTGGAGGTGTAGCATCAGCGGGGGCAGAGTCCAGGGTCAACACCCCCTCAGCGGGCACAGCGTGGACATGGAGAGCGGCTTGCAGGAGCGATCGCGTGTAGGGATGTTGGGGGTGCCCCAAGACCGATCGCGCCGTGCCCGTCTCCACAAATTGGCCCTGGTGCATCACCGCAATGCGATCGCAGTATTCCCCAATCATCGCCAGATCGTGGGAAATCAACAGCAAGGCCATTTGCCGTTCGCTACACAGCCGCGTCAACTCTTGCAAAATTTGGGCCGAAACGGTGACATCCAAACTGGTCGTCGGCTCATCGGCAATGATCAATTTGGGATTGAGCAATAACGCCAGGGCGATCGCCACCCGTTGCCGCATCCCCCCACTAAATTCATGGGGATACTGGCTCCAGCGGTTTGCCGGAATTTTCACAGCGTCTAAGGCAGCCAAGGCCCGTTGTTTCGCCTGCGATCGCGACAAGTGGGGTTCATGCGCCAAGAGGGTTTCCAAACAATGGTGGCCAATCGTCATCAACGGATCCAACCGCGTCATCGGGTCTTGGAAGACCAGCGCCACCGACTCGCCTCGAAACCGACGCAAGCGATCGGGGCCAAAGGCCAGCACCGACGCTTGCTCAAACTGGATCTGCCCTTCAACCTGGCTCCCCTCCGGCAACAACCGCATAATGGCCCGCCCCAACGTAGACTTGCCACAGCCCGACTCGCCCACCAACCCCAACCGCTCCCCCGGTTGCATCTGAAACGACACATCATCCACCACCCACTCTGGGCTATGGGCCACGGCGGCTCTCTGCGCCGGATAGGCTACCCGCAAGTGCTCAACGGACAATAGTGCTTCGTTCATGTTGCCTCTTTCACCACGTTCAAAAGTTCTGCCGGGTGCTGAATCAAAAAATCGGGTTGGGCCGCCACCAAGGCACTGGTCGAGTTGAACCCCCACCCCACCGCCACAACTCGAATGCCCGTATGATGGGCTGCTTCAATATCGCGTGTTTCATCCCCCACATACAAGACTTCCTTGGGGTGCAATCTATAGCGCTTGAGAATGCGGCGCAAAATCCGCCCTTTGCCAAACAAGGCCAGCCCAGACCCAATGAAGTCAAACGCATGGTCTAACGCTTGGGCCTGCAAAAAGGCGGCAACGTTTTCTTTGGAATTGGATGTGACAATCCCCAAGCGATAGCCCTGCTGATAGAGATGGGCGATCGCCGTGTCCATGCCTGCAATAGGTTGCAATTGCCCAATTTCTTGGCGCAACTCCCCCCGCAACCGCCGCAACAAAAAAGGCAACTTGAGAGGAGACACCCGCGATCGCCGCACAATTTCCCGAGAACTCAAATTTTTGAGCTGCGCCACTTCTTCTGGCCCCGCCTCAGGATAGCCAAATTCAGCAGCGAGCCGATTCGAAATTTGCACGATGGCCGCAAACGAGTCAGCGATCGTGCCGTCAAAATCAAAAATGATTGTCTTTACCGCGTGGCGATCGCGCGTCTGAGCACAAACAGGCTGAGTCGTAGTCATTCCAGGCAATCCTTAATTCAATATAAAGACAATAGGAGTTCGCTCACAGCCTCTGATTAAGATAGAGGAAGGGAGATTGTCAGCATTTTTTGATAAACCTTCCTTAAGATACAGATTTCCCTAAAATCTGTAAGCTATGATACAGACATAAGTAAATCGTTCATCTCGTTGTATAGACGGAGCACCGAGGTTCCTTCATATCATAACGAGACGGAAGTAGGGGATTCTTCCCGAAGGAACGCGCCTCATGCTTATCACAAGCAATTCACGATTCATTCAAATCCGAGGCGAAGACCATGAAACTTTCTTATCGCGGTGTTAGTTACGAGCAGCAACCTTCCCTAGAAATGCGGGAAAGCGATATTTTGGCGCAGCAGCATCAAGCCAATCAACGGTGCCAAACGCTCCAAACCCAAGGTTATCAGATGCGGTATCGCGGTGTGCAATACACCACAGAGCAGATGGCCACCGCTTTTGCTGGGATTCCTGCCGCCACTACTCGCCAACCGTTGACCTATCGGGGTGTGAAGTACGTTAAGTTGCCCAATGGCGCGGTGGAATTAGTCAACAGCACCACGGCTGTCACAATCCCGGCAACGGCCAAGATTTCCGAGCAAGATGTGGCACGGGTACACCACGACAACTTGCGTCGTAATCTGGAACGTCGGCTTGCCGCTGCACGCAACCACGGTGACCAAACATTGATCACCCTGCTCGAAGCAGAGTCACGGGAACTCGCATTGTAAATTCGTTCAATGCATTGCAGGTCGTGGGAGAAGCGGGGCTAAGGCGGCGGCTTGATGGCTTTCCGTTCCAACCGATTCTCTCCCAAGCAAGGATCTAGTGGTGTAGGCATTTTGTCTGCACCACTTTTTGTGTTGCCTTGCATCGTTTTCCGGGGCGTGGCGGCGGGGTCAAGCGATCGCCAGGAGCAGCAGGATACCTGGGGCGCAAACAGACAATGCCTTTTATTCCAGGCCCAATTCCCGTTTCAGCAAGCTGATGGATTTGGAAACGATAAAGTTCTCGCAACAGATCAGTTGAGGGGGGCGGATTAAGTCTTCGCGGGCAGCAGCGATAGCGGCTTTGACCGTGGCACAACTCGCCTGGTCACTGATGATGGTTTGGGCACTGCGGGCGATCGCGCCAATTTTGTATTGATCATTCACTTGAGCCGTCATCACCAACAAATCATCCCCCCGCAAACTGTGGATGATCACTTCCGACACTTCTACCGTGCCAGCGCTCAAGCTCACAATCCCCAAGCAGGTGCCTTTGGGCAGCTTTTTGATGAGTTGAATTTCCGACTCAAAATCGTAAATATCGACCGGGATCACCCGCACCGATTTGGGGGCGGCAATCTGTTCTGCATCGGCAATGAAATAGCGACTCGTGACGACCGTTCCTGATCGCGTCTGGTCTAACACTTGGGGCAATTCTTCCAGGGGCACCAGTTGCACCGGGATGTTGAGCGATCGCTCCAGTTCCCGCATGATCACTTCCCCCGCGCCAATGTCATGGGTGGGGGCCGTCACCAACACCTGGGCACTACACCGCAACCGCCAGTCAATTTCGGCTAAAAACAATTCCCGCGCTTGACTGAGAGAACACCCATTCCGCAACAACTCATCCAGGCTGTTTTGCACCAGCTTATACATTTCGGGGTGCTGGTCTAAAATTGGGGCTTTGGCTTTGGCGGTGCTGTCGTGCACCTGATCCCGCACATAAATGCCAGAACCCGCCTGAGCATCGACGACTCCTGCTTCTTCCAGTTGGCGATAGACTTTGCTAATGGTGTTACGGTGCAACCCGGTTTGCATCGCCAGTTGGCGGGTACTCGGCAGGCGGTGACCCGGTGGAAATTGCCGGGACGCGATCGCAAACAGAATCTGGTTATAGAGTTGCGTTGAAGCAGGAATATCGCTATCGGACTGAATGTGGAATTGAACCATCGCCAAATCTCCCAGACTAACCCCGCTGCTCATCCCGACTTACGAATCGCCATCCATGCAGCCCCCTTCAACTGCAATTATGCTCTGTCTTTCAAGGAATCAGCATGGTTTTTGTAACTTCACTTCACAAAATGAAACAGGTAACAGGTTAAGGCGGATGGGGACAGAGGGCGCGATCGCCCGGTTCCACCGTGGGATTTGTCGCCAAATAATCCTGCACCCACTGACAGGCATAGGGTAGCGGTTGCAACTGGAGGATTTGATCCAAATTCCACAGGCGGATCGTCTGGTCATCCCCCGCCGAAGCCAATAGGGGCAAAGTCGGATGAAACGCCACAGCCCGCACCCCGCTTTGATGCCCTTCCAGGGTGGCCAACAACTGACCTTTTCGATCCCACAACTTTACGGTTTCATCGATACTCGCCGTCGCCAGCAACCTCCCATCGGGGCTAAAATCCACGCCCCACACCGCCGCCTTGTGGCCCCCCAGGGTTTTGATTAACTGGCCCTCCCGTGTCCACAACTTCACCGTTGTATCGCCACTACTAGAAACCAACAGTTGACTATCTGGACTGAAGGCCACCCCCCAAACGACCGCTTTGTGGCCCCTTAAGGTCGCGATCGATTGACCATCGACTCGCCAAAGGCGCACAGTACTGTCATTGGCAGACGAAACCAACCGTTGCCCGTCAGGACTAAATTTCACATCCCACACGGGGACTTGATGGGCTTGCCAATGGTGAAGTAACTGACCATCCCGTCGCCACATCCACAAGGAACCATCGGCACTGCTCGCCGCAATGCGTTGCCCATCGGGATGCCAAGTGACCGCAATTAGGGCCGTGGTCGCATCGGTAAAGGTTTGGAGCAGGGAACCATCCAACCGCCACAATTTTAGGGTGCGGTCTTCACTGACGGAGGCGAGGGTTTGGCCATCGGGACTCAGGGCCAAGCGGCCAGTGGAAGCGGCATGAGCATCGATCACCCGCTGGGGCGTGCCATCTAGATTCCAAAAGTTAATCGTTTTGCGGTTGCCAGCGGCGGCGATCGCGCGGCCTTGCTGAATGAAGAGTAATCTCAAGGTGAGGTCATTCACCCCATGAATCGCCCGCTGAAAGGCGCTCTGCGTTTGCCAGAGAATCACCCGGTTGTCCGCCCCCGCAGAGGCGATCGCCCGTCCATCAGGCCGAATCGTCACCCCCCACACCGACGCATCATGGCCCTGGAGTACGCCCAACTCTTGCCCTTCCATTGACCACAGTTTGACGGTTTTGTCATGACTGGCCGACGCAAAAAACCGATTGGGATAATGAAAGCTCAGACCCCAAATGCCTGCTTGATGGGCCTGGATCGACTTGATCACCGTGCCATCGGTTCGCCATAATTTGATCACACCGTCCGCACTGCCTGAAATGACTGTGTATTTTCCGGTTACGGTGGTTGGCTCCGAGGCCAAGCCAAACCCGATCGCTTGCACTGCCACCTCGTGCCCCTGCAAGACCCGCAGCAACGTACCATCCCGCCGCCAGAGCGACACCGAAGTATCCGTATTCCCCGCTGCAATCAATTCGCCATCGGGGCTGAAGGCCACCACGCGGAAACCCGCCGCTTTGCCAGGGAGCGTTTGGAGGTGATCGCCCGTGCGACTCCACAATTCCACAGAACTATCTGGCCCGGCGGAAACTAACAACTGACTATCCGAGCTAAAAGCCAGGTTCCAAATCGCTGTCGCCCTGGGCCGGAGGGTTTTGATGAGGGTACCATCAGGCCGCCACAGCCGAATGGTGCGGTCGTCGCCACCGCTGGCCAAGAGGGTGCCGTCGGGGCTAAATTTCAGCGATCGCACCACACTTTGATGCCCGGTTAGGGTTTTCACCAACGTGCCATCCGATCGCCATAGTTTGATTGCACCATCCACCCCGGCGGTCGCAATCTGCTGTTGGTCGGGGCTAAAGTCAACCGTCAACACCGCTGCGGGATGGCCATCCAGGCGATTTTTTTCTTGAATGCTGAGCAAGACCCGCCATAGAGCCGCGTCTACTTTAGCCTCCAGGTCAGGATTCGCCGTTGTTAGTTGGTGCAACCGTTCTTTGGCTTTGATCGCCTGCAACACCGCATCAAACCCTTTGTGGGAAGCAAAGAGCGCCTCCGAGGAAAGAGCCAGGGCCTTCACTTCACTAACTGCCGTTTGCTGGTATTGCTGATAGGCCACGATGCCCAGCCCGATCGCCACACACAACACAGCGGTGACCACACCTAACAAACCCCGCTGCCGTCGCAAATTCCGGCGTTGCTCCCGCGATCGCTGCTGTTCGAGATAGAGGGTGGCTTCGACGGCTTGGAGGCGATCGGCTTCCAGTTGCGCCTGAATTTCCTGTTGTGCCAACGCCTGACTGGCTGCCAAAAAGCGATAATCCATATCGCTCAAACTTTTGTTTTGCGCCCAGGTGAGCGCTTCTTCTAAAGGTTGGCCCCGCAGCAACCACGAGGCTTCTGCACAGTCCGAGTCTGTCCAGGCTTGGAGCGATCGCCCATAGGGCCGCAGGTTGGCCAACTGCTGGATCACCCAATCCAGATTAAACACCTGGCGATAAATTCGATTTTTCACCTGGAGGCGATCGTGCCGTTGCTCCACCAAGCCCGACAACAACAGTTCCATCTGATCTGGACTGGCGATCGTCGAGTCTAATACCGCAGCCTCCGTGGCTGCCCCGGCAGCGGGGGGCTGCAAAATCTGCTGATAGAGGCCCAGCAAGCGCCCTGCCCGTTGTTCGTTATACAGCAGGCGATCGCGAATCGTGCGGAGATGTTCGGGTTCGTCGCGAGTTTGCCAATTCTCCAGAATGTGGATTGTGATCAATCGCTCCACCAAAGTCACGGGTGGTTCATCCCAAGCTGGATAGGTCGCCCAAGCCTCCACGCCCATCTCGGCTTGCACCACCAGTTGACACACTTTTTGCGTCAGAAAGGGTTGCCCCCCAGTCCAATCTAAAATGTCGCGCAAGGTGGTGATGGGGTCTGGCACGACAGCCGCCAAACCAGGGAGGAGGGGAGTTGCTTCGGTCAGGGTAAAGCCAGACAGCGCGATCGCCCGCCCAATGTTAAACGGTGTCCGGGTTTTATCCGCAATGAGTTGGCTGGGGGTCGTCACGCCCAACAGAGCAAAAGTTAACCGTTGATAGGCGGGGCGATCGGCCCGTTTGTTGTAACAAACGCGAATAAGGGCAAAAAAATCATCCGTGGCGAAGGGCAACCCCAACACACTATCAATTTCGTCAATAAAAATGACAATGGGGTCAGCAATGTGGGGCAACAACACACGTTCCAACAAGTCATCCAACCGATTGGGCAACGATAAATGGTCGCGATCGCGCCACCACTGCACCAGGTTGATCGGCAGTTGAAACGTCCGGCATAACAAACCCGCGATCGAGGCATACCACTGGGCTGGCGTGACCAATTGGGTACCGATTGCCGTCATATCCACCACCCCACACCGCACCCCCGCCTGCTGGAGCCGCGCCATCGTTTGCACCCGCAAGCTCGACTTACCCATTTGCCGCGCATTCAGCACATAGCAAAATTCCCCGTTCAACAACCCCTGCAACAAGTCGCCATCAGCGGCACGCTGCACATAGCTCGCTGCATTGACTGGGAGGCTGCCCCCCACCTGATAGGAAGGCGCAGGCTGGGCCGCAGAAATGACCATGCACCGTCACTCCTAAGTTTCTGTGGCCCACAGTTGAGCAAAATAGTGGTGATATAACCAACAACTCGCTTGGGCTTTTTGGCCCACAAACCGGATCAGGCCCAAGGCTTGCAACTTGTAGCTGAATTCTGGTGTGAGTTGGGCCCCATCGGCTTGGGTAACAACAGCTTGCATGGCTTGCAGGAGTTCGGGGAAGGTTTGCAGGTTGCCGAGTTGCTGCCGCAAGTGGTTGCTGAAAATACTATTGGGAGCAGTCACGCTGGCTTCAAAGGTCGCGATCGCAATGTCTTGCTGGGTCAGGTGAAACAGCGCTAACTGGGTGAGATAGGGATGCCCCGCCAACAAAGCCATCAACCGTTCTGCCACCAAGTTCGGCTCTTTGACCCCGTATCGACTGGCCAACTCCGCTACCTGCGCTTGGGTAAACGCAGCCAACTCAACTAATAACCCCACATTGAATGGGGATTGATTCAGGTTTAACGGCAAATAAACTTCATTGGAATGCAGCAGGAGTAATCG
The DNA here is from genome assembly GCA_964475335.1 of uncultured bacterium. Lineage (GTDB taxonomy): Bacteria > Cyanobacteriota > Cyanobacteriia > Leptolyngbyales > Leptolyngbyaceae > CAYYWG01. The sequence goes on from CAYYWG010000001.1 coordinate 543,171, forward strand.
TAACCGTTGCCAAATTTTGCTACTATCTAAGCCATATTTCGCTTGTTCAAACCAGGCCCGCAACATACCAAAAAAATCAACGGCAAGCTCCGGATAGGCAAATAGAATCTCGGCTTCGTCAATGGCTAAGACTAAGGGGCGATCGTCAGCCGCCAATATATAAGACTCGATATAAAGACTACAGTTATAACTATGGCCAAACACATCACTCCACTGGTCTTGCACCTGCACTGGCAACTCGATCGCCTGGGTCAAAACTGCACAAAACCACTGAAAAAACCGTTGGGCATCCCGCAAGATGGACTGATCAGCCAGTTGGAAATTGACAACCGCCGTCCGCATTCCCTGTTCTTGCGATCGCACCAACAACTGGGCCATCAACGATGTCTTCCCATATTGACGCGGCGCTTTCACCCGCAACAACGCGCCCGGTTGGTTCAGTTCTTCTCGACACAATTGCTCGATCGGCGGGCGTTGCACATAGAACGGCGAATCCAGCGACAGTTGGCCCTTGAGCGGACTGGTCAACAATTGATTCAGCATCGCTGTGGGCATATCAATCTCTTGACTATTGATATCTTCTGACGTCAGCGACAAATCAAATGCAGCAAAGTAAACTTCCAGCGTGGGTTGATCCACAGGTTTTTCCCGCCGTCGTACCTTAATTAAAGTGTTGATACTCAGGTGAGTGCGGTCGGTCAACTGCTCTAAGGTATAAGGCTTGCCGCCGTTGTCTCGCATTGCCGCCAACAATTCTGCTGCTTGCAACCGCTGCCACCCATAGGCACTTAAAATTACGCCCCGCTTGCGCCGTTGTATCATCCCAGCCTCTGTAACGTACCCAGTTTCCTTGCGATCGCCCCCAATCATCTGCATTGCAGTTCCAATCGCTGACAATCACCATCGATATTGCAAGGAAGACTTTGCCCCCAAGAGGCCCGCTGCGGCCAAGCTGATTGCACGACTGGCCCTGACCCACCCAAACATTGGCCGCGCTGTGGGTGTAATAAGGCATCGGTAGGAGCATTACGTAGCAAATTCAGCATCTATCAACTGTCAGATTAAATGAGAATCGTCCGCAGGACGGATTTTGACGACTGTCCCCCATCCTACAGTATCTCTATTAAGCTTTTAGATGTTTTTTGTAAGTTGTATCGCTTCTAATTTTAAGTTGTGATTTTATCCTGCGATCGCGTCTAGGCATTCTCCTAGGGATGAGAGTAGTGTTTGATTAAGCACATTTAATTTATAGGTTAGACGCGCTCATAATAGAACTAGCTGGCCGGCCTAGAGACAGCACCAACCAAACCAGGTAGGAAAAGGGCTGAGTCAGGACTCTACAGGAAGTGGTAGCAATCACAATGTGGGACTTTATTCGGGCAATTATTGCGCCTAGTCAGTATATTCCTCACGGCCATTGTTATTTATGGCAAACGCCTTTGGTCTGGCTACATATTTTGAGTGATGGGTTAATTGCGATCGCCTATTTCTCAATCCCCACAATGTTGATTTATTTTATCCGCAAACGGACTGACATTCCGTTTTCCAGTGTCTTTCTGTTGTTTGGCAGCTTCATTGTCCTGTGTGGCGTTGGGCACCTACTGGATATTTGGACATTGTGGTATCCCGCCTATTGGCTGAGCGGAGTTGAACAAGCCATCACCGCATTAGTATCCTGCTATACCGCACTACAACTTATTGAACTATTACCCCAATTTTTATCTCTCAAAAGTCCTCAAGAGTTAGAACATTTAAACCAAGAATTAGAGATTCAAATTGCCGAACGCCAACGCACAGAAACGACCCTTCATCAACTGGTATCCGGTACCGCGACGGTCTTTGGCGATGAATTTTTCTCCGCTTTAGTACGGAACATTGCTGATGTATTGGGTGTTACTTATGTCATGGTTTCAGAAGCGATCGGCACCCCACCCGAAGCCTTGCGAACTTTAGGTTTTTGGGCCAATGATCATCTCGCCGAAAATTGCACTTATAGCGTGGAGAATACCCCCTGTCAGTTGATCTTGGAACACCAAACCTCCCAACACTTTGCCGAGCGGTTACAAAGTCAGTTCCCTGGCAACACGCTATTAGCGGAAATGGGGGCCGAGAGTTATTTGGGGGTGCCATTATTAGACATGGAGCAACGGGTGATTGGCACGCTCTGCATTATTGATACCAAACCCCTAGCCGAAGATGAAAACACCCAGGCGATTATGTCGATCTTTGCAGCCAGGGCAGGGGCCGAGTTGCAACGACAATGGGCCGAGGCTGAGAAAAGTCGCACCTATGAAGAATTAGAGTTTCGGGTGACGGAACGCACCGCCGAGTTGGTGGAGACGAATGTGGCCTTGGCCGTCGAAATCCGCGAACGAGAGGCGATCGCCACGGCACTCCGGGAGAATGAGCAGCGTTTTCGGGCCATTTTTGATTACGCTCCCGTAGGCATCAGCCAGATTCATCCCGATGGGCGCATTTTGGAAGTCAACCGGAAGCTGTGCGAAATCTTGGGCTATACCGAAGCTGAATTGCTGGATATGGATTTCAACGACATCATCTACAAAGACGATGTTGCCATGCAGCGATCGCGGGTGCAAGACCTCTTAGCGGGGAAACGAACCAGCGACATCATCGAAAAACGCTACGTCCGCAAAGATGGCACCGTCATTTGGGGCAATGTCACCAGTTCCCTCGTGCGGGATGACGGGACGGGGCAGCCCAAATACCTGATTGGGATCATCAACGATATCAACGCATGGAAACAAGCAGAACTGGCCCTCACCCAACTCGCCCAACGGGAAAAGGCGATCGCCCAGATCGTGCAACGGATGCGCCAGAGTCTCGATATTAAAGTCATTTTTCAAACAACGACCGCCGATTTATTGCAAGCCCTTGACTGCGATCGGGTCGCCATTTATCAATTCAACCCCAATTGGAGTGGCAGCTTTGTGGCCGAGGCCGTCACCGGAGACTGGTTGCCCCTCTTGACCCTGGCTGATCAGGGCACCAGCACCGCCCACCAAACCCTGGAAAGCGATCGCTGCACCGTCAAAACCTGGGATGCCAGTGAACTCAACGTGGCTGATACCTATCTCCAAGAAACAGCCGGAGGAATCTACCAACAGGGCACCAAATATCGCAGCGTCCCCGATATTTATGCCGCCAACTTTTCTCCCTGTTACCTGGCCCTGCTGGAACAATTCCAAGCCAAAGCCTACCTCATCCTGCCCATCTTCAGTGGCCGTAAACTGTGGGGCCTCATTGCCGCCTACCAAAACTCTGGCCCCCGCACCTGGCAAGAAACCGACATTCGCCTCGCCTCCCAAATCAGCAATCACCTGGGGGTCGCCGTGCAACAGGCCGAACTCTTTGCCCAAACCCAACAGCAAGCCGAGGAACTGCAACAGGCCAAAGAAGCTGCCGATGCCGCCAACAAAGCAAAGAGTGAATTCTTGGCAAACATGAGCCACGAACTCCGCACCCCGCTGAACGTCATCCTGGGCCTCACCCAACTCCTGGCGCTGGACGACAACCTGGCCCCCAACCAAAAGCAATATTTGCAGACGATTGGCAACAGCGGCGAACATTTGCTGACGTTGATCAACGACGTGTTGGAAATGTCGAAGATTGAGGCGGGCCGCTTAACCCTGGCCAGAGAAACGTGCAACATCAAGCAATTGCTCATGAGCCTCCAGGAAATGTTGGGGTATCGGGCTCGCAGCAAAGGGTTGCAGTTCATCCTCGACTATCAAACGGCCTTGCCCACGCGGATCAAAACAGATGAACCCAAACTCCGGCAAATCCTGATCAACTTGCTGGGGAATGCCATCAAATTCACGAGCCAGGGGCAGGTTATGTTGCGCGTTGGCTGCCACCCCGATGTCACGCTCGCCCCCGACCCCGACGCAATCGCCCCTCGCTTGAGCACCCTCTGGTTCCAAATCGAAGATACTGGCCCTGGCCTTGCCCCAGAAGAACTCCAATACTTGTTCAAACCCTTCCAACAAACCCAGGCCGGCCTCAGCAGCGTGGAAGGCACTGGCCTCGGCTTAGCCATTAGCCAACGCTATGCCCAGTTGCTAGACGGAGAAATTACGGTGCACAGCACCCCCGGCCAGGGCAGCACCTTCCGCTGCACCATCCAGGCCCATGTGGTGCCCACCGACCAGCAGCACCCAGAACCACCCACCGCCCAACCCCTGGTCGCAACCCCTGGCACCATCATCGGCGTAGCTCCGGGTCATCCGCTCTATCGCATTCTCATCGTGGAAGACAACCCCGCCAATCGGCTGGTGCTGTGTGAATTGCTTCAGCGCTTTAACGGGTTTGTTGTGGCAGAGGCCAGCAACGGCAAAGAAGCGATCGCCCTCTGGCAGTCGTGGCAACCCGATTTAATTTTTATGGACATGCAAATGCCCGTGATGAACGGCTACGACGCAGTTAAAAACATTCGGCAACAGGAAGCCGCCACCCTGGCCACCGCCACCCCCGTTCATGCAGGCCAAATCCAGGCTCCCCCCCCGGCCCCACCCCACACCAAAATTTTGGCCCTGACGGCCAGCGCCTTTGAAGAACAACGGAAAGAAATTCTGGCGGCTGGGTGTGATGATTTCATCCGCAAACCCTTCAGACTCACCGACATTCTGGATAAGTTAGCCCAGCATTTAGCCGTGCAGTACCTCTACGCCGCCCCCTGCGAAACCACCCCACCCCCGGCGATCGCCACTGCCGACTTAGGCCCCACCCTCACCAGCATCATGCCGCCGGATTGGCTGCAATCCCTCTACGAGGCGGCCATCCAAGGGAGCGATTCCGCCGTGCTCAAGCTGATCCAAGCCATTCCCACAGAACACGATCACTTAATTCGGGCCTTAACTGAACTCACCGAAAACTTCCACTTTGAAAGCATTATTAAAGCGACGCAAGCGCTCGGGAAATAGCCTGGATAACGGCTATAGTTCTATTACCCCAATGGGCGATCGCCCAGGCCCCGTACTCGACTCGATTGCGTCAGGGTGTGCACCTCCACCCAGGCTGAATACGGCTGTTTATCGCCCATCACAAAGCTGTTATTTAGACTCCCCCATTACTATTAATATGAGTAGTCAAGCCGTTAGAAGAAATGACACAGCCGATATTCTCATTGTTGATGATCTTCCCGACAACATCCGATTTCTATCTAATTTTTTAGGCGAACAAGGCTACCAAGTTCGTAAAGCTTTGAATGGCGAAATGGCTCTCAGAGCCAGCCAAGCGCTGCCACCGGATCTCATTTTGTTAGACGTGAATATGCCCGATTTAAGTGGCTATGAAGTCTGTCAAGAATTGAAAAAAAATTCAGCCACCGCTGAAATTCCAGTCATTTTTTTGAGCGCGGGTAATGAAGCGATCGATAAAGTCAAGGCGTTTCAATCCGGTGGAATTGATTACATCACCAAACCCTTTCAGCTCGAAGAAGTTTTAGTCAGAATTAAAACTCAACTGACGATTCGCCAACTCCAAAAAAACTTAGAACAGCAAAACCAACAACTAAAACAAACCCTGGAAGAACTCAAAATTGCGCAAGCGAACCTTGTGCAACGGGAAAAGATGTCTACCTTACGGGATGTGGTGGCCGGTGTTGCCCACGAAATCAACAATCCCCTCAGTTTTATTTTATGCAACATTCAACCCGCCAGTGACTATGTTTATCAGTTGCTCCAGATCGTTGAAGTCTATCAGCAGGAGTATCCAGAAGCGCCACCCGCGATCGCGAAACTAATTGAAGATCTTGATCTAGAGTTTCTGAGTTCGGATGTCCAAAACATCTTGCGATCGATGAAAAATGGAGCCAATCGTATCCATTCTGTCGTGCTAGCATTGCGGCTGTTTACTCGTCTAGATGAGTCTGATATTAAGCAAGTGAATATCTACGAAAGTATTGAAAGCTGTTTATCTATTTTACAACATCGGCTTTTTTCTCGTATTGATAACATCATGATTCAGATTGAAAAAAACTATGGTGATGTAATTCCATTAACCTGCCATGCGGCGCAATTAAATTTAGCCATCTTCAATCTAATTAATAACGCCATTGATGCCTTAGAAGAAAAACTAAAACGGGCCTATGATGAGTCATTTCAGCCTCGTTTAGGCATCAAAGTTGAAACTGAACCCGATAATATTTTGATGATTTGTATTGAAGATAATGGGATCGGGATTCCCCGCGAATTTCAATCCCGTATGTTTGAACCATTTTTTACGACAAAAACAACTGGTCATGGGGTGGGCCTCAACCTGGTCACGAGCCAACGCATCATTGAGGAATTGCACCGGGGGCAGTTGAGTTTTCAATCGCAAAACGGCATGACTCAATTCACCATCCGCTTGTCATTGCCAACCCACTAGGGAGTGGGGAGTGGTGGCAGGGAGCATACCCAGGGCGAGGGGCCGCCGGGGGGCAGATCGTCATTTTGTGTAATTTTTCTTAAAATGCAAACGAAGCGCGATCGCGCACCCTTTTGTCACCAACCATCACTGCCATGACAGACCAACCCTTTGCCCCAGTCCCTGGGCGCTCCGTTCCCAGCCTGGATGCTGAGCGATCGCCCGCTTGGCAAATCAAATTGCTCTATGACGGAGATTGCCCCCTGTGTTTGAAAGAGGTGAACTTTTTGCGCCAACGGGATGCCGGACGCGGCCTGGTGAAATTTGTTGATATTGCCGATCCGGGGTATGATGCCGTCGCGAATGCCGGGATTGATTTTGCAACTGCGATGGGGCGGATTCATGCCATTTTGCCGGATGGCACCGTGCTGCGGGATGTGGCCGTGTTTCGGCGGGTGTACGAAATTTTGGGCCTGGGCTGGGTCTATGCCATTACCCGCATTCCCGTTATCGAGGCGATCGCCAACCGGGTCTACGGCGTTTGGGCCAAATGGCGACTACCCCTGACTGGGCGACCGGACATTGACACCATCCTCGCCAACCGCACACCAGCCACCTGTGCCAGCGATCGCTGCCAGCCTCCCACCGCCTCCCGGCACCCCTAGGCAACGGCGATCGCCCAGCCCCGCCGGGAACCCGCACACCGGGCCATCCCCACCCATCATCATGGCGTGCCATTCCACACTCAACCAACAGCAAGGATCGATTTTGTGAAGGACAAGGAGCAGGGCTTGAGAGAACGCACCATTGCAGAAGAGGCTTGGGATGCCCTCGCCGCATCCATCATTTACTACCAGGGGCGGCCCGTGGGGACGATCGCCGCCCGCGACCCCGATAGCCCCGCCCTCAACTATGACCAATGTTTCGTGCGGGATTTTGTTTCAGCGGCGCTGCTATTCCTGATTCGGGGTGAAACCGAAATTGTCCGCAATTTTCTGATCATCACGCTCAAACTCCAGCCGAAAACGACCCAGCTTGATGCCTCCAAACCCAGCCGGGGGTTGATGCCAGCCAGTTTCAAGATCCAATCCGTCAATGGGCAAGAACAAATCAAGGCCGACTTTGGTGACCACGCGATCGGGCGCGTCGCCCCAGCCGATTCGGGCTTGTGGTGGTTGATTTTGCTTCGGGCCTATTTTGTGGCTACCCAAGATACGGAGTTCGTTTGTCGCGAAGATATCCAGGAAGGCATTCGGCTGATCTTGCAACTCTGCCTTGTCACCCGGTTTGATATGTATCCGATGGTGCTCGTACCCGATGGGGCCAGCATGATCGATCGCCGCATGGGCATGTATGGCCACCCCCTCGATATCCAATCCTTATTTTATGGGGCGTTGCGCGTTGGGTTGGAATTGTTGGTGCCCAATCAAGACAATCAACTCACCATCCAGGCGATTCAGGGACGCTTGGGGCCACTCAAAAAGCAACTGCGGGAAAACTATTGGCTTGATCCCGATCGCCTGAATGAAATCTATCGCTTTCGGGTGGAAGAATATGGCGAAGAGGCGCTCAATCAATTCAACATCTACGCAGAATCCATTCCGTTTTACAACCTGGCGAAGTGGTTGCCCGATGCAGCGGGGTATCTCGCGGGGAATTTGGGGCCATCCCAAATGGATACCCGGTTTTTTGCGATCGGGAATTTGATGGCCATTTTGATGTCCCTAACGACGGAACGACAATCCCACAAAATCCTGAATTTGATCGAGTTGCGCTGGAGTGATCTGATCGGGCACATGCCGATGAAATTGTGCTATCCCGCTGTGGATGGCATGGAATGGCAGATTGTGACCGGGGCCGACCCCAAAAATCGGGCGTGGTCTTATCACAACGGCGGCAGTTGGCCCGTGCTGTTGTGGATGTTGACGGCAGCCGCCAAAACGATGGATCGGGGCGAGTTGGCCCACCATGCGATCGCGATCGCGGAACGGCGCTTGAAACTGGAGAGTTGGCCCGAATACTACGATGGGGCCGAAGGGCGGTTAATTGGCAAAGGGGCACGCAAATTCCAAACCTGGACGATTTCGGGCTATTTACTCGCCAAAGAAATCATTGCCAATCCAACCCATCTCAAACTGATGGCTCTGGCCCCGGAACGCTAACGCCCCCCGCGATCGCCCCCACCGGCCCAGCCATGCCCTATTTCTCGTCCCCGGCTAATTAAGTTTTGAAAACAGCGATCGCTTTTATGAGACCAAATTCCTAGTTGCGCGTATTTTGGTTATGGCTTGATCGCGTTTGATCGCCATGTCACCAAAACTTCCGGCTTGAGGGCAAGATTCATGGCATTTTCATACCTCAATGGGCTGTCTTTCCTGGGCATTTTTGGCCTCTGTTTTATTGCCTGGTTATTTTCAGAAAATCGTCGGATGCGGGTGCAACCGTGGCGCACCGTATTCACTGGCATCGCCCTCCAGCTTATTTTGGGGGCGGCGGTCTTTCTGTTTCCGCCCACTCGCCTGGGGTTACAAGGGTTCAGCGATTTGCTGAATATCGTGTTTGAAGCCGCTGACAGTGGGGCCAGATTTGTCTTTGGCAACAACATTGTGCCTGAACCGGGCCAAACACCAAATGTCAACATTGGCTATATTTTTGCCTTCCGCGCCCTGCCCACGGTCATCTTTTTCTCTGGGTTGATGGCCTTGCTCTACAACATTGGGGTCATTCAACTCATCACCAATATTTTTGCCAAGATTTTTTATGCGGTCATGCGGTTGAGCGGGGCGGAGTCGCTGAGTGGGGCCGCCAATATTTTTGTGGGCATTGAAGCGGCGATCGTCGTCAAGCCGTTTTTGGCCAAAATGACGCGCAGTGAGTTGTGTGCCATTCTGTCTTGTTGCTTTGGCACTGCGGCTTCATCGGTATTGGCGATTTACGTCAGTGCCCTCAAACCTGTTTTCCCCAACATTCTGGGGCATCTGGTTTCCGCCTCCATCATGGCGATTCCGGCCTGTTTTGTGGTGTCTAAAATCCTGGTGCCAGAGACCGAACGCCCCCTGACTATGGGTGGGCTGCCCAAGGAACCAAAAGCATCAAAGCTGCGATCGCCCACAAGCCGGAAAGAATTAGTTGAAGATGCCAAGCAGATCCCAATGGCAGAAGTGCCCGCCACCGACGAAGATGAAAACCTCGCCCGAATCTTGCGTGGCGAAGCCCCCCTCGGTGACGAAGCCCCACGATCCCGGCAAGTCGATGCCGACTTTGACGATGCCGACTACCCCGCTCCCCCCCAGGAGACTGTGGCTGGTGAACCGATTGAGCGCATGAGTCCGCTAGATGCAGCGATCGTGGGAGCCTTGGATGGGGTCAAGATGTCGGTTTCGATCGCCGCTGTCCTCATTCTGATCCTGGGTTTTGTCTTCATCATTAAAAAAGTATTTCCGTTTTATGAGACCGTTTTGGGGGTCTTGTTCTTGCCCATGACCTTCATGACTGGGGTATCAGATAACTGGGATGAACTGTGGCGATCGTCGGTGATTATTGGGCGGCGACTCATTGAAACCGCCATTCCCCCCTACAACGCTGTGGGTAAGCTGGCTGGGGAAGGGCTGTTGTCCCCCCGAGCCATGTTGATTATCAGCTATGCCCTGTCTGGCTTTGCCCATCTGGCATCTGTTGGCATCTTTGTGGGTGGCACAATCGCCCTCATCCCCTCCCGGCGGAAAGATATCTCAGAACTGGGATGGAAAGCCCTATTTGCTGGCACCCTGGCCACGATGATGATTGGGGCTGTCTCCGGCGTGTTCTATACGCCCAGTAATGACAGCATTTTGGGCACCCCAGAAGCGCCTCCGGCCCAGGTCAGTCCTGCGCCTAGCCCCAGCGCTCCGCCATCTCCAGCAGCAAGTCCAACGCCCGCTGCACCCGCAGTATCTCCGGCTCCGGCAGCAAGTCCAACGCCTGCTGCGCCCGTGGCTCCTCCGGCTCCGGCAGCAAGTCCTGCCCCCAGAACCTCCCCCCGCTAGGGTTTTGGTGGCAGCAACCGCTAGGGATGGAAAATCTGCGATCGCCTTCCATGCTATGGTGACACTGGCGATCGCCTGATTCGGTGCTGGGTCTATGTCTCAAACAAATCCTGGAGTTGCTGTTAAAGCAGTTTGGTCAAAATATCGTACAGAGTTGCAGCCCGTTTTCCTACTGGCGGCAATTTTTTTGGGCGTAACTCTGCTCATCGGGTTACACCGCTATTTCACCTTCTATGCCTCCTACGACCAGGGCATTTTCAGTCAGTTATTTTGGAACGGGATTCACGGGCGCTTTTTCCAAAGTTCTCTCTCGTCAGTGCTGTCGGGGGCGGTCGTCCACGACAACCAGGTGCCCACGGTGTTTTACCATCGGCTGGGCCAACACTTTGATCCGGTGCTGCTGCTCTGGCATCCGTTGTATGCGCTCTTCCCCAGTGCGGCAACGCTGGTCGTGTTGCAATCCTTGGTGGTGACGGCGGGTGGCCTAGTGCTGTATGCCCTCGCGCGACACTATCTCCAGCCCGCCCTGGCGTTGATGATTACAGCCAGCTATTTTGGTGCAGTCGCCGTCATCGGCCCCACCCTATCCAACTTTCACGATCTCAGCCAAATTCCCCTGTTTTTGTTTACCCTCTTCCTGGCCCTGGAAAAACGTTGGTGGTGGCTGTTTTGGGCAATGGCTATTTGCACGGTGCTCGCTCGGGAAGATGCGGGCATTTTGCTGTTTGCGATCGGCCTCTATCTCATCTTGAGTCGCCGCTTTCCCTGGGTGGGGGTGGGGCTGTGTGGCCTGGGCTTTGGCTATGTCATGTTGGCCACCAATACCCTCATGCCGATGTTTTCCCGCGACATTTCCCAGCGGTTCATGATCGAGCGGTTTGGCCACTTTGCCACGGGCAATGAAGCCTCGACGGCGGAAATTCTGGTGTCCATTCTGACGAACCCCGTCAAGTTAATTCAACACGTCCTGAGCGCGTTGGATCAAAAGCTCTTTTACCTGTTGGCACAAACCTTGCCTTTGGCTTTTGTATCCCTGGCTTCACCGAGTGCCTGGGTTTTAGTCAGTACGCCCCTGGCCCAACTGTTTTTGCAAGGGGGCGAGTCGCGCTTTTCGATTTATATCCGCTATGCCATCACCCTGGTTCCCGGTTTATTTTATGGGGCTATTTTGTGGTGGTCAGTGCATCGCGATCGCTTCAGACCTCGGTTTCGCCAAATCTGGACGGGGCTGATCATTTTGTCGCTGTTGATTACGTTTCTAAAAAGTCCCCATCGGGCGTTTTACTTCGTCATTCCCGATTCGTTTGACCCGTGGGTGTATGTGCCCATCACGCGCCAGTGGGAACACGCCGGAGCGGTGCGATCGCTCCTGGCTCAGATTCCCGCCGATGCCCCCGTCTCAGCGACCACCTACATCGTGCCCCACCTCTCCACCCGGCGGGCTGTGCTGCGGATACCCTATTTGCAATATCGGGACGACAACCAACAGGTGCAAACCGTTGAATATGGCATTGCGGACTTGTGGCAACTGCACCAATATCAACCCGCCTTCAAAACCGAACGCGCCGCCTTGCGGGATCTGCTCATCTTTATTGACCAGTGGCAAACCCAGGGATACGGCATTCGGGATCTTCAAGATGGGGTGATTTTGCTGCAACGGAACTACACCACACCCCCCGCCCTCCAACAGCAGTGGCTGGAACTCCGCCAAACCTATCAAGCCGATTTGCAGGCCACAGCCCCCCAAGCCCCGCCCACAGAATAGCCCAGGGATTCGCTCAGGAAATTCCAAAGAGGCAGGGTGAACAGACCAGAAGCACCTATAATTTTCCAGTAAAGATCGGGTTCATTGGGATTTTCTGTTTCACATTGGCGATCGCACGGGTTGCGGTACGCTTCTATCAAAATCCCTCTTTCAGCGTATTTTCAGGCTTTTCCCGAAAGCCTAGGTTTAAATTCTCCTCTTCACACGCTTGTTCACTTGTCTTTTTGCCGCAAGGCCAGTCGGAATTTAGGAGTTGCTGTTGGGTTGCATCCGTGGGCAGCCCCCCTCCTAACCCGCTCGCTTGTCGGTTATGGGTATTGCTATGGCTTTAAATGTCCTATCGTTTATCGGAATTATTGCGCTGTGCGGCATTGCATGGCTCACGTCGGAAAATCGGCGTGTAATGCCGTGGCGGACGATCGCGTGGGGAATTGGGCTACAACTCATTTTGGGGTTGCTGGTGTTTCAAGTGCCCGTCACCCGCAGTTTGTTGGTGGGCTTGAGTGAGGCCATCAACTCCATTTTGGATGCCACGGAAGCCGGGGCACGGTTTTTGTTTGGGCCGTTGTTTGTGCCCGATGGAGCCTTCGTTCCCGGCCCGGTGTTGGCGGGTCGCTGGTTAGCCCGCGCGATCGCCCCTCCCTATGTCCCCGTTCCCGGCGATCGTCTGGGGCCAGAGTTTCTCAACCTGGGGTATGTGTTTGCCTTCCGGGCCTTACCCAGCGTCATTTTCTTCTCCGCCCTCACCGCCCTGCTCTATGCCCTCGGCCTGATTCAACCCATCATCAACCTGTTTGCGCGGATTTTTCAGCGCACCATGAAATTGAGCGGGGCCGAAGCCCTCAGTGGCGCTAGCAACATTTTTGTGGGCATCGAAGCCACCCTGGTCGTCCGCCCCTATCTGCAACACATGACCCGCAGCGAGTTGTGTGCCATTCTGGCCTCTTGCTTTGGCAGCATTGCGTCCACGGTTTTGGCCTTGTATGCGGGCCTGTTGCGCCCCGTGTTTCCGAACATCACCGGGCACCTGGTTTCTGCCTCCATCATGGCCATTCCAGCTTGTTTTGTGGTGGCAAAAATCATCGTGCCCGAAACCCAGACTCCCCTGACCTCTGGACAGAAGTTGGCCGAAACGACCGCCCCACAGGCGATCGCCGTGTCACCACCCGTCGTGTCTTCAGCCATTCCCCCCTTGCAAACCGACGCGGCCCCCACCCTTGCCCCCGTTGATGCACCGGAGGGGCCGCCCGTGCCCCAAGAACCTCCTCACCCTCAAGCCCCACCCCCCGACGATCCGGCCTACCTGGGGCCAATGGAAAGTATTGTGGTCGGCGCAATGGATGGGGTGAAACTGGCCGTCGCGATCGCGGCCCTGCTCGTCGCCATTTTGGGATTAGTCGCCCTGGTCAATCTCTTCTTCGTCAACCTGGCATCGTTATCAACCAGCACCCAACCGTTTGTACGGGGCATTGGCAACGTCTTTCAGGTCATCTCCCTCCAAAATCTTGCCGGAGCCCTGTTCCTCCCCCTGACCTTTTTAACGGGCGCATCGCTCAACTGGCCAGAACTGTGGCAAGCCTCCCGCCTCATTGGGCAACGCCTCATCCTGACTGAAATTCCCTCCTACCAACAACTGGCAGTCCTTTCCAGCCAAGGCTTGCTCAGCGATCGCGCTCTGGTCGTCGTGAGCTATGCCCTGTGTGGGTTTGCCCATTTGCCTTCTCTCGGCATTTTCGTTGGTGGGCTGGTCAGCCTGGTGCCATCCCGCCGCCGGGAAATTGTGGATTTGAGCTGGAAAGCCCTCTGGGCAGCGACCCTGGCCACCTTGATGATTGGGTGCATCGCTGGCTTATACAACACAGGCAACCCCACCATTATTGGCAAATAACCCAACCCTCCCGCAGGCCCCGCCCCGGCTCGATTCTGGGGCCACCTCACGCCTTTAGTTCTCCCCACCAGCCCTCCGAGGAAACGCAAACAGGAAACACAACAATGAAACGAAAATACCGCTGGTTCAGTATGTTGGGCATATTCGCGGCGATCGCGATTGCCCTGACAGGCCCTTGGCTAACCCAAGAGTTTGGCCCAACGCCTCTGGCGATCGCCCAAACCCCAGAACCCACGCCCCCCGTCCCCACCAACCCCGATCAACCCCTGCCCCAGGTGCCCGTGGCCCCCTCTGCCATTCCCGCCCCCAGTGCGCCCCCCGCGTCCACGGCTGCGCCCCTGCCCCTCAGTGGCAACTACCAAGATCCCGCCGGTCGCTTCAAAGTGGGGGTATTAGCTGGCTATCGGGTGACCCCCCTGGCCGGTTCCGTCATCATTGAAGCCCCAGATGGCAGTGTGGCCTATTCCGTCGTCGCCAAGGCCCAACCCCTGGGCAACCCCATTGGCCTGATCACCGGGTATGACAACAGCGAAAGTTTAGCCAAAGTCGCGATCGCCGAATTTCAGCGGGGGGAAGGGTTCCAACCGGGGTCGCCCCGCCTCGAAAGTGAAGGGGGCGCAGTGATGGATTGGCAAGGCAGCCTCACCATTGGCAACCAGGCCCAGCCCATGAGTGGCACGATTTTGGTGCGGCCTAATCCCCAAACGGTGTTGTTGCTGATGATTGCCGCCACCGAAACTGGACAATCGCAGTTGCCCAATGCCCTCTCGGCCCTCGCCACCAGCCTCGAACCCTTGTAGAAATCCTCGTAACGTTGCAGGCTGAGCCTTGCAGCCCAACCTGGCCACCTGCCCTTCCCACTCCGTCGTTCTGGATGAAGCGTCTTTTATGCCTGGATACGAACCTGAGATTCGCCGTCTAATGGATATGCTGCCGGCCTCGGGACGCATGTGCACCAAGCTAGTCAGCCAACCGACCCAGCGCCAGGTCATCAGCACCCCCTTTCCCCTGCCGTGGATGAGCGATCGCCCGGTTTCAATCAACTTTGACCAACTGAACCAACTCACCATCGAAGAACAAGATTTGCTCGTGCTCCGTACCGTGTGTTGGAGCCTGGGTATTCAATGGTTTCAGCCCAAGTGGTATCAGGGTATGGTCGTGGTCAGTGCCGTGGGCATCGCGATCGAAGCAGTACAGGCAGATCCCGTGGGTGTGATTGTGGCAGGGGCCTTGGGCGCGATCGCCGGAACCCAAATTTGGCGAGACAACCGCAGCACCCAGCGCGAACTGGATGCCGATACCAGCGCCTTGGCTGTGGCCCAACGCCGAGGTTATACCGAAGCTGCTGCTGCCCGCTTTTTGCTCAGCGCGATTGAAAAAGTCGCCCAAATTGAACAGCGCTCCGGCCTGACCTTTGTAGAACTCTTGCGGTGTCAAAACCTCCGCACGATCGCTGGCACTTCAGCCCTGAACAATCCCCCCGATCGCCCCTAGCCCAAGCCCCTGACCAGCCAACTGCACAAACATCAAGATCTGGTATACAGTCATGTATCTGGGCCTGAGCCTCAGAGCGATCATCGGGTGCGATCGGAGACACAACATGGGACAACCAACAGGAGCCAAATGGCCTTCTGCCTTATGGATTCTCGGCAGTTTTGCGCTGCCCATTGCCATCGCCAGTTGCATCTATGCCAGCATCACCGCCTTGCGCCTTGTCCGCAGCAGCACCACCGCCGATGCCCCCTTTGCTTGCCAAACCATCATTGCCGACCCCAACCCACCGCTCAATGTCCGGTCTAGCCCCGTGGTCGCCAACAATAATCGGATCACCAGCCTGCCCAACGGCACCCTTCTGACCATTGCAGATGAAAATGCCGGGTGGCTCAAAATCGACAGCCCCGTGCAAGGCTGGGTTTACAAAGAATTGACCGTCACCAGTTGTTCTGATACCAGCACCGCTAACCATCTCCCCCAAGGCAACCGAACGCAAATCGCACCCGATGTCAACGGCACCCAACTGCTGGCGATCGCCATGGAACAATATCAAGCGGGCAACCTGAACGGCGCGATCGCCCTGGCCCAAAGCATCACTAAGGAAAGCAAAGCCTACCAAGCCGCCCAACTCGCCATTCATCAATGGCCCCAACAATGGCACACCGCTGAAGCCCAGTATTACGCAGCCCAAAAAGCTGTGCGCGATGGGGAATGGGCGATCGCCATTCAGGTCACCCATGACTACCCCGAAATTCGCTATTGGAAAGAAAAACTAGCCCCCCTTGTCCAGCGGGCCATTCACAAACGCCACAACTGACCTCGCCTTAGTCCGTTCTAGCCCGAACAGCACTACGACGAAACGGGTACAATCGGCACACATTCACTCACCTTGTACCACCACTTGCGGCCTCCCTTCACTTTCACCAGCACGCGATCGCGAGACCACAGAGGCGCTGGAATTACAACCCCATCGCGGCCATCAGGGAGTTTAACGGGAGTGCCTGGGATGATCGTCATTGAGTACCTCTAAAACCTAAAAAATTAGAGCGAATCCACAAAAATTTTGCACAGACACAAAAAGGGCACTAATTCAAGCCCTTTTCATCGGCTAATTCATCTTCCTAAAGCAGAGTAGGAGCCACTTTTGAGGATTATTAAATTAATCAAAAGACTCAAAAAGTCTATCTTGTTTCTTTGACACAGATTAATAATCTCAATTTTTCGTTACATTTAGTCCCATTTTTTCATGTTTTTTGAGCCTGACTTGACTTGACAAAAATTGAATTACCTGGGTCAGCGCCACAAGCAAAGTCCCGCACGGCTTCTGATTTTCCCCCAGGGCCGCTCTCTTTTCCTGGGTTTAGCCGCCGTAGCCTGCCCAAACGGCAAATGCCACTAGCCCCTTAATCTATTTTTGGATAAAAAGAGCACGATTCAACCCAATTAACAATTCAATCAAATCCTACGCTCCTAGTTTTGTGATTGTGCCGTGAGCCGCAGAGGAAAAACAAAAAATCTTGGTCATGTTTATTAGTCAAACAAGGTGAATCGACCGCGATCGGCAGCAATTAAATAGCTTGATAGAGACTGTTGTTGCCCTTAGTTCATCTGTAACAGTTGGATCGTGACAGATGCCCCCAGCATTTCTCAAAATCAAGCAGCAGAATCATAAAAATTATTATTAAATTCCTATCACTTCCCCTATCTTCTTAGAGGATTAGAAAATTTCTATCCTTGATTTCCAAAATTATTTGCGATCCAGGTAAAAATAAACCTTGGAACCGAAGCTCTAGCACACAATGACTAGCCCCCTGTACCAGCCAACCTTGAGCGCAATCAGCACCATTCCTGTTCCGTGAAATCAGCTATCTCTCAAAAACATTGCGATCGCGAACTTAACGCAAACTAGCTCTTTTTGGAATTCCTATTCAACAACGTTATCACCATTTTTTAGACCTTTAACGCCTACCCTTCTAACGCCTGCTTATATGCCAAATCTTGTGCATTGGTTTACTGGTAATCCCCTTGCGGCTTTTACCATTCTGCTGCTCGTCATCCTCATCGTCCCACCCATTTTTGAACGCTTACGCCTCCCCGGATTAGTCGGGCTTCTGGTAGCTGGTTTATGTTTAGGGCCAGATGGGCTTAACCTGCTCAATTCCAAATCAGAAACCATCAAACTCTTATCTGATATTGGCAAAATCTATTTGATGTTTGTGGCTGGCCTCGAAATTGATCTCCTAGAATTTCGGAAAAGTAAAAATCGCTCTCTTGGCTTCGGCTTTTCTACTTTTATCGTTCCCATGATTATGGGGACAACCGTAGGGCGAATCTTTAACATGGATTGGAATGCCTCGATCCTGATTGGTTCCCTCATGGCTTCCCATACCTTACTGGGCTATCCCATTGTGAAGCGATTGGGTGTCGCTCGGCACGAATCAGTTGCAGTCACCATTGGGGCAACAATTTTTACCGATATTGCCGCCTTGTTAGTCCTCGCGATTTGTGTCGCAGTCCACGCTGGCGATTTCACCCCCACGTTTTTGATTGCTCAATTGTGTGGTCTGGCGCTCTATGCCGCGATCGTCTTATTTGGATTTCGGTGGCTTGGCAAAGAATATTTTAGGCGGAGTGGTGACGATCAAAGTAAACAATTTCTCTTCGTCTTATTAGTTGTTTTTCTGGCCTCTGTTGGAGCGCAACTCGTTAACGTTGAACAAATTGTTGGCGCTTTTCTGGCAGGGCTTGCTGTTAATGATGTGATCGGTCGTGGCCCCGTCGAAGAAAAAGTTGTTTTTGTTGGCAGCACCCTATTTATTCCCTTTTTCTTCGTCGATATGGGTTTGTTGCTGAGTGTATCCGGCTTAATTGCAACATTGAGCACTGAACTTTTGCTGACCGTGGCGATTGTATTGGGGTTGATTCTCAGTAAATTTTTGGCTGCTTTTGTCGTCAAGTTTTTATATCGATACAACTGGGATGAAACGCTCACCATGTGGTCGTTATCCTTACCCCAGGTAGCCGCAACTCTGGCCGCAGCCCAGGTCGGAGTTAAGGTCGGCGTTATTCCCAGCTCTGTGTTTAACGGCGTTGTCGTTTTAATGCTTGTCACGTCGATTTTAGGGCCACTTATCACCTCAAAATTTGCACGTAAATTACCGATTTCTCCTGGCGATCTAAAGTCTGTCGAAATGGACTGGCAGAGCAGTTCCGTCACAACAGAGGTGCCCCTGCAAGAGGATGAACTCTTGACACCAACGATCGCCCCTCATCAATTCACGGTATTAGTACCAATTTACAATCCCCATACCGAACGTTATTTGATTGAAATGGGTGCTTTACTAGCCAGTAAAGAAGAAAATGGGCTAGTTGTACCCTTGTCGATCGCGAAATCCCATAGTCATATGGATGATCCAGAACTTAGCCTAGCCTTGCAACAAAGTCGGCGGTTATTAAGCAAAGCGATCGCCATTACGCAGGAATTCCAAGTTAAAGCTCAACCGATTATTCGGATTGATAATGAAGTTGCTTATGGCATTAGTCGAACAGCACGAGAACAAAATGCCAACCTTATTTTAATGGGTTGGAATATTAAATCGGGCTTACAAGCTCGCTTGTTTGGCACAGTGACAGATAGTGTCTTTTGGTCGGCCCACTGTCCGGTTGCGGTAATGCGATTGTTGGATGAACCCCAGAGTTTTCAGCGGATTTTAGTCCCAATTAAAAATTTGGATCCTCAAGCGCTGCGCCCAGTCCGATTAGGTTTATTAGTCCGAGAAATTAATCAAGGGGTCATTACGTTATTGCACGTTTGCGATCGCCAAACCCCAGAAAGCGCGATCGCCACATTTCGGACTGAATTAACGCATTTAATTGCACAAACCCATCCAACCGTGCCTTTTGATATTCAAGTGCTGTACCAAGATGATGTGGCCCAAGGGGTGATCAAAACTGCACGGGATTACGATTTGGTGATTTTGCGCTCTGTCCGGCGACGCACAATTGCTGGCCTCGCCGTGAGTGATGTGACAACGCGCGTGCTTAACAATCTCAACTGTTCGATTGTTTTGTTTGGAGAACCCCATTATGGAATTTAAGACCAGTATATAAGCGCAGAATTTCCATCCTAAAAAGCGCGATCGCGGTCTTGGGCACTTTCACTGTTGCTCTAACTCCAAATCTGCGATCGCGATCGCGGCACTTTCGACCGTTGCATTTGAGCCTATTTGCATTGCAGTTTGACTGGACTGAGCGAGATAAATTCCTGTTAAAACAATGACAAAGCCAAGCCAGGTAATCGGACTAATTTTTTCCTCGAAAATGAGCCAGGCCAAAATTGCACTGATCACTGGTTCTAGCAATAAAAACAAGGCAATAAAACTGGACGAAAACTTATCCATACTATCGGCTAATAGGCGCTGACCTAACCCTTCGCTCACTAGCCCTAAACCGATGACAGCCACGATCGCCGAAACTGTATGGGGAAACAGTTGGCCCTCTGTAAGCAACACAATGGGGAGCAAGACCCCACTGCCCACCGCACACCGCCAGAGCAAAATTGTGGTGGCGGAAAGACGGGTACGCAGTTGTTCCACTATTAAAAAGTAAGCACCCAAAAAAACAGCAGACAACAGCGCATAAATATCACCAAGCAACAAGCCAGAGCTACCTTGCAAATCTTCTACGCTCAGAGCAATGGCTCCCCCGATCGCGATCGCCATTCCCGCCAGAAACCGCACATCAAACCGTTTGCCAAACCACAGCCAACCGCCCAAACTGGTGAAGAGGGGGGTGAGATTGTTTAACAACATGCATTTAGCCACGGTCGTATATTGCAAAGACACCGCCCACAGTACCAAGGAAACAGTGGAAACCACCCCCGCACTTGCCAACAATAGCCAGGGCGATCGCGCCGGGGGAGAGTCGGCTCCAGGTTCAGGCTCAGTCAGCGGGTTTCCCTGGCGGTGCAAACTTTTCCCAATCCCAAAGGCAACGAAAAACACAAAAAAGCGATTAAACACTGTGGCATTCGCGCCCAATTCCATCTCGCTCAGCCGAATAAAAATTGGTGCAAAAGATACAGATAACAAGGCGATACCCAAGGTGGCGATCGCCATGAGGTCAGCCGTCGCAGGACGGGAAGCATTCGAAGGCGGCATAGGAGATGGCGCAACCAGAGTTATGCAGGTGGTCACGCTACACCATACTCGATCCGGGATTGCCTGGGCGATCGCGGGATCATCGCCGTGCTGGATGAACAAGGCAATTTTCTGGCCCACACAGTTTTAAGAGTTTCTGCATAGTTACCCCAGCAGCCCTGGCCAGTCCCAGTTCCGCAACCGTTCCATCCCCCGCGTCGCCCATCGGCCAACCTTTGCCACCGCAGGGATAAATCACTGTAAGATTCTTTGCATTGATCTGCTCGACAGGTCGCCATAATTCTGTTAACGTTTGCGGTGAATTAGTGCTGGAGCGGGGTATGCCGGAATCTGGAGATTCGTCACGGAAAGCGCGTCAAAGTGAATTTGGGCTCATGCGTCCACGCCGGAAAGAACCACAAGCCCGGAAGGAAACAGCGGCACGGAACGAGCTGCCAGCGCGGAAAGACCCCGCTTCTCAGTTCCTTGGTTCGGCGGCAGACCCACGGCGCACCCAACCCCAAGAAGGGCGATCGCGCGGCAGTCAGGCGGCTAGCACCAAACGCGAGGCCAAAGGCCAACCCACACCAAAACCCGCCCCAAAGCAGGGGGGCCGCACCGCCCCAGAAAGCCAAGTGGGTCAAAGCCCTACAGATTTGACGGCCCAGCCCACGCCCCCAGCCGGAGAAAATGCCCGTGGCTGGTTTAGCTGGTTTGGCGCGAAGTCCAATTCGGCGGGCGATCGCCCCAATCGCAAGCTGGCCACACCACCGCCCAAGCCCCCCAAACCAAAAGCCGCAAAATCAGAGTCAGCGAATCAACCGACCCACCTGGAAGGGCCAGGTTCCCGTGGTTCACGCTCAACCGCACGCCAATCAGCCAAACAACGACGACTCAATCGCCAGCAAGCCCTGGCCAACGGGGCAACAGTCGGTGGTAATCAGGCAACGGCCCAGTCTACTGGTTTACTGGGGGGGCGATCGCCCAAGGGAGCAGGCCGCGCCACTGGTTCTGGCAATCCACCGCATTTCGCTGGCTCCCGAGCCGACGATCGCCCTGCCTCACGGTTTTCGGGCCTGACTGAACCCGCTGCCACCCCGAAACGGCGGCCCGATCGCACTGAGGAAAAAACGACCGCACCCAATCGGTTCAGCAAATTCCGCCATGCTGCATCCCGGTTGGAAGCAGAACGCCGTGGCCCAGCCGATAGTGCCAGTCGGTCTACCCTGGGGCGATCGCCCAGCCCGGCTGAAAGCACCGTCGTGCCCTTACCAGTCAACGGCAATCGGGCCGCACGTTGGCGGAAAAATCGCACCGGCGATACCCAGCTCCAAGGCAATGCCCCAACCCGGCTGCAAACCGCGACGCAACTCCAACAGCCAACCCAACTCCAACATTCGACCCAACTTCAAGCTACAGCCCCCCGCCCTCGTCGGCAACGGCCCTCGCGATCGGCCCCCCCGGCTCCCCCCACCGAACCCCTGTTTCAACCCCGCACCCGCAGCATGGCGATCGCCCTCTACGCCTCGCGGATGCTGATCCTAAGCATTGGGGTTGGGGTGTTGGCGGGCACCGTCTTATCGGCCTGGAACCCAGCGAACCAAGCCTTTTGGAACGAGTTAGGCAAACAAGCGGTTAAACAAGCCAATTCCGCTGGCGAGGATGCCAAGCCCCAGCCCACCCAACCCAAGACCGATCTGCAACTTGCCCAGGAACTCGGTTCTTTGAAAACTGGGATTCAAGGCATTACCCAGCAATTTACTGGTATTACCCCCGGCGTTTTCCTCATCGATCTCGACACCAACAACTATGTAGATTGGAGCGGAAACAGCAGTTTAGCCGCCGCCAGCACCATCAAAGTCCCCGTGCTCATTGCCTTTTTCCAGGATGTGGATGCGGGCAAGATTAGCCTGAATGAAACCCTGACAATGACCAAAGACACCGTCGCGCAGGGTTCCGGCGACATGCAATACTTGCCCGTCGGGGCCAAGTTTTCAGCCTTGGAAACGGCCAGCAAGATGATTACCATCAGCGACAACACGGCAACCAATATGCTGATCAAACGGCTGGGGGGCCTGGAAGCCTTGAACCAGCGTTTTCAGGCTTGGGGCTTGTCCGTCACGCGGTTTAACAACATGTTGCCGGATTTGAAAGGCACCAACACCACCAGCGCCAAGGAACTGGCCAGCTTGATGGTGCGGGTCAGCCAGGGGGAATTAGTTTCCCTCCGATCGCGCGATCGCATTCTGGATATCATGCGGCGCACCGTCAACAATAGCCAATTGCCCCAGGGCATTGGGGAAGGTGCAACCATTGCCCACAAAACTGGCGACATTGGCACTTTAATTGGCGATGTGGGCCTAGTCGATATGCCCAGTGGGAAACGCTACGCGATCGCAGTCCTCGCCAAGCGGGAATTCAACGACGATCGCGCCTATGACCTCATCCAAAAAGTGTCGCGGCTGGTCTACCAAACCTTGAACGCACCCACCAAACCCGCCACACCAAGCACCACGGCCCCGGCCCCCACGCCCCAAGCCCCACCCGATGCCCAAACCAGCCCCGACGAAGGCGCAACCCAAGGCCAAACAGAACCCAGCCCCCACACGCCAGCGCAGTCCCCGGCCCAAAGTCATCCCCTTCAGGCCGCCCGCCCCTGAGCCCCACCCTCATTAGTTTTGGGCAGGAGGCAAATTATCCTGAGTCCCCCTCCGGTGGGTTGTGTTCTAAATTCAGAAACCCAACCCAACCCAGCAGCATGGAAAACCTAGCCTACATCTATCACGCCTGGAACAACGAGGAAGCCGAGGCACTCAATCCTGCGATCGCGGATATCGCAAAATCCCCAGCATCCGCGCAACCAAAGCTACCACCCCCTAGCCCAAACTGGGGCATGGCACACCACGTTTACCAAACCTGGTTTTCTGGTTTATTACCCTAGTCGTTCTAAAGCGGCTTCTAGGCCATCACTTCTGGGCACCCATGCCGGAGCCAGTCCGGGATTTTGGATTGGGTTCTCCTGAGTCACCTCCCGGCAAAGCTCCATCCGAAAGTACGCGAATCGTGCGATCGCCAGCCACACCGGGTGATGCTGACCGCCGAGCATTACAAAGGTCGATACACCTTATAGTCAATCTGGGGGAAGATGTTGTCGATCGCCTCCACCTTTTCCAACCAGCCCGAATCCACCTTGCCCTCTTGCAAGTCTTCATACAGCTTGTGAAAACGCATCAAGTGCGATCGGGTGCGCCGCACCGCATAAGGCACCATCGTCCCCGTCCGCATGATAAACGCCCAATCGGAAGACTGGGCCAACAACAACTCCCGCGCCGCCTGATTCAACGCTCGCCGCTCCAGTTCATCCGCCCCAGGCCGCTGCGACAACTCAATCATCCGCTCCGCCGCCTTATGCAAATGAGGATAAATCCAGGAGTTCGTCTCATTCAGCCAATACTCATGAAACCCCTTATAGCCCCAGCTTGACTGCGCCGGATTGATCACCTGTTGGGTTTGGTGTTCCCGCAAATAATCCGCCAAGTGAATCATGGAATAGGAATGCTGATCAAACCAGGTCTTACGGAATAAATAATCCAGGAACCACGGCCCTTCATACCACCAGTGGCCAAACAACTCCGCATCATAGGGCGACACAATGATCGGCTTGCGCTGCATAATGCCATACAAGTGCTCCACCTGCCGCGCCCGGTTAAACATGAAATTTCCGGCGTGCTCTGCGGCTTTTTGGCGTGCCCAATACGGGTCATACAGTTGCTTGTCGCCCAAGCCCAACCCCCGCCCCGTAATCTTGTGATACTTAATGCCCACATTCTTACGCTGTCCATTCGGCATAATGTAAGGCTTGATGTACTCATATTCCGCATCCCAGCCCAAATCCCGGTAAAACTCGCGATATTCCACCGCCCCCGGATAGCCCACTTCCGACGACCACACCTGCTGAGAAGACTCGTGATCTCGGCCAAAAGCGGCCACCCCAGCAGGCGTAAACACTGGGGCATAGGTGCCAAAACGGGGCCGAGGCCGGCCATACAAAATCCCGTGCCCATCAGTGAGGAAATAGCGTAACCCCGCATCCGCCAACATCCGCTCTAACCCATCGTAGTAGGCACATTCCGGCAACCACATGCCATAGGGCGCACGGCCAAAGGTTTGTTCGTAATGTTCGCAGGCTACCTGAATTTGGGCCCACACCGCCTGGGGGTACATTTTCATCAAGGGGAAATACCCGTGGGTGGCACCGCAGGTAATAATTTCCAGGTTGTTGCTGTCAAAAAACTGTTTAAATGCTTTGATCAGGTTGCCACCATATTTTTCCCACGTCTGCCGCACCCCATTGAATTCTTTGGCATAGTGTTCTGCCAAGTATTTCAGATGGTTGTTGTAGGCATTGCGCTCAATTTCCATCTCGGCGAGTTCTTCCAGTTTCGCGAGGTGTTCGTTGTAGCGCTCTTGCAATAGCGGATCTAACAGCATAGAAATGAGCGGCGGAGTCAGGCTCATGGTGAGCTTAAACTCAACCCCATCCCGCTTTAACCCTTCGAAGCTTTGAATGAGGGGAATATAGGTTTCGGTAATCGCCTCAAATAGCCATTCTTCTTCTAAAACGTAGTCGCTCTCAGGGTGGCGAACGAACGGAAGATGAGCGTGGAGAACCAGTGCAAGATAGCCAATACTCATAGGAAGGGTTAGAGACGCTAGGGATTAGGGGAAATTTAGGATTTGCCAAAATTGTAAGGCGAAATGGCAACGAAAAGCGTTTTGAATCAACCGTTTGACCGGGGGATGAAATTGTTCCCTTTTTTTAGTTTGCGAGTATCTTGATAACAACTCTTCAGTGTTGTGGGGCGTGAAGCAAGCGTTATGATGACTCAGTCTGATCTCTTAGAACGGGCCAAGCAAGGGAATCCTGAGGCGATCGCCGCCTTGATGAATCTGGTACTCGAACCGCGTGGAGTTTCGGCTCAGGCCAATTTACAAAATAGCTGCTTGCACGTTTTTTTCACATCAGAACAGTTGTTGAGTCAATCGACCCTGGCAAGTTTTGTCCGCACGGGGATGGCGACTATTGCGGCCCAGTCGATTCAAACTGTCAAGCTTTATGCCCGGAAAGTGGGGCAAAATTCCCCAATTTGGGTCGAAGAATTTTCCTTGAATGCGGCGATTAATGGCACCAGCCAAACCCCGCTGGGCGGCAACGGCCACGCAATGGCCAGCGTCCCGGTGGCACCACCCGCCCGTCCAGAATCGCCACCTGAGGCCCAGTTGCCCCAGGCCCAACCGCAGGCTCAAATGGCTTCGCTGCGAGCGATCGCCCGCTCGCTCCAGCCCCCTACGGCCCTCAAACCCCAACCCGCAGGCACTCCGATTTCTTTTAACCTGGCCGGGGCCAGTAGACCTGCCATGCCCCCGGCGATCGCCATGCCCCCCACGGAAGTCGTTACTCCCGGCCCCTCCCAACCGACTTTAGCGAAACGGCCCAAAGGCCAGAAAAAACGGGTCAAACGGGCCAGTGTTCCGGGGCAAAAACTAGGGCGGCCCCCCCGGCGGCGGCGAGTTGCCAAGCCCTATGTCCTGGCGGGGATGATTGGGGCTGGTGCTTTTTTGATTGGGGGAGTGTGGGCGATTTCAACCCGATTACCCAGCAGTGCCAGTCGGCCCTCGACTCAGGCCGGAGTGGGCACCATTGCCGCCAGTAACCAGGCGATCGTACCTCCCAATACCGAATCGCAGGGGGCGATCGAGCAATCAGCACGGCAATACATGGCCCAGATGAACAAAGCCCAGCAACAGTTTTATGAAACGAACAAACGGTTTGCGAGCAGCTTAGAAGAACTGGAGCGATCGGCGTCAATCATGGCTCAAAGTTCCCACTACACCTATCGCTTGGTGACACGGGAGCAGGGGCAGGCCGTGTTGACGGCAACCCCCAAAAATGAGGGTTTAAAGAGCTTTAGTGGGGCCATGTTTCTAGCAGAAACGGCCCAGGGCAGTGACTCTGTAGCAGGCTTGTTGTGTGAAACGACGCGGCCTTCGACCTATCCCCCTGTGTTGCCCCAAGAAGCTGGGGCTGTGATTCAGTGTCCGGCAGATGCGATTAACGTGCCCTATTAACCACTGGTGAGGCCCCTGGCCCGTAAGGGTAGAATGGCCTTGGCACAACGGTCGAGTCGTTGATCTATATAAATAGATGCAGAAATGCAGGGACACCATCGGGCGCGATCGCACTCCTGGCAGCGGCAGATCAACACTCCAGTTTTGGGCTGGGGCGCGATCGCGGTAGGCACAATTGCGCTGGCCCTGTGGCTGGCTCTCGACAACCAGCGGGCGATCGTCAATCTGGGTGGATGGCCCCAACTACGGCGGTTTTGGCAAGCCAGTTTGCACCCCGCTCTCCAGCCCGACTTACTTCAAATCGCGGCGATCGCCACCGTTCAAACTCTGGCCTATGCCATTTGCGGTACAGCGCTGAGCCTGGTTTTAGGCAGCGTTGGGGGAGTGTTGAGTGCCGAAGTGTGGTGGGAAACTGTTTTTGGGCAACGGCAAGGGGAACACATTCCGGTTTGGGCCGTTCGTCGAGTTGCGTGCCACGGGGTTTGGCTAGTGCGGGCGGGTTTTGCCATTCCCCGCGCCATCCATGAAATGATTTGGGGCTTGCTGTTTGTCAATGTCTGGGGCACCGATCCCTTAACCGCCGTCTTGGCGATCGCCATTCCCTTTGGGGCCATCACCGCCAAAGTGTTTGCCGAAATTTTAGATGAAACGCCGCGTGCGCCTCTGGCGGCGCTATTGAATAGTGGTGTGCCGCCCTTCCTGGCCTTTGCCTATGGGTTGCTCCCCCAGGCCATGCTGAATTTACTGTCCTACAGCTTTTATCGGTTTGAATGTTCCATCCGCTCGGCCACCATTCTGGGCCTCATTGGGGCGGGCGGCCTAGGCTACCAACTTTTGCTGAGTTTGCAATCCCTCCGCTATGAGGAGGTGTGGCTGTTTATTGATGCGCTGGTGGTGTTGAACGGCATTGTTGATGTGGGAAGTGCCCGGTTGCGCCAGTGGTGGCGCTGTCCCAGTCGGCTAGATTTGAATACCCATCGTCGGCGCGATCGCCTGCCTGCTCAGCTACCTCTCCCGCCAAGCCCACCGCCTGCCCCCTGGCAAACGATTGGGGTCTGTACCGCGATCGCGATCGGGATTATTGGTGCCTTTCAAATCGTGCGCCCCGACCTCAGCAAACTGACTGCACCCGAAACCTACCAACAGTGGGCCATTCTGGGCCGTGCAGCCTTTCCCCCCGATCTGACCCACCTGAATGAGTTGGGGCCACTCTCCCTCCAAACGGCAGCCATGTCTGTGTTGGCGATCGCCCTGGCGGGATGTGGGGGAATGATAGCCGCCTTCTTCGCCGCCCGAACCGTGGTTTTACCTGGCGGTTGGTTGCATCCAGGGCCACTGGCCTATCATCAACGCCTTTTGGGGTGGGGTGTTTTTTTGAGTACCCGCCTGGGGCTGCTCGTCTGTCGTGCTGTTCCGGCCCCCGTGTGGGCCTTGGTAGGGTTGTATGTCCTGTTTCCGGGCATCTTACCCGGCGCGATCGCGTTGGGCATCCACAATCTCGGTATTCTGGGTCGCCTCAAAACCGAAGTCATCGAAAATCTGGACGATCGCCCCCTGGTTGCCCTCAAAGCCCAGGGGGCACCGGGCAGTCTCGTGTTTCTGTACGGCATCTTGCCCCTGACCTTACCCCGGTTTGTGGCCTATGACCTGTACCGCTGGGAAGTGTGTTTGCGGGAAACGGCGATCGTCGGGATTGTGGGGGCGGGGGGCTTGGGCTACCAGATGAACGAACAACTCAGCAGTTTTGACTATGCCGGATTAGTCATGACGTTAGGGTGTTTTCTAGTGCTCACCGTTGGGATCGATTGGCTCAGTGCCCAGGCACGGCGATCGCTCCGCTAGCCAACCCACCACTCACACCAGACCCAAATCGGGCGATCGCAACGGGCGCTTGTAGAGTTTGGCATTCAGATGCTCCGCCGCTTCCAAGCCAGATAAGAACGCACTTTCGGCCCGCATCCCGCCGCACCAATCCCCCGCGCACACCAGCGGCAACGGCGTTTCACAGTCAACCACGGGTTGGGCCAGGGGGCGAGTCACCAGCGCATACCGCCAGCGATGCACCTTCATCCAGTCGGGCGTGGCCAACCAGTCGCACAACAGTTTCCCCGCTGTGGCCAGCAAATGCTCACCCACAGGCGACAGATCCGCCGTTTCGAGATGGGCCTGGGCAAAAGCGGCGGTACTCTGCACCACAAACACGGGGCGATCGCTCTGATGGCGCTTACTGCTATCCAAACCAATCCAACCCAGGTCAGGATGCTGGGCAACGATCGCCTTCACCGCAGGAAATTGCTGCGCCCACTCCTGCGATCGCGCGGGAGCATACCCTGCCATCACCGCGATACACGGCATGAACTCGACCGTTTGCAATTGATCGAGGAGCGCCGGAGCCACCACCGAGGGTACCAGCGGAGCCAGCAAATCAACTGTTTGGGGAGCAGGAGCCGTCAACACCACCGCTTGGGCAACCCAGGTTTGAGTATCCGTGGGGGGTGTCCCTATCGGACTGGAGGTTACCGTCAGTTCCCAGGTTTGGTGAGGCGTGGGCTGTAACGCCACCACCCGCTGGCTAAACCGCACATCCAACCCCGGAGTCAAGGCTTTGGCGATCGCATTCATGCCCTCTGGGGCTACATACCGGGGCGTTGGGGCGATCGGGGCTTGCAGTTGGCCATCTGCCGTCAACTCATGTACCGTCGTCGTCCAAACCTCCGCAATACCCTCAGCCACCAGCTTGTCAATGTAGGCCCGGAAGCGCTCCGCCTTGGGCGAAAGATAACACGTCCCGTGGTCGGCCCGAGTGTCATAGAGCCGCCGTGTGGCCAGTCGGCCCCCCACGCCACGAGATTTTTCCAACACCACTACCTGATAGCCCGCCTGTTGCAGCATTTGGGCACAGGTCAACCCGGCCAAACCTGCCCCCACGATCGCAACTTCAACCTGATTTACCATTCCGCTGTTCCTTTCCTGTGCTCCTGTTCTTTACCAAGCCCTAATGTCCAGTATTCCGCAATCTCAAGCTTGCTGCTGATCAGACTCGTTGCCACCCACAGCACCCTATCCAGAGGATTCCTGCCATCTAGCCTGGATAATTTGCCACCAGTCCGCTCCTATCAGGGCAACCACAAGGGCTTGCCCCTACCGTGAAAATACAGACTGTTTGAACAATCCTGAACAATCCTAATCTTGCCGACGGGGCTGGGGGATTGAAGCGATGGTCAAATCCTGATAAATCATGCAGGCTAGGCAGGCAAGGGCAGAGCCGATTCGTGCTTCTGTGGGTGCCCCCAGGCCAGTCTCGTCTCGGTAAATTCCCAGGCTTAACCATCTCGTTTTTTAAACTCGCTTCGCAAAATAGATCGTCAAATCCGTAGCGCAGTTTTAGGATTCCGTGGGTATTCTTAATAAGAAGTTCGTCGCTGATGGTTGAACAAGAGGTTTGCGTCCAAAAATCAGAAATTTCCCCTAACCCACGGACGGGGGAGACAGGCTGAACGTCGCCCTTGCCCAGGGAGATAGGGCGGTTCTGTTGTCTGCGGACTGCATCAACAACCAGATTCACCAGCCGCTGAGCAAGCGCCGGGAGTTCAACCCTATCAGTGTTCACTTCAATCAAGGTTGCACATATATACGTAGGAGCGATCCTATGACGCAGATGGTACATCCCGAAACGATGGATTTGGCTGATGTTTTTCATCAAGGGCAGACGCTCAGCAGTCAGGGGAATTACGATGACGCGATCGCCGCGTTTGATGCAATTCTCAGTGCCCAACCCGATGCCAACGATGCCTGGGTCGAAAAAGGCCATGCGCTGGTGAGCTTGGGCCGTTTCGCTGAAGCCCGTACCTGTTACGAGCAGGCGATCGCCAATGATCCCCAAGATCCAGTACACCATTACAGTTTGGGCTGGGCAGACTATGCTGCGGGCGACTATACCGGGGCGATCGCCGCCTTTCAGCACGCCTTAGATTTAGCGACCGACTTTCCCAACGCCCACCACTGCCTGGGCCTGTGCCATTTTGCGTTAGCCCAATACGAAGAGGCGATCGGCTTTTTCCGCCATGCGTTGGATCTACAAGCGGATGCCGTCGATGTCTGGTATTGCCAGGGCTACAGCCTCTACGCCACCCATCGCTATGAAGGCGCAGTACAGCACTTAAACCACGTCTTGGAACTGCAACCCGATTATCAAGAAGCCTATGTGTTGCGGGGCGACGCACTGATGGCCCTGGGCGACTTCGAAGCCGCCAGCAACAGCTACGATCGCGCCTTGGGGGTTGATGACCAAAACCCAGCCGTATGGCTGAAGTGGGCCGCCGGAATGCTGCAACTGGGGCGCTATCAAGAAGCCTTGACGGGCTACGAACAAGTGACCAATCTAGAACCGGAGAACTGGGAAGCCTGGTATGGCCAGGGCCGCGCCCAGACCGAGTTGGGCGACTTTGAAACCGCGATCGCCCATTACGATAAAGCCGCCGACCTCAATCCCTTTGCCCCAGAAGTCACCACCGCCCGAGAAACCGCCGTCCGCAGGTTGAATGGGGAAGAGGAACCAGAGGCCCCCGATGGTTTGGACGATCGCGGGGATGCCGGGGTCTCTGCCGATACGGCTGCTCAAGCCCAAGCCAGCATCCAGGAAGGGAATGAGTTGAAAACCGCAGGCGACCACACTGCCGCCCTCACGGCCTACGAACAGGCGGTGGCCCTGGATCCGAGCAACTGGGAAGGGTGGTATGGCCAAGCCGGAATCCAGCTCAAACTGGGCAATTTTGAAGCGGCGATCGCCAGCTACGACCAAACCGTTGCCCTCAATCCGGGGTCTTATGGCGCGTGGTTCAACCGGGGCGTGGCCTTGAAAAATATCAACCGCCTGGAAGACGCGGTAGCCAGCTACGACAAAGCGCTAGAACTGCAACCCGATGATTTCCGGGCCTGGAACAACCGGGGCGGGGTGCTTGTCAGTTTGAACCGCATTGCCGACGCGATCGCCTGCTTTGACAAAGTGCTGGCCATCAACCCCAAAGATGCCAAAGCGCAACAAAACCGGGCTATTTTACAAAAACGGCTGGATGCCAGTCGGGCTTAAGCCAACCGGGGTCTGGCCTTAGCCCATCTCGGTCAAATAACGCTGATAGCCAACCTCATCCAGTTTGGCTTGCTTGTCCATCACCATTTGCTTCAGGCTTTGGCGATAGGCTTGGACTCGTTCCAGCAAGGGGCGATCGCTACTGGCCAAAATTTGCACCGCCAACAACCCCGCATTCCGGGCATTCCCGATCGCGACTGTCGCTACCGGAATCCCCGCTGGCATTTGCACAATGGAATAGAGGGAATCGACCCCCTGTAGATGCCGACTGGGGACGGGCACCCCAATCACGGGCAACGGAGTCAGCGCTGCCACCATCCCCGGCAAATGAGCAGCCCCACCCGCCCCGGCAATAAT
Source organism: uncultured bacterium (assembly GCA_964475335.1). Taxonomy (GTDB): domain Bacteria; phylum Cyanobacteriota; class Cyanobacteriia; order Leptolyngbyales; family Leptolyngbyaceae; genus CAYYWG01. Next base: position 575,422 of record CAYYWG010000001.1, read on the forward strand.
CACCCGCAAGCCGCGATCGTGGGCCGTCTGGGCATAGTCCACCATGCGTTCCGGAGTCCGGTGCGCCGAGACAATCCCCACTTCACAGGCCACGTCAAATTCCTCGCAGGCCGCGATCGCCCCTTGCATCGTGGGCAAATCCGAATCGCTGCCCATAATAATTCCCACCAATGGCTGTGTCATGGTTCCTCCTGACCGCGCGTAGAATTCGTTCGCCCCTCATGCAACCGTGGTGGATGCTGAAACGCCGCAATGATCAAACAGACAAGACCCACATTAATGAACGTATCGGCCACGTTGAAAATAGGAAACCGAATCAACTGGAAGTTCAAAAAATCCACCACATAGCCCCACAGGAAGCGATCGATCCCGTTCCCCAGCGCCCCCGACAGAATGAACCCATAGCCCAATTGTTCCCAGCGATTCAGCGTGGGGCCAAACCAGGCAAAGGCCAACAACCCAATGCCCACTGCTAACGACAGCCACCGCAACCAACCCACCCCATCGGGGAAAATGCTAAAAGCAGCGCCCTTATTCAAAGCATAGGTGAGGTGAAACACACCAGGGATGAGCTGCACCAAATCTTGGGTGAAGCGATCGAGCACTTCTTTGGGCGTATCGGGCGGCGGCAACGGCAGACCAAAGGCATAGAGCACCCAAAACTTGGACAGGCGATCGACCACCAAACCAAGGAGAGCGGCAATCCAAAACCAGCGATTTTTTACAAACATGAAGTGTTGAGGCGCGTATCAGCAACGCTAGCAGTCACTTAGGCAGTCCTGGTCAACTGGGCTGTGGCAAACTACCTTAGTAAAACAGGAGTTGGCGCAACCCGTAAGCCAGTAGAGTGACGGCACACACCACTGCCAATTGGCCCGGAAGCGGTGCCAGGGAAAAGCGATACAACGCTGCCCACAAATCCGCTTGGGCAACAATCCCAAGTAACCGTAGCAGCCCCAAGTATAAAGCCCCGGTGATATGAATGGTCAACAACCCAGAAAGACAGCTAATCGCCAAGGATTCGAGGCGCGGCAAACTTTTGAACGCAATGTAACCACAAATCCAGGCCGCTGGCACAAACCCCAACAAATAGCCAAAACTGGTTTCGCGCAAATATTCCAACCCGCCGCCTTTGGCAAAAACGGGGAACCAGGGGGTTAACCCCAGCATGATGTAGGCGACTTGGGACAACACCGCCGCATTCCGCCCGCCGACGCAGGCGACCAACAACCCAGCCCCAAATTGGTAAGTAATGCCTAAGGACTGAGTTTGCAAAGCCTGATTACCCCAATCCCTGGTGGGAACGGCGATCGAAGCTTCGAGGAAGGTGCCCGCGATCGTGAGCAACAACCCAATCAAAGCCCATAACAGTTCAGCGGAAAGAGTCATGCGTTGCACGGACCAGCAGGTGAAACAGGGGAGCGATTGTAAGGAAACATGAGGATAGGCACGCAAACCGCAGTTCTTGGGCAAACTGGTTTTTGGGCGATCGCGCATTTAACCGGATCGATTTATGGAACCTTCATCCTACATTACTACCTACCAGCAGTATCTACAGGCTGTTTGCACCCAGCTACCGCCAGCAGTTCTCGCCAAAGCTGAGGCAATTTTAGAACAAACTGCTTGGGATGAACCGCAATCTGCGGTGGATCTTCTCAACGGGGCAGTAGTGGCGTTGGTGGAAGCGGACGCAACAGCCGATCGCACCCTGCGGGGCATGTATTTGGAAATGGCGATCGCGGCGTTGGAAAGCGGCACTGATCATCCTCTCTGTGTGGCTCAGTTAGCCCTGGTCTATCAGTTGTTGGGCGATCGCGAGCGGGCGATCGAACTGGCCTTTGCGGTGCTTTTGAACGTCGCCCAGGCAGCCTATACCTCCACTGCGGCGATCGCACCGGGCTTAGTGTTTTTGCCGCCCAGTTGGCATAGCCAAACCCAGCTTCAGCTCTTATTTGAAACGGCGGACGGGTATACCCAAAGTTTGCTGTTGGCGGGAGAAATTCTCTGGCGATCGCAACTCGTCTTTTACAATGCCTCTGGCCTTCGGTTGCTGCATCTGGCCGCTCAGCTCTTTCCCCAGTCTGCCCTCATCCTCCTCCGCTTGGGGATTTCTAGCATCGTCAATGGCCAATGGGAAGGCATTCTCTATCTTCATCGCAGCCACCAACTGGCTCCTACCATTCCCGCCACCCTGCAAGCTCTCCATCTGGCCTACCGAGATTTGCACCAGCCTGATCCGGCGGCTACCTGGATGGCAAATGCCCAAACCCAAGCCCGCGATCGCCCCACTCCCGATTGGTATTGGGCCACCGCGCCAGCCAGCCAGGGATTGACCTATGTTCCCTTTGAACACACCTTGAAATTGGCCGTGGAAGCCAGTTTTCGGAGCATTGTCACCAGTGTATTGCTGGCCGAAGGCGACTGGTTTGAAGTGGAGATGGAATTTTGGCGCGATCGCATTCAACCCGGCATGACCGTGATTGATGTGGGAGCGAACGTGGGGGTATACACCTTTAGCGCTGCCCTGCGCGTTGGGCCAACGGGCAAGGTGATTGCCATCGAACCCTTTTCGGGCTGTGTCAGGTGTTTAGAGGAAACCAAGCGGGTCAACCAATTGAGCCAGGTACAAATTCATCGGGCAGCGGCTAGCGATCGCCCCGGCACTCTGCACCTGGCCCTCCACGGCGCGAGCGAACTCAACCAGGTCATTACCGATCCGGCGGCAGCCCCCACGGGCGCGATCGAAGAAATTCCCTGCCTCACCCTGGATAGCCTGATCGACCAGGAACACCTCGATCGCGTAGACTTCCTGAAGATTGATGCCGAGGGCCACGAATTGCAAGTGCTGCAAGGGAGCGATCGCCTCCTCCGCACCTTTGCCCCCATCATCCTCTACGAAAACGTCGCCGGGAGCCAGGGCAGCAATCTCCCCGTGGCCGAATACCTCACCACCCACGGCTACGCCCTTTTTCGTTATCAGCCCTATCTCCACCAACTGCTGCCTATCTCCACCACCGACGACCTGCAAGGCAACCTCAACCTCATTGCCATGCCCCAAGCCGTGGCCGACCAATTCTAGATTCTCCATTCCCCACCCAACCCTATGGCGCTCTTTCTCCCCAGCCTCAAACAATTTGGCCACCTCGATGCCCTGCACCTGACCCTGTGCAGCGTCGGTTCTCGCAAAACCAGCAGTAACCACGACTTTGGGAGCCAAGCCTGGAACCTCTTCGCCCCCAACCTCACGATTTATGGGTTTGATGCCGATGCCGATGCCTGCGAAGCCGCCAACGCCGACCTCGAAGCCCGCCAAGTGAACTGGACAGAGCGCCACTTTCCCTTCGCGATCGCCGACCAAATTGGGGAAGCGACCCTCTACGTCACCCACGATCCCCAATGCAGTTCCCTCTATCCGCCCAATGCGCCCTACCTGCAACGCTTTGCCAGCATCAAAGACCTGGTGGAACTGGAATTCACCGTTGAACTGGAAACCACCACGTTAGATGCCGCCCTCACCGACATTGGCCACCCCACCGCCGACTTCCTCCAAATCGATGTCCAGGGGGCCAACCTGAAAGTCTTGCAAGGGGCAAAGAATCTCCTCGCCCATAGTGTTCTCGCGATTCAGATCGAAGTGGAATTTTCCCCGCTTTATCTGAATGAACCCCTGTTTGCGGATATTGATATCTTTTTGCGATCGCAGGGCTTCATGCTGCTCGATCTGTTGCCTGCCCGGATTCCACGGGACTTTTTGCAATCCACCGAACGCCCCGGACAGTTGCTCTGGGCCGATGCCATCTACGTCCGCGATCCCGTCCACGCCGCCGATACTTTTTATCGCCACCCCGATCAAATCCTCAAACTGGCCAGCATTGCTGATGTCTTGGGCTACATCGACTATGCCTTGGAACTCCTAGAGTTTGTCACCGTGGCCCACGGCACAGCAACCCCCTACAACCTCGCCGACGCGATCGCCCACACCCTCGGCCAAATTCCCGCCTTAGCTGAAGCAGGGCTAGAAACCCTTCCCCCCATTCAACGCCTCCAGCCTTTCCTCACTCAACCCCTCGCCACCTTCAGCAGTTCGGCCTCGGCCTAGCTTCTAAAGATCGTAGATTTAATAAAATCTGATTTTGCTGGTCGCCCTCTCCCCCGTCCCCTCTCCCTGGGGAGAGGGGTGCCGCAGGCGGGGTGAGGGTTGCAATAGGCGGACGGAGTTATGGAGGGAGTGATTTAACTGTCGTTCCTACGATCGCCTTCAGACTCCTGACCGTGGCTTTCCTCAACAAATCGGTGCCACATTTGCCGATAGGCATTTTCCATATCGCGGGTAAATTGTTTGGCATTCCACAGCGGGGCCGTTTGGCGCGATCGCAGCAATTGCCAATGCACCTGTTGTCGCAACTCTGGATCGGTGCCAAACCGCACGCCCCATTCCACATATTCCGCCGCCGACCAGGCAATCCCCGCTTCAATTCCCGCATTTTTCAGCATGGTATAGCTATTCCGCGCCGCAAACTGTTCGCCCACCCGCGTCACCAACGGAATCCCCATCCACAGGGTTTCCATCGTCGTGGTCGCCCCATTGTAGGGAAACGTATCCAGCACCACGTCGGCAATTTGCAAATTCGCCCGATGCATCGCTTCCAAAGGCGTTTCCGGCAAAAAGCGCAAGCGCCCCGGATCAACCCCTTCCTCTTGGGCCAGTTGCTCAAAAAAGTCTTGCACCGCCGCTTGATCTGCCAATCCTTTGATCAAAAAGTAACTATTTGGCACTTGCTTGATGATTTGCATCTGAAGTCGCGCCGTTTCTCCATGCCGCTTATAGCCCCGCTGCCCACTAAAAAAGATCACCGCCTCTGTCGGAATCTCCAATTCATCGCGGCGCAAAGTGGGTATCCCCACCTCAAACCCATCAATGGCTAAGTAGGTTTGCGGTAAGCGCCAAATTTTCTCGGAGTAGTATTCCTGGGCGTTGTCGGGCAACACATAGGGATCGGCGATAAAGTAATCCACCGTGGGCAACCCGATCGCATCCCATCCCAACCATGTCACCTGAATTGGCGCTGGCTTCAAACTCAACACATTACAGGTCACATCCAAGGTGACACTATCCAGGTCAATCAAAATATCGAGATCATCATTGAAAATGGTTTCCGCAATCTCAATGCGATCGGCCCCACAGGTTCGGGCCTGATCCGCCAACTGCATGTAGTACGGTTGCAGGGAATCTTGGGGCATTGCTTTGTAACTCAAAAAATAGAGATACAACTCAAACTGCGAGCGATCGCGGTATTGCATTAACCACCGCGCCAACCACCCCACAGAATGTTCATAAAAACAGTGGGACACATAGCCAATTCGGAGCGGGCGATCGCGATCGGCATTCAGCCGTTTAGTAGCATGGCGGTGTTGATACTTTTCCCAATAAGACTGATTATGAAACTGCATATTCGCGCAGGAAACCGCAAACAATTGCTCTTGGAGCATCCGATTTCGCCGCGCTTCATCCCGAAAATACGGGAAGAAAAAACTCACCACATTTAACCGCGCATTCCGCACCAAATCTAACGGTACCGGACGGGCCGCCAACAACTGTTGAATCAACGCCTCGTGGTCAGTTTGCATGGCCAGGGCTTCCGACCAATGCCCCCCCGCATTCAGCAACCCCCGCATCACCAAATAACTGGCAAACACCCGATCTGGCAATTCTGTGGCCAACTCTAAACACCGCCGCGCCGTGGCAATCCCCTTTTCGTATTGCCGTGCATTTTGGTAAAACGGAGCCAATTCCACCAACAAGAAAAACGTATCCGGTTGTAACCGCAGACAAAACTCCGTCAACAACGCCGCCGCCCCAGGCTGCCGGTAAAAATAGGCATACTTCAGCGCACTGGTCGAAACCAAATCGATATACACATCCGGATCAGCAATGTGGCGACTGCTGACCTCGGCATACTCCACAATCAACGGATGGGGCCAAACCTGATCCAACAATTGCGAGAGCAAATGGAACACCAGGGACTCATCAATGTGGGCATCGGGCAACCGCAACCCCTCTAAAATCCCCTGTTCTTGCAACAGTTCTGGTTCAAACCGCTCAAGCTGTAAGGCCAAAATCGCAATATGCAACAAATTGTTGATATCCGAGGGGTGCACTTCCCGCAAATGTTGCCGCAATAACCACGCCTGGGAAACTTGGCCCTGACTGTATTGACGGGCCGCTTCTGCCTCCAAAGTCTGAGCCAACTCTGCCGTCCACGCTTCAACGTCTGAAGACTCACCCTCCGCCATTGCTGTCAACCAGGTCATTTGGGCTTCGGCTTCTTGCCCCTGCAACAGTAAGGCCATACCCAAAAACCAATAGGCTCGTTTATCGGTGGGATCAGTGGTAATGGCCTGCTCGTACAGGTAAATGGCCTGCACATAGTTGTTGGCTAAGAAGGATTGGTGAGCACGGTCAAAATTGCTCATAGGATTGGGTACGGTAGGATAAACAGTTGCAGGGTAATGATAGGCCCAGACAAAACAAAAAGTGAGGAGCGCATTCGATCAACTCCTCACTTCAGCATAGGTTCCTAATCCCAATTGGGTTAGGACAGAGCCAGCAATCTTAACTACTTGCCAACATCTACTGAGTCAGCAGCGTTGCAAACTAGCGGATTATTATAGGGCACGTCGGCGATCTTCCCAGACTTGGGATCTTTACTTTCGCACAGCTTGGAAGTCGTCGTCGCTTCGCCAGTCCCTGCAACTTTGGCCAGAGCCGTTGCACCGACATAAGGCTTCAGGGCCGCCTTCAAAGATTCCCCATGAATATTGACCATTTCGTTGGTGGCCCCAGGGTTAGCAACAGCCATACTGTACTTGTAGTTTTCCGTTTGGGAAGCAACAGGGCGACCGAGCAAATCATGGTCAGAAGTGAATTTAGCATTTTCCAGGTAGTAAGCTTGCTGTGTCCGCATCAGGGTACCCACATACTGCTTACCTTCCGACTGCTTCGCTTTGTTGGCCTGGTTCAAGAACGCGGGCAGAGCGATCGCCGCCAAAATACCGATGATGATGATTACAACCAACAGTTCAATCAGGGTAAAGCCTTTGTCATCTTGCTTACGCTGAATGAGATGGTTCAAGAACTTAGCTTTAAATTCTGTCTTCATTGCGAGGTTTCTCCTTAAAAGGCGCGGGATAGCTTGTTGTCTAACTCCTGGACGTAAGTTACCCAGCTTTTTCAGGTTTCATATCAACTGTGGGAATTTTTTTAGAATTTCCCTGAAACAAAGTGCAATTCTTTGCCTTAAGCTGGTTCCAAAAGTAGGTATAGACGGGCTTCTAGCCCAGCCACCATATTGGTCACTTCCAAGAAAGCTTGTTCGGCGCTGGTCGGCTCCAGGGTCATGATGTTGCAGGGGTGAATGTGGAGCCAGCGATCGATCAGGAATTGCACCGTCTGCGGCCCCTCCCACAGCGGCAACAAACAGGCTGACATGGGATTTTTCAGAAAAATCACTTCTTTGGTTTGGGTCGAGGGAATGAACTGGCTGATGGCAAAGGCATCATGATTTTCGATCGCCCGAAACAACGCCTGATACACTTGGGGCGTTTTCAGTTGGGGGTGCAGATGCACACGGGCCTGCCGCCATTGCGCTTCTGGCCATTCGCTGGGGGGCACGATCGCGCGATCGCCCTGGGGCGCACCACACCAAAAATCCAACAATCGATGCATCGGGTGCAACAACTCTTTCAGACGCAATTGCAGGGCGATCGGCGCATCTGGCAAGCCCATCGCCCAAAAGGCTGGTAAATTCTCCGCATTTTTGAACAAATCCACCAAACTCCACTGTGGCCCGTTCACCATGTCGATCAATTCCAGTTCGGCAGCCTCCAGAGCCGCAAACATCTCGTTGATGGTGTAGCCCTTGTCCCCCTGGAACAGGTAGTTCATCAAGAGAAACTCAACATCATCGGTTTTGTTTTTGCGCCGCTCTTCCACATTCGTCCAGGTTTTTTGTTTGACAGTCACCCAGTCTTCCAGGGCTTCAAACGTCTCCGAAACAATGCCCATTTCCAGTTCCCCCGGATTGCCATCCAACAACCCCAGCAAGCGAAACACTTCTTGGGCCTGGAAGTAAGTAACCCGTTGTACAGAACTATGGAGATTGGTGCGAATGATGCCAGTGGGTTTCAGCACGGCTTTGAGGGTTCGCAGGGCTTGGGCAATGTCAGGAAAGAGATACAACACTTCGTCGCAATTGATGTAGTCGAATTGCATCCCCAGGCTGGGCAAATCCTCGATACTGAGGGTGTGGAAGGTGGCGTTGGTGTAGCCGTGATATTGGAGGCGATCGCGGGCCATCGCGACTGACGTTTCCGACAAATCGATCCCCACAATTTCGGCCTCAGGGTTGGCCATAGCTAAAACTAGGGCGTTGTAACCACTGCCACAGCCCGCATCCAGAATCGTTTTGCCCGCCGTGCTCACCACTTGGCGATCGCGCAGGTAGTAGGCAGTGCGGATGTCATGCCGATACAGCAGGTCAATGTTCTCCTTGGGCGATTGCTCCAGAGGCACATTGGGATAGGGCACAGCATCAAACTGTTGCCGGATCTTCTCGAAAATTTCACCATCAAACATAGCGTCGGAGGCTGGGTTCATCATGGGTCAGTTCAGGTGAGGGAAACAGAGGCCGTGCGGGCCGTCATTGGGCATAGGCACCCTAGCCCTTAATAACGTTGATCGCTGGGGGTGCTGAGCTTTGTTTATGTTTCTTTAAAGTGGGCGATCGCGGCAGAACGCACCGAGGGCAATAGGGGAAGTAGCACCTTGGCCCCTAACTATGGGATGCTGATAAGAGGGGAATTAGGTAACGATTTGCGATCGCGAAGATGTTAGGTGTGTACGGTTTAGAGGAATTACGCCAGACAGTGGCAGCCAATCCACAACAGTGGCGACCATTAGTATTTACGAATGGCTGTTTTGACCTGCTCCATGCAGGCCATGTGCGGTACTTGCAAGCAGCCAAAACCCTGGGACAACGATTAATTATTGGCTTAAACAGCGATGCCTCCGTGCGTGGCATCAAGCCCCAGGCCGCCGGATTGCCGCCCCGCCCGATCGTCCCGGAACTGCAACGGGCCGAAGTGTTAGCCGCCTTAAAGGCTGTGGATGGAGTCGTGATTTTCCATGAACCGACGGCGATCGCGGTGATTGCCGCCTTGCAACCGGATATCTATGTCAAAGGAGGCGACTATGCCCTATCCACCTTGCCCGAAGCACCCACCGTCCAAGCTTACGGGGGCCGCATTGAATTGATTAAAATCGAAGTTCCCAGTTCCACCTCGGCCATTGTTCAGCGCATTCTGAATCACGATGTCATTCCCCCCAGTTGCTGAGTGGGAGGCCGCTGTCACCCCGTCTGAATACCCGGTTTAAAGTGTTTGCGTTTGCCAATTTTTTAGCGAAGTTCTAATGAGTAGTTTTTCCACTAACCCTTTACCATCCAGTTATTCCGAACCAGGGCCCACAACCACCGAAACTGATTGGCTGGCCAAGCTACAAAGCACACCAGAAAAAGGTTTGCCTGCGTTGATCCGCGAATTGGCGAGCGCTGGCGAAACGGGGATCACGGCTCTAAGTACCTGGCTGCGCGATCGCGTGGCCCACCCCCCTGCCACCACTCCAGATATTGCCGCTGGCATGGCCTATCAGGCCATCTTTGCAGCGAACACCCCCGCCACCATTAGCTTTTTGCAAACCCACTTTCCTACGGGCATTGTGCCCTTGCGATCGCCCGCCAACCTCAACTACCAAGATCTCCAGCTTTTACTCGCCCAACAAGACTTTGAAGCCGCCGATCGCCTGACCCTCCTCAAAATGTGTGAACTTGCCGGAGAAGCCGCCGTCCAACGGAAGTGGATCTACTTCACCGAGGTCGATCAATTTTCCGTGGAGGATTTGCAAACCATCGATACCCTCTGGCAAGTGCATTCCGAAGGGCGATTTGGTTTTTCCGTCCAGCGTGGCCTGTGGCTCAGCGTCGGCAAAAATTGGGACAAGCTCTGGCCCAAAATTGGCTGGAAAGATGGCATTAACTGGACTCGCTACCCCCAAGGTTTCACCTGGGATCTCACAGCGCCCATTGGGCATTTGCCCCTGTCAAATCAACTGCGCGGCGTGCGGGTCATGGCGGCCTTAATGGCCCATCCTGCCTGGAATTCATAGCCCCCTGCTCACCCACGATCGCCGTAATGGCTTGCTCCTGCTTGACGGCTAGGCTCAATCTGTTGGGCTGTAGGCCATAGAGCCAGCTTTTGGCCCCTCGCGATCGCCAGTCCCCCAGTGGGCTGCTAGCCCCCTTGCCTGCGCCTTAATTAAGATTTATTTTTCTCCGAGCAGTCCCTTCCGTAAATGTTCGCACCCACCGCGATCGCCCCAGGAAAGTTCAGTATTCTTGCGTGGATGAAAGGCGTTCTTCCCTTCCGTGTTCAGGGAATGCTTGGGTATAGATAAAAACGCCTGTAATTAGCCTTTTGCTGCACTGAACATCAGCGAAGGGTTCCGGCGAGCAACTACGGTAGACTCCAACACCAGTTCAGACTCTACCCACTGCCCCGGAACAGGCCACATCGCCTAGGGATTTACGCGAACACGGGGGTAAAGATCGACATGATCGGTCAAGAGCTGCGATTATTCTGTCGTTTGGATGGGCTGACAATTGCCGCGCGCGAACATCAGCGCCAAACGGCCATGACAGAGCTGGGGTTGTTGCAAGTCGAAAGTGTACCAGTGTTCGAAGAAGCAGCCCAAACAGCAGCCCAAACATTAGTTGTGCCAATCTGCGTTTTAGGCATTGTCGAAGCCGATCGCGAATGGTTTAAGTCGGCGATCGGCCTGTCGCGCTTGGGGCTGATGAATGAGTTAGCCACATCACGCCAATTGCCGCGCCAGGATGCCTTCAGCACTTACGTCGTTGATAGTCAACAAATTGTGTTGATCGAAGACACCCTCAATCACCCAGTTTTTGCCAACAGCATTTTGGCGTACCAGTATGGGGTGCGCGCTTACATGGGAGCGCCCTTGATGACTTCGACGGGCATTTGTGTGGGGGCGTTGTCCGTGCTGGATACCACCCCCCGCAGTTTCACCCAGCAAGATATAGAGTTTTTACAACTCACTGCCCGTTGGTGTATGAGCGAGTATGAGCGATCGCGCATGGCTGTTGGCCAATTTTTCCCGCTGAGTGCCGCCACCGCCACCAATGCCGCACCGCCCACCCCAGAAGCTACCCCTTCCACGGCGATCGCCCACCAAGTGCGCGTCGATCTCCTGGGGCACCTGGCCCAAGAACTCCGCACCCCGCTCACCTCTGTCATGGGCATGGCCAGCGTCCTCAACCGGGAAATCTACGGCCCATTAACCAGCAAACAAAAAGAATATCTCAACATCATCCACAACAGCGGGCAATATCTGCTGTCGTTGATGAATGAAATTGTCGAATTGTCAGAATTTAAAGACAGCGACCATTGCCTCAACCTCAGTTCCGTCGATGTGGAAATGTTGTGCCAACAGTCGATCAATACCCTTGCCCAGGCGGCACAACGCCGCGAACAACAAATTCGCCTCACCGTCGAACCTGGCCGCCGCATCTGGATGATCGACAAAGAGAAAGTCCGCCAAATGGTCTATCACCTGCTCTTTAGCGTGATTCAAGCCTCCACGGCGGGGAGCATCATCCGCCTGCATATTTCCCGCGGCGAAAACACCCTCAATCTGTCCATTTGGGTGTCCCATCCCTGGTTGGGCGAAGGGTTGCCCTACGTGGAAATTTATTCTGAGCCAGCGTTAGTGGGTGTTAGAGCCGATCGCCAACTGGACGAATTTGAATTTGAGGGATTCACCAGACTAGCCACCGATACGGAGTTTGAGCCAGAAGCAATCAACCCTGTTCGGGCCCAAACCGCCCCCGACCAAGATTCCCCTCGGAAAAACTTGGGATTAACCTTAAGCCGTTATCTTGCGGAATTGCACCAGGGGGAAATTAGCGTGCAAGGCACTGAAGAATCAGGCTATCGCTATGTCATTCGGCTCCCATATATGAACGATCCGGCCACGGCCTGAGGCCCGTTACCCGCGATCGCCATCCGTAGCTCTGCCACCCATTCCAACAGAAACACCCCAGAGTCCGCTCCAGGGTGTTTTTGCCATCAAACATAGGGGCGTCTAGCTTCGTGCAGCAGTACTGACAGGAAGCCGCGATCGCGCTAGCCTTTTTCCAGCCTGACCTTAGAGATCAGGAGGCAGGATTACCTTGTCGATGACATGGATGACCCCGTTGCTGGCCTTGATATCCGGTGTTGTCACATTGGCGTCATTCACCATCACTTTGCCTTCCATCATTTTGACGTTGATGGGTGCACCTTCCACGCTTTGAACCGTCCCAGGCTTCAACGTGCTGGACTCAACCGAACCAGGCACAACATGATAAGTCAAAACTTTTTGTAACTTGGCCTTGTTTTCAGGCTTCATCAGCATTGCCACGGTTTCCTGGGGCAGGGCAGCAAACGCCTGATCCGTTGGCGCAAAAACAGTGTAGGGGCCTTCACCAGAGAGGGTTTCCGTTAAGCCGGCAGCCTTCACTGCGGCAGTTAACAAGGTGAAGGATTGGTTGGACGAGGCGATATCCAAAATCGTGCCGGCGGTATTCGCTTTGGTTTCAGCCGCAGAGTCGGCAGCAGGCATGGCCGCTGGCTTCGCGTCTGTGGTCATCGGCTGAGAGACCGCATCGGAAGACATGGGCTGAGTTGTTTTTTGGCTTTTTTCGCCTGCAAGGCTGGGCATTGCAACCAGAGACATTACCGCCGCGATCGCTGCCATCTGCCCCACTTTGGGTACCGATAGGATTGATAGGTTGATACTCATGGGTTACTCCCGTCCTTTCATGAAGTTCTCTTTAACATTGTGTTGATTCGTTAAAAAAATTGATCAGCCTTGTGGAAGATTTCATGAATCATCAATTTTCTACTTGACAAAACAAGTTTTACCTGGATCGACAGGCTAATCTAGGTACAAAATAGACGGGATCTGAGCCCCAAAAACACCGACAAAAGGGGCGACTGGGCGATCCAAGCCAAGGCGCGATCGCCAGCACAAAACTGGGGCAACTCATTCCCGGTTGCCACCTTGCTAAATTGATGATTGAGAAAAATAATTGAGTCATGGGCTGGCCGCGATCGCACCCTGGCCCTAACCCAGGCAAAAGACAATTTTTCTGACCATCACGAAATTGCCGCAGGGATTCCATCTGGAAAAACAAATTTATCGCTTACCAGCACACAGCGATCGCGGGGACTAAAGCTTAGAAAAATAATTCTGCGGCACGCCATTCCAGACAAATCAGGGGTTTAACCAACTATCGTGACCATCAACCCACGAACCCGCCCACCTATTGTTGCTTGAAGGGAGCGCAACCAAACAGAGGGCTGAGGCCAGGAATCACCGACTCAAGGCAGGGCCTAACTCATCACGTAGGGCATAGCTCTTGTTGGAAATTTGGGTAAAAGCAGATTAGAACGCTACAGAGACAAACGATCCTCGCCGGAACTAGCACTCTACTCCACTGTTTAAGCCCACACCTATGCAAAAGCGAGGGCGGCAAACACCACCCCCCAACTGCAAGCGAAATGCAGAGTACCCATTGCGATAAGCATCTAACGGCCTATACACTGGGAACAACCAACGGCCTGGGACTCTGGTTCAAATTTAGTCAACAGCAGTTGCATCACTGGATTCAGTGTTTTCTTGCCCTTGTTCATCTTCGGCATTGCTGCCGCCACCCATGTTGCGCCGCTTGCTAAAGCGACCCGAACCTGTACGCTTGCGGAACTTACGTGCGTAGGCTTGATTTCGTAGTGCCTTTTCTTTCTTTTGGTTTCGGCGTTTAGCCATGTTTACCCCTTATGAAACAATTCAGTGAAACGACCCATGTCGCCCTGCGTGTCGCACTGCCGTTGCAATGAGCGTTGCGCCCATCCCCCTGCGATCGCAATCAGATTAATAGTCAAATAGTCCGGAGTTTACTTTAACACATCTCTTTGACCATCCAGCGCCAGGATTCTGGAGACAAAGCTGGGGACGGCGATCGCTCCGGGCTTGAACCCAGACAACGCCAGCCCCAGACAGATTAGGGCCAAAGTACAGCCAAAGCGAGATCAGGCTGGTTGCTCCGGCATTCTGCGCGCCTTGGCATCCGCTTGGGCCACCAGGGTGTGGGCAAATTGAATCGCCTCTGCCTGGGTTTGAACTGTGCCTTCGGCATGAGCCAGTTGGATCATCGCCAATAACTGCCCAATCATTGGCCCTGCGGTCAGTTGCAGGGCAGACATCAAATCTTGGCCACTCACCAAGGGTTGGGGATGGGCCACAGGGTCATTCGGGGTCAAAAACCGCTGAATTAACGGAGCCATAAATTCCAGAGGGATGCCCTGGGCGATCGCCAAGACAACCACCGCTGGAAACGCCGCCCCGACCGTCTGAAAGAACAAGTACTGCTCTCGTAAAGGCCAATCTAACCAAGCCACAGTTTCGGCCACTGCCGGGGTTCGGTCTGCCGCTTGGCCCAAAATGGGCAGCGATCGCAACACCGTTGTCACAGACTGCACTTCCACCCGACTGTATTTCAGTTGGCGCAATTGGCGTTCTGCTTCCGTGGGAGGCGTGGGGAGCAAGCAGGCTAATTTAGCCGTCACCAGCCAATTCCGGGCTGAGCCTGAGGCTTTTTGTTTCAGGGTTTCGGGCTGCTCGGCCAGGGGTTGGGCGATCGCTTCTAGGCCACGGGTCAACAAACCTTTGGCAAAGGCAGGATGGGTTTCTTGCAACAAAATGGTCGCCCGATCCACCCCAGCAATCAATTCCAGGCTTTGCTCTGTCGCCAGGGGCAACCAATGGGCCAAAACCCCATCGGCCCAGGCCTGGGTCAACCAGGAGGTGCCCATTTCGCTACTCAACAGGTAATTCAACTCAGATTGAATCCGTTCGGCGGCAATCCGCTGGAGGGAAGCGGCTAACGTCCGAATGACGGCCTGGGTTTCTGGATCTAACCCAAAACCCAACTGAGCGGCTTGGCGATAGGCCCGCAGCAAGCGCAATGGATCTTCAGCTAAATTCTCAGCAGAAACCATGCGGATTTGGCGCTGCTCTAGATCCACACACCCGCGCAATGGATCCACAAACCGATCGCAATGGGGATTGTAGGCGATCGCATTCACCGTAAAATCCCGCCGCCGGAGATCGGCCTCCAGCGTCGGCCCCACTTGCTGGGCAAAATCAACGGTGCCTTGGGCAAAGACGACCCGCGCAATCTGCCGTTCTGCATCCAGCAAGACAAACCCGGCCTTGTAGTGACGGGCGATCGCCTGGGCGGTCGCCACCACCTGATCGGGCAAAACAAAATCTAAATCGAGATACTCACTCGAACGGCCCAACAATGCATCCCGAACGCTCCCGCCGACTAAGTAGGCAGACGTTGGGAGCCACTCTAGCCCAAAGGGCCAGCTTTTAGGAGATAGGGCCGACAAATCTTTGGAAACTGTTTTTTGCAGGTCTAAACCCTGAAGTAACTGCGATAACTCTAACAATGATCCGATCCTAAATGATGCAACCAAATAACAGCAGCGTCCAACGACGCAAAACGACCCACAGGCGATCGCCCACTCCGAACGACTTCACCCAGCCTCACCCTCATTTCACCAACTTTTATGAAAATCACCGGCGAATCCGTGACCAATTTTGTCGCCTACGCTAAGGTAACAGAAAAGCACCTCATTTCTTGACTGAGTATGCCCAGCCCAGGGAGATTAGGCGTATGTGTATCTGTATAAATTGCTCCTATGTTGATCGCTGCACCACCTATCACGCCGTAGAAGGGCAACACCAACAACCCCATTTGACCGAAACCCCAGACTTTGAAGCGACGGAACCCACCATCAACGTGAATATTCGCAACCAGGGAGACGTGATTGAGATGGAGTGGGATGTTGTCGGCTGTCAGAGTTTTGTGGCAGACGCTGGCAAATGGTCGCGGTTGCGGCCCGGAGAATTGGTTCCCACCTGAGGACCGCTGCGATCGCGGAGACCTCAGATGAGGCTGTCTTGCGTCCAGGCGATGGTTTGTTACGGTTAACAATAGTTTGACCTCGATTACTTGTTGAGGAGGCCCTTGGTTGAGGGTCTCCTATTTTTTTGTGTTTTCAGGTCGTCCCAACGGATCACCGGGCACCGAGTTGATGAAGCTATCAAAAAGTAAGCAAGAATTTTTGGCGGTTTTGCGGGTTAGGGCGATCGCCCTGCGAAGCAAATCATAATCCCCGTAAACGCGGATCATGAGGCAAATGGATCCAATCCCACCCGCCTTTACAGCCCCCGTGCCCACCCTCCCACACCGAACGATGATGCAATTTTTCTCGCCTTCGGCTTCCGCCGCTTTTTCAACCGCTGAGACCAGTCCCCAAGCCTCTGGCACTCCCCACCCCAAATCGACCCGCACCGTCTTAGTGAGCCACGTAAGTATGGCCATCATTGCAGCCAAGGGGCCACCAATCACTGTGCACTCTAGCCCCCACGAGACTCCTGATAATGTCCTTGGAACCTTAGCCAACGGGACGTTTGTGGCGATCGCCCAGGCCCAGGCCGATTGGTGGGAAATCACGGAACCAGCCCACGGGTGGATTCCCAAACGCGCGACCCAAAGCGCCTACAGCCACAAAGTCGAACAAGTGGAGCTTGGGGGCCAAACGCTCACGATTTGCGATCGGTTTATTGGAACGGGCAACCACCAATATCGGGTGCTGGCCCAAGCCGGACAAACCCTCACGGTGATTCACCTGGCTGGCCCATCCCCCCGGTTGCTGAGTCCATCGGGGCGGCAACAATGCCCCATCAACGATAAGCGCGATCGCCGGATCTTTGAATTGACAACCAGCGGGGAATATACCCTGGAACTAGAGTCCAATTTTCGGGGCTATGACTATGGCTTCACCGTCGCGCTCCGTTAACCCCAGTGCCCCCTGTTCCCAACAGGTGGGGCATCGCTTGGGCACCGGGATAGGCAGAGGGGAAATGCGAATTGCCACGGCCCCTCCATCCCGCAAGTTCCTCGCAACGCTCCAGGCCACCTGCCGTCAAATGCCCAAACGTTGATAGACCTGATCCAAGTTGCGGAGATGATGATTGGGATCAAAACAGGTCGCAATCTCATCTGCCGTCAGGGCCGCAGTCACTTGGGGATTGGTTTCAATCAACGCCCGGAAATTACCCTCAGGTTGGTTCCAGGCCGTATGGGCGCAGGATTGGACAATGGCGTAGGCATCTTCCCGTTTGAGGCCCTTTTCAACCAGGGTCAACATTACGCGCTGGCTGAATACCACGCCGCCATAGACGTTCATGTTGCGGGCCATGTTGTCGGGGTAAACCAACAGGTTTTTCACCAGGTCGGTCGTCTCGACCAGCATGAAATGAGTCAAGATGCAGGCATCAGGCAACATCACCCGCTCAACGGAACTGTGGGAAATATCTCGCTCGTGCCACAAAGCCACATTTTCCAGACCCGTCATAGCGTAGCCCCGAATCATACGGGCAATTCCGGTCAGACGCTCAGAGCGAATCGGGTTACGTTTATGGGGCATCGCAGACGAACCTTTTTGCCCCTTCGAGAAAAATTCTTCGACTTCCAACACGTCTGTGCGCTGCAAGTTCCGAATTTCCACGGCAAAGCGCTCGATGGAAGCGGCTAACAAGGCCAGATGGTTCAAAAAGTTGGCGTGGCGATCGCGGGAAATGACCTGCGTCGAAGCGCAATCCGGTTGTAACCCCAGCTTTTGGCAGGTCAACGCTTCAATTTGGGGATCGATATTGGCATAGGTGCCCACTGCGCCAGAGATTTTGCCCACGGCCATCTCTTTACTCAAACGGCACAGGCGATCGCGATGGCGCATCATTTCGGCCAGCCACCCCGCCAGCTTAAAACCAAAGGTAATCGGCTCCGCATGAATCCCATGCGATCGGCCAATCATCACGGTTTCACGATGCTGCTGGGCCTGGTACCGAATCGCCTGAATCAACGACTCCACCCAGGTCAAAATCACATCCAAGCTGGCGACAATCTGCACCGACAACGCCGTGTCTAACATGTCCGAGCTGGTCATGCCCAGGTGAATGTAACGGCCCGCATCCCCGACGTACTCGTTCACATTCGTCAAAAAGGCAATCACATCATGCTTGACTTCCTTTTCGATTTCCAAAACGCGGGCCAGGTCAAACTTCGCCTTAGCCTTAATTTCGTCAACGGCCTCAGCCGGAATGTTTCCTAGTTCGGCCTGCGCTTCGCAGACTGCAATCTCCACCTGGAGCCAAGTTTGCAGCTTATATGTATCTGTCCACAATGCGCCCATTTCGGGCAAGGTATACCGCTCAATCAAGGTTCGTGTCGCATAACACAACCGTTAAATTTTACTCCTCCGAGGCCACTCCCACCAGAGCCTTTACGGTTTCCGTTGAAGCCGCACTACTGGTTGGCCGCTTCGAGATCTCTAAGGAGGAGGGCACCTCTTCCAGAGCCGACTTCACCGGCGATCGCAGCGTGACAGTGGAAGCAACAGGCTCATCGTGCTTGTGAAACCGGATCCCCAAAAACACATCGTAGACAAACCCAAAAAAGTCTTTCGTTGTCTGCAAAATACCCAGAGATTGATGACATTGCTTTTTATCTAGCAACGGCTTGGTCTGGTAATAAGCTTCTTGATACTTGTACCAGGGAATCGACGGCCAAAGATGATGAATCAGGTGGTAATTCTGCCCACCAATCAACAAATTCAAAATCCGGCTGGGATACACCCTGGCGTTCTTCCAGCGATTGCGCTCATTAAACGGACGGTGGGGCAAATAGTCAAAAAACAACCCCAAGGCCCAGCCCACGATCGCCAATGGCACAAACCAAAAGTTGAAGATATAGCCAATAAACCCATAGTGGTAGCCCAGGAAAACAACCAGGGCGACCAACGCCCGACCAATGAACCACTCCAGCAGTTCATACTTGCGCCAAAGCTTGCGACGGAAAAAATAAATCTCGTGGTACAAGAAGCGGGCATTAATAAACAATAGGGGGCCAAACGTAGACACCACATGATCGGGATCATTGTCCGGATCGTTGACGTTGGCATGGTGCTGAATGTGAACCCGCGTGAAGACCGGGAAAGAAAACCCTAGCATTAACGCGCTACCGTGACCTAAGGCAGCGTTGATGATGGGATTGCGGTGGGCGGAATTGTGGCAAGCGTCGTGAATCACGGTGCCGACCATGTGTAATGCCACCACATTCAAACAGAAGCAGACCCAATCAATCCAATGCCATCGGAAGTAACCCGTTGTGGAAAGGGCTGCGATCGCAACCGACACCAAGAACATGACAAATGTGGGGTTAAAAAAGCTGCTAGGCGGCCCCATCAAATCCCTTGGTGCCGTCAGGGGCTTTGCTGCCTCCGACATCTATCTCTCACTCCTTCTAGCCACCAAGGCGTAGTATACGTTACATGGGGGATCAAAATAAAGTTTTGTAAAACAAACTCATAGAGCTAAATCAACAAAATCTTACTCTCAGACGGCGACAAAATTGGATCAAAGTTCGGCTAGTTCAGCCTTTCAGCAACTGATAAGCCATTGTTGTGAATCGCACCGCTGTAAATCAGGATGTAAAAACGCTCAGATTGGAACTTTTGGGTTCGGCAACTCGTCACCTCCTGTTTAGGATGGGGCAGTTGGTTGATCGGAACGCCTGAACCTACCGACTGGCTCGATTTGGCTTCACGCTCCTGGCGGCCACCACCCCCAACTGCGCAGACTCACCAGCACCGAGGGCTTTGTCATGGTACAAGAATCGATCTTTTCGCGCGCGATCGCTCGTCAACGCTTCCCGCTGCACCGCACTGGATTGTGGCTCGGCGGGCTCAGCCTGGGTCTCATGGCGACCAATGGGATGGTACCACTGGGCGCGATCGCCCAAACGATTCCCTCTGATCGCACCAGCGATGACGTGATTGTCGAACCCGAAGGAACCCCCACAACCCAGCCCCAAGGCTCTGCCGGAACCCGCTTTGAGTGCCAGGTGCAAAACGGCCAATACACAGTCATGTACCAACCGGAAAGTCAGCCGGGGCAGTTGTACCCGTGGGCCGTCCCCAGTGCGATGGGTGGGGGTTGGGATCCGGCCCGCCGCTGCTACGAGATTAGTCGGCGGCTAGAAACCTATCGTCCAGATGGGTTATTGGAAATGCGCACGGCGATCGAAAATGGCTATAACACCGTATGTGTGACCACTGACCGGGTGCCCAGTTGCCGCATTGTGTTAACGGTACCGCCGGGACAAGATCCCATCGTTACCCGCGATCGCGTCTTCCAAAACCTGACCGTTGCCGACACAGGGCAACAAACGCAGGGCGTCACCACCTTTACGGGGGGCCAAGCCGGGGGCATTCTTGGCGAAGCCGCCAAACTGTTGAATATCGACTTACCGGGCGTTAGTGGGCGATCGCCCATCCGCTCCAGTGCGGACAGCATTAATCTACGACCCTTTTTGGATCGAGCTGATGGCGGCACTGGCCAATTTCTGCGATCGCGGGTGCAAACGCCGGGACGACGCCTTAATCCAGGGCGCTTCCGCTAAAGCCAAGCCACCCAGCCAGCCCCACATGGGATCGATCTACCCCTCCCAGTCTGGCCGCAAAGTTGCACCTTACAATGAAAAGGAAATCGGGCAACTGAGTCCGTCTGACACCTTGGGGAAGAGTTTATGCGTTTACTCCATACCATGCTGCGCGTAGGCAATTTAGAGCGATCGCTCGCGTTCTACTGCAACATCTTGGGCATGAAATTGCTACGACAAAAAGATTATCCCGGTGGGGAATTCACCCTGGCGTTTGTCGGCTATGGGGATGAAGCGGATCATACCGTCTTGGAATTGACCTATAACTGGGGCACCGATCGCTACAACCTGGGGGATGGCTATGGGCACATTGCCCTGGGCGTAGATGACATCTACAAAACCTGCGAAGACATTCGGCAACAGGGCGGCAAAATTACCCGCGAACCAGGCCCCATGAAGCACGGTTCAACGGTCATTGCTTTTGTTGAAGATCCAGACGGGTACAAGGTGGAGTTGATTCAACTGGGAACGCAAGGTTCGGCCCAGGCCCAACAGCCCTCAGCAACAGCAGCAGTTTAGGCTAAGGGCCAGCCGCTGACGCGATCGCCCCTGCGGTGATTCGGTCTCTCACAGGAATTGGGCGATCGACCACAGCCCCGTGCAAGCGCAGGCGCAGCGATCGCCCCCAGCCAAAACTTGAGCGATCGCTGGAGCGGTGGCTCGGCCCTAGTCCCAGGCTCCACCGCGCCTAAATTAATAGCTCCAGGATGGGCTGATTCGTCAAGCACCGCCAATGGCACTGGAAAAGATCCGGCGACTGCACACCAACGCTCGCGATCGCAGGTTCAGCGGGGAAAGGAATTAAGCGATCAAACCAAATTCCTTGTTCTGCATAGCCAAACTGCAATAGATAAACCGCTGGCAACGCCTCCAGCGATCGCAACAGCCGATTCCCCAGGGCATACAACGGCTGTCGCAGCGCATCGGACAAATGCAACGGTTGGGTATAGCCCGCCCCGTGAGGCGCGATCGCCTCTCCATAGAGTGGCCCTTTCGCAGTCCAGACAATCGGCAGCCACGCAGTGCCCTCTCCCGTCTGCCCCCCCCAACTTGCGACCATTTGGCGCAAAGTCTCCACCGACCGACAACGCTCAAACAGGGTACGGGCCGGAAAATCTAACCCATCCGGTAACTCCAGGGTTAACGGACACACCAGCCAATCTGGCCCCAAGGTAACCGATGTAGCCAATTCTGAGGGGGTAACCACTTGCACTTGGGCAGGCCCAATTCCAGATTCACCCGCCACAGCTACCGCTTGGAGCATGGCATCAGCGATCGCACCTGGGCCAGCAGTGGTCGAATCCGCTTCACGAGCCCCAGTAATAATCAACAAATTCTGCATAACCCAACACTAGGCATTGCCAAAGCTCGGCAACGACATTCCACCCGCCATTTTCGGGAAACTCGGCAAATCCAAATGGGTTTGTCGACGGTTACGAACAGCAAGGCGATAGCTCACACTTTGCAACTCGGCATGGAGTTGGCGATTTTCCCGTTGAATTTGGGTGACTCGCTCCTTGATGGGCTCCAAACGTTCGGCAAACTTCTGGCGATAAATCTTGGGCAACTCCTGCACCACTTGCTCCAACATCCGGGAGCGATCGGTCAGTTCCTGTACCGATTGTTTGAGCTGATAGATTTCGTGATCTCGCTCCGAGATCTGCTCCTGGTAAAACGTTACCTGTTGCTCCACCCCTTTCAACTGCTCGCGGAGTGCCCGCACTTCGGCCAAATGCCGCTCTGACATATCGGGATTGGGCATAAAATTAGCATTTCCTTTCACCAAGCGAAATAGTTCTTGGGAAAGCTGCTGCACCAAGTTATCCCGGACTTGCAACTCGTCGCGTAAGCGGGCAACTTCTGCCTGAGCATCTTGAGGATGGGGATTAGTTAGTTCGGCCACGGCGTTGAAACTCCACAAAAAATGATGACTAGGAAAACCACAACCCGGCTTGGTCAATAGGGACAGAAGCAAACCCGAACCAAATGGGCGGTGAGCACTATCAGCTCTCCCAGGAGGAATGCCGACGCTAAGTTGCAGCCAATGTAACACTAGAACTCAAAAGTGAACCAATCGTTTGGCACAATCCTTTGATGGCTTGTGATAGGGATACCTTGCGAGGGAAGAGGCAGGTTGCGATCGCGCTTCAAGCCGCAATGCGCCACCCCTACACCTAGCGCCCTGATTGGACTGCACCCCAAATATAGCGTAGAGACGCTCAATCAAGAACGTCTCTACAAAAATTAACAAACTAAGTTGTCAAGACCTGAACGAACTAAAACAGCCGCCCTGGCCAGAATCGTCCAGTCACCACTGATGACAACCCAGCCAGCGATCGCCGCGATCGCAACTAGGCTTCTTCCGCCACCAGTTCGGGCTTGGGCTCTTCTTGGCGCACCGTCAGATAACGAATGACTTCTTCGCTCAACCGCATAGCCCGTTCCAATGCAGCAATTTGGTCGCCTGCCGCACGATAGTTCATTTGAATGTAAACCCCTTCCCGATGGCGATTAATTTCATAAGCCAATCGCCGCTTACCACGGTGCTGGGTTTCCAAAATTTCTGCTCCGCCATCGCGCAGGATCGTTTGATATTTCTCGATCGCCTGACCAACGGACTCTTCGCCCAAATCAGGCCGCAGAATGTACATTGTTTCGTAAAGTTGAGCCATGCCTTAAAACTCCTTGTGGACTAATGGCTACCGTGTCTGCTGTTACCCCGTTCAGCCGATGGCCCGGCTCATCCCTTCCAGAATCAGCCAAACCAAAGCCACCATGACGGATGCCAGACAAAGCAGCAAGGACTTACAATTCTATACCAGTTTCTCATCTATTCGATTAAATTCGATGGGAAGTGCGGTTTCCTCAAGCGGATCGGGACGGCGGAGTTCGCTCCACCCCCCCATCTGGCTGGAAGGCGTATCCCTGGGAATAGATGATTCTGCTTAGCGATAGGAACAACAACTTATGGCGCAACGCTATGTGCGGGTTCAAACCACCGATGGCCAAACGTACTATGGGCTATTGCAAATCGATCGCCAAGTGCAAGTGTTAGATGCGCCACCCTGGCTTGCGGGAAGACCCACAGCCCTGGAACTACCCCCCGAAACCTACCAACTGCTGGCCCCCTGTGCGCCCTCGAAAATTGTGGCCGTGGGCAAAAACTATGCCCAGCACGCGGCGGAGATGGGCACGCCCGTCCCCCAAGAGCCGTTGCTCTTCCTCAAACCCTCCACCACAGTCATTGCCACGGATTCGGCCATTTTTTACCCGCCCCAAGCGGCACGGGTGGATTATGAAGGCGAATTAGCCCTGGTCATTGGCGATCGCTGTGTGGATTGCACCCCCGAACAGGCCATCCCCAAAATTTGGGGCTACACCATCGCCAACGACGTGACCGCGCGGGATTTACAAAAACGCGACGGCCAATGGACTCGTGCCAAAGGCTTTGATACCTTTTGTCCGCTGGGGCCGTGGATTGTCCGCGAAATTAGCCCTGGGGCGCGGTTACAAACTTTTGTGAACGACGAACCCATGCCTGTGCAGTCCGCGTCGATTGACCAAATGGTGTTCGCCCCAGAAATCCTGGTGTCCTATATCAGCCAGGTCATGACCCTGCTGCCAGGGGACGTGATTTTGACAGGCACCCCAGAAGGGGTCGGCCCTGTTAAAGTGGGCGATCGCATCAAAGTGGCGATCGAAGGCATCGGTCATCTGGACAATACCCTCGTCGCCCGCATCAATCGGGAAGCCCCTAGCCTGGAACCCCAAGAAGAGTTGCACTAAGGGTCAGGCAATCTAGGCATACCAGGTAGCCCCAATGGTTCGCGATCGCTGGGGTTGAATTTTGCCCAGTCATACAACTCCGGTTGAACCCAATCCCGCGAAAATGACCCCAATATCGTGGCGATTGCCGTCCCAGCCCGATCCGGCTTGCCATACCGGGACTAATTAGCCCCTCCCCCCAACGCCTTAGTAGCGCACCTGGGCATAGGCAGCATCAGACAACGTTGGAATTTCCGCATAGCGGCCCAACGCCGACTGCACGATCGCATAAAATGCCGCTCCGACGACTGCCAAGAAAATGGTGTTAAACAAGGTTTGGGCAATGATGCTGCTGGGGCCAAAAATAGCGCCCAAAAAGTATTGCCACACAATGGAAAACAAGGCCAGCACAATCCCAATCAAAATGGACTGCATTACATTAAACCGAATGAAGTGAGGGACGCGATCGTTCCGCACCACCAGCATGTACAACGCAAAAAAGATGATGAGTGGCATGAACCCGCCAAACCCGTAGTAAATGCCGAGCAAAGGCCGTAGTGGAATCACGATCAAGGCGAGCAGGGGAGTCAAAAAGGATCCCGATGCCAGGAGCATGGTACCGACCAAGCCAACCACATCCAACAGTGGCAACAGATAGGCCAAACACGCAAATAGCCGATCGCTAGGAGAAGTGGAGCCACGCCAAGCCATTATTTTGCCTCCAGAAATAAACGTCCAGTTTTAATGCATTCCAATGCATTCACCAATGCCCCGACAAGCGGCAGCGATTTTACAGGCAGCAACTAGAAACCCCTATCTTAATCGCTATTGCGGCGATCGCTCCAAGCTCATAGGGCCAAGGTAGCGTTCGAGATAGGGCGAAAACACCTCATAAATCAGCGTAAACGGTTGCCCATGATGCCAAAACAAATAGTGTCGGCCCCAAAACGGCCCCGGATAGCCAAAGGCCGTTTCTAAGGCCGCCGAATGCCCTTTATAGATTCCCAACACGTCCCGATAGAGTTCAGTGCGTAACCGGGCCAAACTCGCCCAAATGGGAATCGACCGATTTTGCAAATACTCATCCACATGGCTCGCTTCCCACCAGGATGTCGCATAAGCAACCCGTTGCCCCGAAGCCGTGCGCAGCCAAACTTGCCGCCGTAACCGGGGGCCAGGCACAACCTGAATTTGGGGGGGGGCACTGTCGAGATGCAACCCAATTGGGGACATATCGATAACATCGACTTCCGTGGGTTCGCCCGTGAGCAGTTGCAAGTGGCGGGTCGGCGACCCATCGCCCAGCATGAGCACTTGCCAGGGCGGGGACAACAGACTGTGGGGCAAGCCTTGTTGCACGGCTTTGTCGTCGGCGATCCAAAGGGGATCGAGCTTGTGCCACTGGGTTGGCAGGGTCAGGCTTTGGGGATGGGTGAAAGTGGCCGTCAATGTTCGTTACACAACTTAACCTCTCTTCAATCATAGCGCTAGCGCTGGCAATGCGGCGGGTTCTCGGTACTGCACCGAAGTAAAACCCGCTGGTGGCCCTGGGGCAAAGTTTATAGAGTTGTTAAGGAGGGGCGGCCATGCTCCGGGAAAACACGGTAAGATGCGATCGCAAAGGCTCAAAGGCTGTCCTCTGAACACAAGGGGCCGTTTCGGTATTGGGAAGGATTTATGGAAGCATTTTCTTTACCCAACTGGCTGACCCACCTGGGGCAACTCAAAGGGGTGAGGCGCTGGTGGCGCTACGGGCTGTTAGCGGTGCTGTGTGCCCTGGGGATGGCGCTGGCAGTGCCGGCTTTTTCCCAGCAGCCCGTCACCCTCAAACTGCTGATGGCGGCTCCCGATGTGCCCTCCTGGCGCAACTACATGGTGCAATCCTTTGAAGCGAGCCATCCCAACATTCGCCTCGAAATCGTTGAAGGGCCAAACCAGGTCAACTTGCTGGAGGATCTCTACACCACGGCATTTTTGCTAGGCGACTCTCCCTATGATTTGGTGAACATGGATGTCATTTGGACACCCAAGTTTGCGGCGGCGGGTTGGTTACGGGATTTGACCGAGGATTTCTCGCCGGAAGAGTTGACCGTTTTTTCCCAAGCGGATATTGCCGGGGGCAAATACCAGGAGCGGTTATATCGCTTGCCTGTGCGATCGGATGCGGGGTTGCTGTATTACCGCAAAGATTTGCTGGAGGCCGCTGGCTTGGCCCCGCCCAAAACCTTGGCGGAACTGGAACAAATGGCGCGATCGCTCCAGGAGCAAAAAGCCGTGCGCTGGGGCTATCTCTGGCAGGGCAAACAGTACGAAGGGGCCGCTGCCATGTTTGTCGAAATGCTGCAAGGGTTTGGCGCGTTTTGGGTCAATCCCGCAACCCTGGAAGTGGGCCTCGATCGCCCCGAGGCCATTCAAGCCGTCAATTTTCTGAAAGGCACCATCGACCAGGGAATTGCGCCCCCCGGAGTCACCACCTATGTCGAAGAAGACACCCGCCGCATTTTCCAAAATGGTGAAGCCGCCTTTCTGCGGAACTGGCCCTATGCGTGGCCCCTGTTCAACGCTGAAGGTTCCTCCGTGCGCGGCAAAGTAGGGATTCTGCCGCTGTTGCCTGCCGATAGTGACAAACAAGGCGGTTCCTGTTTGGGCGGTTGGGGCTTGGGCATTGCCAAGTCATCAAAACACCCCAAAGAAGCCCTGGAAGCGATTCGCTATTTGACCAGTGTGGAGGCCCAAAAGCCTTATATCATCGGCGCGGGCTATGTCCCCAGTCGCAAGGAATTGTTTACTGAACCCACGGTCGTCGCGGCGTATAGCCACTATCCCTTGTTGCTCAACATTGTGCAAACAGCGGTGTTGCGTCCACCGATCGCCCAATACGCCCAAGCCTCAGACATTTTGCAGCGATACCTGAGTGCAGCATTGACGAACCAGCTCAGTGCAGAGGATGCGATGCAACAAGCCGCAGCAGAGACCCGGCGGCTATTGGAAGCAGGACGAGCCAAGGAAGGGTAAAGAAATGTCTTTCAAGATATTACTAGGTCAATTTACGCCGACTTCTCAAGCAAGGAAAATTTGGCTAGAAGTTCCCCTTGTGAAGGGGGATTTAGGGGGATCGGCACAGTGCGATATGCCCAGCCAAATCTACAATCGATTTTCTAAGCTTCAAAGCCTCAGTCTTCGATCCCCCCGTGCCCCCCTTCAAAAGGGGGGAAGTAAATTAGAAGCTTTTCTCTTTGCACAAGAACGAGAGGAATTTCTGCGATCGCGTGCTCTTAGCCCCACTTTTAGCGTATTGAGAGGAGCACAATGACCAAAGGAAACTCCATCGAAGCCAGAGAGCGCCGCGCCGGACTCTATCTCCTGTTACCAGCGGTCTTGCTCCTCCTCCTGGTGTTTGCCTATCCCATCGGGCGATCGCTGTGGCTGGGGTTCTTCGCCCAAAACCTGGGCACCGAGTTGGAACCCGTGTTCGTTGGCCTGAGCAACTACGGACGCATCTTAGGCGATAGCCACTTTTGGCAAACCTTTTGGATTACTGTGCGCTTTACCGTGGTTACCGTGGCCCTGGAACTGGCCCTGGGGATGGGCGTGGCCCTGATTCTCGATCGCGCCTTCCAGGGACGTGGGTTTGTCCGCACCATCGCCATTCTCCCGTGGGCCTTGCCGACTGCCTTAATTGCCCTGGGCTGGACGTGGATTTTCAACGATCAGTATGGCATTGCGAACGATATCTTGTTACGGCTGGGCTTCCTCCAAACCGGCATCAACTGGCTGGGAGAACCGTTTACAGCCACCGTGGCCCTGGTGATTGCCGATGTATGGAAAACGACCCCATTCATCAGCATTTTGCTCCTCGCGGGGTTGCAGTCCATTCCCCAAGACCTCTACGAAGCCCACGAACTGGAGGGCGCAACGCGATGGCAAAGCTTTTGGCAAATTACCTTGCCCTTGCTCATGCCCCAAATCATCGTTGCAACGCTGTTTCGCTTTGCCCAAGCCTTCGGCATTTTCGACCTCATGCAAGTCATGACTGGGGGCGGCCCCGGCGGTGCAACCGAAGTCGTGGCGCTCTACATCTATTCCAATGCCATGCGCTATTTGGATTTTGGCTACTCTTCCGCCTTAATTGTAGTGACGTTTGCGCTGCTGGTGCTGGCGATCGCCCTTTGTAGCCTGTTGATCTCGCGATCGCGCAACCTCTCCGGCCTGAGCTAAGTCTTCACCCCATTTAACCCCGCCCATGTCCACCGCCACCCCAACCACCACCAAATCCACCCGCTCCTGGCTGCAAACCCTGCTGTTTGGGAGCGCCATTGGGGCGATCGTGGTCTTTTCCCTCGCGCCCATCCTCTGGCAAGTGCTGACCTCCTTCAAAGTCAACGAAGATATTGCCGCCATTCCCAATATCTACATCCCCAGCCGCATCACCTTTGACCATTACATTGAACTGTTCACCCGGCGGCCCTTTCTGCGCTACATCCTGAACAGCTTCATCGTCGCCTTTATATCAACCCTGGCCTGCTTGGCGATCGGCACCCCTGCGGCCTATGCCCTGGCCCGTCTACGCCCACCAGGCGGCAAACTCATTCAATTGGGGATTTTGTTAATCACCCTCTTCCCCAGCATTTTGCTCTTGCAAGGCTTGCTCGAAATCATTCAAGTCACCCGCCTCGCTAACAACTATCTGGCCCTGATCGTGCCCTACACCGCCATGAACTTGCCCCTCACCATCCTGGTCATGCGGAGCTTTTTTGTGCAACTGCCGCGCGATTTGGAAGATGCCGCCAAAATCGATGGCTATTCCACCTGGCAAATGTTGGTGCATATCCTCACCCCCCTCACGCTGCCGGCCCTCGTCACCACTGGCATTCTGACCTTCATCGCCGCCTGGAACGAATTTATTTTTGCGTTGACCTTCATCACCGAAGAAACCATGAAAACTATTCCCGTCGCTTCAGCCCAAATTGGCGGAGCCTCGGTGTTTGAAATTCCCTACGGGCCGATCGCCGCTGCCACCGTGGTGGGCACGATTCCCCTGGTGATTTTGGTCTTGTTATTCCAACAGCAAATTGTGCAAGGGTTAACCGCTGGAGCAGTCAAGGGATAGGGAGTTATATGGCCAAGCTGGAATTAATCAACCTCAACAAAACCTTTAACCCCAAAGTGATTCCGGTTAAAGATATTAGCCTGACGGTGGACGATGGCGAATTCTTGAGTTTGCTGGGGCCATCGGGCTGTGGCAAATCGACCATTCTCCGCATGATTGCGGGCTTGGAAACGCCAACACGGGGCAAAGTCTTGATCGGCGATCGCGATGTGACCCACCTACCACCGGGCGATCGCAATGCCGCAATGGTCTTTCAGAGCTATGCCCTCTATCCCCACATGAATGTCTACGACAACCTGGCCGCAGGTTTGAAACTCAAGAAAATACCCGCTGGCGAAATTAGCGATCGCATTCAAGCCGTCTCCCGGATTCTGGGGCTTGATCCGTTGCTCCAGCGCAAACCTGGCCAACTCTCCGGTGGGCAACGGCAACGGGTTGCGGTGGGTCGTGCTCTTGTCCGCGATTCCGATGTCTTCTTGCTCGACGAACCCCTGAGCAATTTGGATGCGTTATTGCGGGAACACGTTCGGGCGGAACTAAAGCAAATTTTTGATGCCCAGCAAGCGCCCGTCGTCTACGTTACCCACGACCAAACCGAAGCCCTCACCCTGTCAACCAAAGTCGCTGTCCTCAACAACGGATTATTGCAACAACTCGACACCCCCGATCGCATCTATACCCATCCTGCAAATCAGTTCGTCGCTGGGTTTGTCGGTAGTCCCCAAATGAACTTGTTACAAGTCCCCTGTCAGGGAACAATGGCGATCGTGGGTGACTACAAAGTGCGGCTAGCCAACCTCCCAAGCACTCCGCCTGAAGTAGTCCTTGGAATTCGCCCTGAACACGTCCGGTTAGCCAAACCTAGCGATGCCCACGTGCTGAAAGGCAAAGTCTTTTTAGTCGAAAATTTAGGGATGTTTAAACTGGTCAGTATTCATGTCAAGAATGGCGAAAAAGAGCCGATTGTGTTGCGATCGCTGCTACCACCCGACCAAGATTGGCATCAACAAGAACTTGAATTAGCCCTACCGCTAGAATCGATTCATTGGTTTGATGTCAAAACGGGAGACTCTTTAGCCAGACCATGAAGCAATATTTTATGGCCTTAGGATTGTGTAGCTTAGGTCTATGGTTAGGACTAGGTAGCGCAGCGATCGCGTCACCTGCCAACAACAAATCAATTCAAGCTGTGTTTGATCACTCGGCTCTCAAAAAAATCTCTTTTAACATTGACACGATTGATGCAAACGGACTCGTTGGCTTGCCTCAAAGTCAGCGATCGCTGATGTATGAATTCTGCATTCCCGGTGACACCACCCACGCCATCGAAATTCACCACATTGATCCCACTATTCAACTCTCTCGATCACGGGGACGCATCGGTTGCCACCCCAACGAATATCTCGCGATCGGCAATACCCACAACCCCCAGTGGCGCGAGATTTTATTCGCGATCGCCCGCCTCGACTATGTTCGCCAAATCAACGAGTTCTTTGGTGAGTAAACGACAGGTTGAGCGATCGCAAATCTCGCCAACTCCGCTATGATAAGACTCAGTTTTCATCCAGTTGCCAATGACACCCGAAGAACTCACAACCATTGTCACAGCCCACCAAGCAGCCATCTCGCGCCATGATACTGAAATGGCAGAAATCCGCGCGATCCTGGCCAATGCGGCCCAACAAACCACTGACTTGGCCCAACAAACCACTGACTTGGCCCAACAACAAGCTCAAATAGCACGGCAACAAGTGCAGAACCAAGAAGCGATCGCCCATCTGACCGCCAGTATTCAAGAGTTGCGGAACCTGGTTGCCGACTACATTCAATCTCGCGATCGCCCCTAGCAGCACAGGCTTTCCAGTCTCAGCAAGACAATACTCTAAGTCCAGTGATCCAAGCGCGATCGCCAGCTTGGTGAACTACAAAATTACGGCAAGATCAAGTCAATTGCTCTTAAATATTTAGCATAGCGACTAAGTTTGCGCGGCAAAGTCCTATCAGGCGGAACCTTCCCCCGCAAGATAGTGAGAATCATCTCAACAGTATGGTGCAAATGAGTACGACCATCGGGGAGCACCGCCTCAGGATCCATGTATCCCCCCGGAACCTGGTGCCCCACTGGCCCCGCTGACATCAGCGTAATCTTGCCTCGGCGCTTAGCACGATTCCAATAGGACAATGCAAATAATGCCCAGCGACCAGGAAACATAATCGGCCCCAGTCGCTCAACCGAATCCTTTTCTCCCACAATGTGATACAGATGCTCTAGCTTCAACACATTGTTGTTAGCACTCATCACGCCACCAAGGGAGATCACATCAATCGGGGCGGCGATCGCCCGCTTCAGATAGGGGCCTACCGCAACCGACATTTCACCACCGCCACTGTATCCCAACAGCGTGATCGGCACTCCACTGCCCGGTTGATAGCCCCGTCGCAGCAGTTCGTCAATAATTATCTGGGCAATCCCCTGGTTATAGATTGGGCCATAGCGATTGTCGGAAGACACTGCAACGATGATGATATTCCGCAGATTCACAATGAAGCCTAACAACGCCGCCGGATTGCCCCAACGAGCCCGGTCAGCCAGTTTCCATAGAAAGGCCAGCGGACGATCTTCATCAAGCGGTTTATTCAAAACAGAATACATCATCAAGCCTCGTACCAGGTCTACATCCTTGGGCAAAGCTGGTTTGAGGGCAGCTAAGAATGCTTCTACATCTGGTGTGTAGTGATTACCAGACTGACCAATGCCATCAAGATACACCAAGTAGCGAGAAATTGGAGGAGTAACCAAGGACTGATCAGAGGAGTCTATTGCAGGTGTCGTCGCATCCATCGCTGTATTGATCGTTTCACCATACCAGCCAGCCCACCAGCCTAAGGTTTCTAGGGGAGCTAATAACCCAGCAAACACGATCGCGACGAAACTAATCCACGCCAAATCAAAGGCTAAGCGAAGTGGCACAGGGAAGCCACTGTACCAACCAAACCACCAATCACGAATGGGATGTAATACAATCAAAATCATCACAAACGCGATCGCCATCACTATTAAACTAAAACTCTTTCTTAACAGGCGAGAACCTTTACGGAGTTGCTGCTTGAGCCACATTAACGGCTGACCTAAAGGAGTTTTTTTAGACTGATCAAGGACTCTACTTGTAGCAGTCAAATCAAGTGGTACACGAACAGGCGGCGCGATCGCCTGCCCAGCCGCATTAATCCGCCCAGGAGCACGAACCATCTGCCGTAACCTAGGGAAGATCCGCCCCCATTGGCCTCGCCTCGGCTGAGCGGGTTTGATTCGGGCCTGAATCAACGCTTGCAGCTCACGTTGAGAATCCGCCAGTTTAACCCCAGCAACCCGATCCGCAAGGCGACCACCCAAGTGAGCAATCGGCTGGCCAATCGTATTTTCCAAAATTTGCTTGATCACCCAACCAAAGGCAATGTAACCAACGGCTGGGGTCAAACCAATTTTCGCGATCGCCCCAAAGCCCACAACCATCGCTAACAGGTTCCACACTGATAGCAGATTCAAAATTGGCCGACCAAAATAGGGCAATGCACCTAAGAAACTAAACAATAACGGAATATATCCCAGACCCAATACTGTAATCAAAGGGAGCAACGGCACATGAACTGACCACGGCAATAAACAAATCAGCCAGGTACTCAATGCCAAAAATAAAAATGCGATCGCAAAGAGAACTGCATTCAGCAGTAAGCTAACAACAAATCGTAAAGGCTTAACTCGGTTAATAAATAAAATTAAACTTTGTTCAATCGCCAGGGATAAACCTGCTAGAAAAACAACAAATAAGGAAAACCATAATCCATGCGGACGACTGGCAATCATGACAAAGGCGTCTCCCTCCAGAGCCAACACCCATCCCATAATTTCCCAAAATCGATCTAAACCAGTGCTCATATACGGTTGAATTCAGCTTACAAAGGAAGAAAGAAAGATAAAGGAAAGATAGGCATCCAGTTAAAGAATTTCAAATTTCTTAAATCCGCATACGACCAACACCGTGGAAATCTATTATTCAAAAGCTTAGCTCACCGATTTCATCGCCTCAACTAATAATTTTTGATCCCCCGCAATCGCACTAAACTGCACCGAACCTAACTCCCCATCTCACTCAATTTATTCCCATCAAATACACCATCAAACACGCAACATCAATACGAAATACCTCAATCATCCCCTGTTGAAATGGGGCAATCCACCCCTAAGCCTGTAGCCTGTTGCACTCCCCAGTCCTCCACGCCAAGAAGCTGGCTGCACCAACCATCACCCAAGCCGCTCGGGCATTGACAACCACAAAGCCTTGAGCGAGGTGAAGGGAAAAATAGGTGATTTGCCGCGATCGCCCCAGCTCAAGCCCTCCGCGTTCAAACCTTGGCCACAGACTTCCTAGCAGCGTAGCACGAGAAAGCTGGCACCACCAACGGCACACAGCTCCTTTGGGCGGCTTTTTCTCCCATAGAAAAGCCAGAGTTACAGCAATCACCATCTGCCAGTTCCAGTCCCAAGCCAAACGGATTGCAATGGGTGCAATCACGAGTCAACCTGTTTTCTCTCCGGCTAGCTCAGCCCCGCAGCCAGCCCGTCCACCGCCCACTCAGCCCTTGCCGAGCCAGGAAACGCACAGCCATCCTGAACTGACCTAAAAATAAACATTCATCCCCATCTATCTAATATATATTTGGTTTGGCTTAACGAGTTTCAGGGGGAAATCTAGATATTTCTCATGCTTTGAACACTAGCGATTGACCCAAGTAACTAAGTTAATCCCTTTTGTTTTTTGATCGGTTTGTTTAGCTAAAATTGCGCACTGCTCACTCATCGAATTGAACCAAAGTACGCAAGCTTAGCTACACATTCTGGAGTGTTATTGTGAATTCATGTGGGAAATATGTCAAAGCAGCTTAATTTAACAAGAAAGCCGAAAACATTTGTTTTATCGGTTGCAGCGATACCAATCTTGACGGTGTTGCCGCTGCTCAATCCGCGATCGCTAGCGGTGGCACAGACTCCGACAACTGCACCAACTTTCACCGTTCCCAGTACGCTACCGAGTGGATCCACCTTGCGGATTGATGGCTCCCAAGACATGGCCATAATTAATACAGCCCTGAAAGAACGGTTTCAAGCGCGGTTTCCCGGTGCCGACGTGAAACTTGCAACCAACGGGACTACAGCCGCTCTGCAATCTTTACTGAAAGGTGATATCGATCTAGCTGCGATCGCCCGTAGTTTAACGCCGGCGGAAAAAGACCAGGGGTTAAAGGAAGCGATCGTCCGTCGCGACAAAATTGCCATTATTGTTGGCGCGAATAACCCCTTTACCCAAAGCATCACGGCTGAGCAATTTGCCCAGATTTTTCGGGGCGAGATTACAGACTGGTCGGAACTCGGTGGCCCCGCAGGCCCGATCCGGGTTATTGATCGGCCAGAATCGAGTGATACGCGCCAAGCCTTTAGCCAATATCCCATGTTTCAGACAGCCCCGTTCCAAACGGGCACCAATGCCACTCAGGTCAAAGAAGACACAACTGAAGCAGTCATTCGTCAGTTAGGCCGTGATGGCATTAGTTATGCGATCGTGAGTCAAATCGAAGGAAATGATAGCATTAAAACCTTACCCCTTTATGGCATGATGCCAACTGGCGCAAGCTATCCTTTTTCCCAAGCGCGTGGCTATGCCTATAAGGATAATGCTAATCCTCAGACCCAAGCGTTCTTAGGCTATACCACGTCATCTGATGGTCAGGCAGTGGTCGCATCTCCCCAACCTGGTGAGTCCCAAAGTAGTGCAACACCGAAGGCAACACCTAGTGATTCTGCACAAATTACGGAAGCGCCACCCAACACAACACCACCAACGTCACAGCCCTTTCCGTGGTGGTGGTTGCTATTGCCCTTTTTAGGTCTGGCGGGTTTACTGGCCTGGTTGTTGCGCGATCGCGGGGAAGCCGGAGCCGCCCCGATCGCCGAAGCAACGGGGGCAACAGTGACGCTCACACCCCGGAGCTGTCGGATGGCACACATCACTTGGGACATTCCAGCAGCAGCGAAAACAGCGTATGCCGAACGAGGCGGGCGATCGCTTGCTCTGCGGTTATACGATGTGACTGATGTTGACCTCAATCGCCAAACACCGCCAAAGTTTCAAGCCTTCGATTGCCCTGCCAACGCCACCGAACAAGACTTATCCATTGCTGTCGATAACCGGGATTATGTGGTTGCTTTGGGGTATTTAACTGAGCGGGGTGACTGGCTGCCAGTAGCACGGTCAGCAGCGGCCAGAGTACCTGCTTGCCCCGCTGGCGACAAAATTCGGGAGGCTGCGATCGCGGCGGTAAAAGGCTCCCCGCAGATGGCAGACAATATCCAATGGCCCCCAGGATCGGCCTTGGAACAAGCCACCGCCGCAATGGTGGGTGGAAGCGCGATCGCGAACCACGCCGCACCAACTGCCACACCGCACCAACCCGAGGATTTGACTGCGCCATTGGGCTCAAGTCACGACTGCCGCATTATTGTGGTGCCCCGCGATGCAGACACAGCCTATGTCTACTGGGAAGTGGCAGACCGCTATAAAGGGATTGGGCGCGAACAAGGGGGCCAAGCTTTGCAGTTGCGCATCCACGATGTCACCAATATTGACAGCAACCTGGAAACACCGCACCACACGCAAGTGTATGCCTGTTCCGAGCAAGATCAAGATCGGTTAATTCGGTTACCCGCTAGCGATCGCGATTATGTTGCCGAACTGGGCTATGTTACCGCCGATGAACGCTGGTTGTTGCTCAGCCGTTCGTTACCTGTATATGTTGCGGCTAGGATAAATCGCAATTAGAATCTCAGGTCTTCCAGATGGCTTTGCTGTTTAAAAACTGGGCTGAACCAGCAATCTTGTTAGATTACTTTTTGGCTCAGTTTTTTGCACTCCTGGCATACTCAATGCAGCCAAGCAATTGTAGCGATCGCCTGAGCAGAGATCACATTAGGCTAATTCGATATTGCTAATTCATCCAGTTTATTTTGCGATCCACTTTTACTATATTTCAGCACTATTTGAATGCGGAGATATCAATAACACGCAATTAGCACTTGTTCCATCAAAGGTAATTGATATTATTAGTATTGTTCACAGTTGAAGGAGGCAGTCAGATGAGCCAAGCGACTTTTTCTGAGCAGGAATGGTCGATGTTGATGCAAGCTCCGATGCAAGCCATTATTGCCCTTGCCTTAGCAGACAAAACCGATCCAGTAAGTTTTTTACATGAAACTCGGGCCGCCATTCAAATCCTGACAGACGAGCAACGCCGCACTGATATTGATAGCGATTTAGCCAACTCGCTTCTGGCCGCTCTAACAGAACTAGACGCCCAAGATTCCTTGCAAGGTGAACAGTTATTGTTAAAAAAACAATTTGAATTTTTGGGATATTTACAATCCTTTAAAAATGCATCTGAAGGTCGTAAAAATGCCCTTGAGTACTTTCAACACGTTCAAGAGCTTTTAGCCCAAAAGGTTACTGTGCTCCAGGCCAAAGCATTCAAACAATGGTTGCTTTCGATTTGCCAGGAAGTCGCAGAGGCGGTAAAAGAAGGTGGCTTTTTTGGGATTGGTGGGGAAAGAGTTAGCCGGGAGGAAGCGAATATGATTGCCGAAATTGAGAAAGTATTGGCACTTTAAGAGCGTACCACTTGGCTCGGATAACGCACCTTTTAGCGGTTGCAATTGGTGAGTGCAGTGGCTCAACGTTGGCGCGACAAGCGAAGACGTGGGTGTTATCCAGGGTAGAGTTTTGAACTTGCTTTGACAGCAATTTTTCGCGCGATCGCCCCCATACAACCTCGCCCAGGGCGATCGCGCTTCAGGCATAACAGCGTTTATGACACCGGGCTCGCCATCGTGAGTTCTGGATCTTGGAATAACGGCGTACTGAGATACCGTTCCCCAAAGCTCGGTTGAATCATCACAATCAATTTACCTTCGTTTTCGGGGCGTTTGGCCACTTGCACTGCCGCATACAACGCCGCCCCACTGGAAATACCAGAAAGCAAGCCTTCTTCCCTGGCTAGCCGCCGCCCAAACGCGATCGCCTCATCATCGCTCACCGTAATCACCTCATCAATGAGATTGACATTCAGCACAGGCGGAATAAACCCCGCTCCAATCCCTTGAATTTTGTGGGGGCCAGGTTTTCCCCCCGAAATGACCGGGCTATTGGTCGGTTCAACCGCGATCACTTGAAATGACGGTTTCCGGGCTTTGATCACTTCCGCCACCCCCGTAATGGTGCCGCCAGTCCCAATGCCGCCCACGATCATGTCCACTTGACCGTCCGTATCGTTCCAAATTTCTTCCGCCGTCGTTTCGCGGTGAATTTGGGGATTAGCCGGATTGCGAAACTGTTGCAGCATGTAAGCATCCGGGGTAGATTCGACAATTTTTTGAGCCCGTTGAATGCAGCCACTCATCCCCTCAATCCCAGGGGTCAGTTCCAGTTCCGCCCCATAGGCCCGGAGCATCGATCGCCGTTCTGCACTCATCGTTTCGGGCATGGTTAAGATCAGGCGATACCCTTTGGCCGCCGCCGCCATTGCCAGCGCAATCCCGGTATTGCCCGAAGTCGGTTCCACCAACACCGTTTTCCCCGGTGTGATTAAGCCTTCTTTTTCAGCAGCATTGATCATGCTGATGCCAATCCGGTCTTTCACCGACGACGACGGATTCATACTTTCTAGCTTGACCACAATTTGGGCCACACAGCCCTCGGCTTGGGGAATGCGGTTTAGTTGGACAAGGGGAGTTTGTCCGATTAGCTCAGTAATGTTGTTTGCAATGCGCATGGTTTTCAAGAGGCACGAAAGGACAAATTAGCGAGGCAAAAATTGGACGGCATCAGAGCGCCGGAACGAGCTGCCACAACTGCGACCATTGACCATTGAAGTTGACACGTTGACCAGGAACGGGCCATTATGACAGGATTTTTGACTCATCAGATGTAGTACATGATATCGAGCTGACGGCGAGCATCTCGTTTTTCGCAAAGATCTTGTAATGTATGCTCCCGCAAGACGGCATGGGCGGCGACAGTGGTTTCGTTCCACAAATCCCAAATCACCGCACTTTCCACGGTCTTCGTCAGCGGTTCGGAGTCGGCGGGTTGGGCATCTGACCCTTCCAGGCACAGCATCACTTCGAGCAGATTGATGTTCCACGGTTCGCGGGCGAGGATGTACCCACCTTTTGCGCCCCGCTGCGATCGCACCAACCCACCACGCCGCAAGGTGGCCAGGAGTTGTTCAAGATAGCGATCGGGAATATTTTGTTGGGCCGAGATTTGCCGAATTTGTAACGGTTCACCACTGGTATAGTGGGAGGCTAGCTCGATCAGCGCCAACAGGGCATACTCGTTTTTACAAGAAAGTTCCACAAGCTCAAACCATGTGAAGAGGACAAACCCATCTGCCAACCCGCAGACTGAGAAATGCACCCGTCCGAAACAAATGGTCAAACCGGGTACTTTACCATCATACTACGGTACACCTGTAGGGTTTTGCTGGTTTGGCGTAAAATGCAGATCATTCCGGCCTGCTGGATGGGGAGATCGGACGGCTCACGCCGCTATACTGACACACAGGGGTGGGCTAGTGGCGATCGCCAAGCAGGGCTACACCAGGTCGCAGTACGCAGAAGGGGATGGAACCCATTGTGACAGTTCCACTGCAAACGCCGCACAGTGGCTATCATTGGCTGGGCGGGCCAGATCGTTTTTTTGAAGGGTGGTATTTGCGGGTGACGTTGCCCCGCGATCGCCAATCTGCCGCCTTCATGTATTCCATTGACGATCCGGCGGGGGGGGCGGCCTGGAGTGGAGGAGCTGCCCAAATCTTGGGGCCAGAGGAAACTTACCTGTGTCGGACGTTGCCCCAGGTCGAACGATTTGTCGCCCATCGCGATCGCCTGGCGCTTTCCCACGACAACGGCAGGGGAGACTACTATCGCGTGACCCCGACCCACCACGAAGGCCAGTTGCAAACGCCGACGGGGCAACGGGCACGCTGGCACTATCACGTCCAACCCGTGTATGGATGGGGGCTACCAGGGCGATCGCAACGGGCCACCGCCGGGTGGATGTCGTTTCTGCCAATTTTTGAACCGGGGTGGCAGATTTTGATGGCCCACGGCCTCGCGACGGGCTGGCTAGAATGGGGCGATCGCCGCTATGAATTCCACCAAGCGCCCACCTATGCCGAAAAAAACTGGGGTGGAGCTTTTCCCACCAAATGGTTTTGGCTCCAGTGCAATGCCTTTGAGGGCGAAGCCGACCTGGCCCTGACCGCCGCTGGGGGCAAACGGCAAGTCCTGGGGCGCACGGAAAATGCAGGCTTAATCGGCCTCCATTGGCAGCAACAGTTCTATGAATTTGCACCGTGGAATTCGACGCTTCAATGGACTGTCGCCCCGTGGGGCCAGTGGGAGCTACAGGGCCAGAGCGATCGCCACACCATTCACCTGCGCGGGACAGCCGACCATCCCCCGGCCCTCGTTCGCGTCCCCACCGCCACGGGTTTAGCCTTCCTCTGTCGCGACACCACCCACGGGCACCTGACCCTGGAACTGCGATCGCGCCCCACCAATCAACTGCTGCTCACCGCCACCAGCACCCTCGCGGGCCTGGAGACCGGGGGCGAACCGTGGCCCGCAGTCTGGTACCACGCCAGCCAACCGTGATCCTTCGCTTCAATCCCGCAGCACAGGCACCGTTTGCTTAAAGGAAAACTTGAGCAACTCATCCAATCGAGGATCAGCAAAATCCTGGATCACAAGCTTGGCTCCATCGGTTTGCAGAGTGGCCGCCGAATGGGTCGTCGCCATGCCCACCGTCAAAATGCCCGCGCCCACCGCCGACCGAATCCCTGAAGGCGAATCTTCAAAGGCGATCGCCGCCGAGGCCGCAACGCCTAACCGCTCTAACGCTGTCTGGTAGGGCAAGGGATCGGGTTTGCCCCGTTCCAACTGTTCCGCAATTACGACCGTCTCAAAGCGATCGCCCAGCCCCAAAACCCGCAACATAAACTCCGCATTTTCAACGGGTGCATTCGTCACCACCGCCGTTTTCAGGTGCTGAGATTCGGCCCACTGCAACAGATCCAGCAACCCAGCCAACGGTTGCAACGCCCCTGCCGCCTGCCGCCGAAACTCTGCCTCCTTCTCCCAACTCAGCTTCCGGCCCGCCGCCGCCGACAACTGGGGCAACACATCCGCCACGATCGCCTCATTCAACCGCCCGCTGAAATGCTGGTCATAAAACGGCTGATCAATCTCCAGACCAAACGCACTCAAAACCCGTTGCCACGTCCGAAAATGAATCGCATCCGTATGGGTCAACGTCCCATCCAGGTCGAACAACAACGCTTGCAGCATGAAACCTCCCAAAGTCGCCTGCTGCTTAGTCTACCAGCTTTGTAACGAAAGGTAAGTTATCCCTTGACACCACTCCCGGCATCCGTCGGCACAATGTACCGTTGCAACAGCACAAAAAATAACAGAATCGGCAAAATCGAAATGACGGAACCCGCCGCAATCAGCCGCCAATCCAGGGAAAACGTGCCCGCCAGCGACGCAACCCCCAGCGGCAACGTGTAAAATTCTGGCCGATCCAGCACGATCAGCGGCCACAGAAAATCGCTCCAAGCACCGATAAATACAAAAATAGCCAGGGTTAACAGGGCCGGACGAATGGAAGGCAACATCACATACCACCAAATCCCCAGTTCAGAACAGCCATCAATCCGCGCGGCTTCTTCTAATTCCTTGGGCACTCCCTGAAAGGCTTGGCGCAACAAAAAGATCCCAAACGCGGAGGCGATCGCCGGAAAAATCACCCCTAAATAGGTATTTCGCAACCCCAATTGCACCGTTAGCACGTACAACGGAATCATCACAATCTGAAACGGAATCATAATCGTCGCGACGATCGCCGTAAAAATGGCATCTCGCCCCCGAAACTCCAACCGTGCCAGAGGATAGGCCGCCAAGGAACAAAACAACAGATTCAGCGCTACCGTCAACGCCGACACAATGACACTGTTGACCAGATAGCGCCCAAAGGGATGGGACTGCCACACCGTCACAAAATTTTGCAACGTCGGTTGTTGGGGCCATAGTTTGGGCGGAAATTGAAAAATATCTTCCGTGGGCGACTTCAACGCGGTGCTGATTAACCACACCAGCGGCACCAACATCACAACGGCGATCGCCCCCAACAGCGCATACATACCGATAGTTTGCCAAGTCGTTGCCAGAGATTTCCGTTGCATAGAGATCCAACCTGCTTGATAGCGCAATGCTTTTGATCTGGGTTGATTGTAAGCGAGATTGCCACCCCATCCTACTCAGCGATCACAGCAAAGCCGAGCGGGATAAAACCGTCCCCGACAGCGCACCTTGGAAATCATAAAATGGAACAGACCAAACTTACTGAAGTGGGCACTTTCCCCACTGTGGAATATAAGCTGCCGGAGCCAACATTAGGATGTTAGTGCCCTCTATCGAAACAGCAAACCATTTTTGTATGGTTATGATTAGTGGCGCACCCAATTCTTTTGCTGAAAACCAAACCCCCTAGACCAAATTCTCCAAAGTTTCAAAGAAGTCAAAAAGACAGCCGCAGCGCAATAAGCAAAGGTTCTGTCACCTGTATGTTTGACGCTTAATCACTGTATCTATTATTAGTAGGTACAGTTTTCTCATCAGTTTCTAATTTTCCTAACTCAAATCGATCTAATTCAAGCCCATCTCTGTTCAGAACTAGATTCGTTCTTTTCTAATACTTAGAGTTACCCCTTAATCGGATCAGCAACTATTAACTAAACCAAGTTAGTCATCCACTTTATTTTTTGATAACACAGAGAATTGAGGTGCAGAATTTGCTTTAGGATGGGGTTTAGTATACCAGTAAGCCCAGGCAATAAGCACAAACTGAAACGGCAAACGAATGGCCTGAAACCACCAAGCATCTGGAATGCCATCAATCTGAATATGATTAATCGCCATGTTAAGATTTGCTGGATAAACGGCGATGAATAAGGCAATTAAGCCCCACGCAGCCAAGGTACTCAACGATGGCACCAGCAACGCCACGCCCAGAGCAATTTCAATCACACCACTGATATAAACTAGGGCTGTTGGTGCGGGCAAAAAATCAGGAACAATCCGAACAAAAGGTTCTGTCGCAACAAAGTGCAAAATTCCAGCAACAACCATACAGACAGCCAGAATAACGCGCAACACTTCTTTATTACGGGTAAACAATGCCATTGGAATCAACAACCTGCGGGTGAACAACTTCATAGTAAGTCGCGATCGCATAGCCAACCTCTCACTCTGGGCATGGGTTAGGCCATAAGCCGATAATCACAGCAACAGTGCCGCCCCACTGAGCAACCCAATAGGGACTTTGTTGCAAAAAGCTAAGGATTACAACGTCCTCACAAGATCCTCAGAATCGTTCTTTATAAACAAAAGTGTAGTGAGTAATACAAAATTTTTGCCATTCGCTACGCTAAGGGAAGAATCGGACAAAGGAGGATGGCGTTATGGTGAAGTCTCCTGTCAGTACACAATCGGAGTTTGCCACGCCTCGTGACCAAATGTTGGTGCTAGATTTTAATCAAGTTGGCATCGTTGATGTCCCAATTGTGGGTGGCAAAAACGCCTCGTTGGGAGAAATGATTCAACATTTGTCGAGTCAGGGAGTTAGCGTGCCCAATGGGTTTGCGACCACGGCTCATGCTTATCGGTACTTTATTGAATCAGCAGGGTTGGAAGAAAAACTGCGGATGCTGTTTGCCGATTTAGACGTAGAAGATGTCAATAATCTACGCAGCGTGGGGAAACAAGCCCGGATGCTCATGTTACAAACCCCTTTCCCCCAAGACTTGCAAGC
Organism: uncultured bacterium; assembly: GCA_964475335.1. Lineage (GTDB taxonomy): Bacteria > Cyanobacteriota > Cyanobacteriia > Leptolyngbyales > Leptolyngbyaceae > CAYYWG01. Next base: position 619,029 of record CAYYWG010000001.1, read on the forward strand.
AGCGATCGCCGAACGCTATGCCGCGTTATGCAATGAATATGGTGCTGATACCGATGTCGCCGTGCGATCGAGCGCAACCGCCGAAGACCTGCCTGATGCCAGTTTTGCTGGACAACAGGAAACCTATTTGAATGTCCACGGGTTAAAAGGGGTTTTAGATGCGTGTCATCGGTGTTTTGCGTCCATCTTTACCGATCGCGCGATCTCCTATCGCCAAATCAAAGGTTTCGATCATTTCAACGTCGCCCTGTCAGTCGGTGTCCAAAAAATGGTGCGCTCTGACTTAGCCGCATCCGGGGTCATGTTCTCGATTGATACCGAAACCGGATTCAAAGACGTGGCTTTTGTCACTGCGGCCTATGGTTTGGGCGAGAATGTGGTGCAAGGAGCCGTCAACCCAGACGAATACTTTGTCTTTAAACCAACGTTGAAGAAAGGATTTCAACCCATTGTACGGAAACGGTTGGGCACCAAAGAAATCAAAATGATCTATGACGTTGGTGGGTCAAAGTTAACTAAAAATATTCCAGTACCACCCAGCGATCGCGATCTCTACGCCATCACCGATGAAGAAGTTTTGCAACTTGCAAAGTGGGCCTGCATCATCGAAGAACACTACACTCAAGTGCGTGGAATTTACACACCAATGGACATTGAGTGGGCAAAAGATGGCATCACAGGCGACTTGTTTATTGTTCAGGCCAGACCGGAAACCGTACAATCCCAAAAATCAGGTAATATCCTCAAATCCTACTCCTTGACGGAAAAAGGGCAAGTTCTGACGATTGGGCGTGCCGTCGGTGAAATGGTTGGCCAGGGCAAAGCCAGAGTCATTTTGGATGTCCATCGCATTGATGAGTTTCAAGCCGGGGAAGTTCTGGTTACTAACCGTACCGATCCAGACTGGGAACCCATTATGAAAAAAGCCAGCGCGATCGTCACCAATAGTGGTGGCCGGACGTGCCATGCTGCCATCATCGCACGGGAAATGGGTATTCCGGCGATCGTAGGTTGTGGGAACGCCACTGATGTGTTGCAAACGGGACAAGAGATCACCGTATCCTGTTGTGAAGGGGAAGACGGCAAAGTCTATGCAGGGTTACTGCCCTTTGAAGTGAAGGAAGTTAAGCTGGACAATTTGCCTCGGACTCGCACCAGCATCATGATGAATGTGGGTAATCCAGACGAAGCATTTAGTCTAGCGGCCATTCCGAATGATGGCGTTGGTTTAGCACGGTTAGAGTTCATCATTGCCAATCAAATTCAAGCGCATCCGTTGGCTTTAATTCATTACAACGAACTCAAAGATGAACTCGCTCGCTATAAGCTTGCAGACCTGACTAAGCACTACGATAGCAAACCCGAATACTTCATTGATAAGTTAGCTCAAGGCGTGGGGGCGATCGCGGCTGCGTTCTATCCCAAACCCGTCATCGTGCGCATGTCTGACTTCAAGAGCAATGAATACGCCAATCTGCTAGGAGGTAAAGAATTTGAGCCAAAAGAAGAAAACCCCATGATCGGTTGGCGAGGAGCCTCCCGCTACTACGACGAAAAGTATCGCGAAGGCTATGCGTTGGAATGCGAAGCCATGCGCCGAGTCCGGAATGAGATGGGCTTGACGAATGTGATTCTCATGATTCCCTTCTGTCGCACTCCTGAGGAAGGTCAACGAGTACTCGCAGAGATGGAAAAACATGGTCTAAAACGAGGCGAAAATAATCTCCAAGTTTATGTCATGTGTGAGTTACCCAGTAATGTCATGCTGGCTGATGAATTTAGTAAAGTCTTTGATGGATTCTCGATTGGCTCCAATGACTTAACTCAGTTAACACTTGGCCTCGATCGCGATTCTGCCTTGGTTGCCCATTTGTTTGATGAACGCAATCATGCCGTCAAGCGGATGGTGCAACAAGTGATTCAAACAGCCAAAGTTCATCATCGCAAGATTGGAATCTGTGGCCAAGCACCCAGTGATTATCCCGAATTTGCCCGGTTCTTGGTTGAACAAGGGATTGATTCCATCAGCCTCAATCCTGATTCTGTCTTGAAAACTATTCTAGAAATCGCTGAAGCAGAGAAATTCTAGAACAGGTTCCGGGGCGATCGCTGGCTAATACCCAACAAAAGTGCGATCGCCCCCTGCTCCAAAACTTGTTTTACAAGCGTCTTGCGTGACAGTCCATCACAAAGCCCAACAGCAAGTTCTACCCTAGTTTAGGAAAAGTTCTTGCTGTTTTTTTATAAGCTGATGCGTGTTATCACTTGTATATCTTTAGATGATTCTACTTTTAGAACAATAAGTTCACCTTGTTTTGGAAAAATATCAGTCAAAGCAGTGATATTAACCTGATGAGTCACAAGCACTAAGACCGTATCGTTTGGTGCTGTTTTAGTAATGAATTGGCGTAATTTTTCAGTTTGAGCTTGAGCCAAAGTCGGCTGTTGAAAGAATGAGTTTAACGCAGGCAAAGGTTCAACAGGGCCTAAATCCAGTAGCCGGGCAGTTTCTAGACAACGGCACCACTGGCTCGACAACACCCGCGAAACAGGGATTTGCTGCTCCCGGAACACCTGACCAATCTGCCGTGCCTGCGATCGCCCCGCTACCGATAAATTTCGCTGAGTTGCACAATCACTCAACCGAAAACCGGCTGGGTCGCCCGTGCCCGGAGCCTCCGTATGACGCAACAAAAGCACATATCCCCCCTGGCGCAACTGTGACCAGACATCAGCACGCGGCTTTCCCGCTTCGCGCCCTACTAAGTGCTCACCAGACCAAGGCCAAGAACCTGACACTACGAGCAGGCCCAACATCGCGGCGATCGCCATCCACCCAGCCCAACCCAGCATTCCTTGCGGCCAGCGCTTCATCCTTACCTCCACTCACTCCGCCTCATACTCTAACGTATTCGCCAGAAGGTAGAGAGCAGGATGTGACCTTTGAGAGATGAGTCAAGGGCTGAGTCTCGATACAGTTGGTATATCGAATTCGATAAGATATTCGCTACTCAGCAAGGAGAATTTATGAGTCAAGAGAATAGAGCAAAAGCAACAGCTAAAAACGTTGAAGGTAAAGTACAAGAGTTTATTGGCGAAGTTACCGGCAACCCCGAAGATAGAGCTGAAGGCCGTGCAAAGCAGGCTGAAGCTCAAGTTCGCCACACCACAGAAAACGTGAAGGATAAAGTTAAGAAAGCTCTTGACTAAGGCATTCTTAAACTAGCCTAATCACAGCCCCAAGTCCGAAGCAGATGATTGTTTTGGGCTTGGGGCTTAGTCATTTAATTTATTTTTTATTCAATCGTCTTTTTCTTTGTTTTCCCTTAATCAATCAACTTAATCAGTCTAGTTTAGACATATTAAATCCTCGCGAGATTGAGCTTGCGATCGCAGTCTCATTGCGTCCTGGCAACCATTCAGCCATACTCAATACGAACACTTCTACAGGATTATTCCTTTCGACACAGGGTATTATCACATAACAATTCTCTTGGCAGATGTGTAATTGTTCTAGTTTTTAGATACTTGTTTCAGGTTAAATCAATACATCCAAGAGGTACTCAGAATGACTAACCAACGAGTTGAACGGGATACTTACGACGCTCATATCGTTCCTGCTGAGACAGCAGCCCGCATCGAACGGGAAGGTGAAAACTACAAGCATACGCCTGAGCACCAAGACTTTCAGGATGTTGATACCAACGCTGGTTTTACCGTTGATCAAGAAGGCTTGCTGAATAACTACGCGGTTGAACCTGAAATGTATTATGAAACCCCAGGGGATGCCCGCGCCCAAGAAGAGGCAGAGACGCAAGCTCGTCAACAAGAATTACACGAAATTAACAATACCAATGAGGAAGGCAAACTAGATAGCACCCATGACGAGCGCAGCAAAGGTACTGGGGTAATCTAAATTATTAGAAATAATCAAGTCTTAAACTACTAATAGGGATTAAGACCTTTTACTCACTTGATATGTACACTTTGCCACGATGGCTTGTACATCTTGAGGAAAGAAATTACTCGATAAAAGCTAAGATAATCTCGTTTATGTCTTAGCTTTTATCCCCACTCTTTTGACATAGGAGCACACTATGCTTAGCTTTTTTCTAACCATTTTAGCAACTGCGTTGAGTCTACTGGTCGTTGACCTTGCTGTCCCTGGTGTTGATATTGCAACGTTTCCCGCAGCCATCTTAGCCGCGATCGCCGTGGGTTTAGTTAACTCATCAGTTAAACCCGTTTTGTCGGTTTTATCCTTGCCCCTCAACATTCTTACTCTGGGGTTATTCTCCTTAGTCGTAAATGGTATTTGCTTTTGGCTAGCTGCCGTACTTGTACCTGGATTTTCAGTTCACGGCATCCTTGCAATTATCTTAGGCCCCATTCTGTTGTCGTTTGTCAATACCTTTCTGAGCAAGTATTTTGCAGAACGAGAATTCACAAACATGAGTTCTGGAACGTAAGGTTTACTTACCAAATCAGCTAATTTCTAGAAAGATCAAGAGAGCATCCTAACACTGCAGATTAACTCTCCTGCTTAAATCTAGATTCTCAAATAATATGGGAATCAGTTGCAACGTAGCTCTTCTGGGTTAAACAATAACTCAGAAAAAGAAGTACAAGAGTAGGCTTTAACAAAGCTGAAGTTAGGTAGGCTCAACCTCAGTAATGCCTTAACGCTACACTCCTAACCACTCACTTATCTTTGATGGCATCTTTACTAGGTGCCATCATTTTTTATTATTTATCCTAACTAATATTGAGATTTTTGCTAGCCAGCAATAAGACTTATTATCAGTTACCGCAATATTTATCCCAAGAATGACAAACTTGGAATCGGCCACGCCGACTGAATGAGATATCAACTTAAATTTTACGAAAAACTAATTTAAGCTGATGTAGTCTTTGTACAGGGCGATTCAGCGGCTGATTAGACATCAAACCATTATTCAATATTTTTTACTGACACCGATTCGCGATCGCAACTTGCGCGATCGCCCTCACTTTTCATGCAATGAACTTAGCCTTCATTTTAGCACTCCTAAAATCTCCGCTTAATTGGCCAAAAAGTGTATAGCTTTTTACCTAAATAGTTGGCGAAATTAGTGCATAAAACCAGTGAGTGTGTCGGATAAGTTACTAAACTGTCTGAGTTTGGTCTGAACTCTTGCAACTCTATCAAGATTTGTATGCTGAATAACACCATGCCCCAGGTTATTGATGGTTATCCCGTTGCCTTGCCCCAGGAGCCATCGCATTTTAGCCAAGCTCGTTTGAGTGGGTTGGAATCGGCCATTGGCAATAGTCTCTGGAGCGATCGCCAACCCCACTCCGCCTCAAGCCCCAGTGAGCGACAAGAAGACGCGAGAGCGGCAATTCTTGAACCCCGCGTTGCTCCCCCCGTGCTTGCCGCCGATGCCAATGATCTGCCCAGTGGCGCGATTGAACTCGGTAGTCTGAAAACACCCCAGACTCTTACGGGCGAGGTCAATCTCAATGATCAGTCCGACTTTTACCACTTCACCTTCGAGCAAAGCAGCAATTTCAATCTCTCCTTATCAGGGTTAACCGCCGATGCCGATGTGCGGTTGTTTGGTGATGTCAACAGCAATGGTGCGATTGATGCAGGAGAGGAAATTCAGCGATCGCAACAAGGTTTAAACAACCCAGAAGCGATGAATATCGCCGATCTGGCAGTGGGCAGTTATTTCATCCAGGTCTATCGATACAGCGGCAACACAAGCTATACCCTCAATCTTTCGCCCAATCGGCTCAGTGATATCCTGCCCACCGAGTTTAACTTAGGCACCCTCATGGGTACACAATCCGTGAGCGGCATAATCACCAACAAAAACACAACCGATGTCTACCGCTTTAGCCTCACAGACAACAGCGCCTTGAATATATCCCTCACGGGGTTAGCCGCAGATGCTGACGTTCGCTTAATTCGCGATGCCAACAACAATGGATTGGTTGATGCTGGGGAAGAATTGGCGCGATCGCAACGGGCTAGTAGCCTGGACGAAGCCATCAACTGGGCCAGCTTAAGCAATGGCGACTACTTTATCCAGGTCTACCAATACAATGGCGAAACGGCCTATCAACTCAATTTATCCACCACCACTCCCAGCAATTTACTATCCGCCGAAGTCGATTTAGGCCCACTGAGTACAGCCCAAACACATCTTGGCAACCTTAACAGCACAAATACTGTTGATACCTTTCGCTTCACCTTAAACCAAGCAAGCATCCTAAATCTAAATCTAAGTGGACTCAGTAATAATGCAGATGTTCGACTCATTCAAGACTTAAATAACAATCAAATTTTGGATAGTAGTGAAATCGTTGCCGCATCCAGCAATTGGGGTGCTGCACCAGAAATATTGAACCAAAACTTGCAAGCAGGCACCTATTTTATCCAGGTTTACCAATCTCTAGGCGATACCAATTACAACCTCACTCTGTGGGCCTCGTCCACCGCGCCTCCTACGGATAATGCTGGTAACACTTTAGCCACCGCACGAGATTTGGGTATACTCAGCAGTCCCCAAACCATGCTTGACTACGTTGGAGCGCTGGATCCCAATGATTTTTATCGCTTCACGCTCAACGGTGCCAATAGCGTGACTCTCAACCTATCCGGGTTAAGTGCTGACGCAGATATGCAATTGATCCAAGATAAAAACAACAACGGCATTGTTGATGCGGGTGAAGTGTTGGCCTATCCCTGGCAGGATGACAACCTCCCCGAAACTCTCACCACCGGGCTTGAGGCTGGCACCTACTACATTCGGATCTTTCCCTATAGTGGTAGTACCACTTATAGTTTGACCGCTTCTGCGAGTCCCATTTCACTTCCCAGCGGCTACAGCAGCAACTTTGGTTATGGATTAGTTGATGCGGCGGCGGCTGTGGCACAAGCAGTCAATCAAAGTCCCTTCGTGCCAGTCCCAGATCTGGCTGGATTGAATCCAAGTCTGAATCAAATCCATGTGCCAGACGTGTGGGCAAATAGCTATACCGGCCAGGGCGTTGTGGTGGCAGTTGTTGATTCGGGGGTAGATTATACTCACCCTGATTTAGATGAGAATTTGTGGGTCAATTCTGATGAAATTGCTGGTAACGGCATTGATGACGATAGCAATGGCTTCATTGATGACGTGCGAGGTTGGGATTTTGTTCAAAATGACAACACTCCGACTGATCTCGATGGCCACGGGACTCATGTTGCCGGGACGATCGCGGCGGAGAACAATGGGTTTGGTGCGACTGGCGTTGCCCCCAATGCCAGGATTATGCCTGTGCGGGTTTTGGACGAATCGGGGTCGGGGACGTGGGCTAGCGTCGCGGCTGGGGTGCGTTATGCCGCAGATAATGGGGCACAGGTGATTAACCTGAGTTTGGGAGGAGCTGCAACAGCTCCCGTGGTGACGAGTGCCATTCAGTATGCCGTGAGCCGTGGGGCGATCGTGGTGATTGCCTCAGGGAATGAGGCAGCCAATCAACCTGGGTTTCCGGCAAATCTTGCGAATCAAGCGGGGGTTATTGCTGTTGGGGCGGTCAACAGTGCCAATCAAGTGGCAAATTTTTCCAATGATGCGGGCATGTTTCCGTTGAATTATGTCGTCGCACCGGGGGTCAATATTTACTCGACGACACCGGGCAATACCTATCGCGTTTTCAATGGAACCTCAATGGCAACGCCCCATGTGGCTGGGGTGGCGGCGCTGATGTTGAGTGCGAATCCCACTTTAACACCAGCACAAATCACCCAAATTCTGACCCAAACCGCTAGGGGAGGTGTGGTCACAGCTTAATCCTGGGTAATTGTGGGCGATCGCCCCCTGACTACCACTCGGTGCGATCGCCCCCCTCCAGGAATTTCGCTCTCAAGAGAGAGACGGCATTCCCACTCACAGCGGATGGATTGATCTGCCCATAATCGGTATGGTTTAGTTGAGTTACGTTATCTAGCGATCGCTGGGAAAGAGGTATTTATGTTGAACTGGAACTTAATCAATCTATTATTGGAAGCCCCAACCAAGAGCGCCGGACATTTTCCGGTCTCTTTTACTGTCGTATATGTCGTTGGATTTATTGCGGCTGTTGGCATTGGGTCAATCGCTTGGTACAACTCGAAGCGCCCCGTCGGCTGGGAAGACAAAGAACGGCCTGAAGTTGTGCCCGAAGTGAAAGAAACCGAAAATCCAGGCGTTTAAGCGCCGACTGCGGCGCAGGCATTGCGCTTAAAACCCACGGATTCAAACCCGAATGTGGTGCAGGACAGACCATCTCTCCTGCACCTTTTTAGTGACTGATTGAATGCCTGAACCTGGCTTTGGCGATCGCGGTTGATCGGCCATTGGTGCACCTCGCCCAACCTAGTCGAGTTTGGCAATCCACCGCTGGTACATTCCCCGAATTGCTTTGATCACCGAGTTGTCGGCTGGCTCCGCAGTGTTACTGGGGTCAAGCATTTGCAACTCGTGCAAGAGTTTTGCTTCTTCATTTTCTACAGAACCATCGCTGTAAATTAAGCCACTAATCGCTTCCAACAACTGCTGGCACGCTTCCGAAGTGGGGCGATCGCCCAAATATTGCCGCACCCACTCATAACATTCCTGCTGAGAAACAGGCCGAAATTCATGGAGCAGCGGTTGAATTTCCGGTTCGTTCGCAATGCCTTTTTCCTTCGCAATGCGATGCAAATATTCGCGCTCTTCGGGCTGCACTCGACCATCGAGCCAAGCAGTACCGATCAAAATTTTCATCAGGTTCTTGACGCTGGGACTTGCGGTTGTCATGACATATCCTCTGCGGTGAATTGACCCATATAGCTACGATAGGCCAGTCCGTTGGAAACCGCAGGAAATCATCAGAAGTTTTAGACTTTTTTCAAGAAAAATGAATCCCACCCCCGCGATCGCGGGACATGCCCCCCCCAGAGACTATGGTTTGCAGGCCAAAGCCCCTTAGCCGCCGCCCGCTTGGCCCTTAGGAAACACTGGCCGCGTTTGGTGCCAGTTGCACAATAAAAAATCCATCCAAATTGTGTTCATAGGGCAAAATTTTGGCCCAGCCAAAGGGTGTCGTGAAGGGCAAATGGTCGGGCAAGGGCACCAGGTGCCAGGTGGGATGGGTCGCCAAAAAATGTTCAATCACATGTTCATTTTCGTCAGGATGCAAGGTGCAGGTAGCATAGACCAACAGCCCGGTGGGTTTAACCCAGGTAGCCGCTTGGTGCAGGATTTCCCGTTGCAATTGGCTCAGAGTCGCAACCGAGTCTGGAGTTTGTCGCCAGCGGGCATCGGCATGGCGGTGCAAGGTGCCCAGGCCAGAACAGGGCGCATCGACTAAGACCCGATCGCCCTGCTGCAACCACTGGGTTTGCTGCCGACTGTCGCCCGTTTGAATTTTGATGCTCTGCAAGCCGAGGCGATCGCAATTTTGCTGCACCTTTTTGAGGCGAGACGGCGTTTTGTCGCAGGCCCAGACCGTCCCGCGATCGCCCATTAATTCCGCCAGGTGGGTCGTTTTGCCCCCCGGTGCGGCGCAAGCATCAATCACCGTTTCCCCCGGTTGGGGATTCAGCACATGACCCACCAGTTGGGCACTGCCATCTTGCACCATCCACCACCCCTCCTGAAACCCAGGTAAGCGGGTGATATCCCCAGCCGGATTGACTAACCGCAACGCCTGGGGCAAATGAGGCAACCGCTGCACCTCAACGCCAGCCGCGTGAAAAGCCGCTTCCACCTGGTCGAGCGTCGCCCGCAGGGGATTCACCCGCAAGTCAATCGAGGGCGACTGGTTCAACCACTGACACAGGCGCGCCGTCGCCAATTCCCCAAATTGCTCCAGCCATACTGCCACAATCCAATCAGGGTAGCTGTGCAACATGCCCAACCGGGCGATCGCTTCATTGGGCAAATGGAGGGGATCGATCGCCGAGGTTGGGGTTGCCGCCGACGGCTGGGTCGCCCGCTCATACTGCCGCAAAATCCCATTCACCACCCCCGCCAAGCCCGCAAAACCATTGGCCTTGGCCAGTTCCACTGTTGTATTCACCGCCGCAGAAGGCGGCACATGGGACAGATACCGCAGTTGATACAACCCCACATGCAAGATCAGGCGCAAATCCGGCGGTTGGTGATGACTGGGCTTTTTGCCAAATTGATCCACCAGGGAATCCAAAGTACGCTGTTGCCGAATGGTGCCATAGACCAACTCCGTCAATAGGCGTTTATCTTGAGGATTCAGGGGCGATCGCTGCAACGTTTGATCCAGGGCAACATCCGCGAAAGCACCCCGCTGAATCATACGGAGGGTTGTAAAAGCCAATTGGCGAGGACTGGGAGACACAAATTTAGTACCACTTCAAACTAGCAAAGCAAAATGCCCGTGTCTCAGCATAGTAGATAGCGCGAGCAACGGGGGCTGAATCTGGCCAAATCCCCCCCGAAACTGCTCCCTAGCCTTGCCAGAACCGCGTCCGCAAAATCATCAACCGCGCATTGGCTGGTTCCATCGGCACGCGCCCCCGCGCCACGCACGACCAAATGTGATCAAAGGCCAACCCCGGATTGCCGTTTTGGTCACTGGCAAAATACCCATGCCCTGTCGGATTGTCGTACACGTTATTAAAATCACCACAATCTAACGCAAAAACATTACGCGGCACTTTGTCCAGGCGTTCTGGCCCAGTATGGCCCAGGCGGCGGGCCGTCACACTCATATTGGCCACCTTACTGGCCCGCATCGCCAAGTCATCCCCAGCAAAATACACCACCACATTACGGGTGGAATGGGCAATAAATTCACCGTCTTGCCCGAAATCTAAGGTGTTATTTGAGACATCGGCAGCCAACATAAAAATGTTCCGAAAAATGAGAGGAAAGCCCTGAGGTTTGAAGTATTGAATGGTGCGTCCGATCGCGCCCCGTAATACTCGATTTCCCATCGAATGAGCCAAAATATTAATCGGCTTTGTACAGGGATCAACCAGTGTACTGTTAAGCGATCGCCAGTCCAAAAACTTTTCAAACAATCGGGCATAAGCAATATCACTCGCATCTGCCGCAATCTGATCATCAAAATAATCTTTCACCGCACCAAAATCATTATCACAGGGCCAAATCACTGGCACCACCTGAATATAGCCTTCGGCTTTTTGGTCAAACAAGCGTTGGAGTTCTTGGGCCTTGGGAAAAATGGCAGGCTCCGGCAAGTTAGAATAACCATGCAGATAAAACAAAATCTGCTGACAGGTTGACTCTTTTAAGCGACTGAAAAAAGCTTGATTACCAATTTCTACATAATCATTTTCGCCTTTCCGTTGGCAGAAATAAACGGATTGTTCTGCCTGGTTATTTGATAGTTCAAAATGGACTTGACGGGGCAAGGTAAATGACCCATCTGGATTAACAGATGTTGGCCCTTCTTGCAAGACGCGATTAGTGACAAATAGCATAGTTTTTAGAGATATAAATTTCGCGGTTCGAGTCTTTTATACTGCACGAATTTGGTGCTTCGGGGAGAACGTGAGGTTTCTTAACGCCCCTGGCGATCGCAGCCCCAGTCCCGGCCCAAGGGGGCATTGCACCAGAAAGCTAGCCCCAGGAACAAGACCCAAACAGGCTCAAAACAGGCTTTTTAGCTGGCCACACAAAAACCAGCTAAATCAACAGGAAATCAACACAGAAAGATTTTAGCGATGTGAAAAGAAATGAGGCATTCTAGTGATTGGGTTCGGCCTGTGACACGAGCGATCGCCACGGGCAACCTGGAACGCCACTGCATCAGCCCTGGGGTAAACACACTAACCCCCAGCATCACACGATCGTCATTTTTATGGAGGAAATTATGCCAGAACAAAAGTTGACAGTCTTGGTCACTGGGGGTGCAGGGTATATCGGTTCCCATGCGGTGCTGGCTCTTCAGCAAGCGGGATACGATGTCATCATTTTGGATAACCTGGTTTACGGTCACCAAGACATTGTGGACTCGGTATTAAAAACTGAACTCATCGTTGGGGATACCAGCGATCGCGCCCTACTGGATAACTTGTTTGCCAGTCGCGAGATTGCCGCCGTCATGCACTTTGCCGCCTACGCCTACGTGGGAGAATCCGTATCCGAACCCGCGAAATATTACCAAAACAACGTTGTCGGCACCCTCACCTTGCTCGAAGCGATGGTCGCAGCCTCGGTCAAAAAATTCGTCTTCTCCTCCACCTGCGCCACCTACGGCGTACCCACCACCGTCCCCATTCCCGAAGACCATCCCCAAAGCCCTATCAATCCCTATGGCGCAACCAAATTAATGGTGGAACGGATTTTGCAAGACTTCAGCCCTGCCTACGATTTCCGCTCTGTCTGCTTCCGCTATTTCAACGCCGCCGGAGCCGACCCCGAAGGCCGCCTGGGCGAAGACCACAACCCCGAAACCCACATCATTCCGCTGGTACTGTTGACGGCATTGGGCCAACGAGACTCAGTTTCCATCTTTGGCACCGACTACCCCACCCCCGATGGGTCTTGCATTCGCGACTACATCCATGTAACCGATTTGGCCCAGGCCCACGTTTTGGGGTTGGATTATTTGCTCAAGGGTGGCGAAACAACGGTGTTTAACCTGGGCAATGGCAATGGCTTTTCAGTCAAAGAAGTGATCGACACCGCCCGCCAAGTCACAGGCCGAGAAATTAAAGCGGTGGAATGTCCTCGCCGGCCCGGTGATCCACCAGCGTTAGTCGGAGGCAGCGATCGCGCCCGTCAAATTCTCGGCTGGAATCCTCAATATGCCGACCTGACCCAAATCTTGACCCATGCGTGGAACTGGCACCAACGGCGACACGGGTAAGGAACAGTACAAAACATGAACCAGGGGCACTCCGTCTTACGCCGTGGCAACAGCGGCCCCACCCGCCCTTTATGCCCCGGTGAGGTCGGGGTAAATTAGCGATCGCCCGTTCCGGCAAAAAATCCTGAAGTCGTGCCGTAAACATCCTTTTCAGCGATCCGAACTCGACTAAAATCAGGAAATGCAAAATCAACCCTCCTTCCCCAATCTTCCCTCCTGTACTTGGCAACGGCCCATTGGTTTGGGCTGGGAACGGCCTTATACCGTGCGCTATTCCAGTAATTTGGATGACGGGCCGTGGCATGGGATGCCCTTGGGGGGGTTTGGGGCGGGCTGCATTGGGCGATCGCACCGAGGCGACTTTAATCTATGGCACGTCGATGGCGGCGAGCACATCTTTCAATCCGTGGGGGCCTGCCAGTTCAGCATTTTTGAACAGAGCGCTCACCACACCCAAGCCTATGCCCTGGCCACCGTCGCCCCAACCGATGGCAGCTTGCAGCACTGGCAGTGGTATCCTGCGGCCACGACCGAACAGCCCACAGGCACTTACCACGCCTTGTATCCCCGCAGTTGGTTTGTCTACGAGCACGTCTTTCGGGCCAAACTCACCTGCGAGCAGTTCTCGCCCATCATTGCCCACAACTACAAAGAGTCGAGTTATCCAGTCGCGGCATTTGTGTGGACGGCGCACAATCCTACCCAGCAACCACTGACCTTGAGCATCATGCTGTCTTGGCAAAATATGACTGGGTGGTTCACCAACACGGCCAAATCGCCAGAGGTGGAAGTCCGGGATGATGGCAGTCCGGTGTATGAGTATGAGCCGCGTTGGGGCGAAAGTACGGGCAATTGCAACCGCTTGGTGCAATCGGGGCACGAGTTAGGCATCGTGCTGGGCCACAGCCGCCCGCCCGAGAATCCCGCTGAAGGGGATGGCCAATGGGCGATCGCGGCCACTATTCCCCCCCAGGGTACGGGCTTTTACCACACGCGCTGGAATCCCACTGGGGATGGCGCAGACCTGTGGCACACCTTTGCCCAAACGGGGACCTTGCCCAATCGGGCTGACGATACCCCCGCCCAGCCCGAAGAACAGATTGCCGGGGCGATCGCCGTCAAGCTTACGCTACAACCGGGTGAAACCATTGAAATTCCCTTTACCCTCAGTTGGGATTTTCCAGTCATGGAATTTGCGGAGGGTGTGACCTATCTCAAACGCTACACCGACTTTTTTGGGAACAAGGGCCGCGCGGCCTGGGCGATCGCCCACACGGCCTTAACCCACTATGCCCAGTGGCAAACCGCCATCCAAACCTGGCAACAACCGATGCTCCAGCGGCAAGATCTCCCCGACTGGTTCAAAATGGCGCTCTTTAACGAACTCTACGATTTAACTGGCGGCGGCACCGTTTGGAGCGCCGCCACCGAGGCTGACCCCGTTGGGCAATTCGCCGTGCTGGAATGTTTAGACTACCGCTGGTACGAAAGCCTAGACGTTCGGCTATACGGCTCCTTTGGCCTCTTGATACTGTTCCCCGACCTGGAAAAAGCGGTGATTCGGGCCTTTGCACGGGCGATTCCGGCTAGCGACGATCGCACCCGCATTATTGGCTACTACCACACCTTGGGGGTCGAGAGTCCCCAAGCCGTCCGCAAGGCCGCCGGAGCCACACCCCATGATTTAGGCGCACCCAACGAGCACGTCTGGGAAAAAACCAACTACACCAGCTACCAGGACTGCAACCTGTGGAAGGATTTGGCCTGTGATTTTGTATTGCAGGTTTATCGCAACTTTGTGTTCACAGGGTCAACGGATAGCCAGTTTTTGCAAGACTGCTGGGGCGCGATCGCCCAGACCATGCATTACCTCAAGTGCTTTGATGTCAACTTTGACGGCATCCCCGAAAATAGCGGTGCCCCCGACCAAACCTTTGATGACTGGCGACTCGACGGCATTAGCGCCTATTGTGGGGGGCTGTGGTTGGCCGCGTTGGAAGCCGCGATCGCGATCGGGCGGTACCTGGCCGAAAACACCAGCGACATTCGCCTGCTCACCACCCTCTCGCGGGATATTGGCGACTTCCAGTTTTGGCTAGAACAATCGCAATGGCTCTATCACGAAACCCTGTGGAACGGGCAATATTACCGCATCGACAGTAACAGCGGTTCCGATGTGGTCATGGCTGATCAACTCTGTGGCCAATTCTATGCCCGGATGTTGAAGCTACCCGATATCGTGCCCTACGATTGCGCTAAAACAGCGGTTCATACCGTCTACGAAGCGTGTTTCGTTAAATTCAACGATTATTTGCGATCGGGCGCACTCCAGGCCCAGCAGTTTAGTTCCGTCCAGGAAGCCCGCGCCGCCGAAGGTAGCACTCCCGACCTCTCCGAGGAGGCAGCCTCTACCCCTTCCACAGCAGTAGACCCCGTAGCAACGGCGATCGCCCCCGACAGCCCGCCCCAACTCCCGATTCAACTGCCCCTGGGCGCGGCCAATGGCGTTCGGCCCGACGGTTCTCCCGAAAATCCCAATTCCACGCACCCCCTGGAAGTTTGGACAGGCATCAACTTTGGTCTAGCCGCATTTATGGTGCAAATGGGCATGCGCGATGAGGCCATGACCATCACCCATGCCGTTGTGCAGCAGATTTACGAGAATGGGCTGCAATTCCGCACCCCCGAAGCGATTACCCCAGCGGGCACCTTCCGGGCCAGCCACTACCTGCGGGCAATGGCCATCTGGGCGATTTACGGCGTGTGGACAGGGCAACTGTAGACAGTGAACGTTGGGCGGCGGGCGATCGCGTCAATGTTGCTGCCCACACGATTAAAACAGAATCACCGCTGGCGCTGTGCGATCGCCCCATTGCCAAATCAGGCGAATTAGCGGCAACCACAGCAAACTGGCGATCGCCACACCCGTTAGGATCAAACCCACGTTAAGCGGCGACGCAACAGCCAACAACTGAATTGCTATTTTGGCCAGGGCAAACACCAGCACCAGGGCAAACACCGCCGCCCACAGCAAAATGACCAACCCAGTTAACACCGCAAGCTGACTCGGCAACAGAGAAGCCGCCACCAAGACACACAGCGAGAACAACACCAAAACGCGCCCCGCTCCGCCGGCCAGCACCAGTTGCAGCAATCGCGTCGTCAACTGCTCTGCCGCGATCGCCCCTGTCATTAACCACAGACACAAACCACCCACCAGCACCACCACGACCCAATACACGGGTGGCAGCAACCGGAACAGAGCATAGCCTAAATAACTGCCGCTCAGCCAAACGACAATGAGCCAAAGCCAAAGGGGAGGCGCGATAATCTTTTGGGGCATCAGGAAACAACCTTGTCACGCAGGCGGCCATAGAGTGGGCAATCGTGAATTTTGCCTGTTGTTTTTGATTATGCCCAACCGACCGCGAGATCGCCCGCTAACCACAGTTTTTCGTCCATTAAAATGGCCCTGATTGCTTGGTGGTGTGTTGAGGCTTCTAAGCAGTCACGCAACCGCGCCAAGGCGATCGCACAAACGGCAGAGAATCATCAACCCGTTAGCCAAGTGGTCAGGGCATCCTGCATCCTATGGAGCCATTGACTGATTCAGCCTGCCAGCCAGAAACACAATCGTGCCTGCTGGAGGCAAACCAATAGGGCAGTGTTTAGATTTCGATGATATGCGCGTAGATGGCGGCAACCAGAATGTTGACAGCCAACAACAAAATCGCCCAGGAGGCCCGGAATGTGTAAGACGGCTTTTTATCTGCCATATGCGTTTAGTTCCTTGTGAACGACTTCTAACGAATACCAAAAAACGTACAGTTTTGTGATGTTCCGGGATGAAAATTTACGTGGTGTTTCCGTTGGAAAAATCGATGCCTGGGCTAGGCTGCAAGATGCACCACCCGGCAGATCAAACTGTCTCTCCGGCATGATAAGAACTCCGCACCAACGGCCCCGATCGCACATGGCTAAAGCCCAACCGCTGAGCGATCGCCCCCAGCTCATCAAATTCTGCTGGAGTCCAGTAGCGGTGGACGGGCAAATGCTCCAGGGAAGGCCGCAAATATTGCCCAATCGTCAGGCGATCGCACCCGACTGCGCGTAAATCGGCCAGGGTAGCGGTAATTTCTTCCACCGTTTCTCCGTGGCCCACCATTAACCCCGATTTAGTCGGAATTGCTGGATTGCATTGTTTGACCAAAGCCAAGACCCGCAGCGATCGCTCGTATTTAGCCCCCCGCCGCACTGGCCCCTGGAGCCGTCGCACCGTTTCGATATTGTGGTTGTAACAGGCAGGCTGGGCCGCGACCACGGTGGCAATCCGTTGGGCTTGTAAATCATCGGGGGTTACGTCGGGGTGCTGGTCATCCCGTCCGCCCCAAAAGTCTGGGGTCAGGAGTTCGATTTGGGTCTCTGGCGCGATCGCCCGAATCGCCTGCATCGTCTGGACAAACCACCCTGCCCCCTGATCGGTCAAATCATCCCGCGCGACGGAGGTCAACACCACATACTTCAGCCCCAACAGTTGCACGGCTTCTGCGACCTTTTGCGGCTCGTCTGCATCCAACGGCATGGGCGCATGGCCCTTATCCACCTGGCAAAAGGCACACGATCGCGTACACGTTGGCCCCATCAGCAAAAACGTTGCCGTCCCCTGGGCATAGCATTCCGCCCGATTCGGACACCGCCCCTCTTCACAAATCGTGTGGATCTGCCGTTGCTTGATGATGCGCTGAACCGTCGAAATTTCACTCGACTTACCAATCGGTCGGCGCACCCACTCTGGCAACTGCACCCATTCGGGGCGATCGCGCCGGGGCGTGCGATCTTGCAAAAAATTTTCCGGAGAATTCGTTGGCACAACCATAAGCGCGGGAATACTAGCCGAGTAACACGAGTAGAGGACAGTTGATATGCTTACGATTCTAATGGCTTTATTCTCCTCTAGTCATCGTCTCGCTGCGCCAACGCTGGCCACCGTCCCGGTTCCCGTCACCCAGCCCACCCGCGATCGCAACCGTGATTCTAGCCATCAACGGCTAAACTAGAAAGCATTAGCCATATTCGGCAGCACGAGTACAATACTAGAGTTGCGTTTATTTTGGTTTCGGCGATCGCGCAGCATCCCCCAGCAGAACGCATCTACCATCCTTTAGGTTAGAGATGGTTCTGGCCAAATTCATCATCAGTCCCGCAGACACCACCAAGGAGTTCAACTGTGGCTAGTCACAAAATCCTGGTTATTGACGATAGCGCCGTCATTCGCAACATGGTTTGCGATATGTTGCCCAAAGGTAACTTTGAAGTGCTGGAGGCCAAAGACGGGTTACAAGGGCTAAACCTGATTCGTCAAGAACGCCCCAACCTGATTATGTTGGATTTTTTGCTGCCCAAGATGAGTGGGTGGGAAGTCTTTCAACAAATTCAGGCCCAACCAGAGCTACAGGCAATTCCCCTGGTTTTGATGTCAGGCCGCAAAGAAGAAGTCACCGAAAAATTGCAGGAACCCTTCCAGTACTTTGAATTTGTCCAAAAACCTTTTGACCAACGCCAACTGATCGAAGCGATCAAATCGGCAATGGCCAAAGCGAAGCGTCGTCCGGCACCCGTTCCCGCGCCCGTTTCCCCCACTAGCAGCGACGGCGGAGCCGATGTGGCAGAACTCCATCAGAAAATTGCCAAGATGCAGGCCGAGATTGATGGCTTGAAGAAACAAATGGGGCAAATTCTGGCCTTCATCAAACAAAAACTGAAATAGGTTTCAGTCAGTCAGTCTCAATTAATCCTAAAGGCGGGGGCGATCACTTGCGATCGCCCCTTTTGCGTTAAAAAACGCCCTTCCACCCCACTCATCCTGACTAGCAAAACCAGGGATCAGTAGGGTCTGTTGCAACCCATCTGGATCTCCAGCAGCGATCGCGAACGAACTGCATCAACTCGCCAATCATGGCGCTTTTAGCCAAGCAGGTTTTTCACCCCAGAACTGTTCTAACGCTAGCAACTTTCTAGCTATAGCAGTTTCTTGGCTCTAGGAACTTCTTAACTGCGTCTACTTTTCTTTCATCGTCCAAGAGCCATCCCAATCATCATCTGGGGGCTCTGTGAGGTAAGCTTGACACCGTTCTAGATGCAACTTTGCAGCCTTATCGTCTTTATTCAGCTTCAGTACCTTCCCAAATTCCGCCATTGCCAAGGGGAAGTCTCGCTTCAAAAACAGCGATCGCCCTGCATGGTAACAGTCAATAATTTGCTTCGTTTCATCGGGGATAGAATCATCTTTTGCCGCAACCAACTCATAGATCTTGACGGGTCGGTCTTTCCCTTTCACCTTGATGTAATCCAGTTCCCGTGCCCAAATCCGCGCTGCACAAGGATTATATGTATTCTCACTAATAATAATGTCAGTACCGTATTGTTTACTGGCACTTTCCAAGCGCGAACCCAGGTTCACCCCATCACCGATCGCCGTAAACTCCATCCGTTTTGCCGAACCAATATTCCCGCTAATCACCTCATCCGAATTGATCCCAATCCCAATCCGAATCGGTTTGTATTTCAGCGGATTACTAGCGACCCATTTAATGTTGAATTCAGCCAGTTCCCGACGCATATCCAGCGCTGTTTGTACCGCCATCCACTCGTGATCATCCAGCGGCAACGGCGAACCAAACACCGCCATAATCGCATCCCCAATATATTTATCCAGGGTGCCTTTATGCCGGAAGACCGCATCCACCATCGGCTCAAAGTAATCATTCAGCATCTTCACAACTTCTTCTGCCGTCAGGCTTTCCGTAATGGTTGTGTAACTGCGAATATCCGAGAACAAGACGGAAGCTGGAATCCGTTTGCCACCCAAGCCCGTGTCACCATTACTCAAAAGCTGCTCTGCCAACTCCTGAGACATATAGCGACTCATGGTAGATTTCAGCCGTTTTTCGTCGCTAATATCGTCCATCACAATCAAAGCGCCCGTGACGATATCTTTAGACTGGTCTTCACTAGAGCTAACCTGACCATTTTTCGCCTTCTTGTGCGCTTTGTCTTCTTTGGCATTAATGATGGTATTGATTGACAAATTGATGCTGTGTTGCTCTTCCTTACCGCTGTCTTTAGCCGCGTGGAGATTAATATCCAAATATTCTTGCTCTCGATCTTTTAGCGTTTGTGGGTTTAGCGCTTTACCCAACATCGCTTCAAAATCGATAGATTCTTTGGTTTCAATATGAATTAAATCAGCGAGCGAACGACCTTCTAAGGAAACACTTTGCTCAAGCCCAAGTAGGGATTTTGCACTTTCATTCACTACAATCACATGCCCATTTTTGTCAGTGGAAATCACACCATTGGTCAGCGATCGCAAAATATCTCGTTGGAGCTGTTCCTGTTGTCGAACTTTTTCAAACAACTTGGCATTTTGCAGAGCAACCCCAGCCTGAATATTGAACGCCTGCATGAATTCCTGGTCGCCCCGGTTAAAACTAGCCTTCCAAATTTCCGGCGCTTCCGGATAGTCATCTGGGTTGTAAGGAGGATAGTCGCCTTGCCGTTTTTTATTCATCAACTGGGTGACAGCAATGAGGTCACCATCCGCATTAAATACAGGCATACAGAGCAAACTGCATGAACGATAGCCCGTTTTCTTATCGGTTTCTTTCGAGATTTGAGAATTAGGATTGTCGTAGAGGTCAAAGGGAATGATCAACGGTTCGCCGGTCATCGCAACTTGGCCCGCAAAGCCTGCACCGAGAGGAATGCGGTAGTCTTGCAAGGTGCCGTTAATCACAATCTTCGTCCAGAGTTGATCGCGATCGTGGTCAATCAGCCATAACGTACTGCGATCGGCCTGCATCAGTTCTTTCGCTTCTTCCATCACCCGCTTCAGGGTTTCTTCCAAGTCCAAACTGCTCTGGCTCAGAGATTTTGTAGCCTTCATCAAGGCAGAAGCAGCTCGTTGTTGTTGGGTGGCTTTGTAGAAGGAACGCGAGGATTCAATAATTAAACGAATTGACGGAGCAAACTCTTCAAAAACTTGCTCATCGGCTTCGGTAAAGCCCACGCGATCAATTTTTTGGTCTAAGGACGCAAAGGGATCATGATTGGCTTGCAGTTTGTTCAAAAGCTGCACCACTGCGACTAATTTGCCGTCATTCAAAAGGGGCATAGCCAGCATGGAATAGGTGCGATAGTGGTTGCGCTCATCAAATTTTTTCGCCGCCGCCGATCGCGGATCGTCATAAAAATCGTAGGGAATGTTGACCCGCTGCCGTTTCGTCGCAACTTCACCAGCGATTCCAGCATTCATCGGAATCCGCAATTCCAGGTTTTTACCATTTTCATCTTTGGCAACAATAGACCACAGCTCGTGCTTATCTTCATCCAACAAAAAGATGGTGGTGCGATCGGCATTGAGCAGTTCTCCCGTTTTAAGCGTGATCGAACGCAGCATCTCATCCAGAATGGCATCAAACCCTTGGGCATCCATGAGGTTATCCAACATGGAGAGGGTTTGATTGACAACTTCTAGCTTTTTCTCAACATCGCTAACAACTTCTTTAAACGTTTCTTTTTTAAGCGGTGCTAGGTAACTCGCAAAGTTACCTTTTGTCGTCACGATCGCGCTACCAGTTGGCGTCGTACTCGCGGCAGTCGCCGTCGCTAGATTGGAAGCCTCCGCAATTTTCCCATCAATCACAACTTCTGCCTCAACCACAGTTGCTATGGCTTCGCGAGTATAAGACACATCAATTGTTGCGTTACTCTGATCATGTTCTGGCAGATGCTGCGATGGTGAAGTCATAGACATTTGAGTAAGGTCTCAGATAAAACTACTGCCTACAATCCGCGTCGGTGACTGCTAAAGTCGCCAAACTCTATGCTTGATAATACCGGGAATAGTGTGAACTGCAAGGCAAGAGCTAAAAGCTTTAGGTTTTTCATCAAGCGCTGGATTGTACTAGCCACTTGCACTCTGGACTAGCTTACATTCCTATCTAGCTTACGTCCCTACCTAGCTTATATTCTTGATTAGCTTTCACTCCGGACTAGCTCTCACTCCTAACTAGCTTCCACTCTTTACTCTCTATATTAAGCAGTCTAGGGGAGATATATGTCAGCATTCTCCGATACCTGTCGAGGTTTCTCCTGGAGGTATGGCGTTAGAAGGTTTTGCGTTTTCTTGCGTGCAGGGCGATCGCCTAACTCCTGGTTTTCCACCCAGTCTGGAGCAAAGGGCAGCCACAAGGGCTTGCCCCGACCACAAGACAGTCGAGTTTGCTGCACCAGCGGGATATCGCTGCTGAAGACCGGATTTTGAGGAGTTTTTTGGTTGCGTGCAGGGCGATCGCGTAGATTAGGCCCGCTTGCGGGTGGCTTTTGCCCGCCTGACTTTGGCCTGCGTGAGGGTTTCTTGACCATGCACCGTGGCCACCACCTCTGGGGTAAACGGCCCAGGCACAACCTGACTTTGGCGCAGACTGGCCGCTTGATCCAGCAAGGATTCGGCAAAGGCATAGGCTGCGCGTTCCGTACTGGAAAACGCAGGCGTAGCGATCGCGCCCATTTCTCCCCCCGCCAACTGAGCCAGTTCATGTTTTCTGGCTTCCGGATTCAACGGCACTACTCGCACCACGGTTCGCACGCTATCCAGCGCGATCGGCGCGGCGATCGGGGTTGGCGCGGGTGCACCCGCGCCCTCAGTAGCCTGGGCCTGCCCTCGTTGGCGCTTGCGCTTGGCCGGTTCTGCCCCGTTAGCTGCGGTGCCCCCCGTCCCCGTGACAAGCTCTTTGCTGACGCCAAAGTGTTGATCGGCCATTGCCGCCACGATGGGTTGGTGGGTCACGCACAACACCTGATGATGCCGACTGAGCTGATAGAGTTTCTCGGCGATCGCCTGAGTTACCCGGCCCGAAACCCCCGCATCAATTTCGTCAAACACCAGCGTACCAACCGGATCAACTTGGGAAAAGCTAGCCTGCAACGCCAACAGAAAACGGCTCATTTCCCCACCGGAGGCAATTTCCGTCAAGGGTTGGAGCGGTTCCCCCGGATTGGGGCTAAAGCGATAGACAACCTGATCAGCCCCGGTTGCGGTGGGGGCACAGGGCGTAATCTGCACCTCAAACTTGACCTTATCCATTGCCAAGGGCTTCAGTTCGTTGATTAGCCGGGTTTCCAGGTCTTGGGCCGCCTTTGTCCGCAGTTGAGTCAGCAGGCCACACTCCTGGGTCAACGTGGCTAGACAATGCTGCACTTGCTGTTCCAGTTCTTCCAGCGATTGTCCGCCGCCGTTTAAATCCAACAAATCGGCTTGGAGTCGATCGCGCAGGGCGATCGCGTCTGCCAAGGTCGGCCCATACTTACGACAGACTTGCTTTAACTCCGAAATTCGGGCCTGGACTTCCTGAAGCCGCTGGGGATCGGCCTCGATCCGCGCCCCGTAGGTGTTAATTTCCCGCCCCGCTTCTTCAACTTGGGCCAAGGCACTGAGCACCAACTCCAACACCGGTTGCACGTCGGCATCAATCTCGGTCATATCTTGGAGAATATTTTGGGCCTGCCCCAACAAATCGGCACAGGCGTTGCCCCCGTCATCGCGCTGATACAGGGATTGGTAAACGGTGTAACTTTGCTGCTGGAGTTCTACGCTATGGCTCAGACGCTTGCTTTCTTGCTCCAACAGTTCCAACTCATCGGCCTCCACGAGATTCGCCGCATTCAAATCCCGCAGTTGATAGTCAAACAAATCTAGTTGTTGCAGGCGTTCTTGTTCCGCCCGTTGGCGAGCTTCCAGGGCGTGCTGGGCCTGTTGGTATGCCGTGAACGCGATCGCAACCTGCTGGCGTTGTTGGGTCAGGGCTTCGCCGCCGTAGCTGTCTAACCATTCCCGTTGGAGCGCTGGCTGGCCGAGTTGAACCGTCTGCCCCTGGGCCGTGAGTTCCACCAAGCGATCGCGCAAATGTTCCATCTGCTGTTTGTTGACCACCACCCCATTGACCCGCGATCGCCCCCGTTGGGTCGTGCTATTCGCCACAATTTCGCGGCTACAAACCAGCGTGTCATCACCCACCGCAATCTTCTGGTCACTCAGCCATGCGGCCAAGTCGGCCTCGACCTTAAAGGTCGCCTCAATCAGGGCTTTTTCCGCGCCCGATCGCACCACCCGCCCCGTCACCTTGCCCCCCAAGGCCGCATCCAGCGCGTCGAGAATAATCGACTTTCCGGCCCCTGTTTCCCCCGTCAACACCGTCAACCCTGTGTGGAGATCCAGGGTGAGCTGATCGACGAGCGCAAAATTTTCAATCCGTAAAGAGAGCAACATGGGCACTGATGGATGAATAGCAGGATAAAAACGTAGTCAGGCGCAACGAAATCAGAACCTTTACGACAGGGCTGAAGCTACGCAGCCAAGCCAGCGGCGCGATCGCCATCCGTTGGGCAAATTGGGTAGGTAATCATCGGGGCTGTTCAGGTCATGGGCGATCGCCCTCCCCCTTCGAGCGCCATGCTTGCGATCCTGATCAAGAACCTCGCCACTTCTACTTGATCTCCTCATCACCGAGACCCTCATCGAGAATTGAGATCCTCAACTGCTATTTAACTAGATCCCCTTGCTTTGGATCAAGTGTACTGAAGAATAGATATCCCTTCATCTTTCTTTATCCTATCGATTATCCCAGGCAGCGTTAAGGCTCTTCACAAAACCAATGCCTCAACCCACACCCCAAATGCTTTAACCCAAACCCTCTAGCCAAATGCCCCAAACGGCTTGCCTGCCCCCAGACGATCGCCCCACTTCCCCCGGCCCAGCCAGACCTTCCGCCGCCCCCACCTAGCTCCAAGGGGGAATCTGCCCCACGGGTTACGGGAAACCTCTCTCCTCAACCAGATAGATCAGGTGTAGGGTGAGAGGTAAGGTACAAGCATGACCCCAGTTAACCCGTGGGCGCGTCTGCCAGCCCAATCCGATCGCCCCCACAGCAACCACACAGGAAACTTCTGATTCCGGCGCAGTTTGCGATCGCCCCAGCCCCGCGCAACTTGTTACAATAATTTACAAACCTGTCCGTAACCTTATTTTGATCTTGCTACGTTTCGTTTCTTGCCCAGCTAATCGCCAAAACCCATGACCTCAACTGTGACCCCATCGACTGCGACGACATCCGCCACCGCGATCCCGACTGCCGGTCAGGCAAACCCCGCCGTGGCTCCGGCGATCGCCCAGCCCGCAGAGAGCACAACCGAGTCATTCAAATCTGCTGAGCCACCCATCCCCGAAAACGCCGGACTTCGCTACGATCCCGTCGTTATCACGGCTTACTATCGCAAGCGGCCCCTATTGGTCGCCCGCCGCATCCTGCAAATTGTGATGCCCTTTCTCACCTTTGGCTTTGTCTGGTGGTGGAACCGGGACGAAGGACTGTCCGAAGCTCAACAAATCCGGCAAGCAGCGTGGCTCCGCGAAGTGTTGACCAAGTTGGGGCCAGCCTTCATCAAAGTCGGGCAAGCCCTGTCTACCCGCCCAGACCTCGTACCGCCGATTTACCTGGAAGAATTAACCAAACTACAAGACCAACTGCCGCCGTTTGAAAATGCAGTGGCCTACCAGTTCATCGAAGAAGAATTGGGCCACCCCCCCAATGAAATTTATGCAGAACTCAGTCCCAACCCGATCGCCGCTGCATCCCTGGGGCAAGTGTACAAAGGCCGCCTCAAAACCGGCGAAGAAGTGGCGGTCAAAGTCCAGCGGCCCGGTTTAGCGCAAAGCATTGCGTTGGATATGTATATCCTGCGCCAACTGGCGATCCTGGCCATGCGGAATGTCAAACGGATCCGCAGCGATTTGGTCGGCATTATGGATGAATTTGCCGCGCGGATCTTCGAAGAAATGGACTATTCCCAAGAGGGCCGCAACGCCGAGCGCTTTGCCCAACTCTATGGCAACCTGCCCGAAATCTATGTCCCCCGCATCTATTGGCAATATACCGGGCGACGGGTTTTGACAATGGAATGGATTAACGGCACCAAGTTGACGGAACCGGAAGCGGTGCGATCGCAGGGTATTGATGCCACCCACCTGATCGACGTTGGGGTTCAGTGTTCTCTGCGACAGTTGTTGGAATATGGCTTCTTCCACGCCGATCCCCACCCCGGCAACCTCTTGGCCACCCCAGAAGGTAAACTTGCCTACCTCGACTTTGGCATGATGAGCGAGGTCAAACCCTACCAACGCTATGGCCTGATTGAAGCCGTCGTCCACATGGTCAATCGCGACTTTGAGGGTTTGGCCAATGATTACGTCAAGTTAGAGTTTTTGACCCCCGATACCGACCTCACCCCCATCGTGCCAGCCCTGGCCCAAGTGTTTAACCAGGCATTAGGGGCCAGCGTGGCCGAGCTAAATTTCAAAAGCATCACCGACCAACTTTCGGAAGTGATGTATGACTACCCGTTCCGCGTCCCGGCCTACTATGCGCTGATTATTCGATCGCTCGTCACCTTGGAAGGCATTGCCATCAACGTCGATCCCGACTTCAAAGTCTTGAGCAAAGCCTATCCCTATGTGGCCAAGCGTCTGCTCACCGACCAGGCCCCAGAACTCCGCGCCTCCCTCCGCGATCTGCTCTTCAAAGATGGCTCCTTCCGTTGGAACCGGTTAGAAAACTTACTGCGCAACGCCCGGAGCAACAGCGATTACGACATTAGCCGCGTATTCGACCAAACCACCGACTATTTGTTTTCCGAGCGGGGGGAATTGATTCGCCAGCAATTGGCCGAGGTCGTCGTCCGCAGCCTGGATACCCTGGGCAGCAACACCCTCCGAAGCTTCACCGCCCGTATGGGAGAACGCTTTGGGTTTGCCGTCGCACCGGCCTCCGTTTCCACCACAGACCAACAAACCATCGAACACTTGCAACGCATTTGGGGCATTTTGCAAGAAACCGCTGGCTTTGATGCCTTCAAGGTTGTCTCGCTTTTGGCCCGCATTGTGGTGAAACCAGAAGCCCATCGCATGGGCCAACAAATTGCGGAAGGGCTGGTGCAACGGGCGATCGCGCGCCTCATTCGCGAGGTTTTGTTGAGCGAAGAAGCCGACACCGCGCCCAGCTTCACCCCGCCAACGGCACCGCTGTTACCAGCCAAATCCTAGGCAATCGTTAGCAATGGGCGATGCGGTCTGCGATCGCGATCGCCCATGCCTTAGGATTCCGTTGAATGCAACTTAGGCACACCCGGTTGCCCTGCTTCGAGTTCATCCTCATTCGCATAAATGCAGGCTTGCCCCCGGCCATTGATCTTAGCCTGGTACAACACCTTATCCGCCGCTCCCACAAGCTCGCTGCTCGGCTGACCCAGCTCCGGAATCACGGCAGCAATCCCAAAACTGAACGTGACATAGGACGAAATTTTGGAGCCTGTATGCTCAAGCGCGAGCGATCGCACCGCCATCTGAATCGACTTCACGATGTGTAATGCCCCTGCCACACTGGTTTTAGGCAAAATAATCGCAAATTCTTCCCCCCCATAGCGGGCTACCAAATCCGTTGCATAATGCACCGATTCCTGGAGCACTCGCGCCAGATGACATAAGCATTCATCCCCTGCGAGATGGCCGTAAATATCGTTATACATTTTGAAGAAATCCACATCACAGAGCACTAAAGCTAGGGACTTTCTTTCGAGCGCTAATTGATGCCAGGTTTGCTCCAAATATTCATCAAACCGACGACGATTAGCAACCAATGTCAGCCCATCAACATGCACTAATCGCTTCAGTTCTTGATTAGCCAACTGGAGTTGTCGCTGTAACCGCCGCAACGTTAAATGGGTTTTAACACGGGCAATGACCTCCGCCGGGTGAAACGGCTTCGTAATATAGTCAACCCCACCAATTTCAAAGGCATTAACTTTGTCTTCAATGCTATCTAAAGCACTCAGAAAAATAATTGGAATATCGCAGGTTTGCGGATCCGACTTCAGGCGTTGGCAAACCTCATATCCATTCATTTCAGGCATTAAAATGTCGAGCAAAATCAAAGCCGGAGCAGTTGACTTTACTACTGTCAGCGCCATTCGCCCATTGATTGCCGCACGAACGTCGTAACCCTGTTGGGATAACAAAAAAGACAAATAACGCAAATTATCGGGGATATCATCAACCAATAAAATGATATCGTTCGTATTTGCAGCCAATGCTGGAGGAGATTTCTCCATAAGGTAGATGGGAACTAGCTATACAAGCTAAAAAGAGGAAGGTTTCGTGTTTTCAAATATCAATTTAATAATCTTATTGTTAAATCTTGTTGTTAAGTTTTAAGCCTTATTTGGCGATAAATGTATCCTTACTTTATATCTTGCGATCGCGAAACCTAGCAAAACCATCCAGCTAATAAGACTCGGAGCATTCGCTTTTTCCAGAACTGATTGCACCAACCAAACGTAATTTACGCGATCCTTATCATGCTAAATTTCGTCTAACTTCTTCGACCCAAGCACCTAAATTAAGCCAATCTAATTTCACTTTTCCTACTTTAATCAGAGATATTCAAGCAAGCCCAAATAAGCCATTCATCCTTTCCTTAAACGACATTTTTCGTGTAACTACTTCATAAAAGTACTAACAAATAAACAATCAGCTTAAAATACTCTCAGAATTTATTAGGTGAATCGTTGAGCGAGTGCACTAACCATGCCATCCACTCCAACCATAAGATTTTCACGACCAGAATTTTATCTATCAAACAGATGGGCTGAACACTATTTTCAAGTGTTTACTTTCAAGTACTTACACATCGCCCATTTTTTCATTCCCTAGATCAGTACTAGCTTGCCTGAAGTATTTTCATTTTATAGTCTTGCCTTGCTCAGTAAACTATCAACAAAGATAATTCTGCAATCCCCAGCAGCATCTCCCTGCCCTTTGCCTCTCGTAAGCCCCCAAACCACTAAGCTCAGCGCGATCGCAATTCTCCCTTACCACAAAGGCTGGAACTCCCCTTCCCCAGCACCAGTGCCCTCCGGTTCTGGTTCCCTCCTACGGCAATCAGAGCGCTGGATATACAGGACAAGCAAACTAGGGAGAAGCTGAGCGACTAGCCTTGAGGCCGATCCTGAGGAGAATTAGCCTGTTTAGTTAGCCCATGGTCTGTCTCAGTGTGCCCCAGTGTGCCCCACTCCTTTCCATCATGAGATCAAACTGTGTGGTTTGAGAATCCCACTTTCAGCCAATTTAGGTATCAAACCAGGCATAGGATTTCATTCTGCCCAATGAAAAAGCCTGGTGAGAGCCTAGCTAGGCAGAGGGCGCAGAGTTCGAGGGTTGCTCATAATTATTCGGCTCGCCCGATCGCTCTATTTTTTCTTGGCGAGCGTCTAATTCTACGAGGCGCAAATCTAAATTTTGGCTTTGTTTTTTATACTGATCAGCTAATGCTTCAATCTGTTTCTTCTCTCGTTTTAAATTTTCTTCTAGCTGTTCAATTTGTTCGCGCCGCGCTTCCAATTCCAACGCTCGCCGATCTAAATCTTGATAGCCTGAGGTTAGTTCTTGCCGCCCTTGCTCAATCCATTCTCGTTGACCTTGCAAAAAATCGGGGGTAATTCCCTCTCGCAAAAAAACTTGGATCAGATGTAATACCCAACTTTTTGCCGATTCAAGACTCACAATTTCGCCCAAGTCAGAAAGGTTGACCAAGACTAAACTTGTATCTCCATAGTTTTCAGAATTTTCGAAAGGCATGGTTGTTGGTTGGCCCAAAACTTTCCAGGCGTATTCAGAGTGTTGCCTTGCCAGCAACACCAATTCTGAACGCCCTTCTAGGGGGTTGATTTGTACCTGCGCCAGGTGCAACATGCCTTCGACCTTCCACCTACGGGAGTATAAAAACGAACATATAATTAAGGGTAAGAAGCTACAAGCAATAATGGACAGCTTTACAAGCTAAACACTGAACTTCCCATTTTGCTTAACAATTCATCATCAAATTACCAGGAAAGTATACCCTTTCTGGGTCAAATCGTCTGCCTTAAAGCCGCGATCGCGACCTTTTTTGCCATAGACAGATGCCACGCAATTTTAATGCGGTTCGCCCCGGTGAGGCAAAGGGTGATGTACCTTGCATCAAATATGCTTTCACTAATTCCATCCTACAAAGAATTGTGTAGCCCGATAACTTTATCTTGCCCTATCAGGGTCTGGGTTGAATCAGGATGCGGGTGGAACAATTTGAAATGAGCGGCAGTGGCGAGAGAAAATACTGCACGCAGGCACAACGGAGGACGAGGGAGCCAGGGTTTAAGACTGAAGTAAAACCCAACCACGGAGGGATCTTACCCAGCCACACCCTGGAACTCAGCACAGGCGGGGAAACAGGCTACAAGGTTTCGAGGCGCGATCGCAGGATAGCGGCTTGTTTTTCGGCTTCTGCGAGGGAATCTCTGGTTCCTTGCACCACATCAGGCGGCGCTTGGTCTACAAACTTGGCGTTTTTGAGGCGGCCTGACAATGCCTGAATTTCGGCTTCAATTTTTTTCAGGTCTTTTTCTAACTTGCCGCGTAATGCGTTGAGATCGACAACGCCCGCTAGAGAGAGCAGCACTTGCACCGTCCCAATCACGCCGACGAACATTTGTTGACCTTTGGCCTCGGCGGCGATCGCCGTTTGAATGCTGAGGGATTCCACTTTGGCGAGGTCTTGAATGTAGGTGGTGCCCGCTTGCAATAGCTGACATTCGCGATCGCTCTCGCTTTGCAAGATGATTTTGACCTTCATGGCAGGCTTCACCCCGGCCTCGGCCCGCAAATTCCGAATGGTGCGAATAGTGCCAATCAGCAAATCAAATTGTTGTTCTAATTCGGGATCAATGGCCGCTGTGCTCACGGCTGGATAGGCTTGCAAGGCCAACACCTGATCGGCCTCAGTTTGGGTCAAGGTGTGCCAAATTTCTTCCGTAATGTGAGGAATAAACGGATGCAACAGTTTCAGCGTCCCTTCTAGCACAAAGGCTAACACTTGCTGGGCGGCGAGTTTGGAAGCTGCGTCGTCTCCTTGCAAGCGGGATTTCACCAGTTCGATGTACCAGTCGCAAAAGTCGCCCCACACAAACTCGTATAACCCTTTGGCGGCTTCCCCCAACCCAAACTGATCCAAGGTCTGGCGGGTTTGCTGCGTGATCTGATGAAAGCGGGACAGAATCCAGCGATCGGCTAATTGCAGGGCTGGTTGGTCTAAATCGGGCGCACCGAGTTGGGCTGGCGTTTGTCCGGCCAGGTTCATCATGACAAAGCGAGACGCATTCCACAATTTGTTGGTGAAGTTGCGCGAAGCTTCCACCGTCGCCGATTCATCCGTCTTCCGGTTGTACTCCAGGCGAATATCTTGCCCCGCCCCGGCCACTTCCCGAATCAGGGTGTAGCGCAGGGCATCGCAACCGTATTTGTCGATCAGCAACAAGGGGTCAATCCCGTTATTGGCCGACTTAGACATTTTCTTGTTGTTTTCATCCCGCACCAAACCGTGAATGTAGACAGTTTCAAAGGGCATTTTGCCGGTGAAATGACCGGCCATGAGGGTCATCCGGGCGACCCAGAAAAAGATAATGTCAAACCCCGTCACCAGGGTGGTCGTGGGGTAGTACCGCTCCAGGTCAGTGGTTTGGTCGGGCCAGCCCATCGTCGAAAAGGGCCACAAGCCAGACGAAAACCAGGTATCCAGGACATCGGGGTCTTGTTCGAGCTGCACGTCGGGGCCAAATTGGGCGATCGCCTGGGCTTTAGCATCCTCCGCCGACTTGGCCACCACAAAGGGAGTGTGATCCGTAATCTGTCCCTCGGTTTCACTCACGGCATACCACGCTGGGATTTGATGGCCCCACCACAGTTGCCGTGAAATGCACCAATCCCGCAAATTGACTAACCAATCGCGATAAACTTTCGTCCACCGTTCCGGCACAAACAACGGCGATTGTTGCTCGTCTAAAAAGGTGAGGGTGCGCTCCGCCAGGGGATCGATTTTGACAAACCATTGGGTTGACAGGAGTGGTTCGACGGGAACTTTGCCGCGATCGCTGTAGGGCACCGTATGCTTGTAATCTTCCACCCGCACTAGGGCACCTAGTTCATCCAGCTTGGCCACCACATTTTTCCGGGCAACGAACCGATCCTGCCCTTGAAACTCACCCGCATTTTCGTTCAGCGTGCCGTCTTTATTCAAGATGTTGATAAACGGCAGGTCGTGGCGCTTACCCATCTCAAAATCGTTGGGATCATGAGCCGGAGTCACTTTGACACACCCAGTCCCAAAGGTCGCGTCCACATATTCATCCGCAATGATCGGAATTTCCCGATTCATGATTGGCAACGTCAACGTTTTACCCACCAAAGCTTTGTAGCGATCGTCCTGGGGATTCACCGCCACCGCCGTATCCCCCAGCATCGTTTCGGGGCGCGTGGTTGCTACTTCTACAAAACCCGACCCATCAGTCAGGGGATAGCGGAAATGCCAGAGGTTGCCGTTGACCTCTTTATTCTCCACTTCTAGATCAGACACCGCCGATTGACTCGCCGGACACCAATTCACCAGATAGTTGCCGCGATAGATTAACCCGTCGTTGTACAGCGAGACAAACGCCTCCAGCACCGCTGCCGACAAGCCTTCGTCCATCGTGAATCGCTCGCGCGTCCAATCCACCGACAGCCCCAACCGCCGCAACTGCCCCACAATCGTGCGACCCGACTGCTCTTTCCACTCCCAGGCCCGTTTGAGATACGCCTCGCGCCCTACATCATTACGAGTTTTGCCCTGCGATCGCAGCTCATTATCCAAAATCGTACTTACCGCAATGCTGGCATGATCCGTTCCTGGCAGCCACAGTGTATTGCGCCCAATCATCCGGTGGTAGCGCACCAACACATCAATCAGCGAGTGCTCGAAAGCGTGGCCCATGTGCAAACTCCCCGTCACGTTGGGCGGCGGAATGACAACGCAGTAGGGTTCCCCTGGATGGTTTGGATCAGCCTTGAAGCATTCCTGGGTTTCCCATACGGTCTGCCATTTGGCTTCCGCCAGGGTCGGGTCGTATTGGCTCGGCAAGTTCGAGATCGATGCAGTCATGGGTAATTCTGCGAGTACGGTGATATCCAATCTATACGGTATCTAAATTTGGGCTTGGTAGATCCGCAACTTACGGGAAAACCCCAGCAAAATTTGAGGCCCAGGCAGTTGCTAGCAGCAAAAACCACGACCCGCAAGAGCGGCGATCGCCCCCCGGCTTTGGCCACCACATTAAACCCTAGCGATGCTACTGCTTCACGATTTTTTGCTCTGGCAAATTCCAATACGCTTGCCCCAAAGCAGTATATTTCACGCCTTCCACGCGATTACGCACCGCCGCCATTGCAAAGGGATTAATCAGATAAATAAACGGCAAATTTTCCTGGGTCAACTGTTGAGTTTGGGCATAAATGGCCTTCCGTTTTGTCTCATCCAATTCCTGTGCCCCTTGGATGTATAGATTCCCAATTTGGCGTTCCCAGTCAGAGACTTCACGCCCGATGATGGCAGGGCTACCGGGTTTTGGCCCTTGATTAAAGGTATGGGAACCTCCATCTGGATTCCAAATATTAAAGCCATCATTGGGTTCTACCCCCCCCGTGAATCCTAATAGATAACACTCCCAATCCAACGATGTATCTAACTTTTCAATCACGTTGGTAAATGCTGTCGGTGCAAAGTCTACTTGGATACCAATCCCTGCCAAGTCTTGCTTGATTTGGGCTCCCATCGCCACACGGGTTTTGTTCTCTGCGTTTGTGATTAAGGTAAAGCGAACCCGATTCCCATCTGCATCCAGCAACTCGCCGCGATCGCCATACTTAAACCCAGCACTTTTCAAGAGGGTTTTCGACTTTTCTGGATCATAATCATAAGTCTTCAAGCCTTCTTTAGGCGATAAGTAATAAGGGCTTTGGACGGAAACAGGAGAGTTTTGGGTTTGGGCCAATCCTCGAAACACGTTGTTAACCATCTTGTCGCGATTGATGGCATAAGCCACCGCTTGCCGAAACTCTTTGGTATTAAACCAGCGCGATTTAATTGGATCAACTAAGGGTCTGCCATCTTTGCGTTTCCCTGTATTTAAATTAAAGGAAATGTAATTCACTCCAGGGCGTTGCCCCCCCATTTGGATCTCAAAATCGCCCCGTTTTTCCTCTTGCTTTAACAAGGAAAAATCTTCCGATCGCAAGGTACTCATCGCGCCTAACATATCGAGATCCCCGGAGCGAAACTTAATCATTTCATTGTCTTGAGATTCAACAATTTGTAAGACCAATCGTTCAATATAGGGCTGAGAATTTCCTTGCTGATCTTTTTTCCAATAATAGGGATTGCGCCGGAAAATATACCGTTGGCTAGGAGTATAACTTTCTAGGGTATACGGCCCATTAACAACGACATTTTTGGGATCAGTTGCCGTTGTCCAGGTCGATAAAAATTTGGGATTCCCATCTGGCCCTTTTGTGTCGATCGCCTCTTTGAGAATGTGTTTTGGCAAAAGGCCCAAGCCTGTAACCCGCAGGAATGGAGCAAACGGCTCTGGAATGGAAAATTCAACGCGGCGATCGTCCAGCTTTTTGACCGTTGGGAATTTACCATCTTTCCCAATGCGCAAAATATCTCGAATATCAGTCGGAATCTTCTCGTTGAGATAGACATCGTTGTAGGAAAAAACGACATCATCAGCAGTTAAGGGTTCTCCATCCGACCATTTCAACCCTTCTCTTAACGTGAAAACAATTTTTTTCTTATCTTCAGAAATTTCCCAGGATTCCGCTTGAGCAGGCTCAATCGCAGCAGTTTCGCCATTCTCACCAATCAAGCCTTCAGCCGTGAAGAGAAAAATATTAGGAAACTCACCATTAAACGCATAATTAAACGTTTTGAAGTCCCCCAAAGTACTGAGCACAAGTTGGGTGCCTTGGGCTTCTTTTTGCTTTAGATTGTGAAAATTACACGCATTAAGCGCGATCGCCAAGCAGCAACAAACCAGGGCGATCGCAATGCTACTCCACCATTTCCGCCCGTATTGAATGTTCAACATGGTCATGCCTTATTCATTCTCCCCGTCTGGATCAACACCGAGTGCCTGCAATTTAGCCCGTAAGCGAGTGGTTTCAGCTTCGGCCTGTTCGGCCCGTTGGCGCTCTTGCTCAGCCCGTTGGCGCTCTTGCTCAGCCCGTTGGTGCTCTTGCTCAGCCCGTTGGCGCTCCTGCTCAGCCCGCTGGCGCTCCTGTTCAAGGTGTAATTCAGCCTGTTGTCGGGCCACCACTTCCTGGGCCAGAGTTTGGCGCAATTCATCCGGCGCAAGCAACTTCTCGCCCGTATCTTCGCGATAAAAACCAATCAATTGGCCTTCTACTTGTAAGCGCAGTTTTAACGGTTCACTGCGGCCATCAGTGATGAGTTCATACCATTCACCGCGCAAGCGATAGCCTTTAAGTTGTTCAGCAATCCACTCACCTTTTGGATCAAATTGCCAATATTCTTGCACCCCCAATTGCTCGTACAGAATTTTTTTATAGCTTTGATCCTCGTCTTTGGTGCCTGCCGATGTCATTTCAAAAATCACCGCAGGAATTTGCCCTTCTTCCCAGGTTTTATAGTTATCGCGGGGGCCAGGAGTCACGTTGAAAATAACCATCACATCTGGAGCAACCCGCAACCGAGGGTAGCCTTGGGCGTAGTAGAGAAATTGATCGGCCAGCACGATCGCCGCCTGTCCATCTAAGTAGTGGCGCAGGGCAACTACCGTGTTGAGAATGGCATCAACATGAACAGAAGTTTCGGCCAAGGGCTTACCGTCCGAACTGGGATAAACAATATCAGCGGTTTGCGGAATAGAAACAACTGGGGGCATGGCTTCACCCGTAGAGCGCAATCGTGCTTTCCATTCTATCGTTGGCTTAGCGGGGCTGTTGCTCCAACAACACGACGGCATAGGCGGCAATCCCTTCCTCGCGCCCGGTCGCATCTAGTTTTTCGTTGGTGGTTGCTTTGACCCCGACTTGATCCGGCTGGAGGTTTAACACCTGGGCCAAGCGATCGCGCATGGCGGCAATATGCGGTTTGAGCTTAGGTCGCTCGGCAATGACCACCGAGTCAATGTTGCACACCTGCCATCCTTGCCCCTGAATGAGTTGATCCACTTGTTCCAGCAGTTTCAGGCTATCGGCCCCTTCCCATTTGGGGTCTGTCGGCGGGAAATAGTGCCCAATATCCCCCAAACTCAAGGCTCCGAGCATGGCATCCATAATGGCATGGGTCAACACATCCGCATCGCTATGGCCCAACAAGCCAAGGGAATGTTCAATTTTGATGCCACCCAAAATCAACGGGCGTTCTGGCACCAAACGATGCATATCGTACCCATTACCAATCCGCATTGAACCCATTCGTGCTCACCTATTGTTATTGTCTGCCCGCAATTATCTACCAGTTTTGGAGTGTTTTGGGGGTGAATTCACGGCCTACCGCCCACGGTGTCCCAATTGGCTCAATCTGGAGCGGCAACCGGGTAACGGGGGAAAGCCGGATCGAGGCTAGATCCGGACTAAGATGGGATATTCGGTACTAAGGTCGGTTTCAGTCAGGGTTTCGCGCTGATCTTGTGGACTCCACAACACATCAAACACCATCAAATACCGGGTTTGCATCATACGAATGTCATCCAAAACATCGCGCAGGACTGAGGCGGAATAAATATCGCCAAATAACGGGCGGTCATCGGCGGTGCCCAACAGGAGAGAAATTACATAGTAAGCTGGCTCGGTCGCGTGACGAGTGGCGATCGCAGGGGCTTGCCGCGTAATCACCCCATTTACATTGGTTAAGGTCTCGGCGCTGAACTTGGCCCGCTCCTGATTGAGCAGTTGATTATATAGAGCTTCGCCCGCCGTGATCGTGTTTAAGGTTTGGGAACTAGCCGCAACATGAGTCCAACAGCGAGAATAGTCTAACAACGCCCTCGCCACTTGCTGCAACAGGGCTAACAACCCTTCAATCGTGGTGGTATCTGCCCGCAAGGCCGCTTCATTCAACAAGAGTTGCAAGCTTTGCGCTTCAGCCTGCAACGCAACTTGCAAAAAACTGACCGTGACCACTTCATTTATGAGTTCTTCTACTTGTGTTTGTGGTAGTTCCAGATCCATAACACCCTTTTCCTATGTCTGGTATGCATAAAATTCAACCTGATGCAGCGGCGTTGACGATCGCCCCTTGCCCCGCCAGTTCCGCCCTCCCAAGGTGGTCGCCACTAGGTGCCAGAAGGGCTGACCTCACCTTGCTTTCACTGTACTTGGCGATCGCGAAATCGAGAATTTTTCCTGGTTTGGGCAGTTCCCCGGCCAACGGCTTGGCCCCACCAATTCCCGAGCCAAGTTGCGTGCATTGGGCCGTCTTCTCAATTCCAATCGATAGTCAGGGCCACTGTCAATGCAACCAGCCCGAATGCAATCACCGTTAATACAATCACGGTCTTGCGGGGATCCAAACCCACCTCCAAGGCCGTAGGAGCCTGCCCGTAGGCGGAGTAGATCAGTTTAATTTAAGCCCCAGAACTGGATGGCAGGAATTGACTTGGGGTTAGTGGGCCGGGGGCGGCGGGGGGAGGTCGGCAGGGCGATCGCGCGGGGCAGGGTCAGCTTGGCTGGCTAACCACTGGGCATACAAGTCGGGGCGGCGATCGCGCGTCCGTTGCTCTTGTTGGGCTTGCCGCCATTGGGCGATCGCCTGATGGTTCCCCGACAACAACACCTCTGGCACCCGCCACCCCCGAAATTCAGCAGGCCGCGTATATTGCGGATAATCCAGCAACCCATCCTCAAAACTTTCCGCCTGCAATGAAGCCACTTTGCCCACCGTACCCGGCAACAACCGCACCACACCATTAATTAACGTTAACGCCGGAATCTCGCCACAGGTCAAGACAAAATCTCCTAAAGAAACCTCCCGCGTCACCAAATGCTGCACCCGTTCGTCAATCCCTTCATAATGGCCACAAATCAGCACTAATTGGTCATGGGTCGCAAACTCTCGAAACATCGCCTGGTGCATGGGTTCCCCCTGGGGTGTCATCAGCACAATGGCGTGCCGTGGCAACAACTCCAGTGATTCCACAGCAGCAAAAATCGGTTCCGGCTTCATCAACATGCCCACCCCGCCCCCATAGGGTTCGTCATCGACCCGATGGTGTTTATCAGCGGTAAAATCGCGCGGATTGGTTAAATGGACAGACGCAATTTGGTTGGCCAGGGCTTTGCCAAGTAAACCCGATCGCAACGGCGATGCAAAAAAATCGGGAAATAACGTAATCACATCAATGCGCATGAGTCCAGATCCATTCAGTCAACAATAAGGGTAGCGATCGGCAAAATGGCGGCCCTGACGCAGCACCCAGTCACCGAAAGCAGCAGTCGCCAGCCAGCCAGTCGGCAGCCAAGGGGAGTCAGAGGAAGAACACCGGCTCAACCGCTGACCAGGGTATAATTTGGGGGCAATGAAATCGTAGTGTTTGTGAGCAAATACTCATATTGTTTGTTCGCAAAGCATTCCGTGATGTCTTAAATTAGGCTTTAATGATCTTTGCATTGTGCCTGGTTTTCTTGACAAGATGCAGGGGCAAATACCGTCTGCCCTGTTTCAATGTGTGACAACTTAAGCTCGCGCCCAGTAAATTCAGGCACCATATCCGTTTAGATTTAGAGCAACACCGATTGCACTGCTATCCACAGCCTGTTCACAAGAAGGTTTATCAGCCAGATGAGCAACAGTAGTGTTCCAACCTCAGTTACAAAGCTGTTGGAGCGTTGGTTGCAATTCACACCAACGGTCAGTGCAAGATCGCAGCAAGAATGTCAGTCGCTTGGAGAGGAAATGCCCCAGTCTACTAAAACTGCCATTATGGTCATCGGCGGAGCCGAAGACAAGGTTCATGGGCGGGAAATTTTGTCGAGTTTTTTTTACCGTTCTGGCGCGTCTGATGCCCAGATTGCCATTATCCCCTCAGCATCCCGCGAACCAGCGGTCATTGGGGCAAGATATTACGATATCTTTACGGATATGGGGGCCAAGCGGATTGAAATTCTTGATATTCGCGATCGCGACCAATGCGAAGATCCCACCATGCAAGCCTATGTCGAAAGCTGTACTGGGATTTTTATGACCGGGGGCGACCAATTGCGGCTCTGTGGGCTGTTGGCCGATACGCCTTTGATGAATACCGTCCGGCAACGGGCCCAAAGTGGTGATGTGACGCTGGCTGGCACCAGTGCTGGGGCGGCAGTGATGGGCCATCACATGATTGCTGGCGGTGGCAGTGGCGAATCGCCCAACCGCTCCCTCGTCGATATCACAACCGGGTTGGGGATCATTCCCGAACTCCTGGTCGATCAACACTTCCATAACCGCAACCGCATGGCCCGCCTGATCAGCGCGATCGCTGGCCATCCCGATCGCCTGGGTGTAGGCATCGACGAAGACACCTGTGCCGTCTTCGAAGGCGACGACCTCCTGGAAGTCTTGGGGAAAGGCACCGTCACCATTATTGATCCCAAAGATGTCGTCCACTCAAACTATGGGTGTGCTGAAACTGCTGATCCCCTCAGCATCAGTCGTTTGCAAGTACACATTTTAGTTCATGGCGATCGTTATAATCTACGTAAACGAGCCGTCACCATGCACTCAAAATCATCCTAGCCAGA
The DNA here is from genome assembly GCA_964475335.1 of uncultured bacterium. Taxonomy (GTDB): domain Bacteria; phylum Cyanobacteriota; class Cyanobacteriia; order Leptolyngbyales; family Leptolyngbyaceae; genus CAYYWG01. The sequence goes on from CAYYWG010000001.1 coordinate 658,660, forward strand.
GCCATCAAGCCCTTGGCGACCCGCCAGTACCCCAAACGTGCCAGCGATCCGAGCCCAGCCTGAAAACAACGCCGACCAGCAAACCCTAAGTTGCCATATTCAATGTCGTCTTTGTAAATCGTTCACAATGAACAGTTTGACGCTCTAGTGAGCATAAAACTGAAGATTGCCCAACACAGTTTTTGATCGGGCGTGTACTACGCTTGCCTGAGTGTGTGGCGGGTAGCCAATCCGAACTCAGCTGACTTCATCCAAGACAGTTTTATGAAGATACTCAAAATCCAGACATTACGTGGTCCGAATTACTGGAGCATCCGACGTCCAAAACTGGTAGTCATGCGTCTGGATTTGGAGGAACTAGCAGACAAACCATCCAATCAAATTCCTGGCTTCTACGAAGGCTTGACCCGAGCCTTGCCGAGCCTGGTCGAACATTTTTGTTCCCCTGGGTGCTGGGGCGGGTTCCTCAAGCGGGTGCAAGAAGGCACCATGATGGGGCACATCGTTGAACACGTTGCCCTCGAACTCCAAGAACTCGCTGGAATGCCAGTCGGCTTTGGCCGCACCCGAGAGACTTCCAGTTTGGGCACCTATCAAGTCGTCATCGAATATCAATACGAACAGGCCGGACGCTATGCTGCGCGAGCCGCTGTCCGGTTGTGCCAGAGCATCGTTGACACGGGTGATTATCCCCTCGAAGAACTCAGCAAAGATCTTGAAGATCTCCGGCAACTCGCTGGGGAAGCCTCCCTGGGGCCAAGCACCGAAGCTATTGTCAAAGAAGCCGAAGCCAAAGACATTCCCTGGTTTGAGTTAGGGGCACGCCACTTAATCCAATTGGGCTACGGCAAATACCAAAAGCGCATCCAGGCAACTTTAAGTAACCAAACTGGCATTTTGGGGGTTGAACTCGCAAGTGATAAGGAAGGCACTAAGCGAGTTTTGCAAGATGCCGGAATTCCCGTTCCCCGTGGAACGACCATTAACTACTTGGATGACCTGGAAGAGGCGATCGCCTACGTTGGGGGTTATCCCATTGTGATCAAACCTCTGGATGGCAACCACGGACGGGGCATCACCATCGATATCAACTCCTGGGAAGAAGCGATCGAAGCCTACGATGCCGCTAAAGAAGTATCGCGATCGGTCATCGTAGAACGGTTCTACCGTGGCAGCGATCATCGCGTCTTAGTCGTCAACGGCAAACTGGTCGCTGTCGCCGAGCGCATTCCCGCTCACGTTGTTGGCGATGGCACCCGCACCATCGAAGAACTCATCGAAACAACCAACAATGACCCACGACGGGGAGAAGGCCACGATAACGTCCTGACCAAAATCACCCTCGATCGCACCAGTTGGCAACTGCTGGAAAAACAGGGCTTCGCGTTGGATTCCATCCTCAACGAGGGGCAAATTTGTTACCTTCGGGCCACCGCCAACCTGAGCACTGGCGGCATTGCGGTCGATCGCACAGACGATATTCACCCCGAAAATATTTGGATTGCCCAACGAGTCGCCAAAACTATCGGCCTGGATATTTGCGGCATCGATATCGTTACCACCGACATCACCAAACCCCTACGGGCCGTCGATGGGGTAATTGTTGAGGTCAACGCTGCTCCCGGCTTCCGGATGCATGTTTGCCCCAGCGTGGGCATTCCCCGGAACGTGGCCGAACCCGTGCTGGATATGCTGTTTCCCCCTGGGACTCCCAGCCGTGTACCCATCATCGCCACCACTGGAACCAACGGAAAAACCACCACCACCCGGCTCATCGCCCACTTGTTCCGCCAGACAGGCCAAGTGGTGGGTTACACCACCACCGATGGCACCTACATTGGCGATTACCTGGCCGAACCAGGCGACAACACCGGCCCCCAAAGCGCCCAACTCATCCTCCAAGACCCCACCGTGGAAATTGCGGTCTTGGAAAGTGCTCGCGGCGGCATTTTGCGATCGGGGTTAGCCTTCACGGCCTGCGATGTGGGGGTTGTGCTCAACGTTGCCGCCGATCATCTGGGGCTAGGGGATATTGACACCATCGAACAAATGGCACGGGTCAAAGGCGTGGTGGCCGAAACCGTCATGCCCAACGGTTACGCCGTCTTAAATGCGGACGATCCCCTTGTGGCAGACATGGCCAACCGGGTCAGTGCCCAGGTTGCCTATTTTTCCATGAACCCAGATAGCGACCTGATCAAAGCCCACACCCAAAAAGGCGGGCTAGCAGCAGTCTACGAAAATGGGTATCTCTCGATTCTCAAAGGCGACTGGACGCTTCGCATCGAGCAGGCTGCCAATGTGCCGCTGACGCTGGGGGGACGGGCTCCCTTCATGATTGCCAATGCCCTGGCCGCGAGTTTGGCCGCCTTTGCCCAGGGGGTAGACATTAAGGACATTCAGGCAGCGTTACTGACGTTTAAGGCATCCGCAGGCCAAACACCGGGCCGGATGAACTTATTCAACTTGGGCAAATATCATGCCCTGGTAGATTACGCCCACAACCCCCATAGCTACGAAGCGTTGGCGGGCTTCGTCCGGAACTGGCCAGGTGAACGGGTGGGTGTCATTGGTGGCCCTGGCGATCGCCGCGACGAGGATTTTGTCTTGTTGGGCAACCTGTCTGCCGGGATGTTTGACCGCATTATTGTCAAAGAAGACGACGATGGACGAGGTCGACCCCGTGGGGAAGCAGCCCGGTTCATTGCCAAAGGGCTACAAGAAACCAAGCCCGACTGTCACTTTGAAACCATTTTGGATGAAACCACGGCCATTGAAACGGCCTTAGACAAAGCTCCCGCCAATGGGCTGGTGGTCATTTTGCCCGAAAGCGTCAGCCGGGCCATTCAACTCATTGAAAAGCGCCGCCCCATCAAAGACGCGGATGTGATTGCGCCCCTGCGGCCCAATCCAGAGCCGCCCCCCCAAACCACCCTGAACGAAGATTCCGGTGTACCGGCCTAACCAGGTTGTAGGTACGCGGCTAAATGCACAGCTTGAGCGCTGTTGCAGTTGGAGATGGCAAAAACCGCCATCTCTTTTTTGTGCCCAGGCTTAACCGCACCAGAACACCCCTCACACCGGGTCGTCATCCTCAGCATCGGTCGCGCGATCGCGGGGCGCATCGACCTCTTCCTTAAACCCTCGTAACGTTTTGCCGAGGGAACTGCCCAACTCGGGAATTTTTTTGGGGCCAAAAATCAACACGGCCACGATCAGAATAATCACAACTTCCGGCCAGCCTAATCCAAACATACCCATTCTCCTTAGGTGCTCCCACCATCACACTAATGCATTCGGCCCCCTCTTTTACAGAGGACTGGCCAGCAAACGGCCCAACCGTCAAACCAGATGCCCCCACCAATCGTATTTCCATTAACCGCCACCACTGATCACCCCCGCGATCACCCCTGCCCCACCACAGACCAAAATCTGGCGCTACCCCTAGCAAGGAAATACCCCCAGACCGATATGGTAACGGGCGCTTAATGGGAGAATGGCAAAGACGTGCGCGTTGGCCTGCAGAGCGTTGTCAGCCGTGGCATTGATTGCCTCTTCCCCCGGCCCTGCGGCGTGCCCCCTGGCGCGATCGCCCCGACTCTGCTGCCACAAGCAACGCAGATTCCAGGCCGTTCCCACGGTGCCCTCAGTTCTGAGCGATACCGTTTGACTCAATCGCGATCGCGGCTCTAGCACGGCGATCGCCAAGGCCCCGGCTCCCAGCCCTGTTTTTCCCCATTTATCCGCCTCGACCACCGGAGAGACCCAAACACACAACTCACATTCGCTTCTGGAGGTAGAATGACCCACTCCCATTTATCCAACCAGCCTACTCTTGCCCAAACCCCAACGCCCCCGGCTGATTGGACTGAACGCCTCGTCCTGGAAACCTTCGCGACCCAGACCCCAGCCAGCCCCCTGGCAGCCGCAGGAGCCGACGTTCGCCACGGCCTGAGCCAAACCCCCAAAACCCTCCCGCCCCAATACTTTTATGATGCCCAGGGGTCTGAATTATTTGAGCAAATTTGCCAACTCCCCGAATATTACCTGACCCGCACCGAAGCCAGCATTTTGCAGGAATCAGCAGCGGCGATCGCCCAGCACACCGCCCCCTGCGAACTGATCGAACTTGGCAGCGGCAGTTCCACCAAAACGCGACTCTTGCTAGATGCTTATCAACACCAAAAGGCCCCATTGTGCTATCGCCCGATTGATGTCAGTGCCAGCATCCTGGAAACCAGCACCCAACAACTTCTACTCGACTATCCCACGCTCAAAGTGCATGGCCTGGTCGGCACCTATGAACTGGGCCTGCAACATCTCACAACGGCTTATTTGCCCCGTCGCCTCCTGCTGTTTTTAGGCAGCACCTTGGGCAATCTGGCCCCTGCCGAATGCAATGCCTTTTTTGAACTCATCCGGGGGGCGCTGCGACCGGGAGATTTTTTCTTGCTCGGCGTCGATTTACACAAAGATGTGGCCCAACTCGAAGCCGCCTACAACGATCGCCAGGGCATCACCGCCGCCTTCAACCTCAACATTTTGCGCCATCTCAACCAACGGTTTGACGGCAACTTCGACCTCACCCAATTTGAACACGTTGCCTTTTACAACCAAACCCAGCGCCAAATCGAAATGCACCTCCGGAGTGTGCAGGCCCAAACTGTCCGGTTAGCCAAACTCGACTACACCGTCGAATTCCAAGCCGGAGAAACCATCCGCAGTGAAATTTCTCGCAAATTCGACCTTACCGAGTTGCAACAGCAGCTTCAGGCTAAACAGTTTCGCCCTGTGCAAACGTGGACAGACCCCAACCAGTGGTTTGGCGTCATGCTATACCAACGGCACTAGGCATCCCCCAGCCCAGCCTGCCGACCACCAGCGCGATCGCCCGCCGACTAAAGGTAGGCAAAGGGCGATCGCGCTCTTTGCTCTCATCCCGTGCCCACTACCGCCTCGGGTACCGAATCGGGCTTAGCGCCACCCGGTCAGCCTAGAATCTCTGCCCAAAGCCATAGAGCCGAGGCAAATGAGGGAATGCTAAGTTTTGAAACAGGCAAATAGGTAACGATAACTTAACAAACTTGCTCCAAAAAGTTTGAAGTAACGTGAACCTTCCGGATTGAGCTGCGGTCTAAGTGTTGTCCCAGTGTTTACAAATCATTGGTCTTCAACCGTCGTTTTAATCATATCTGTTGTGCTGGGTAGCTTCTAAACGCTTTGCAAGGAAAAATATGGTTCAGATTGTTCTGCGATCAAACATCCTGATGCAGCTTTCCAGCTATGTGCTGCTGGGGGGGCTGTTAGTTGGGTTAACCGGGTGTGGAACTTCGTTGATTGGCGGTGCGGAAGCACAATCGCGCCAAGGCCAAGGCCAACGAGGGGGAGACGATGGCCCTGCGGCAGTGGATGTGGCGATCGCCCGCACTGGCCCCATTGCCCAAGAACAGGAATACACAGGCACCACTCAACCCTATCGTGATGTTGCTGTGCGATCGCGCATCGAAGGCCAATTGCTAAGCCTGAGCGTGGATGTGGGTGATGCAGTCGTCGCCGGCGAAACCCTGGGCCGGTTGGATGATGCCGTGCTGACTGCGGCAGTTGTGGAAGCAGAAGCCGAACTTGCCGCCCAGGAAGCTGATGTTGTGCGGGCCCAAACCGAAGTGAGCACTGCCGAAACCAGCGTTGAAGATGCCCGGTTGAAGTTGCAACAAGCCCAGTCTGACCAGGCCCGCCTCGAAGAATTATTTCGGGCTGGGGCGATCGCCGAGCAACAGGTAGAAACCGCCCGTACCGCCACTGGCACCGCCCGACAGGCAGTGCGAACAGCGGAAAAAAATGTGCAGACACGGCGGCAGCTTGTAGCAGTCGCCCAGCGACGAACAATTTCCCAACGGGCGATCGTTGCCCAAGAACGGGAGCGGCGATCGTACACCGAGATTTCATCACCCGTGAACGGTTTCGTGACAGAGCGCACCCTCGAACCCGGCAACCTGGCTCAACCAGGCAGCGAAGTGCTGACCATCGGTGACTTTAGCCAGGTGAAAGTCGCTGTCCAAGTTTCCGAGCGGGAAGTGGGCAGCATTCGCCCCGGCCAAACCGCCCAGGTACAGCTCGATGCCTTCCCAACCCAACGGCTGGTGGGCCGCGTGAGCCGCGTGTCACCGGCTGCTGACCCCACAGCGCGTCTCATTCCCGTGGAAGTCATCATCCCCAACATCAATGGGCGCGTTGGCAGTGGCCTACTGGCGAGAGTGAGTTTTAGCCAGCAAACGGTGCAACAAGTAGTCATTCCCGAAGCCGCCCTGGAGACGAATCAAACCCGAGGGGCACGACGGCCAGGGGGGGCAGGGGCAGCCAATCAGGGCAATGGCAACCCACAGAACCCAACCAACCAAGCAGGCAATTCCGGGCAAGGCAATTCTGGGCAAGGTAATCCGGGGCAGGGCAATACGAGACAGGGTAATTCTGGGCAAGGCAATCCGGGGCAGCGATCGCGATCGTCCAACGCCTCTGCCGGAACCATCTTCGTTCTGACGACCCAAACCGAAACACCAACCGTCCAAGCTCGCCAGGTGAGCCTGGGCAAACGGCAGGATGGACAAGTCGAAGTTTTGTCTGGTTTGCGGGCCGGCGATCGCTATGTAGTTCGTAGCAGTAAAGCCTTAAAAACAGGTGATGCCGTCAAACTGAGTGTACTTTCAGAAGGCTCACCCCCCCGCCAGAAAGACCAAACCTGAGCGATCGGGCCTTGGCGTTGCCTCCAACCGCCACTTGGCCCACGCCTTTAGCCAGTCCCACGCTTTGCTCAAATATTCGGCCAACTGTTGAGAGTCATTTATGGAAAAGACAACGGGCTTCAGTATTAGCGGCGTTGCCATTTATCGCCACATCGGCACGCTGATGCTAACTCTGGCTGTCATTGTGGTTGGAGTGTTCATTACCACCACCCTTCAGGTCGATCTCCTACCCTCCATTACCTATCCTCGGATTGGGGTTCGTTTAGACGCCCCTGGGATCTCGCCCGAAGTCGCCATTGACGAAATTACCCGCCCCCTGGAAGAAGCCCTCTCTGCCACCGAAGGTGTGGTTCAGGTTTATTCCCAAACTCGCGAAGGCCAGGTTAGTTTAGATCTCTTCTTTCGGCCCGGTGGCAATGTCGATCAAGCCTTGAATGATGCCACAGCAACCTTCAACCGGGCCAGAGGTCGGCTGCCTGACACCGTTGAGGAACCACGACTCTTTAAGGTTGATCCCTCCCAATTGCCGGTTTATGAAATCGCGCTCACCTCGCCCTCCTTGGCACCGATGGAATTGCGGGTCTTTGCCGATGAAGAATTAAGCCGCGAGTTAAACGTCATTCCGGGGGTCGCCGCTGTCGATGTGTCAGGCGGGTTGCGGGAAGAAGTCCAGGTCAAGGTCGATCTCGATCGTTTACAAGCCTCTGGGATTGGCTTGAATCAGGTTTTGACGGAAATTCGCGATCGCAACGAAGATGTGTCCGGCGGGCGGATTTTTAGCGATAACGCCGAATCCCTAACCCGTACAGTAGGCCGCTTCAAAAGTGCTAACGAACTCCGTGATTTGTCCTTTGAAGTTCCTACGGCTGGCGGCGCAGGCTCCAATAGCAATAGCAGCACTAGCAGCAATAACAGCACCAACGCCACCCCCACCCTCTCCCGGCGTGTCTATCTGCGGGACTTTGCCGACATCATTGATGGCACCGAAGACCAACGTATTTTTGTGACCCTCAATGGCCAATCGGCGGTGAAGGTCAGTATCCAAAAACAACCGGATGCCAACTCGATCGAAGTCGTGAAAGGCGTGAAAAAGCGCATTGAAGAGTTGCGCCAAGCTGGGGTCATTCCCGCCGATATGACCATCGTTCCTACCCTGGATGAATCGATCTTCATTCAAAACGCGATCGCCAACGTGACCACTTCGGGGTTGATTGGGGCTGGCCTTGCCGCGATCGCCGTCTTACTCTTCCTCGGCTCCATTCGGCAAACCCTGATCATCGTTTTGGCTATTCCCCTTGCCACCCTCGCCGCCATCATCTTGATGGGCATCTTTAAATTTTCCTTGAACATTTTCAGTTTAGGAGGCTTAGCCGTCGGCGTTGGGATCGTCGTAGACAACTCCATCGTCATGCTGGAAAACATCGCAGAAGGCGCAGGCATGACCCCCGGCCAAGACGCCAAAACCCGCCTCACCCCTCGTCAAATGATCCGGCAAGCCGCCCAAAGCAGCCAAGAAGTCGAATCAGCACTCATTGCATCCACCAGCACGAACCTCGTCGTTATCCTACCGTTCCTACTCATCGGCGGCTTTATTGCGCTCCTGTTCAACGAGCTCATTTTGACCATTAGCTTTGCGGTCGCGGCCTCCATTTTGATCGCGGTCACCATCGTTCCCATGTTTACCTCCCGGTTATTGGCGATCCGCAAAACCAGTGGCCTGAGCCAGTTTTGGATGATCAAGCAATTTAACCGCCAATTTGAAGCCGCCACCCGTAACTACACCAAATTCCTCCAGTGGATCTTGGCAAGGCGATTAGTCATTGTCGGCCTCACAGTCCTAATCTTCGGCGGCGGCAGCTTGCTCATGGCCAACCACATTCCCCAAGAAATTCTGCCCCGGATCAACACGGGCCAAGCAAACCTGAACGCCCAATTTCCCCCCGGCACCCCCCTCACCAACAGCCTGAAAGTGATGGATGCGGTCGATAAAATTGTGTTGAACCAACCCGAAACCGAATTTGCCTTCACCACGGTTGGGGGAGCCCTGTTTGGCAGCAACACCAGCGAAAACGCCCTCCGCAGTTCCAGCACAATTACCCTCAAGCCCGGAACAGATGTGGAAGCCTATGCCGCCAGAGTTTCCAATGCCATTCGTCAACTGAATCTGGTCAACATTCGGGTGCGGGTCAGCCCTGGCCAGGTACGCGGTATTATTCTCAGTAACTCTCCTGTGCGGGGGGCCGAAGTTGATGTGATGTTGCAGGGGCAAGATGCAGATACCCTCACCCAGGCGGGTCGCCAGGTGTTACAAGCGCTGGATCAGCAGGTCACGCTAGCCAGCTTCCGGCCTGATGCCGACGATCGCCAACCCGAAGTACAAATCCGCCCCGATTGGGAACGCTTGGCCGAACTGGGATTAAGCGTTAGCGATATTGGCAGCACCTTAGAAACGGCGATTCAAGGGAATGTCCCCACCCAACTGCAACGGGGCAATCGCCTGGTGGATATTCGGGTGCGGCTGGATCGGGATGAAATTCGGGAACCCTCCCAGTTGGCCCAACTGCCTCTGTTTACCCCCAACAGCAAACTGGTGCGGTTAGGGGATGTAGCCAAGCTCGAAGCGGGACTGGCACCGGGCGAAATTCAACGGATTAACCAGCGGCAAGTCTTTTTGATTGCCGGAAACTTAAACGAGGGCGCGAATTTGAGTGATGCGATCGCCCAGGTTAACCAAATTATCAGCGGGATCGATTTGCCCGAAGGCGTGAGCGTCTTGCCCAGTACCGCCGCAGAAAGTAACCGTGAATTGCAGGGAACGCTCCCAATTCTGGGGGGACTGGCCGCGTTCCTGGTCTTTGTTGTCATGGCTGTGCAATACAACTCGTTGATCGATCCCTTGGTGATTATGTTCACCATTCCCCTAGCCTTGGCCGGTGGGATCCTGGGTCTGTTTGTCACCCAAACGCCAATCGGGGCGACCGTTATTGTAGGAGCCGTCTTGCTCGTCGGGATTGTGGTGAACAACGCCATCATCATGGTGGAACTGGCGAACCAAATTCGCGATCGCGAAGAGTGCGATCGATACACGGCGATCGTCAAAGCCGCCCCCCAACGCCTCCGCCCCATCCTCATGACCACCATCACCACCGTTTTGGGGATGTTCCCCTTAGCGTTGGGCCAGGGCCAAGGGGGCGAATTTTTGCAACCCCTGGGCGTCGCCGTATTCTCCGGCCTTTCCCTGGCAACCCTCCTAACCCTGTTTATCATCCCCTGCTTCTATCTGCTGCTGCATGGGCTTTTTGATCGCCTGGGCCGCAAACCCCCATCCAACACGGGCAACGGCAATGGCAAAGGTTATCGGGACACCGAGCAATATCCAGAAGCAGTCCACGCTGAGGCGATCGAACAACTCAACTACGGGCCAGAACCCGAAGGCTAATGGCCAGCCCCAGCAGCATCTCTAGGGAGCTGGGAAACGCCCCGCCCCCTTAGAGACAATCTGGCTCAGGCCCCGGCGCGATCGCAGCCATAGTCCCACTGGCCACCAAGGTCAACTGGCGAATAAACAACATATCGGTCGAAATCCTGAAATGGGGAGATACTCGCAGATTATAGGTTGGCGATGCTATGGAATAAACCTTAAACGATACTCTTTACACCTCGGATATTACTGATGTGTCCGGAGGCGATCGCTCTAACGATCGCCATCAGCGGCGACCTATACCTTTACATCTATACAGGTAATCGTCACTCGTCCGTTGCATGGTGCTGGTTAGCAGCGGCGAGAAGATCATTCACGCTCGCCAATAATACTTCGGCTCCACCGCATCAATGCTGTCGAAATACTCACGCCCACTCTGCGGCATTCCCTCCATATTCTGACATTCGGCTGGAGTCAGAGGCCGCCACTGTTCCTCACGGCGATACCCCTTAGATTCCTTCATAGACAGAGGCAGTGCCGCGAGCCATTTCTGTTGATGCTCGAACAAGCTGTCACCGTTAGCGCCGCCGCGCATCCCTGGAAATCGTAATTGAACACCATCATCTTCCCAGTTGCAGATGAGGCGCAAGTCATAACTGCCGGGGGCATCGTCGAAAACTTCGAAACCACAAGCTGGACACGGATAAGGCATATCAATAATGAAAACAGCTAACTATATATTCAACGTCAGATTTGCTGGATAACACCCCAACTTCCGGAGTTATCTGTCAAGTCTGATGGATAACACCTGGGTTTATGGGGATTAAACGTCAAATATGCTGGATAACTCCGGCGCAGAGGGTGTTATCCGTCATATTTACGTGGTTAGTTGCTGCTGCGGGCAGTGGCCGATCGCGCTCTATTGTTTTCTGATACTCGACAGCGCTAGCAAGCATGGGGCAAGAATGCCGTTGGATCGGTGTAGAGGGGAAGGGCGATCGCAAGTTGTGTTAGGGGGTGGGAGGTGGCAAGATCTCAATCCCATAGCGGGAAGCGGTAACCAGAATATTGTCAACATCTGCTGTGCTCAACGTTGCGCCAACCTGCACTGGGGCAACCGTCTGCCCCACTTCTGCAATAAACCGCTCAAACCCGGCAGGCGTTACCCAAATCAACAGCTTTGCGGCGGTCGCAGTCTGATTTGTAAATTGGTGAGCTTGGCCTTTGGGAGAATATAAAAACGTACCGGCTGTCGCTACCACGGTCTGGTCTTCCAGTTGAAATTGCAATTCCCCTACCTGCACATAAAATGCTTCATCTTCGCGACTGTGGCGATGGAAGGGAGTCCCACTTTGGGGTTCAACGGTGACTTCACAGAGCGCATAGGCTTCTCCCGTTTCCGCCCCGATCGCCTTGAAAACATATAAATCGGAACCAAGGTAATAGGCCCGACCATCACCGGGTGGAACCACCAATCCAAGATTGGGAAGGGTCATGAGGGTGCAAGCTCCTAAATCGTTGAGTTAGCAGAATCAGCGAGCCTTTATTATATGGAGTTGCCCCAGCGACGGCACAGCACAGTAGACTGGTCAAGCACGTTGTTTGGCATGATTGTGGATTCTCAAGCTTCTACCGATGGGGCCACCCCAGACTTTGCCCATATTCCCGTGTTGGCGGAAGCAGTCATTGCGGGCTTAGCTTTGCGGGCGGGGGGCCACTATTTGGATGCGACGGTCGGCGGCGGCGGGCACAGTCGGCTTATCCTGGCGGCCATCCCCGATTGCACCGTGGTCGCGCTAGACCAGGACACCCAGGCGATCGCCGCCGCGCAGCAAACCCTGGCAGACTATGGCGATCGCATCCAGTTTCACCACACGAACTTTGCCGCCTTTAATCCCGGAACTCAGCGATTTGATGGGATCCTGGCCGATTTAGGGGTTAGTTCTGCCCAATTCGACATTCCCGATCGCGGCTTCAGCTTTCGCCATCCAGCCCCCCTCGATATGCGGATGAACCAGCAGCAAGACCTGACCGCCGCCGCCATCGTCAACACCTGGGCAGAAACCGACCTCGCCAACCTGATTTATACCTATGGGGAAGAACGCCTTTCCCGTCGTATTGCCCGCCGCATCGTTGAACGTCGCCCTTGGCAAACCACCACCGACCTGGCCGACGCGATCGCCGCGACCGTGCCCAAGTCCTATCGCTATGGCCGCATTCACCCCGCCACGCGCACCTTCCAGGCTCTCCGGATTGCCGTCAACCACGAACTAGACGTGTTAGAAACCTTTCTGGCCCAAGCCCCCCAATGGCTCCGTCCCGGTGGGCGATTGGCCCTGATTAGCTTCCACAGTCTTGAAGACCGCATTGTGAAACATCGCCTCAAGGAATCTCCGCTCTTGCAGGTCATCACCAAAAAGCCCATCACCGCTGAGGAAGCCGAACTCGCCGCCAACCCTCGATCGCGATCGGCCAAACTCCGCATCGCCGAACGCATTTAGCGATCGCGCCCAGCCCCTTGGAAGGAAAAGATCTTCAGCCAGAAGCCGAAGATCTTAGTCAGGGTACGCTTGAAAAATCAAACTGGGACAGAAGAGCACCTGGCGGACTCAGATCGCCTTGCCTCAAGCTGACCTCAATGGGGCAAGTCTGGGAGCCAAAAGGGTAGCCCGATCGCTGTGAAGCGTTGTTCGGGTGAGTCAAGGGTTTGAGCAATCCGTGTTTTTTCGAGTCGTATTGTTCAAACCTTCACCTGTCATTAAATATACCGACGACAGCAGTCAACTGACGTGAACAAACTGCAAACCCCTGTGAGATTTTGGCAAAGTTTGGTGCCCTGCAAACAGAAGAAGGCGATCGCCATCCCCATGATCGCCATTGCCTTCAGGCAGGCATTCTAGCCCAACACGCCGTCATGACACGCAATTAAAATACCCGAATCAATTCGTGATCGACTCGGGCAGGCTAGATTTATTGAAACACTAAAATGGTTATTTCACACGACGAACGTAAGCTATCCCAGAGCGTTTGAATAGGGGCTATCACCTGTTTTTTCTAGACCCATTTTTACATCAGAGCACGCCTTGAGTCCTTCGCTCACCCCTTACTCAACACCATAAAATTCTTCGATCCAAGCCTTGGCTTCGTATTCAGACGTGCAGGTTTTCACCGACTTTGTGCAAGGGTCATACACATGCCACAATGTTGTGTTTTCGCCATCTTCAGTCTTCCACACCTTGACTTCGGGGTCTGCGGTGAAGGCACTCACAACGCGATCGTAGATAGCCCGCAACGAGGTCAACAAGCCAGGGCGAGGAGTTTCAAGAATAGGTTGGGCAACAAAAGTTTGATATTGGTTTTTTTGAGGTTGAAGCGTTTGCATAACAATCTCCTGTACCGATAAGCGCAATATAATTGTTTGATCTACTGATGGCTGAGCAACCTTTGTAAAGCACAGAGGCCAGCAGTCGTTCTCACAACGACACCGCCTGCCTGTTCCTGAGGTTCTCACTGCTAGAAGCAGACGATGTCTGGCCACAACTGCAATGACTACATTGATCAACCTTGGTGATTCCGGAATCTAATTTGATTTCTCAGACGTAGTAATCAACAAGATGGAAAACTTGAGTCTTCTACAGCGCCTCGGATACCGTAAGACAGCCAGCGAACGTGCTTCTTCTCAAAAACCGATTACCGAGACAATACCGAATAAAGAGTTTTCAACTGACTCTCTGACTCAACCATACGGTAGATTATACGGAGTTACCTGTAAAAAGACTGTGTGCCTTTTCAGCATCAGTATGAAGTTTATATAAACTTAGGGTTTGTACTAAAGTTAAGCGGCTTGCCATCCCCAGTTAAACTGTTTACAGCTTTCGCCCTGTCGTCACGCGATACTTGAGCAGACCCGGGCCCGCGAACTTGCCAACGATTGGGTGCATCGCCAACTTTATAATGCTATCGACTCAGACGAGGTTGGGCGATCGCCCGATGCGGCTCCATTCTTATTTGGTTAGGAAGAATAATGAAAATCTCTGAACTCCAGATGCGGTTGGATCATTATTATGATCAAATCAAACCCATTATTCTGGCGCGTCAAAACCCGATCACTGGCCTATTACCAGCCAGTACGGCAGTGAATGCCCACGGGGACTACACCGATGCTTGGGTTCGCGACAACGTTTACAGTATCTTGGCCGTCTGGGGTTTGGGCCTTGCTTATCGCAAAATCGATGACACGCGCGGTCGGGTCTTTGAATTGGAACACAGTGTCGTCAAACTCATGCGCGGGCTGCTGTTTGCCATGATGCGGCAAGCCCCCAAAGTTGAGAAATTTAAAGAAACCCAATCGTTGTTAGATGCACTACACGCAAAATACGACACCAAAACCGGGGATGTCGTCGTGGGGGATGATGCGTGGGGCCACTTACAGCTCGATGCAACCTCTGTATTTTTACTGATATTGGCCCAAATGACCGCCTCTGGGCTGCACATTATCTTCAACACCGATGAAGTAAACTTTATCCAAAATTTGGTTTACTACATTGGTCGCGCCTATCGCACCCCCGACTATGGCATTTGGGAACGAGGCAACAAAATTAATCACGGTAATCCTGAGCTAAATGCCAGTTCCATTGGGATTGCCAAAGCCGCCCTCGAAGCGATGAATGGGCTGAATCTTTATGGCGTTCACGGCGACCAACTATCCGTAATTCACGTCATGCCCGATGAAATTGCCCGAAGCCGGATTACCCTGGAATCCCTCTTGCCCAGAGAATCAAGCTCGAAAGAGGTCGATGCGGCCCTACTCAGTGTCATCGGCTTTCCGGGGTTTGCGGTCGATAATGCAGAACTGTGCGATCGCACCCGCAACAAAATCATCGAAAAACTCGAAGGCCATTACGGCTGTAAACGGTTCCTCCGAGATGGCCACCAAACCGTCCTCGAAGACACCACCCGCCTACACTACGAACCCCGCGAACTCAAGCAATTTGAACATATTGAATGCGAGTGGCCCCTCTTCTTCACCTATCTGCTCCTCGATGGGGTCTTTCGGGGTGACACCGAGCAAGTGCAAAAATACCAGGCAAAACTGGCCCAAGTCCTCGTCGAGCGCGATGGCCTCCAACTATTGCCAGAACTCTATTACGTCCCCAAAGAACTGGTCGCCGCAGAACAGCAACAGCCCCGCAGCCAGCCCCGCCTCCCGAATGAAAATATCCCGCTGGTCTGGGCCCAAAGCCTTTACTATTTGGGCCAAATGCTGAGCGAAGGGATTTTAGCGGTGGGTGATATTGATCCCCTTGGTCGCCATCTCCACATCCGGCAACAGCGACAACCCCTGGTGCAAATTGCCCTTCTCGCCGAGGACGAAGCCCTGCAATCCACCCTGGCGGCCTATGGCGTTGATACCCAAACGCCCGCCCAGATTGCCCCCATCCGCGTGCGCCAGCCCAGTGAACTCTCCTATGCCTTCACCCAGATTGGCCGCAACGATAAGCTGAACATGACTGGCCGCCCCATGCGCCGCCTCCGCAGTTTGACAACATCGCGCGTCTTTCGGATTTGTGGAGAAACCGTCGTCTTCCTCCCCTCGTTTTTGGATCAACAGCAGTTTTACCTGACCCTCGATCCCTATTTTCTTGTCAGCCAAATTCGGTCAGAGCTAGCCCACATCCAGCGCCACTGGCACCAACTGGGCCGCCCCACATTGACCTTTTTGCTGACCCACACCATGCTCAACCCCCCCCCCCAGGCCGATGACTCTCAACCATTGTTGGTTTTGCTGAAAGAATTACAGAATGGGGAGTGTAATGGGGTACAGGTTAAGTTGGGCCATGTTAACCAACTGCTACTGACAGCCAGCACCGAGCGTATTGACTTTTTGCATGATTTTGAGTTTGCCAGTTTACCTGTGCAGGATGCCCAACCAACGGAAGCTTTTTTGGCATTTAATCCCGATCGCAGTTTTCCGTTGAGCATCACTCAGGAATTCAAACTTGAAATCGTCACTGATACCAGCCTGTTGCTGAAAAGCTTGCGCCAAACCGATAACCTGTATGAGCAGTTTGAGTTATTGAGTAGTCTCTTTCGGCTCAAGGGCCTGGAGTTTGACACGGGGTTTGGTCAACCGACCCGCACCGTGACCGTTGGCCAATTATTAGATGAAGTCTATTTCAACGCGAGTGAACTGGAGTTTTGGGGAATTTTGCGGGGGGTTGCCGGTCTGTATGACAAGATGGCAATGAATTTGGCCGATTCAGTCACGGATATTTTAGTTCGTCAAAAACAAATTTCCGTAGGGCGATCGTACAGCGAAGCCTCGTTGATCAGCCAGCCCCTCTCGCCCCAGGAAATGATGGAGAAGATTCGGGAATTTTGCCGGGAGGATATTCGCGATCGCGTCCTTACCCAAGAAATCCTCATCTATCTCAGCTTGCTGATCAAATCCGATCCCAGCCTCTTTAACGGGCTGTTGACCCTGCGCGTTGGTTATCTCATTTTGTTGCTGACCACAAACCTGGCAAAAGAACGGGAGATCACCCAAGACGAAGGCTATGAGCAACTCATGCAACTGAGTCCGCACGAAATCCAAACCCGCCTCTATCAAGTGCTTAAAGGCTACAGCAGCAACGACCAATCCTTCTTCAAGCAAGAATCCTTGCACGTTTCCCAGCAAGAAAAGGATATTGACTGGGCCGTCATTACGGCCCATCTCCAGGGCAAATCTGCGGAGGAAGACTGGCGACACAAGCGCCAACTGGACGGAGCCTTGAACCGAGTGCCCAAGGATTTCTACCCCCAGGTGTGGACGTTGCTCAAACATTGTCGGGGGTTGATTATTGGCGACAAATTGGAGCGGCGCAATCGATTAGATAGTGAACTGCTGCTGTCTGAAATGACCCCCGGAGAGAAAAATTTTGCCTTGCAGGTTGAGCATTTGCTGAACAAAATCCAGGCACCGGAATATCGCCAGGTCAACATCGAAGCGCTCATGGAACTGTCGGCCTTGATGGAACACAACTCTGACTTGCAGATTCGGCAATACATTGTGCTGGATGTGTTGATTGGTCATGCGGTGCGGTTAGCGTGGTTGGCCCAGCACCCTGACCACAGCGATCGCTACGACGAACACAAAGCAGCGGCCTGGAGCAATTTTTATGCCAGTTCGCCCTATGATTGTGCCAGTTATATCGTCAATGCCCTCCGGTTCTTGATTCAAATTGCGGAGGCAGAGGAAGATGAGGAGTTAGACGATGCGGATCAGGTGACCGACCTGGCCGAATCGGCCAATCCCGTCTAGCTACACCAACCTGGGGGCCAATGGGGGCGATCGCCTCGGCCCACTCTGCCCAACCTGACCCAGCCTCTTGGAGCTATGCCGCTGAAAATCGATGAACAAATGCCGCGCAGTTTCATGCTGCTCTGTTTAGGGGCGGCCATTGTGTTGCTGGTGGGTCAGCTCAGTGGCATCTCCAAGCGGTTGGTGCCAGGGCCAGTAGGGATTGTCCGCGCGAAAAAGCCCCTCACTGCCTTGGCCCAGGCCCAACCAACCGCCCCCAGTGCCCCAGTTGCCACGCCCCAGTCCCCCCAACCAGCGAAGACCGATCGCAAACTTGTGGTTGATCTCAGCGATCGCCAAGTGACGCTTTACAAAAATACCGAAGTGGTGGGCCGCTACCCGATCGCCGTGGCGATGGCAGGGTGGGAAACCCCCACGG
Source organism: uncultured bacterium (assembly GCA_964475335.1). GTDB lineage: Bacteria > Cyanobacteriota > Cyanobacteriia > Leptolyngbyales > Leptolyngbyaceae > CAYYWG01. The sequence goes on from CAYYWG010000001.1 coordinate 676,542, forward strand.
GCAACTTCCAGGTACTCAACAAAGAAACGGATCCCATCTGGGTGCATCCCATTACCAGCGAAACCATCCCGCCGGGGCCAGATAATCCTTTAGGAAAAGCCTGGATCGGCTTTTGGACGGATGGAGCCTCAGAAATTGGCTTTCATGGCACCAACCAGGAAGAACTCATTGGCGAAGCCGTTTCTCATGGGTGTCTGCGGCTCCGGAATGCCGATATCACCACGATCTACGCCCAAGTCACGGAAGGAACCCCCGTCACCGTGCAACCATGAAACGAAGCCCCACCGGAGAGCAGGGCGATCGCAATCGTTCCAAAAATGCCACCACACCCCACAACCACAGTCGTTGGGCTTAGGGCTGCTGCTCGTAATTAGGGGCATAGGCTTGGAGCAATGAACTGACCTGAGTCAACACATCCCCACCGCTCTTGCCAATCACTTGGCGATCGGGGAAAAATTCAGGCCGATCCAGGTTTCGCGAAATGGCTTCCCCTACTTGTTGCGCAATCAGATGGTGCAGGTCTTCTTTGGCCCGTTGCCGTTGGTAAGTTGCCCCTTCTTCCGTCGTGGCATAGAGAGGCGGCAGGCGGTTTAGCGCATAGGCCGCAATATCCCCCAAGTCCAACGTGCGATCGCTGGTTGCCTCGATTTCAGCGACCCGCGAGATTGCCTCCGTCAGCACCAACTCTTCCATCACATTGATAAACTGCTTCCGGGGAACAGCAACGACTTCACCCGTCAGCAACGCACCCATGAGCCGATCTAAGGCCATATACTCTTCGATCGAAAGCTCAGAAGCGGTATCACAGATGCGTCCCACCTCTGCTTCCATTGCCGGTGTCAGGTACCCATCTTGCAGAGCTTGTTCCACAATCTTTTCGATGCTCATAGAGCCTCCGTTCCCTTTTCCCCTGTCCTCAATTGAAACATTACCCGAAAGATTAGACTTTGTCTGCATAATCTTTGACGGCAACTATGCACTGTATCGGCTAACTCAGCCTTGACTAATGTTGCCCTAGATCGCACCGTCTGCAACACCTGGACTCAAAGCTTTAAAAAATTGATCCAAATGCACAGCACTGACCGCAAGCGCACACCACCATCCAGCGCCCCCCAATGCCGCCTATTCAAACCCGGTATACCGCCAAGGCACAGGATCAACCGCCTGCCCATGCACATACAACCCCCAGTGAAGATGGGGGCCTGTGGCCGAGCCCGTCGCACCAACCGTGCCAATGACCTGCCCCGCCTGCACCAAATCCCCTTCTTTCACATTGATTCTGCTGAGGTGGAGATAAATCGTAGTCACGCCTTGGCCATGATCAAGCCCAACCGTGTTGCCATGTAATTTGAAGCCCTGTGCTTCCCGCCCAACGAGGGCCACTCGTCCAGCCGCAGCGGCAACCACAGGCGACCCCGTGCCCCCGGCATAATCAACCCCTCGGTGGTAGTAATCTTTGGCAAACTCACCATTGTAGTAACGACGAATGCCAAACTCTGAGGTCACTGGCCCCTGGTTAGGTCGCAAAAATTTACCGTTCCAATATTTTTCGGGGGTCACTAATTGTTTGAAGGCATCTACCCGATCAAATTCCTGGTCTGTCCCGTCGGAACCACCGCCCCTGACCCAAATCGATTGAGTTTGGAAGGCGCGATCGCCCAATCGCACGGCCACAGCTTGGGATTCATTGCCACCGCTGACCCTGATGTTCAAGTTGCCTGGCCGATCCAACGGGGTCGTCGGCAGCAACGCCCGATACTGATTTGGGCCAATGGGAAAAGACTGAAAAACTTGGTTTCCCAACATCACCTGAGGCGGCGTGGTTAGGCTGGGGTCATCGTAGCGAGCGACCACAGTGAGGGTATCCCCTAGTTTCGGGCTACTGGGGCCGACCGTCACTTGCAGGGCCAGGGCCATTTCTGGGAGGGCGATCGCCAGTGTTGCAGCGCCAACAAGCCTGACCAAACCATGCAAGCGGCGACTCCGGAGGCGAAATCGGGTCAACAGCGAACAATCTCTATTCATGACAGAATCCATGACAGACGCATCAAGTAACCGCTGGAGGATCATAATGCAAATCAGTTAAACAGCCAATCATTGCACCCAAGGTCATGGCCCAGAACGGGCCGGTTCGCGGATATTTTTGTTGAAAGTGGGCCACGGTTGTTGGCCCTGGGCGATCGCCCCTAAAATACGACATATTTTTAGGTTTTGCCGATGGCCTCTTGCCCTGCCCCGCCTGCAATTGACTTGTTTGTCTATGGCACTCTGAAGCCCGGTGAAATCAATCACCATGTTTGCGCTGACTATGTACGAATGGCCCAGCCTGCGATCGCCCAGGGCAGTCTCTATCACTTACCCTTGGGGTATCCGGCTATGAGCTTGGCCCCCGCTGATCTTGTGTATGGCTATGTGCTGCGCTGCCTTGACCCAGGGGTTATGGCATTGCTCGATCGCTTTGAACAACACGATCCCCACCTGTTTCGCCAATTATTCCCCCAACACAAGGTCGAGAGCCATCAATATCAACGGCTCCCAATTCAAACTTATACCCATCACCGCCGCCCCCTGGCGATCGCGTGGAGCTACACCATGACACTGAGCCAAATCCAGCGGTTACAGGGTCGGCGGGTTGCCAGTGGAGAGTGGAACCAGCCTGCTCCCAATCAACGGCTAAAGTGTCTTTAAAGCAATGATTAAGCCCCCCCGTGCAGCCATTGGGGCATCAATTTTCAATGAGGTTGGTTTTAAGGAGGTTGGGGTTGAGCAATATTTGGCTTAACGCCTTCTTGGGGCCGGACTTGAGCATTTAAGCTCTTGGGTTGCAACTTTTAGATTGCAACTTGTAGATTTCAACTTAAAACCAACTGACTGCCCCTAAAAACCTCAGGTTAGACAATCAGCCGACCCCAAATCAGAGCAACCGACACGCAGCCAGGTTACACCCAGCACTAGCGGTGGAATAGCCACAAGGAGGAAGAGAACCGCGATCGCCTCAACTGCGAATCCGGGCCACCAATCCCCACGCTGCCCACCGCACCTTGACTCTGTGGCGATGCGGTTCTCCCAGCCTCACAGCAGGGCCACTAACGAATATTGTCGTTAGAGTCTAAAGCCGCCGGAGAGGGATAAGCACCATTTTCAACGGGTGCCTTGGTCAAAGAAACCAGCGGTTTATCCAGGGCCACCATCAAGGGTTCTTCGTCAGAATTTGCTGCCGTCTGGACGTTTTCTTGGGAGGAGTCATTGGCCATTTGAGGGGCAAAAGGCCGTTCGCCACCGAAGATCAAGCTGGCAACCGTACCAATGGCCACTGCCGCGATCGCCGCCCCGCCCCAGATCATCGACCGTGAGGGCCGCCGATCAACCCGCGACAAAACCGCATTGACCGTCTGGTCTACGGATTGTTGGGATGTTGGAACTGGCATGGCTTGGAAGGCTTGCCGCAACTTCAATAACCGAGCATGAAGCTGTTGTACCGTGGCATCGGTTTGCAGCCATTCTTCAACTTGCCGTCGCTCATCCGCCGAAACTTCGCCGTCTAGATAAGCACTCAGCATCTCAAAGCGATCGCGCTGCATCACGTCCGGCATCCGGGCATCAGAGTCCGAATGACGGGCCGCCGATGCCCGTGAATCAAAATTGTGGGAGTTAGAATTAGAAGTCATCTCAGCACTACTTCTCGCGTATGGAGTACACCCAGCTCTCGTAAAAGGATAGTCAATCTATCTGGGAAAAACAAACCCCTCAAAGATTTGATTTGCAATTCAGCCTGGAGGAAGAGCTGACCAAAGGCTTCACCTTGGGATTTAGGATGAAGCACCCTCTAAATAATTTTGAAGTTGCGATTGTAACCGCAAACGAGCCCGTGCAATCCGGGACTTAACGGTGCCTAATGAAACACCCGTGATTTCAGCAATTTCTTCATAGGCCATGCCTTGAATTTCCCGCAAAACAATGGTGGTGCGAAAAACTTCTGGCAAATCCGCGATCGCGTCCCGCAATTGGTCGTAAAATTCGCGCGTGGTAATGTCCTCGTCTGGGCCTGGGGTTGCCGAAGCAATTTCCCAATCCATTTCCCCATCTTCCATCGACAATGGCGCATCTAACGACAAAGGACTTGCGTGTCGCTTCCGTTTCCGCAACTCGTCATAAAACAAGTTGGTCGTAATGCGACTTAGCCAGCCCCGAAACTTTGCCGGTTCATTCAAGCGTTTGAGATTGCGATATACTCGAATCCAAACTTCTTGAGCCAAGTCTGCCCGATCTTGCCAATCAGGGGCTAAATGGTACAAAACCCGTTCGACGTGGGACTGATACCGACGCATCAACTCCCCAAACGCTGCTTTATCAGGACGGTGGCCAACCTGACATTGCAAGATCAAATCATAGTTAGATAGTTTTTCTGGTTGTACTGGCACTGGGGCAGCCGTTGCATCTACCGTTGACCAGGATAGCCGAAGAGAGTGAGTCATGGGCGGAATTTTGTTCTGTACATTCCACGCTCAATGACGGTAGCGATGTCAAGATGTTCCCGCTTCGGCGTTCAACTCTTCTGTAACGTCTTGTAAACACCAGGATATAGTCGGCTAAACGATTGCCCATAGAGCTTTGGCTGGGGTGGGTGTAGCCCTCAAAGACTGGCTTGCCCGACTGCCCCTTTTGCCTCTGGGCCATTAATGCATTGCCGTTAATGGCTGTGGCGTGACCGCTAGTCACTGACAACGAGCTTACGCCTGCATCAGGCGATCGCGCCATTATTCCCCAATCGCATCACTATTACTATGGTTGGCCCAAGGAAGGCGATCGCTAGAAATCACAACTAGGAATCGCAACCCTCAGGCATCGCAACCTGGGATTGATACCACCCAGGATAGGGCTCAAGCCAGACCCACCAAAGGTAAAGCCAATACCAACTATTCTGCTTGGGCATTAACGCCCTGAGTGGGCCAAGCTGGCTGCTGAGTTAGCGTAGCCTTGGTTGCCTGACTGGGAGAAAGGGCAATGGGCTGCGGCGATCGCTCCCGCAAAGAGCGTTGAGTTCCAGTTGGCACAGGTTGGAAGCCAATCAACGTCAGCGTCAACCACGAATTCTGCCATGCAGTACTGGTAAAAATATTAACTGAGAGGGTCAGTATGATTGCGATCGCCAGTTTTTCTAACATCCCCATCACCTCTTGGGCAAACGACAGACTCTTCGCACACCACAGTTACCTCACAAAACCCACTTGTTTCCGTGCCGAGCACCGCTCAGACAGGCCCCACAAGCCGATTCGCGACAAACATCTTTCCTTCCCCTGTTTTAACCCGAATCCCCACCCAAACTCCTCAGGGGATGTACACAAACTTTGCAGGCACCGCTACCCCAAGGTCGTAATTGCCACAGTACCGCTCGCCCTCCTGACCCCTCGCCCCGCCCCGCCAGTGCCCCCTGTTTGTGGCCTCACCAATCCACTCCAGTTCAGGCCCCAGCCCTGTTGCGCCAACTTTTTTGCGGATTTCTTGAGCAAAGCACGAGATAGCGTCGAATTGTTACAGATTGCAACCTATAATATGAGAGCGAATTGTTGAAGAAAAAGTAAAGATACTCTATGCGCGTTGCGATCGCTGGTGGTGGGTTAGCGGGTTTGGCATGTGCCAAGTATCTCGTTGATGCAGGGCATACCCCTATCGTTTTGGAAAGCCGAGATGTTCTAGGCGGGTTAGTCGCCGCTTGGAAAGACGCAGACGGCGACTGGTACGAAACTGGGCTGCACGTCTTTTTTGGGGCCTATCCCAACATGCTGCAACTCTTCAAAGAACTCGGCATCGAAGATCGCCTCCAGTGGAAAGAGCACACCCTGATTTTTAACCAGCCAGAAAAGCCAGGCGTACTTTCTCGGTTCGATGTCCCGGATATCCCCGCTCCTCTCAACATCATTACTTCCATTCTTCGCAACAACGACATGTTGACGTGGGAGCAAAAACTGCGGTTTGCCGTTGGGCTACTCCCGGCGATCGTTCGCGGTCAACAATACGTCGAAAACATGGATCAATATTCCTTGTTGGAATGGCTCCGGTTGCGCGGCGTCGATGAACGGGTCAACTCCGATATTTTCATCGCCGCCTCTAAAGCCCTAACCTTCATCAATCCCGAAGACGTATCCGCCACCGTTCCCCTCACCGCCCTCAACCGCTTTCTGCAAGAGCGGTACGGCTCCAAAATTGCCTTCTTAGACGGTTCCCCCACAGAGCGGCTCTGTCAACCCATCGTGGACTACATCACCGAGCGTGGTGGCACGGTGCAGCTTGAAAAACCCCTCAAACAAATTCTGCTCAACGAGGATCAAACCGTTCAAGGCTTCCTCATTCGTGGCTTAAATGGTGCCCCAGACGAACTAGTCACCGCCGACATTTACGTCTCTGCTATGCCCGTCGATGTAATGAAAGTCCTCATGCCAGAACCCTGGCAGACCATGCCCTTCTTCCAAAAAATGCAAGGGCTCGAAGGGGTGCCAGTCATTAATCTACATCTCTGGTTTGATCGTAAAATGACTGACATCGATCAGTTGTTGTTTTCCCGATCTGACTTGTTGAGCGTCTACGCTGACATGAGCAATACCTGCAAAGAGTACGCGAACCCCGACCGTTCTATGCTGGAACTGGTTTTGGCTCCGGCCAAAGATTGGATTGACCAGTCCGACGAGGCCATTCTCGCAGCAACCATGACAGAGTTGAAACGCTTATTCCCACAGCACTTCGATACCGACATTCCGGCCAAACTGCTGAAATACAAAGTCGTCAAGACACCCCGATCGGTTTACACGGCATCACCTGGGCGGCAAGCCTGTCGGCCTAGCCAAGCCACCCCGATCGCCAACTTTTACTTAGCAGGCAGCTACACCATGCAGCGCTATTTGGGCAGTATGGAAGGGGCAGTTCTTTCTGGTAAGCTGGCATCGCAGGCGATTACCGAAGCTCACCTTGCAACCAACTCGGTGCCATCCGCATCCTTGGAGAAGCCCTTAGCGAAAGTTTGAGCCAACACTCAGATGGGGTTCAACTGTGACATTAAGGTAAAATGTCCATTCCAATGGCCACTACCCCTCCGCTAGAAGTTAGTCAATTGTCGGTTCTTTGCCACCTAAGCCATTGGGAAATGGTTTCGTTCCACTAAACTGCCACGTTCGTCAAGCGTTCTCTGGGATATGCTGAAATTGCCCGAATACTCTCGCGTTAAGCCGTTGGCATCGATTGAGGAATCGTATGAGTTATGCCGCCAAATTACGGCGAAATACTCTAAGACGTTTTATCTCGGAACCATGCTGATGCCGGAGGCCAAGCGGCGGGCAATTTGGGCAGTGTATGTCTGGTGTCGGCGAACTGACGAGCTGGTAGATGGGCCGCGGGCTAGTTTCACCACCAACGAAACCCTGGATGAATGGGAGCAACAAACCGAAACGGTGTTTGCGGGCCAACCCGTTGAAGATCCAGATGTGGCCCTCGTTGACACCCTCCAGCAGTTTCCCCTGGATATTCAACCCTTCCGCGACATGATTGAGGGACAGCGGATGGATCTCTACCGATCGCGCTACGAAACCTTCGAAGAGTTGAAGCTCTATTGCTATCGGGTGGCCGGAACGGTGGGCCTCATGACCACCCCGATTATGGGTATTGACCAAGCCGCTCGGACAGCACCGTGGGATCTCTATCAACAAGTCCAACCTGACCCAACAGAACAGGCGATCGCCCTGGGGATTGCCAACCAACTGACCAACATTTTGCGGGATGTTGGTGAAGATGTGCACCGAGGCCGAATTTATCTTCCCCTCGAAGACCTGAAACGCTTCAACTATACGGAAGCCGAATTGTTCAAAGGGGTTGTTGACGATCGCTGGCGATCGCTCATGCAGTTTCAAATCCAACGGGCGCGCGAATTTTACAATGCTGCGGAAGCTGGCATCAATGCCCTCAGCCCAGACGCTCGGTTCCCGGTGTGGGCCGCCTTGATGCTCTATCGGGGGATTTTGGATGTCATCGAACGCAACGACTACGATGTATTTCGGAAACGGGCCTATGTCCCCGGCCCCCAAAAGTTAACCTACTTGCCGATCGCGCGTTTGCGGGCAGCAGTGTTATAGGGCGGGGTTTCCGGCTTAAGACTAAGTAGCACCTGCTCCGGCGAGGGGAACACCTGGGTAGCAATCGCACTCAAGCGCCTAGGATCCCGTAGGTTACGCCCAGTTGTTGCAACCATTGGCGGTAAGCCAACGATGCGCGATCGCCAGGGACGTGAAACTCCACCTGTCGGCCCAGGGGCAATTGCTTGAGTAAATGGGTTTCGAGATTGGTAATGTCCTGTTGTATAACCCGATCTTGAAAGGCGATCGCCTCAGGCAAACCACTGGCATCAATAAAATTCATCGCCATCAGCATCCAGCCAACACACATTTCCTCCGTCACTGGAGTCACGCAATACAACAGCGCCAGACACTCCCCCCCAGGGCTGACCTTACGGAGATAGCCAGTCAAGGGGCGCGAAATATGGTAGCTGTAGTTCACATAATCCCCGTTGCCAATGCCCAACGGATCGGGTTGCCACACGCGCAGATTGGGAATGTGGACACCCTGAGCATCCACAACGACTTTATAATCCGCGATCGCCGGTCTTGCAGGATCTCCCAAAATCTCAGGATGCACGAACGGGAAATGCGTAATATCCAAAAAATTTTCAATCGCCCGGTAGCCCCCAGTCTGGCACATATGCGGCCCAGACAATCCGGTCACAAAACCAGGTTCCTCCCATTCAGGAAAGGTCGGCAGGTCACCTACTGGGGTGCCTAAGCAAGCGAAGATCAGCCCATAGCGTTCTTGCACGCGATACGTTGGGACGCACGCATGAGATGGCGGAATATAGCCAGGATGAGTAGGCACTTGCACACATTGGCCTTCTGGCCCATACACCATCCCGTGGTACGCACAAACCAGAGTCTTGTCTACCACCCGCCCTCTGGATAACCGCACACTGCGATGGGGACAGCGATCGCGCCACAGATGCAGCGCCCCATCCAATCCCCGCCACAGCACCAAATCTTGACCGAGTAAACAGACCGCCCGCAAGGATCCTGAAGGCAAGTCTTGGCTCGCTGCAAGCACATGCCAATCTCGACTGACCACGGGCGCAACAGACTGCATTAACGTATCCATCCCAAATCGCAAAGACTTTTTACTCTGGTTATGCGCAGCCATATTCCCAGCTAACTCACAGCATAATCGTGAATTAGTGTTTAGCCGTTAAACTTTGATTTGGCAAATGAGGGTTTGATCCATTACGGTTTCGCCGTCGGTGGTGGAATGGTCACATCAATTTTGGTTACTGTTTCATTAGCTCTGAGCGTCGTCAGCGCTGGTTGAATTTGTTGGGAATTTCCAACCACCAGTGTGACTAACTTTTCTGGTTTCAGATAGGTCTTTGCGACCCGCAGCACATCTGCAATCGTGGTATTTTCAACCGCTTTACGATATTGAAAGATAAAGTCTTTAGGGTAGCCAAAATATTCATATCGTAAAAGTCGCGATAGAGTTTGGGCTGGGTCTTGGAAATTAAAGATAAAGGAATTCAACACCGTATCTTTTGCATAGGCCAGTTCGCTGGCGGTAATCGGTTGATTTCGAATCCGCTCAATCTCCGTCCACATTCCCTTCACAAAGTCTACTGTTGCTTCAGAGCGGGTTTCTCCGCCAGCCATAAACATCCCTGGATAGTCATACCCCGGTCGCCAAACGGCATACACAGAATAGGCAAGACCCTGGCGCGATCGCAGCTCATTAAATAGCCGCCCCCCAAAACCATTTAACACACCATTCATCACCGACAAAGCCGGATAGTCAGGATTATCAAACTGTCCAGCTAAATGGCCAATCTGCACCGTGCTTTGGGTGAGTTGGGGTTGCTCAATCTGAAAAATACCGCCTTGTACCGCTTGGCTCACCGACGGCAACTGAGTTCGGCCCGCAGCCGTTCTAGTCCAGGTGCCCAAGGTGGTTTCAACCAGCTTCCGCATTCGGGCACTGTCAAAATCACCCACAATGCCCAAGACCATATTTTGGGGCGCATAGTATTGCTGATAAAACTGCACTAAGTCAGCCCGTTGAATATTGGCTAAAGTGCTGTATTCTACCGTCCACGCATAAGGACTGCTTTTACCATAAAGCAGCTTGCTAAACTCCCGACCAGCAATACTGCTAGGATTATCATTCCGCCGAGCAATGCCGCCTGCTTCCTGAGTTTTCGCCAGCGCAATCTTGTCTTCGGGGAATGCGGGCGATCGCAAGACCTCCGCAAACAGCTTAAACACCGCCTCCAAATCTTCCGACAACGCACTGAAACTGGCACTCCCGGCATCGGTGCCCATACCAGTCTCCACCGAGGCAGCCCGCTGCTCTAGGAATTGGTTAATCTCGTCACTGCTCCGTTGCTGGGTACCCCCACTGCGCATCACCGTTGCCATCATCCCCGCCAAGCCAACCTTATCCGCCGGATCCAGGCGATCGCCCGTCCGAATCAGCGCCGTGCCACCAACCAGCGGCAACTCGTGATCTTCCATCAAATACACCACCATGCCATTTTGCAGCTCAAATCGCTCATATTTGGGCAGCGTGATTTCTGGTAAAGGCGGAAACGTTAAATCGGTGTAATGCTTCGGTGTTTGGGCCAACCCCGGTTGCACCAACCCCAAAACCACCAAAATCAACGGCACCACCACAAAACAAAAAACGAGCGTTGCAACCTTGGCGACGGGATGCCGCCGTGGGCGACCGGACGGAATAGACATAGACATAGCAACAGTTGAGACAAACACCGAGAGCCAACCCCAGAGCAACCTGGGTGTGATTCCTTCCCTAGGGTATCGCGAGAACCTCGATTTAAGGCGCAAATTCAAGCCCAATCCTAATCCCGACAAATTTAGTCGGATATGTTTGACCCGTGAATTTCGCCCGTGCTAGGATGCCGAACAATGAGAAACCAATGAACCTAACCACAGCATCGAGAAAACCCATGACAGCAACCCAAGTACAATCCACCCAATCGGCAGCTACCTTTCGCGCCCTGAAGTGTAAGGAATGTGGAGAAGAGTACGAACCCAAAGCGATTCATGTTTGCGAATATTGTTTTGGGCCGCTGGAAGTGGCTTACGACTATGACCAGTTGCGCCGTACCGTCACCCGTGAAAGCATTGAGGCTGGCCCCAACTCAATTTGGCGTTACCGCTCTTTTCTACCCGTGGCAACGGATGAGCCCATTGATGTGGGCACGGGGATGACTCCATTGGTGCAGGCCAAGCGATTGGCCCGTCGCCTGGGTCTGAAAAAGCTGTTCATCAAAAATGATGCGGTCAATATGCCCACCCTTAGCTTCAAAGATCGGGTGGTATCCGTTGCCTTGACCCGCGCGCAAGAATTGGGTTTTTCGACCGTTTCTTGTGCCAGCACCGGAAATTTGGCTAACTCGACGGCGGCGATCGCCGCCCACGCTGGTTTAGACTGCTGTGTGTTCATTCCCGCTGACTTGGAAGCCGGGAAAGTCATGGGTACCTTGATCTACAGCCCAACGGTAATGGCCGTGCAAGGAAACTACGACCAGGTGAACCGCCTCTGCTCGGAAGTGGCGAACACCCACGGTTGGGGCTTTGTGAACATTAACCTGCGCCCCTACTACTCCGAAGGCTCAAAAACCCTGGGCTACGAAGTAGCTGAACAACTCGGTTGGCAATTGCCTGATCATATTGTTGCGCCCCTCGCTTCCGGGTCGCTCTTCACCAAGATTTATAAGGGTTTCCGGGAATTTGTGGAAGTTGGCCTGGTTGAAGATAAAGCGGTGCGCTTCAGCGGTGCCCAGGCCGAAGGGTGCTCCCCCATTGCCAAAGCCTTCCAGGAAGGTCTCGATTTCATTTCTCCTGTGAAGCCCAGCACGATCGCCAAGTCCATTGCGATTGGCAACCCTGCGGATGGTGTATACGCGATCGACATCGCCAAGAAAACCAATGGCAACATTGAATCGGTTACCGATGCAGAAATCGTAGAAGGCATCAAACTCTTAGCTGAAACCGAAGGCATCTTCACCGAAACCGCAGGCGGCACCACCATCGCCGTTCTCAAGAAATTAGTCGAAGCCGGCAAAATTGATCCCGATGAAACAACTGTTGTTTACATCACTGGCAACGGCCTCAAAACCCAAGAAGCAGTTCAAGGCTATGTGGGCGAACCATTGACGATTGAACCAAAATTGGATAGCTTTGAGCGGGCTTTGGAACGGTCGAGAACCCTCGATCGCCTAGAGTGGCAACAAGTTTTGGTCTAAAGGGAACCCCCTTCGACCAACCGTTTGATGGGTGGGGTGGCGCTTGTGTATCCGCAGAGTCCCCCCCGGAGCCAAGCTTGATGCCGCCCCAAGGCCAAATGCTAAGATAAGAGGTTGCTCCGCCAAGAGTGAGACTGTGCTGTGTCAAGTCGGCTTGAGCAGAGAACGTCAGCGAAAATATCATCGTTGGCCTGGGGTGCTTCGTGATGCAATTTTGGTTGCAGCAAACTGTATCTCAATATTCTATTGACTACCAACTGGGTGAATAAGTCGTTATGGCAGTTAAAGTTTTAATTCCAACCCCCCTCCAAAAATTAACGAATGATCAGGCTACGGTTGAATGCAATGGCACAACGATTGCCGAACTGTTGGAATCCCTCGAAGGGAGTTGTCCCGGAATCAAAGGCCGTTTGTGTGATGACCAGGGCGAATTACGCCGTTTCGTTAATTTCTACGTCAACAGCGAAGATATTCGCTTCTTAGACGGGATCAACACCAAACTCAGCGACGGCGATGAGGTCAGCATTATCCCCGCGATCGCCGGTGGTTGATCTGGGTTAAACATCATTGCATTTCTCATTCGGAAAGGGGGCATCGGCCCTCTTTTTGCATTTAAAGCCAGCCGCAAAACCGAGGGGGAGCGATCGCACCCCTTTACTGCAAATTAGTATTACTTTTTTCCCTAACTCATGGACTAGTCACTCTTCATTAAGCTGAGAACTAGATGCTTAGAAAAAAATTAGCAATTTTCCTTTTAATCTTGATGATTGGCACTGTATGCATGAGCAGTACCTATGCATTTTTTCCAATTTTACAGGTAATTGTACAAGACGTTGGGCAAGGTGCTTTATATCTCATTCAAAGTCAGCCGCTATGGATTCAAGTTGTAGTGGGAATATTCCTAGTAACACAGCTTTTCGGAGCTTTGGATTTCGTAGTTAGCATTGTACTGACTTCTGAGAGATCTTTAAGCAAGCGTTTTCAATGGTTAGCGATCGGTGCAGTACTGTCTATACTATTTCTGTTTCTATTTATCCCATTACTCATTGGGCAATTGAAATTAATCGTTCGGTTGTTACCGATATTGTTAATCGGCTGTGGATTAGAAGCAGCTTGGTTGTGTTATCGGAAGTTTTTAAAACTTTATCAGCAGTGGCGCTTATCTCAGTCAATCAAAACGCTAACGAACAAAATAAAAAGAAGAAGATTTAGGAAATTCTAGTCAATACAATCAGCAAGAATTAATAGGTCTCAATTTAGGCTCAAAATTCTATTCGACTTTAATGGGTTCACGTCTTTTCGTTGAATGCAAGCGATTATCGCAGCGGGCGAACGACGACCTTAGGCGACAGGGAGTTATGGATGGAGGCCATCGTAGCAGGTAGGAGCAAGGCAACCAAGCTAACGTTGCGGCTACACTGCTGGGGAGATTAGTCCATGAGCAAAAATTGATGAAGAGTGTTTGCGTCTACTGCGGCTCTAATTTTGGCGATCGCCCATTTTTATTGTCGTTAGCAATCGGTTGCGATCGCCCCCATATTATCCAGCAAGGTAGTGTCAAAGATCGAGCCGTTTTGTCCGCAAGCAACGACAATATTGAGGCCGATCGCAGCTTTTGGGCAAGCGCTGTTCCATTAGCCCAAACACTCAGTACTCCAAGGAAGACTCGCGACTGCTGGCTTGGCGGCCATAGAGAATCGCGCCAAACGCCGTGAGATTCATAAACAAGCTATACACCGCAGCGGGCACAGCCATGTCGGGATTGTTGAGGAGGCCAGCCGTGATGGCGATCGCCAACGTTCCATTTTGAATGCCAACTTCAATCGCGATACAGATTTGTTGCGCCAGCGGTAGCCGAAACACCTTTGCGGCCAGCCATCCGGTCAGGGTCGCCAGGAGGTTGAGCAACACAGCACCAATGCCCACCTGCACCAGGAAGCCTGGAAGTTTGCGGCCTTCTTTGATCAGCAACAGCACAATAATCAGGGCTAAGAGGCCGATGGCAAGGCGACTCATTTGCTTTTCTAGGCGACGCGCTGTGTCAGGAAACTGGCGACGAAAAACCATCCCGATCGCGATCGGCAACAAGGTAATCAAGAAAATTTGCAGCATGGTCGTCCCAATCGGCAGCGAGATCGCCGCACTTTTCCCCAGAAAATACTGGAGCGCCAGATTGGTAAAAAGGGGAATCGTAAACACGGTGACAATGC
>CAYYWG010000002.1:0-299289 GCA_964475335.1 uncultured bacterium
TCCAAGTTAAAGGCTCTCACTATTGTGCCAAATCGTTGTGCAAGACGCTGTATCATCGGCGATAACTTCATGACGACAGATTTTCAAGGTTTGGCTTTTGATCCGATCGCTGCTGTCAAGGCGGCCCACCGCGCGTCCATTCCCCTCGCTACAACGAAAGGTTCGGTGCGGAGTCAGGCTGTGGCTATGATGGCGAATGCCTTGGCCCAAAACCAAAATGAAATCTTGGAAGCCAATACCCTGGATTTGGAAGCCAGCCGGGAAATGGCAGTGCCAGAGCTGATTTTGGATTGGCTGAAGCTGACCCCAGAACGCCTGCAAATGGCGGTGCAACTGTTGCTGCGGTTGAGTGAGTTGCCTGACCCGATTGGCCGGGTGATGGATGCGTCTTACCAAATTGACCAATGCCAGACCTATTCGCAGTTAATGCCCTTGGGGGTGATTGCGATGGTTTACGATGCGTTTCCTGAGTTGGCGGCGGTGGCGGCGGGGTTGTGTGTGAAAACGGCGAATAGTTTGGTGCTCAAAGGCGGGAGTGAAGCCAGTCATTCCAATGCGGCGATCGCCCAGGCGTTGTGGTCGGCCCTGGAAGATAGCCAACTGCCTTCTGGGTGTTTGCAGGTGTTGTCGTCAGATCAGGGCGTGCCCGTGCGGGACTTGTTTGTGCAAGACCAGTATTTGAACTTGATTATTCCCTACGGTCGTCCGACGCTGGTGCAACAGATCATGCGGCAGGCGGCGGTGCCGGTGCTCAAGTCGGCAATGGGGAATTGCTACCTGTATTGGGCTCCGTCAGGGAGTTTGGATGCGGTGCGTTGGATGATTTTGGATAGTCACCAAAGCGAACCTGACCCGGTGAATGCGATCGAGAAGGTGTTAATCCATCGCAGTCAAAATCCGTCTTCCTTAACCATGTTGTGGAGTAGTTTGCGGGAGAAGGGCTTTGAGTTGCGGGGGGATGAGGAGTTGCAGGCCGAGTTCCCCGACTTGGGGCTGACCGAAGGCGCAGAGTGGCGGCAGGCTTATCTAGGGAAGGTGATTGCGTTCAAGGTGGTTGACAGCCTGGAGGCGGCGATCGCGTGGATTAATCAACACAGCAGCGGCCATGCAGATTGTTTGGTCACGGAGTCCTATCAGGAAAGTCGTCAGTTTGCCTTGGGGGTCAACAGTGCGTCAACGTTTATTAATGCCTCGCCCCGGTTTTCGCGCAATCCCAGACGGGGTGATTCGATTTTTCTGGGAATGTCTAACCAAAAGGGCTTACGGCGTGGGCCGATTAGTATGCAAACCTTGACTACGGTGAAACATATTATTCAAGGGAGTGGCCAATTTTAGGCGGAGAGCCTTGGCTTGGTTTGCTGTTCTCACGGCTCCTGGTTTGGCCGTGAGGAGGCAGACAAGATTGATGGCACAGCAAGGGCGATCGCGATCGCCCTCACCGAATGGTTGTGTTGTCTACCTGTACCAGGAAGCCCGGCACTGTCAAAAAGACTAGGAGTAAAAGACCCGGTGCTGGAGGGAGGGCATTTGGCGGCGCACTTGGTCAAGGCGGGCAGGGTCAATCGGCGCGATCGCCACCCCAGCTTGATCTCCAGCATCCGCTAGTACGGTACCCCACGGGTCAATAATCATGGCGTGGCCGTGGGTCTGGCGCAGGGCGTAATGGCGTCCGGTTTGGGCCGGGGCAATCACATAACACGTATTCTCAATGGCGCGTGCCTGCAACAACACTTGCCAGTGATCTTTCCCGGTGTAGGCTGTGAACGCAGCGGGAACGAAAAAGATTTCTGCCCCCATTTGGGACAAGTGGCGATACAGTTCTGGAAAGCGCACATCGTAGCAAACCGAGAGGCCAATGTTACCCAAATCTTTAGACGGGTAAACGGGCGGCATTTTGAGCCCTGCTAACACCGTCACCGACTCTTGATAAGTGTTGCCATCGGGAACGTTGACATCGAACAAATGCACCTTTTCATACCGCACCAGTTCATCGCCATTGGGGCCGACGAGCAGCGCGGTGTTGTAAACTTTGCCGTTTTCGACGGGCACGGGAAACCCGCCTCCCAGAATACTGACCTGAAACCGCTGAGCCATTGTTTTGAGGAATTTTTCGCTGGCTTCGGCAATGTGGGTTGCCTGGGCTAATTTCTCGCTTTCTTCGCCCAAAAAGGAAAAGTTTTCGGGTAAACCGATGAGGTCGGCTCCTTGGCGTACGGCCAGATCAATCAGTTCTTCAGCTTGACTCAGGTTGCGCTGGAGATCCGGTACGCTAGTCATTTGAACGGCGGCAGCCAAGTAAGACTTCATAACCTCAACCTTGGAAATAACGGGAAAGATGGGTAGGGCGGCGATCGCCTCGGGTCGCGCAGACCTCATCGCAGCGAGCACCGAGGTGGAGCCATCATGGGGTTCCACCAACCTGCAAGTAACGGGGCGATCGCCAGATGGTACAGAACCAGTTGGCCAGTCATTGACCCTGACTCATCATACCGAGAAGTGGTTCAGGCAAACCGATGAATGGGAGAATCCCGATCGCTCCCAGCAGGGAGGGCAACGGCATTGCACTGGATCGGTGAATTGCCCCAGCGATCGCTAGAGGTGGGACTCCTTGCGCCCGTCGCTGGCCGGGGGGTGGCCGGGTGGGAAGGTGGGTGCTGGCTTGGGTTAGCTGGCTCCGCACCAGTCTGGGCATTGCTCGCTGGCTTGCCACCCAAAGGGATGAACGCCACAAATGAGTGGAGTGCGCTGGTTCTGGCTGTATCCATAGGCCACACCGTGATAGTGGACACAACCCTGGCAGGGTTTGGGGCGGGAAGGGGGCACATCGGTAAAGCCCAGTTGCGATCGCAAAATGTGGCGTTTACTTTGCAGTCGCTGCCACCGGGCATGGTCAGCTTGCCGAAAGAGATAATGAATCTTGCCAAACGGATACTGAGCAGCGTTCATAACTCAATAGGGATGAGGAGGTTACCACTAGCGTACCCATATTTCTGGCCCCATACCTGTGTTTTTGGGATAGAAAGATACAAGATTTAAAGCCAAGCCGTGTTATTCCACTTGCCACACGCGCACGGTATTGTCGGCACTGCCACTGGCGATGCGATCGCCCTCTGGCGTAATACTCACCGCGTTGACAGCATTACTGTGATCGGTAAAAGTCGTTTTCAGTTCACCGGTTTCCGCATTCCACAGTTTAATCGTCTTGTCACTGCTGCCACTGACCAACAGCTTCCCATTGGCGCTTAAGGCCAGGGAATTGACGGAATCTGTATGACTGCTGAGAGTGCGAATGACTTCCCCTTTTTGCAAGTTCCAAAACTTGATGGTTTTATCCTTACTGGCACTAATCAGAGTGTTGTTGTTGGGGGTGATGGCGATCGCATTCACCGAGTTGTAATGGCTTTTCACAAACGCGCGGATCAATTCGCCAGTTCTTAAGCTCCATAATTTGACTTGATTGTCTAAACCGCCGCTGGCCAGCATTTGGCCATCAGGACTAATGGCCACCGTGCGGATCATCCCAGCCAAGTTCGAGAAAATGCGCACCGCTTCCCCATTGCCCAAGCGCCACAGGCGAACGGTGCGGTCTTCGCTGCCACTGGCTAGCAGTTGCCCGCCGCCATGAATGGCAACAGCGTTCACATCGCGGGAATGGCCGAGGAGGGTTTGGATTTGTTTGCCAGTGGTCAAGTTCCAGAGCCGGACGGTGTGGTCATCGCTGGCACTGGCGAGCAGTTGGCAGTCGGGGCTGATGGCTAAATCGTTAATGGGTTTGGTGTGGCCTTTTAGCACGAGGCGCAGTTCCCCAGCGGCAAAATCCCACACTTTGATGGCATCGTCCAGGCCGCCACTGACCAAAAACCGCTTGTCTGGACTGATCACCACACTGGTGACCCAGCGAGAATGGCCCCGGAGCACGTAGATACAACGGCGATCGCGAGGCCCAGACATGGGTGGCCCGGATGGTGGTTTTGAGGCGTGGGGTGCCATCTGGATGCGCCCTGACGGGTTGGCTGCACCAGCGGCCACATTGCCGGAAACAGGCCGAGCCCCACTCGGGTTGGGATGGGAGCCTGGTGGGTTAGTGGCGGGGGGGCGGGCTGTTCGAGGCATTGAAAAGGGGGGATTGAGGGTGCCCGTTGCCCCGATCGCCGTTGTAGACCCCACAGGTTGGGAGAGGGCAAGGCGCAAATCCCGCATGACCGCATCTGCGGATTGATAGCGTTCGCTCACTAGGTCTTTGAGCATTTTGTCGAGAATGTAGGCGATCGCCGTACTAATGCTACTGCCTTGCTGCGTCAGCCGTTCTTGCCAAAGCCACCGCCCTTCCAACGGATCATATAAATCGTCGGGTTTGGTTTGGGTCATGAGATAAATGCAGGTGGCCGCCAAGCTATACAAATCGCTGGCTGGATACGCTTTGCCACTCCGAATTTGTTCCATCGCGGCATAGCCCTCGGTGCCGATCTTGGTGCCCGGTTGTCCGGTGGTGCTGGTGGACAGCAGTTTGGCTACCCCAAAATCAATCAAAACCAGCTTATTGTCTGAAAAGCGTCGAATGACGTTGGAGGGGGTGATATCCCGGTGGATGACCTGGTGATCGTGGACAAACTTCAGCACGGGCAATACGCCTGCCAACACTTCCCGAATGCGCCGCTCAGCAAAGGGGCCATATTGCACTAATTCTTGCAGCAGGGTTTGCCCTTCAATAAATTGCTGTACCAGATACAGCCGTTGCTCATGCTCAAAATAGGCCAACAGCGTGGGAATTTGGGGGTGTTCGCCAAGTTCATTGAGCCGTTCCGCTTCTTGTTGAAAGAGTTGGACGGCTTTATCGAGGGATTTGGTGCCTTTGACTTGGGGGGAGAATTGTTTAATGACGCATCTTGCCCCCAGGCGATCGTCGTCAATGGCGAGATAGGTTTTGCCGAAGCCGCCCTGGCCAATGGGCCGCGCAACACGATACCGCCCCCGGAGAAGGGGGATGAGCTTTGAGCCACAACTCAGACAAAATTCTGCCCCCTCCGGATTTTTGGGCTGTTGGCAGTTGGGATTGAGGCAACAGGTCATACACACGTACCGGGTGACGGTTATTCTATTTTCGCTTGGTTAATCCGTTTGCAGCGAAGAGTTTAGCGCAGATTATGGGCAGCAGGATAGGCATGGGCGATCGCGGCTTGTCCTCCAAATGGTATGGGGCAAGAGCCGGGCGGCAACCTGGGCGCTGGCTGGTGAATGTGCTGCTGACCGGCTGCAATTAATACTCTAAAAATACGGTACTAAATTGTTCAATAGGGGCGGTGGACTGGCGTTGGTTGGGGCGCAAGGAGATGGCTGGGGCCGGGGCCGGTGGCTGCTGGGCGGCGGTGGCCAGGGTGCTGATGTGGAGTTCCAGTTCGGTTAACCGGGTTTGGATGCGATCGCGCCGTTGTTCCAGGGTTTCCAGTTCTTGCTCTAATCGCTGTTGTTCGGTCACGAGCTTGTATAAGTCGAGATAGGTGGCTGCCGCAGTTTGGGGGCGGGGCATGGTGCTAATTTTGGGCTGGATAGGCCGTTGCTGCCGAGGGGAGCGCATAGAAACTTCTCTCATCAACTCAAGAGTGGATTAGTTCGGGAGGCTGTCACCTTGGCAAATTGCCCGCATCCCCCAGCCCCTTCTCTCCAGGGAGCAAGGAAGCCAGCGCGGCAGTCCCTCTACCCCAGGGCGAGGGATTTAGGGTGAGGGCGACAAAAGTGACACGCTCCCATTGGTTCTAGGGTGCCCTGGGCCGTTCTGTGGATTTGCATTGGCTCCGTAGTTGTGGGGAGAAAGATACAAATCATTACCTAAGTGGCAAGACGGGGGTGGATGCAGGCAGAATTTGGCAGGGCGATCGCCCCCTGTCACGTTGAGTCAGCTCCGGGGGAATACTGGAGGCAACTCATTTCCACCCTATCTACCACCTGCTATGACTGCTGAGGTTGCCTACCTATCCCAGGGAAAATTATTTTTCAAACGGGGCGATGAGCCTGCCCAGGAACTTGAAAGTCAGTTTGGCCAAACTGTCCAAGACCGCATCCTGCAAATTAAACGGCGCAATAGCTGGAAAGAGCAAAACACGATGGCCAACTTTTTCCCACCGGAAATTTTGCGTGAAATTGAACGGCAGGCTGAAAATCCACCGCCGATCGCCATCACCAGCTTGTGCCAGGGGCAGGCCAATGAATTGTTTTATGCATTGGCGGTGGGGGATGTGGGCGGAATCTTTAAGCTCAATCGCGCCACGCAGCGAGAAGATCGGTTATTTCACAGTAACGATTTTCAGGTTTACCATCTAGATTTGTCGCCGGATGGGCAGCAAATTGCCTGTACGACGGTCTATCGGACGGGGGTAGCCAACATTGCCCTGATGTCGGTGGATGGCATTCGGCCTCGCGATGTGACGGAAGGGGATTCGGTGGATTTGGCTCCGCGCTGGGTGGAGGGGCAGGGCCGAGCCATTGTGTTTCAGTCTGCGGGCCTTGGGCGCGATCGCAATGGGCTCCCCGTGGAGCAAGCCCCCTTCACGATTGAACGCCTGGATTTTGAACGCCAAACCCTGGATACGTTGGTGGAAGACCCAAAATGTGACCTGTTAGGGCCACAGTTGCTGGCGGATGGCACTTTGTACTACATCAGTCGTCCCTATCAGCTGCGGCAACGGCCAATGGGAATTTTGCCCCTACTGAAAGATATCGTGTTGGCCCCTGTCCGCTTGATTTACGCAATTTTTCAGTGGCTCAACTTCTTTACGCGGCGGTATACCGGTAAACCAATGACGATCGCTGGGATGCCAGCCAACGCGGAGGCCAAGCGCCTAGTTGAAGTGTGGGGTAGTTTGATTGATCCAGACAAGGCGTTTCAAGCAAATCGGCGGTTTGGCGATGTGGATGCCCCGTCCCTTGTGCCCCGGACTTGGCAGTTGATGCGGAAAGTGGGAACTGCCCCCCCAACGGCGATCGCCGAGAGTGTCCTCGCCTTCGATGTGCAACCCGATGGCACTGTGGTGTATACGAATGGTAGCGGGGTGTATTTGTTGGCTCCGGGGGCTGTGCCCCGACGGCTCTTTGTCGGGGATTTGCTAGAGCAGGTGCATTTTCTGCATTGATTCCGGCCCCCCGGTTTGTGCCCCAGGGCGACCCCAAGGGCTTGCCCCAAGACAGCCTGAACCGCAGGGCAACCACAAGGGTTTGCCCCTACCCCAAGACAGCCTGTTTGATTGAACCAGTTGGGTAGCGCGGATGGGGGCAGGCTGTTGAGGGGTTTGTCCAATCTGCGTGAATTATGCCGCTTAGCCGGGGTTGGGCGATCGGGGGGCTTCTGTGGCCAGCCCTGCGTCTGTTGTGGTCTCATTGCCGCCCAACCCATCCCCCAGATTGGGATTGCCTTTGAGCAACAAATCCAGGCCATCGGTGGTTTGGGAGGTAATCATCACCGGTTCTTGGTACAGTGGCACCGTGAAGGTCACGGTGGATCCCAACCCTTCCCCCATGCTGTAGAAATTGACGACACCCCCCATCGCTTCCACTAACCGTTGGGAAATGGCCAACCCCAACCCTGTGCCGCCATATTGCCGCGTGCGAGAACCATCCACCTGGCTAAAGGACTGAAACAGCTTGTCTTGTTTATCTAATGAGACGCCGATCCCGGTATCGGCTACCCTGACTTTGGCATATCCCGGTAGTTCTTTTTCTTGATCTTTGGCCTGAATCGTAATGCGCTTTTTAATGATCTCAACGCTGACTGTTACGCCGCCCTCGTGGGTAAATTTGATGGCGTTGCCGACCAGATTCAACATGACTTGCACCAACCGTTGGTAGTCGCCGTAGAGAATAATTTCGTCGTCGGTGGGGGGTTTTTGGATCTCGAAGCTCAAGCCTTTTTGCCGGACTTGGCTGCTGGAGTGATGCTCGACTTCATCCAGGAGTTCGCTCAGTTTGACGGGGCTCAGCTCGATTTGGAGTTTCCCCGCTTCGACTTTGGCGATGTCTAAGATGTCGTTGAGCACGCTGAGCAAGTGGAGGGCTGAATGGTGGGCTTCTGCGATAAAGTCCAGTTGCTCTTCCGGGCCATCGACCATGCCATCCAAAATTAGCTTGAGAAAGCCGATCATGCCGTTGAGGGGGGTGCGCAGTTCGTGGGAGGTGTTGGCCAAAAATTCGCTTTTCAGGCGGGAGGCTTCTTCGGCTTGTTGGCGGGCTTCGTCGGCTTGGCGTTTGGCTTCTTTGAGTTCGGCTTGCTTTTCCAGCAGGTTATGGTTGGTGCGCTGAAGTTCGTCGGCGAGGGATTGGCTGTTGGCAATGAGGGTGGCGTGGGCGATCGCCGTCCCGACTTGATCGGCCAAGTCTTGGACAAACTCCAGTTCAATTTCTGTCCAGCGGCGGGGTTGATCGTCCTGATACAACACAATTAACCCGTTGGGCTGGTCTTGATAGCTGGTGGTGATCACCAACATGGCGTGGGTCATCAAACTCCGCAGGGTCAGGGGGCCAGCGGGAGGAGCCGAAGGGGGATGGGGCCGTTGGTTGCGGACATTAACGGGTTTAAGGGTGGCGATCGCGGAGCGAATGTCAGGATCAGTGGCGATCGCAAATTCCAGCCCCTTCATAGGGCACCGGGCTCCCCGGCAATATTCGGCGGCCACACGGGCAAGGGGGGCTTCCGCCGTGTAGGGCACCACAATGCAACGGTTGACATTCAAAACTTTCCCCAGCCCTTCAACGGTTTGTTGCCAAATAGTGGGCAGGTTTAACGTTCGCCGGATGTTCCCGGCCACTTGGGTTAAGAGTTTGTGATGCCGCTCGGCACTGATGGTTGGTTTTGTCTCATGCGGCTCGATGGGCCTGGGCGGGGGGACGGGGCCACCGCCCGTGGCCGGATCGACCAAATCAACTTCCACAGCGCAAAGTCGCCCCATGACCATCACGTTTGCAGGAGCGTGATCTGGCACCAACACTGGACTCATCGTGAGGTCAAGTAGCAGAATTTGGTTCCCCAACCGAAACCGAGTCCCAAATTGTTGGGGTTCTTGGCTGGCTAAAACGGCGCGAATACAGTGCAGATAGGCCGCAGGGTCAACCGGGCCAAAATCAGCCGTGCGTTGTTGGCCAAGAATGCGATCGGTGTGACCATCCAGGGAGGTTGCGGTGGGCCAAAAAAACAGGAGGAACTGGCCTTCTGCATTGTGGATAAATACGAATTCAACTGCCTGGTCAGTGTAGGCAGTGGGGCTCACGGCATCGGCGCGTGGCGGGAGGGAAGACTGGCATTCGTTGGCAGAAAATGTCATCAGACCATTGACAAACAGCTTACTGACGAATCACCCAAGCGGATCTCCCCGGGTTGGTTAAACTGGGTCGTGTCCTTCGGTGTGCTGTAGATACAACCAATCTAGCCTGAAAAACCGCGATCGCCCCTTTGCCCTGCCTTAAGGTTGCCTTAAGATCCTTATTATCCGGTTTCTGGTGGGTGCCGGGTTGCGATCGCCAGCGGCCATTAATCATTCCATTCGCCTCGGGGCGGCACCACTGGATTCCGTGGCAACGTCCGCGTGAGTTCATCATCACGCCGCAATTCATTGCGGAGCCATTGCCGCACGGCAACTTCAATCACCTTGCTGGGGTCGTTGGTGAGATGTTTGATTTGGGCTAGCAAATCAGGATCAAGCTTAACCGCCACCTCAACTTTGTCAGGCTCAGAGGTGGTTACCGAAGGAACAGCAGAATCGTTCATAATAAACAGAAAAGTGAATAGGATGACGCTAGCAGCATGAACGCCCAAGCATAGGTAGAGCGAAGCACCGAGTTGATTGGTGAACGAAGGCGTACGGATCTACCTCAAGCAGCGTAGCAAATCTCGTGCTTGCCTTCTATCCGTGCCGTGGTCTGTGTGGTTAGCCAGAGGCCACGGTGAGGGAGCCTGATCACGGCAGGGAGAATCGCTAGAATACAGAGATTCCCTTTTTATTGTAACCGTACCGTCCGGGTTGATTTTGTTCCTGAGAATGCACTGACCCCGTCTAACGTGACGCTTTAGACAATTGGGCCTTTTATCGGTACAGTCAAAAAAGGATTAAGTATTACAACAATTCCCGCCTGAACTTTCTCACTTAACTCTTTAACCTTGCTGGCTGAGCACCCGAACTATGACTGACGTTGCCGTTTCCCATATTCGCAATTTTTCAATCATTGCGCACATCGATCATGGCAAATCGACCCTTGCCGATCGCTTGCTGCAGGTGACTGGTACGGTGGCCGATCGCCAAATGAAAGAACAGTTTCTCGACAATATGGAGCTAGAACGAGAACGGGGCATCACCATCAAGCTCCAGGCCGCCCGGATGAACTACACCGCCAAAGATGGCGAAACCTATGTGCTGAACTTGATTGATACGCCGGGGCACGTTGACTTTTCCTACGAGGTGTCGCGATCGCTGGCGGCCTGTGAAGGGGCGCTTCTGGTGGTCGATGCCTCCCAAGGGGTAGAAGCTCAAACTCTGGCCAATGTTTACCTGGCCCTGGAAAACGACTTAGAAATTATTCCCGTCCTCAACAAAGTGGATCTCCCCGGTGCCGAGCCAGAACGAGTGCGCCAGGAAATCGAAGATGTCGTCGGGTTAGATTGCAGCCAAGCCATCCTCGCTTCAGCCAAAGAAGGGATTGGGATTAACGAGATTTTGGAATCTATTGTCCATCTGGTGCCGCCCCCCCAAGACACCACCGCCGAACCTCTCCGCGCCCTTATTTTTGATAGCTACTATGACTCCTACCGGGGCGTCATTGTCTATTTCCGGGTGATGGATGGGCACGTCAAACGGGGCGATCGCATCCGCCTCATGGCCTCCGGCAAAGAATTCGTCATTGACGAATTGGGCGTTTTGTCCCCCAACCAAGTTCAGGTCGAAGCGCTCCATGCCGGGGAAGTGGGCTACATTGCTGCCGCCATCAAAGCCGTTGAAGATGCCCGCGTCGGTGACACCATCACCCTGGCCACCAACCCCGCCAAAACCCCCCTGCCCGGTTACGTCGAAGCCAACCCAATGGTCTTTTGCGGCCTGTTCCCCACGGATGCCGACCAATTTGAGGATCTCCGGGAAGCCCTCGAAAAACTCAAACTCAGCGATGCTGCCCTGCAATACGAGCCAGAAACCTCCAGTGCAATGGGCTTTGGGTTCCGGTGCGGGTTCTTGGGCTTGCTGCACATGGAAATTGTTCAGGAGCGCTTGGAGCGGGAATACAACCTGGATTTGATCACCACCGCGCCCTCCGTGGTCTATCGCGTCACCCTGCTCGACGGCACCGTGGTGATGATCGACAATCCCAGTCGTCTGCCCGATCCCCAAAAGCGCGAAAAGATCGAAGAACCCTACGTGCAGGTTGATATCATCACCCCAGAATCCTACGTCGGCACCCTGATGGAGCTTTCCCAGAGTCGGCGCGGGGTGTTCAAAGATATGAAATACCTCACCCCAGAGCGCACCACGCTGATTTATGAATTGCCGTTGGCGGAAGTGGCGACGGACTTTTTTGACCAAATGAAGTCGCGATCGCGGGGGTATGCCAGCATGGAATACCAGCTCATCGGCTATCGCGAAAACCCCCTGGTGAAGCTCGATATTATGATCAATGGCGAACCTGTTGATCCCCTGGCGACGATCGTGCATCGCGATAAAGCCTATGGTGTGGGGCGGGCACTCACCGAGAAGCTCAAGGAGTTGATCCCCCGGCACCAATTCAAAATTCCGGTGCAGGCGGCGATCGGCAGTAAAGTCATTGCTAGTGAACACATCCCGGCCCTGCGGAAAGATGTTCTGGCGAAGTGCTATGGCGGCGATATTAGCCGGAAGAAAAAGCTATTGCAGAAACAAGCCAAAGGGAAAAAGCGCATGAAGGCGATCGGGACGGTGGATGTGCCCCAAGAGGCGTTTATGGCGGTGCTGAAGCTGGAGTCTTAAAGCACTGATCCACTCTAAAGTCACTCCTCTAAATTTCTGAATTGGGCACAAACAACAGAGGCGATCGCATTTCTGCGATCGCCTCTGTTGCTATTACCACTCAATCAATGCTTGGAACTGACTGATGGAATTGCCGACACAATAAACGGCGACGGCTCAGGATACAGCTTCGAGTATTTGGTGTCATAATGCCTGACTTCAAAGTAGTTCAGGTTTTGAGGGTGGGGCTTGTAAATGCTGAAGCATTCCATTAAGCAAAATGTTGCCGCACTCTCCAGTGGCCCCACCATAATGGATTCGTTTTTCCAGGTACGACCAGACTTAATCCAATACCGCATTTGCTTTTGGGTGAGGCAATAAATGGCCGAGTGGGGATTGCTGCATTCAGCCAGTTTCGCCCCATCTGACTCAATGATCGAAATTCGATCCCAAGCCACCTCATCATCAATCGTCAGGTCAATGTAACTCTTTTTCCCTTCGTACATTTCATAGCGATTCGGAAAAAGTAGTGTTTTTTTGTCATGGCTTGCCCGATTAAATGCAGCTACTTTTTCTAAGAAATAACTATCTGAAATGACAATGTCATCTTCGATAAAAATAAACCAGTCATAGTCGTTGACACGGCTCACCAAATCATCCTGCACTCGATAGCCGATGTACATGGGATCCCAATCGGGCTTTTCAACCAGTTGAATAAAATCGCGCTGATACGCTGGCAATCTCTCTGTCACATGGCGTCCGGGCAAGGAGTGAACTAATAGCGTCAGATCGCAATGAGCAAAACTGGTCAGCAACCCGTCAATTGTCCTTGTCAGCCGTTTAACCTTGGCCACTCCTTTCCCCTGAGGATCTGCCGATTCTTGTGGCGAGGTAATATGGGCGATCGCAATGATCACTTTAGGGCGTACAGGCTCAATCCTGGGATCGGCTAAAAACTTAATGACCTCCCGCTGCTGATAAAACAAGATGGACTGTAGTTTTCTGCGCACAACTGACAGCATCTTTGCAGCCATTGCATAACTAAAAACACCAAAGTTAATTACCCGTTGTTTGGTTGTTAACGATAAGGAAGCCATAGATCGATTGCGTTGATATAGATTGGGGTCACTTGTTCACTGAGCAGAGTGTAAGCCGAGATTAGGTGCAATCGCTTAGACAAAGACACCGAAACTCATGGGGTAGAACCCTTGGCAACAGGCCGTAAGCGAGATCGCAGGCGAGACACCTATCTGAGGCCCCTTGCACAGTGTGCTTTGCCAACTTCTCCTGGTTTTCCCGCTTTCTTGCAGAATAGCTCACCCGCTTCAGGAAGGCTCCCATCCCCCGCAATGGCGATCGCTGACCTTCAATCCGCCCAAACAATCCCCTGCCCAGAACATTTTGGGTTTGTGATCGCGTCAAATTACTGAATTTAGCCAGTTTGATGACCGTTGCCTATTAGCCAAAATCTTTGGGGCAAAACCTCAGTAATTGCTCACAAATTAGCAGTTTTAATCAACGCAAAAAATGAGCTAAACCTAGCTTTGCGCCCATTCCTTTTCCGCATTCTGCTTATTTTTAAAGCTTCAGTAAATCTCAAGCAGAATCAACCACCGCATAATCCTCTAAACGGCTAACCAGTTATTCGGGCTTTCAGCGATCGCGCGATCGCCAGAACAACTCGCAAACACCCCAACAGATAACCCATTCAAGGATTTTCCTCCCCACAATGGCAAAGCTTGCATCACACCCACTACATTTCCTAAGAATTGACCAATTTTTTGCCGTGACCCTAGCAGAAAACGGTGTCTGTGTGTAATCTCTATGTAAAGGAATTCAATACCGAGAATTTACAGAGACCACCCAATTGCATGGCTCTGGCACCCCTCGGTTTCCCGTCCCCCGGCCCAACATACACCCTTATCGAGAGACTTTAGACACTATGAGAATTCTGGTGACAGGTGGCGCTGGTTTTATTGGTTCTCACCTCATCGATCGCCTGATGACTGAAGGCAACGAAGTCATCTGCTTAGATAATTTCTACACCGGACGCAAACAAAACGTCTTGAAATGGATGGGGCACCCCTATTTTGAGTTAATTCGCCATGACATCACCGAACCCATCCGCTTAGAAGTTGACCAGATCTATCACCTGGCCTGTCCTGCCTCCCCAGTCCACTACCAATACAATCCTGTCAAAACCATCAAAACAAATGTGATGGGAACCCTGAATATGTTGGGGTTGGCAAAGCGCGTTAAAGCTCGCTTTTTGTTGGCTTCCACTTCAGAAGTCTATGGCGATCCCAATGTTCATCCTCAGTCAGAAGATTATTGGGGTAATGTCAACACTATTGGCATCCGGAGTTGCTACGACGAAGGCAAACGGGTCGCCGAAACCCTCACCTTTGACTATCATCGCCAGAACGATGTGGATATTCGCGTGGTCCGCATCTTTAACACCTATGGGCCTCGGATGTTAGAAAACGATGGCCGCGTTGTCAGCAATTTAATTGTGCAAGCCCTCAAAGGCATTCCGTTAACCGTCTATGGGGACGGTTCCCAGACCCGGAGTTTTTGTTTTGTGTCCGATTTGGTGGATGGCTTGATTCGTTTGATGAACGGTGAACACATGGGGCCGATCAATATTGGTAACCCTGAGGAATACACCATTCTGGAACTGGCCCAGACGATCCAAAGCATGATCAATCCCAATGTGGCGATTCAGTTTGAGCCGTTGCCCCAGGATGATCCCCGTCGTCGTCGGCCTGATATTACCAAAGCCCGCACCTTGCTGGGGTGGGAGCCGACAGTCCCTGTACAAGAGGGGTTGCGCCGCACTATTGAAGATTTTAAATCTCGCCTTGGTGAGCCAACGATTGTTCCCAATCCTAATCCGGTTGGGTCTGTATAGGGCCATAAGGGGCGACACACAATCTGGATTGACAAGGTTGGCTGTGGGTTGGCTCTGGTGGAATACGTTACTCTGATCAACTCAGTTGAGCGTTTGTTTTGAATTTCTTGGAGGTGATTGAATGCGGGTCTGCGTAATTGGAACAGGATATGTTGGGCTGGTGACGGGTGCCTGTTTGGCTCGAGTTGGTCATCATGTCATTTGTGTGGATAACAACGAGGCCAAAGTTAATCTGATGAAATCGGGCCAATCTCCGATTTTTGAGCCCGGTTTATCCGAGATTTTGCAATCTTGCCTGCAAGCTGGAACGATTGAATTTACCACGGATCTCAAAGCGGGGGTGGCCCACGGCCAAGTGTTGTTCATTGCTGTGGGGACTCCGGCATTGCCAACGGGCGAAAGTGATACGCGCTATGTGGAAGCCGTGGCCCGTGGCATTGGAGCCAACTTAAATGGCGGTTACAAGGTCATTGTGAATAAATCGACGGTGCCAATTGGTTCCGGCGATTGGGTGAGAATGCTGATTTTGGATGGCTACGCTGAACAACAGGCGGCGGTGGATGTTCCCGTGACGGCGGGAGGCAGCGTTGATGTGGTGGCGGCGGCGACAACATTGGCCAAGGGGCCTGAGTTTGATGTGGTGAGCAATCCGGAGTTTTTGCGGGAAGGCTCTGCTGTGTACGATACCTTCAACCCCGATCGCATTGTGTTGGGGGGGAGCAGCGAACGGGCGATCGCGCTGATGCAAGAACTGTATGAACCGATTGTGAATCGGCAGTTTGCTGATGATCCGGGGTTGCCGCCGGTACCTGTGTTGGCGACGGATCTGAGTTCAGCAGAGATGATCAAGTACGCGGCGAATGCGTTCTTGGCAACCAAAATTAGCTTTATTAACGAAGTGGCGAATATTTGCGATCGCGTCGGGGCCGATGTGACCCAGGTTGCGAAAGGCATTGGTTTAGATTCCCGCATTGGTAGCAAATTCCTGCAAGCGGGGATTGGTTGGGGTGGCTCGTGCTTCCCGAAAGATGTGTCGGCCCTGGTGCATACGGCTGATGACTATGGCTATGAAGCCCAGTTGCTTAAAGCGACGATTAGCGTTAATCAGCGACAGCGCATGATTTTGCTCGAAAAATTACAGCAAGTCCTCAAGATTTTGAAAGGTAAAACGGTGGGCTTGCTGGGGTTGACCTTTAAGCCTGATACCGACGATCTGCGAGATGCACCCGCCCTGAACTTGATTGAGCAACTCACCCGGTTGGGGGCGAAAGTCAAAGCCTATGACCCGATCATTTCCCAGTCGGGAATGCGCCACGGTATCTCGGATGTGTTCATCGAAACCGATGTTGAGCGCTTGGCGGATCATTGCGATGCTTTAGTGCTCGTGACTGATTGGCAGGAGTTCCAAACCTTGGATTATGCCAAGATGGCCAAATTGATGCAGGCTCCGGTCATTATTGATGGGCGCAATTTTCTTGATCAAGCAGCTTTGGAGGCGGCTGGTTTCCGCTACATGGGCATTGGTCGCGCGAGCTAATTGGCACTCAAAGAGGCGTTAAACCGGAGGTGTTAAACCTGCGGCTAAGGGTACAAGGGTTGGGGGGTTTCCCTGACCCTTGCCAGTATTCGGGGATTAACGCGAGGGGAGGGGGTCTGCCGCGATCGCGATTCTCACCCCAGGAATTTGGCGCAATTGATCCATGACCTGAATGACTTGTCCGTGGGGCACAGCCTGATCCGCGTTAATCGTGACCACCAACGGTGCCCCGCCTGCTGCGCTGGTCACTCGTGTTTGGAGTTGCTTTAGGTCTACGGGTTGCTGATTTAAGCTGAGTTGCCCGTTGGCATTGAGCGTCACCGTCAGCGGTGCCCCAGGTTGCTGTTGGGCCGTTCCAGCTTTTGGCAAATTGACTGGGAGACCCGTCGATCGCGTTAAAAAGAGCGAGGACATGATGAAAAACGTGAGAATAGCGAAGATCACGTCAATCATCGGCACAATGTTGATCTGGAACGGCAGATCGGGTTCTTCAGGTAGACGCATAGGGCGAGACTCCTTTCCGTTCAGAGCGACGACGATAGAGCAATTCCAGTTGCCCACCATGTTCTTGAATGAGGGCAATTTGGCGGAGATACAACCCGCGGAAGGTGTTGGCGAACAGAAGGGTAAAAATGGCAACGGTGATGCCGCCAGCCGTGGAGACTAAGGCTTCACTGATCCCGCCGCTGACCCCCAGAGTATCACCACCACCGACTTCGCCCACTTTTAGGGAAGCGAACGACCGAATCAGCCCCAGCACCGTACCCAGAAGGCCCAAAAGCGGCGAGAGACTGATGATAGTTTCAAAGACGGTGTTAAAGCGTTTGAGGAGAGGAATCTCAGCCTGGGCGGCGCTTTCCAGGGCTAGCCGAAACTCTTCGGGCGTGGGTTGGTCAAGCTCGATCGCACTTAAGAAAATCCGAGCGATGGGTAAATCTACGGCCTGCTTGAGTTTGAGATGAGCCGCTTGGGGGCTGTTGTGATACAGCACGAGCACTTCTCGCACCAGGCGTTCTTGACGGCGGAGAATGCGCACCCAAAAGATTACCCGTTCTAAGATCAGCGTGCCGGCCAGAATTGAGAAGCCGAGAAGGGGCACCATCACGATGCCGCCTGCCGTAAAGAGGTTCCCCAGTTGCATGGCAGTTTCCAACCCAAGCGGTAAAAGATTGCATCTAGAGTATCAGGTTTGGGGATCAGGGGTAGGCCCCAGTGGGCAGATTTTCCAGGTGGGCTAAGGGGGCGATCGCGCCACCCCACAGAAAAACCCCGGAATCGATGAAGGCTCCGAGGTTTTCACGCTGGATGGTGCTGAAGTGTTGTATCTGGCTGCTTGCAGCCTGCGAGGGGCAATGAGTGCCCCTCATCCTCAACTGCTTCTGGGCGCAAGAGGATTGGAGCGGTTGTCCGTTTGTTATTCTGCGCCTTCGATGGGAGCAAAACCTTGCCGTTGCACGTTTTCGGTGATGGCACGAGGCTCCAGGAATTGCAGCAGATAGTCGGGGCCACCCGCCTTGGAGCCGACCCCAGACAGCTTGAAGCCGCCGAAGGGTTGACGGGCTACGATCGCCCCGGTGATGCCGCGATTGATATACAGATTGCCCACTTCAAAGTCTTGCTGGGCTTGCTCAATGTGGGATGGTGTGCGGGAATACAACCCACCCGTCAGCGCGTAGTTGGTGCCATTGGCGATCGCCAATGCTTCCGTAAAGGTTTGCGCTTTCATCACCGCCAGCACTGGCCCAAAAATTTCTTCCTGGGCGATCGCTGCCGTGGGGGCCACATCCTGAAAAATCGTTGGCCCCACAAAATAGCCCCCATCCGGTGCGGGCATTTCCAGGGCGACTTGGCATTCCGCCTTACCCTTGGCGATGTACTCCTGAATGCGGCTTTGGGCATTGGCATCGATCACGGGGCCAACCCGCGTTTGGGGATGCTCGGCCACACCCAGGTTGAGCGATCGCGTCGCTTCCACCAATCGCGCCAGGAAGGTGTCATAAATCGCCGCCAGGACAATCACACGAGAGCAGGCCGAACACTTTTGGCCGCCATAGCCAAAAGCCGACTGCACTACACCTTGCACCGCCTGATCCAGGTCGGCGCTTTCGTCCACGATAATGGCGTTTTTGCCGCCCATTTCCGCAATCACCCGCTTCAGATGCTTTTGGCCCGGTTGCAGCTCTGCCGCTTCTCGATAAATCCGACAGCCCACTTCCTGCGATCCCGTGAAGGTAATCATGTGGACATCGGGATGCTTAACCATGTGCGCCCCAACAGTGGAACCCTTGCCCGGAACGAACTGGAACACCCCTTTGGGAATGCCCGCCTCGACCAGAATTTCCGTAATCTTCGCGCCAATCACCGAGGACACCTCCGCCGGTTTCAGCAGGGTGCAATTGCCCGCAACTAACGAGGCGACCGTCATCCCCACCGGGATCGCCAGGGGAAAGTTCCAGGGCGAAATCACCAAAGAAATGCCGCGCGGCTGATAGTGATAGCGGTTGGTTTCACCGGGATAGTCGTAGGCCACGCCCTGCTCCAACCGTTCCATTTCATCGGCATAGTAGCGGCAAAAGTCGATCGCCTCCGACACTTCGGGATCGGCTTCTTTCACGACTTTGCCTGTTTCCAGCACCATCCAGGCAATGAGTTCTTGGCGGCGTTGTTCCATCAGATCGGCGGCGCGGCGCAGGATGTCTGCCCGTTCCTTGGCAGGGGTTTTCTTCCAGGTGGGGAATGCGGCCTTGGCAGCGGCGATCGCCTGATCGGCTTGCTCAATACTAATTAGCCCAATTTCCCCGACCACTTCTGCCGAATCCGAGGGATTTAACGATTTCACCGTGGTTTGGGTGTTGGCATAGTCGCCATTGATCAATGGGCGATACAGCTTGCCCAATTGTTGGCGCACAGTTTGCAAGGCCACCCGCACTTCTTCCCGGTGGTTGACTTCGGCATAGTCCGTGTCCGGCGCATTCCGGAATGCTCCCAGGGATTCCGGTAATTGGTTGGCGCGGGCCTCTGCCGACTCACCGTTGCGATCGCCCGCCTGGATCATCGGCGCTTGCAGCAATTCCTCAATGGGGCGTTCTTCCATGTTTTGCCGCAAGAAGGAACTGTTGGCCGTATTTTCTAACAACCGCCGAATCAGGTAAGACATCCCCGGAATCAGTTCGCCGTAGGGACAATACACCCGCACCCGATAGCCTTTTTGAGCGATCGCCTTGGCCAGCTTATCCGCCATGCCATACAACACCTGACACTCAAAATTGCGCCGGGGCACCTGCAAAGCCTCCGCGATCGCGATGGCGTGGGCCTGCGATCGCACATTGTGACTCCCGATCGCCGCATAGAGATATTGGTGATTTTCCAACAGCACCCGCGTCATGGCCTCGAAATTGGCATCCGTGGATTCCTTGTCATTAAAGACTGGCTGGGCCCAATCTTTTTGCACCGCTTTAATCGTTTCCTGATCCCAATAGGCTCCTTTCACCAGGCGCACGGTCAGCGGTGTTCCACGAGTTTTAGCCCATTCCACAAAGTCTTTCAAATCGCCCAAACTATCCCGCAAGTATGCCTGGAACGTGACCCCAATATCCGCGCGATCGCGAAATTCCGGTTCCAGCAACACCTGCTTCAAAATCGCCAGGGTCATGGCTTTGTAATGGTACTGCTCCATGTCAAAGTGGACTGCCGCCCCCAACTCCTTGGCTCGGCGCAACAACAGCCGCACCCGCTCTGTGACGCGCTCTGTACTGCCCTGTTCATCCAGGGGATCAAACTGGGAATAAAACGCGGTTAACTTCACCGATACTTGAACTTTGGGTAATTCCTGACTATCGGCGCGATCGAGTTGCTCCACGGTTGACCACCCCTTGGCTGCATCGGTTAACTGGCCCATCAGTTCCAGATAGCGATCGAGATAGGATTGGGCTTCTGGTTCCGTGATCACGGCCTCGCCGAGCAAATCCACCGTGAAGGTCATTTTGTCTTTGCGGAGCCGTTCAATTGTTTTAAGCGCCTGCTGGATGGTTTCCCCCGAAATATACTTTTGGGCCAGGGTTTCCACGGCGGTTGAGACGGTCGTTGCGGCCAACTGTCCCGGCATAGAATCGGCCTGGGCAAAGTTCAGCATTCCCTTCAGCGCACCGGGCAACTCGACGGATGCATCCCCCAGATACTCTTGCAAGTGGCGGGCAATTTCGGGTTTACTGCGTAACGCGGGCAAACAGTCGATAAAGCGGAACAACTGCACCCGCAAACCGGGGTTACTCATGGCCCAGTTCAGTAACTTGTCATCCCAGCGCATCTGGTCGCGCATTTGGGCAAACAGCGATCGCCCCTCGCGCGTAGCAGAAAGCAACTGCCGAGCGATGTCTTGGGTCTTTGTTTCGTATGGACTGATAGCTTGATTAGTCACGGATAAACTCCTAATGGCAGCAGCGATCGCACCCTAAATCACAAGCAAAAACGAGAGCCGTTGCCAGTTTCACCACGCAGACAACGGCTATTTGCCAGACCGTGGTTCACAGACTTTGGTACACCTATACGGATCAGAGCGATGCACCAAAATGTTGAACCGTGACGCTCACAATCGAAGTAGGGCCAACTTCTTATTCTACCTCCTTGGTTTGGCCTCCTCTCCGTGAAATCTTCTGGCGTTGTGTTGTTTCCCCAGATCTGTCAGGGAACTTTAATAGAGAGCGGGTATCGCCGCCCTTTGGGGCGTTTAAGTCAGGATGCATCAGAGCACGTCGTCGCCGAGCTTTTGTCGTGCTAGCCAGATCAGCACATCTTTCTTTGAGGCAGACCTGATGCTCAGAACCCTGCATAGTAAGCTATCTGTTCAAAAAATTATTCTCAAAAATCTACAAAGTAAGCTACTGACCCTGTTGGTACTCAGTACGGTTGTTCCAGTTTCAACGGTGGGTTTATATGGCTTATTTTCCTCGACAAAAGCTCTCACAGATTTGAGCGTGAGCCAGATTGAAAAAGATGTATCTGCGCAAGCATTACGGATTGATCAATTACTGCAAAGTGTCCACAGCGATGTTTTAATGTTGGCTCAAATGCCGCCCATTCAAGGGGTGACTCGCGTTCAGGCCGGGAATGGAATTGATTCCAGCGAATTGCAGATTACCGATGCCGCTTGGAGCGAGCGAACTAAGATTATTTTCCGCACTCTGATGAATACGCGATCGCACTATAAAGCCCTTCGCTATTTTGATGAGACGGGTCGAGAATTGGTCTGTGTAAGCGGTAATGGCAATTGTCCTTCTGCGATCGCCTCTGCCCCAAAGCCACAAACCCAACTGAACTTGCAGGCTGATTTTTTCCAGGGAGCAATTCGCTTAAAATCTGGCCAGGTTTATATCTCGAAATTTGAAATTGAACCCACTCAGAATCAACAACTCCAATCTGATCCTATAATTCACTATTCAACGCCAATATACGATGGAAAAGGCCAGCTCAAAGGTGTTTTAGTCGCAACAATTTTTACCTACGCTTTAGCAGAACTAATGCAAGCGAGCGAACATAATTCCAAGCAAGCAATTATGTTAGCGACACCTCAAGGCTATTATCTATGGAATTCTATGACTCACCAGCGTTGGAGTGTTAATCAAGGATCAATTCCTGCCCTCCAAAATGATTATCCCACTACAATCAGTCAGCGCTTATTAGACGGTCAACACGGTAGCATTCACCATAATCTCGCTAAAATCATTAGCTACGAAACAATTAATCCTGGAGAAAATCATGAAATTGTTATTATTTACGATCAGCCAAAATATCTAGTTTTTCAATCCATTAGCCAATTTAAGCGCCTTTCTGCCGGAGTGATTGCCCTTTCCCTCGGCGCTGTTTTGATCATTGGTATCTCGATTGTTCGGAAACTCTCCAGAAGCCAAACTATGCTATATGCCGAGGCAAAAGAAGCCGCAAAAACGGCAGAATATAAAGCACAGCAACTAGAGCAAACTTTAAATGAACTCCACAAAACTCAATCTCAGTTAGTCCAAACGGAAAAAATGTCGAGCTTAGGGCAGCTTGTGGCTGGGGTCGCCCATGAAATTAATAACCCAGTCAATTTTATTTATGGGAATTTGGCTCATGTCGATCGCTACACGCACGATATCTTAAATTTAGTTCAGCTTTACCAGCAGCACTATCCCAAGCCTGAGGCCGCCATTCAAGCCGAAGCTGAAGCAATTGATCTACATTTTCTGATTGAAGATATGCCTAAAATGCTGGCCTCAATGAAAGTAGGAGCCGATCGCATCCGTCAAATTGTGCTTTCATTGCGAAATTTTTCTCGCTTAGATGAAGCTGAAATGAAAGCCGTTGATATTCATGAGGGGATTGATAGCACATTATTGATTTTGCAGAATCGGCTAAAAGTTCAGGGCCAATTTCCAGGAATTGAAATTCATAAAGAATACAGTTCATTACCGCTGGTGGAATGCTATGCAGGCCAACTAAATCAAGTCTTTATGAATATTTTAAGTAATGCAATTGATGCCTTGGAAGAAGCAACTCAAAGTGCTATTTCTCCTCAGCTTGGTGTTGATAATTCATCATCAAAGCCTAAATCACTGCCAGCAGAATTATGGATTTCGATTAAAACTGCTCAACGAGAGGATGGTTGGATCGAAATTGTGATTGCTGATAATGGCCCTGGTATTCCTGCACCGATTCGCGATCGCCTGTTTGAACCTTTTTTTACCACCAAACCCGTAGGTCGTGGCACAGGCTTGGGCTTATCGATTAGCTATCAAATTGTGACCGACAAACACGGCGGCCAACTCCGCTGTCTTTCAGAACTGGGTAAAGGCACCGAATTTCATATTGCCATTCCCATTCAACAATCTACAAAACTAATTTTTGAGCCACCAGTTAATTCGGCAACTCCCGCTTCAGTCTCCTAGCGATCGCCCTCGCCCGAACGAGTGAGTCGCGCAAGCTCCCTATCTGTCCCTAAAGTCAGGGGGCGATTCTGGTTTTTTCGCCATAGTAAGAAGAGGTTCTTCGTCCTTTTCCACGTTGTTGTTATGTCTGAGTGTGCATCCGCGATCACCCAATACTTCCCTAACGCCAGAATTCTCTACTGGACATAACTCTTGCCTTAGCAACTTGATGCAATAGCCGGGATGGTGGTATCTAGGAGGTATTGATAGGCCATTGAGGGTGCTAGAGGCTGATGTCAGCTAGAGGCGCTAATCCCTCGTCAATATCTGCAAAAGGCTCTGGAATATCTGGCAATGTTGTCAGCAAGGCAAGCAGAGAGTGAGAGGGAAGGGGTTCAATAACCAAACGTTGACCCTCTTTGCGAAGTAAGACTTCTGTGCCAGATAGGGCAAATTCAGGGGGAATTGTGAGCACTTGATCAATTCCGTTTTGGTGCAAAGAAACATGACGTGAATTTTCCATAGGTGCCCTCCGTATTGCTCTAAATAAATCCCAACAAAGTAAGCGATCTCTGCTGTTTTCTAATTAATTAGAAATAGATGATACACTTTTGAGATTTTCGAATCATCATATAGTTCCTAATTGGTATAATTTTTGTATCTATTTCTTACGTAAACTGTTTTGTTTCTCCGTTGTACTTCAAATAAGTCAATCGCTTCAAATAAACCACTTAACTTGGCATATCCGTAGTTACGTGGATCAAAAGATGTCTTGTTTGCTATGCGTCCACCAATTTCTGCTAAATTAGACCAGCCATCGTCATCTAATGTACTTGAAACGGCACCTCTTAACAAATTCATCAACTTGGTATCTTGCTTTAGATCTTTACCTGTTTTCTTCGTTTTTGTAGATACTTTAGAGCCTTGATCAGAATTTATCTCCTGATCAATAGTTTCTAAATAGAGGAATGTTGAACATGCATAAACGAAAGGTGCTGGAGTTTTACTTTCCCCAAAACCGTAAACTTTTAATCCGTTAGTTAAAATCCGCATTACTAGGGGTGTAAAGTCACAATCGCTTGATACAAGTGCGAAAGCATCTAACTCCTGTGTATACAGTAAGTCCATCGCATCAATGATCATCGCTGCATCGGTAGCATTTTTCCCCTTTGAATAGTCAAACTGCTGAATGGGACGAATGGCGTATTCATGTAAGCACTCCTCCCAAACTTTTAAATTAGGGCTTTTCCAATTTCCGTATGCCCTGCGAATGTTAGCAACTCCGTATTTTGCAATCTCAGATACAATCGCTTCAATTTTAGATGCAGGTGCATTATCTGCATCAATCAAGAGTGCAATTTTTGATTCTGATTGCTGCATTTCGCCAAGGTGACTAATTAATTCTATGTCTGAAATCAAATAAATACTTATTGATACGTAAACATTAGACTACTTAGTAGATAAACTTCAAAATTCGCAGATGGAGTGGAGCCACTGGGTTTCTTCGGGGGTGAGGAGGGGAGTGAGTTTGGTGAGGATGGTTTGGTTATAGGTTTGGAGCCAGGTGCGTTGGCGGGCATCGAGTTGGGTGTAGTCGATGAGGCGGTTGTCGAAGGGGATGTAGGTGAGGGACTCGAAGCAGTACCAGGGGCTTTGGGGGGCGGAGTCGGTGGTTTCGGTGGGTAGGGCTTTGACCACGTAGAGGTTTTCGATGCGGATGCCGCCCCAACCGGGTTGATAGTAGCCCGGTTCGATGCTGGTAATCATGCCGGGTTCCAGGGTTTCGCTGACGCGTTTGCTGATGCCGTTTGGCCCTTCGTGGACATTGAGGAATGCGCCAACGCCGTGGCCAGTGCCGTGGCCGTAGTCTAAGCCTGCGTGCCAGAGGGTGGCGCGGGTGATGCCGTCGAGTTGTGCGCCTGTGGTGCCCTGGGGGAATTTTTGCATGGCGCAGTTGATGTGGGCTTTGAGGATTTCGGTGTAGCGATCGCGTTGTTCTGGGGTGGGGGTGCCGATCGCGATGGTGCGGGTGTCGTCGGTGGTGCCAGAGGCGTATTGAGCGCCAGAGTCGAGGAGGAGCAGGTCGCCCGATCGCAACTGGGCTTGGGGGTTGGGGGTGCCGTAATGGACGATGGAACTGTTGGCACCCGTACCCGCGATGGTATTGAAGCTGAGGCCCTGGAAGTCGGTTTCGGCGGCGTAGTATTGCTCAATGGTGCGGGCGACATCGGCTTCGGTGATGGGGTGGCCCTGGTCAACTTGGTCAAGGATCCACTTGATGGTGCGGGTTTTGGCGCGACTGGCTTTGAGGTTCGCCGCTTGCATTTGTTCGATTTCGGTGGTGTTTTTCCGGGCCTTCATGCCCTCGACGGGGTGGGCGGTTTCCACGATTTTGCAGCGATCGCCCCCGGTGGTATCTTGCAGCAATTGCACTGTACCCATCGTGGTGTGTTTGGGATCTAGCAAGACGCGGCTGCTGGGGGTCAGCAAGGAGGTGAGGGTAGGGCCGTAGTGGTCGTAGGGCAAGAGGGTCACTGCTTGGGCGAGCAGTTCGCGCAATGGTGGGTCGATGCGATCAAGATTGGTGAAAAGGTAGGTGGCTTGGCGGGTGGCGATCGCGTAGGCGATGAAGACGGGGTTGTAGGGCACATCCCAACCACGGACGTTGAACAGCCACGCAATTTGATCGAGCTTGGTGATGGGCAAAATGTCGGCGTTGGCGGTTACGAGTTTCTCCCGCAAGCGTTCGAGCTTTTGGGTAATGCTTTCGCCAGTGAGGGCATCGGGCAAATAAAACAGGGAAGAACTGGCGTACTCTGGCCGAGGCTCCGCGTTCCACGGGGCTTGCGATCGCACTTGATCGACTAAATTGGTGGCGATCGGTACCAGGACAATGCCACAGGGTTCAACCTGCCGTTGCAAGTCGCGACCTTGGCTCATAGATAGGGTGAATGGATCGTACCCCAGGCGCAGGGTTGCCCCCGTGGTTTGGGCGGCGCGACCCAGGGCTTCCAGGGTTTCGAGCAGGGTTTTGTGGTCGGGTTGGCCGACTTTGGCGGTGTGAATGTGGCGAGCATCGACTTCGAGATCGGCTTGTTCGTAGTAGCGAGAATCCACAAAGACCCAGGCGTGCTCCTGCCCCACGAGAAAGTCTCCGGCTGACCCCGTAAACCCGCTGATCCACTGGCGGCGCTGTTTCAGTTCGGGGAGATACTCGTTTAAGTGCTCATCGGCGGAGGGCACCAGATACAGATCCAACTTGTGGGCAACCAGGTGCGATCGCAGGGCCGCTAACTTGGTTGCAACGTCAGTCTGGGCAGGTGCGTGGGCTTGAGCTAAATCAAAAGGAGTCATAACAGCCGCTGATATGCAAGGATTCTTTCCAATCTAGCGGATGGGCAGTGGCTTTTTCCAGGGTGCGCCGGACTTATGACCCCAGTTTGAAGGCTTCCAGAAACAGGGCATAGGTTAACCCAATTTTGAAGGCATTGAGCATTTGCATGGGGAGCGATCGCGCCTGTTCTGGCTTCAGGCGATAGGCCAGACGGCTCACCCCTTCCACGAAAACCACCAACAGCACCGCAATCACCACATCTTGGTGGGCACTTTGGCCCGAAATGGCAGAGGTGGCTACCCCCACAAAGTTGCCAGACAGAATGCTGATGATGAGCAGGGACAGCCGCCGCCACGGGTTCCGAAACCAGGCTCCCAGGCCATCGGCGATCGTGTCAAACAGGGTGCTAATCCGGGTATTTTGCATGGATTAACCAATTCTCAACGGTAGGGCAAGGGTGGCGCACAGCCAAGGGACGATCGCCCGTGACCGGATGCTAGGCCAATGGTGCAGGCCGGAACCCAGCGGGGCGATCGCCGTCAATTTTTCACAGCATATTACAAATTCTGTGGGGATCACGGAACTCCCAGTCGAACCAGCCGAAACTTGCTATCACAAAAGTAGTGGCGGCTATTCAGCTATTTAATTGTAGGGGCAGGGTTGCAATGCGGGAGAAACCAATCAGGGGTCGCAAGATGAAAGGATGGTCTGTGGCTGTGGTCACGACTCTGGCGGTGGCGATCGCGGGGTTGTGGTTGGTGAACAGTCGCCCGGTTGTGCCCTCTGCGGAACCCGTCGCCCTGGAAGAACTGGCTGTTCCTGAGCCAACGGCGGCCCCGGTGATGATCCGTGAACCAGGAGTGCCCTCGGTTTTGGCCCAAGCCACGGCCACAAATCTCAAAGGCAATACCAAAGGGGCGGCCACCTGGCAGGGCACTTTGCGGGTGGGCAACGCCTCTGAGCATCCGGTGCGCATTGCGTTGTTGCTCCAAGCTGCCAGCCCCAAAGGCTTTGAGAATCCGGCTCACTGGGATTTTGATCCTGGTGAAGGCAGTCAGCAGGGGTTGGTGCTGTCCTTGCCTAAGCGCACGCTAAGACTGAAGCAGGGGGATGTGGTGGTGGCGTTTGCCCAAGATGGATCGCGGCGTTATTGGGGGCCGTTTGTGGTGGGCGAAACGTCGGAGCCATCTTGGAGTGCGAAGGCGAAGGAATGGCAGTTGTTGTTGGAACCGTGAATTCCGCGATCGCCCCTATCGAGGTGGCTTACAACCCGGCAAACCATTCATAGCCCTGATCTTCCCAGTAGCCCCGGCGCGATCGCAATTCACTCACCACCGTAATTTGCCCCACCCATTTGCTGAGTTTGTAGCCCAGTTTGATCGGTGAGGCCAGCCGCAAGGGGGCACCATTGTCTACCGGGAGGGGATCGCCGTTTTTCTCGTAGGCCAGCAAAGTTTGGGGATGGAGACAGGAGGCCAGATCCCAGCTTTCGTAGTAGCGATCGGCAGACAAAAAATAGGCATACCGCGCTGTGGGTTTTGGGCGGGCCAGTTGGAGCAAATCACTGACTCGCACACCGCCCCATTGCACGATCGCTGCCCATCCTTCTACACACACATGGCGGATCACCATTGATTGCTTGGGCAGTTGGTGAATCGCGGCTAAGTCCAGAGTGACGGGATTTTCGACTTCTCCATCGATGATTAATCGAAACTTTTCCGTATCAATGACGGGTGTGTAACCAAAGGTATTGACGATTAAAGCATCAGGCTCGATCGCGCTAGACGGAAATTCAGGGACGGGGGTTTGGGGCTTAAACAGCAACTCCTCGACCTTTTGGTTCAGGGGTTCGGTGGCTTTGCCCGCAAGGCTTTCCAACAGGGTGAACGATACGCCCGTCAGCAACATGCCGCCAACGGAGTAGCCCGATAACCGCAACAGATTGCGCCGGGAAAGGGATGAGTCAGACGAGTCAGACATGGGATCAGGGCTGAGTAAACAACGGATGGTCAGGGAGCGGGAATGGCGAAGGTGGCCTTACAGCATGTCTTCCCAAAACATGGAGTTGATTAAGCGCTCGCCTCCGGCTTTGAGGGCGAGGAGGGAGTGGGCGATCGCAAACAGCAGTACCAGGGGCACCGTGGCGAAATGCACGACCCGCAGGGCAAACCAATCGCCAAAGCACTCCACAATCCAGGGAAACTGCGCGGGTTTATACATCCCAATCCCGGTAAAAATCGCTAACAGCAACACCGGAATGATGGCTGTGTACACCAGTCGATGCCAAGCGTAAATTTTGCGTTTGGGGTTGGTGCCGGTTTGCAAGGCGCTTAAGTCGTTGTGGCCCACAAACCGCCGTTTCCAACGCTGTGTGACGAGGATATACACGCCATAGGCCAGCAAGTTCAGCGCGAACACCCACATGGCGGCAAAGTGCCAGTGTCGCCCGCCCGCTAGCCACCCACCTAGGAGAAACCACTGGGGAATATGCCAGCCCTCTCGCCCCCCAAAGACGGGATTGGCGTTGTAAATTTGCAACCCACTCATGAGCATGGTGAGGAGGCTGATGGCGTTGATCCAATGAAACAGCTTGGCGGGTAAGGCTTGCCGAAACTTGACGGGCGATCGCGTCGGACGAGAAACAGACTCCATCGCAACACTCTGTAACAAACGACTCCTCTTACTCTACCGCGTTGTTCTGGCTCCTTAGCAGAATTCCGCGATCGCGCAGTTGCCCAATCTAGGCTAGTGAGCTAAGCAGGGTTCCAATTGCGGCACGGGTTAGCCTGTGGTGCGGAGGTTGGTGGAGCGATCGCCGGAGTTGCTCACGGCGAGGGGGAGGACGAGGCGACTGGTGTTGCGGCCATCTTCCAGTTTGTAGAAGTT
The DNA here is from genome assembly GCA_964475335.1 of uncultured bacterium. Classification (GTDB taxonomy): domain Bacteria; phylum Cyanobacteriota; class Cyanobacteriia; order Leptolyngbyales; family Leptolyngbyaceae; genus CAYYWG01. The sequence continues at coordinate 29,522 of CAYYWG010000002.1, forward strand.
AAATTCGCCGCCGAAGTTGGCCATGAGGGATTGGCAGATGAGCAGGTGCAACCCTGGTGGTGAGTCGAGGAGGGTCGGTTCGAGCCAGTCAACGCGATCGCTGGTGAGGTCGGTAAACAGCTCTGGATCGACGGAGCCTTGGTCGGTAATGCAAAGCTCGAACCAGCGACTGTCGATCTGGCGGCACCACAGGTCAATGCGGCTACCCACGGGCGATCGCTCACAGGCAAGGCGCAACAGTTCGTATAGCACGAGTTCAATTTTGGGAATGTCGCCGCTGATGGTGAGGTTGGTTTCGTCGTGGACTTGGATCCACAGTTGCCCTTTTTGGATGCGCTCATCCACTCGTTCTAAGGCCCGTTTCAGCAGGGAAATGAGGGAGATCGCATTAGTCGTAGTCTGGAGTTGCCAGCTTTCTGTGGCCAAGACTTGGGGCAGGGGGGCGATCGCGTCTTTGAGTTGGCGCAACAGTTGTTGTTGGCGGGTGACCAAGAGCGGGTCTTTGAGATTGCCCAATTCGTCTAAACGGCTCAACCCGGCATGGAGCAGGCGATGGGTTTCTTCTAACCGCCGATGTTTGTACCAGGCCAGTCGTTCGAGTTCGAGTTGGCGGGTGGTCAGTTGTTCCACCAAAATCAGGTGTCGCCGCGTCCAGGCGATTTGGTTGACCAGGGTTTCAAAGGCGACGAGATGGCGATCGCGCCAATGCCGTCCTGGTTCGTCGGCGACGATGATCACGCCACTGGGCCAGTGGTGGCCTGCGGTGCGGAGGGCCATCACCAAAATTTGCCCAATGCCTTTGCCAATCAGCCATTGCCGACTTTGGGCAGGAATATCGGCCCCACTGCAACTCAAAATATCCGGCGTGGCGATCGCCCACTGAATTAAGGGATCCTGTTGAATGGCGATGCGGGTTTCGGTATCCACTTTGAAGCGATCGCTGGGGATTGGCGATGTGGCGATCGTGCCCACGGTTTGGCCCGGAATCCACTTCACCATCACTGCCAGCGGAGCTTGGAGCACGCTAACCACATGCTTCAGGGCGGTTTCTTCCAGTTTGTCGAGGTGGTGGATCTGTTGCAGCGCTTGTAAGCCAGTTTGGGTGGTGTGCTGGAGTTGTTGGTGTTGCTCCATTTGGCGTTGCAGTTGCCATTGATGCAAGATGAACCCAAGTTGCTGGCTGACGACTCGCACCAAATCCAGTTCGAGCCGAGTCCAACTGCGGGGGGCTTCGTGCCCAATGACCAAGACCCCTTCCAGGGGATGCCCACTGGCCATATTGCACATCAGCAAGGATTTAATCCCCAATTCCAGGAGGCGATCGCGCCATGCGACCAGTTTCAAATCTCCATCCAAATTTTCGATGCCAATGGCCACTTCGCTGGTTTCGAGCAAGCGCCGATCGATCTCGCTGAGGGGGGGCAACAGCCCGTGGAGGGGCCGCCGATTGCTGGGTTGGCTTTGATAACAGGTTTCAAAGTTCTGTTGATTGGGGTCATACACCAACATCAAAAACCGTTCGGCTTTGAGCCGCTTACACAGTTGATCCGCCGCGTGTTTGACGGTGGTTTTCCAGTCGGTTTCGTCGTAAATGGCACGGGCAATTTCGGCGGTGAGTTGGCGATCGTGCTGGACTTGTTCAATGGTGCTTTCCATTTCGTTTAAGGGGGCAACCAGGCTGATCATTTGGGCCGCTCCGCGAATGAAATGTTTTTCATGCTCTGTCCAAATGCGGGGTTCGTTGCCTTCCACCGCAAGAAACCCCAGCAATTCATCTTGAAACAGAATGGGCGCTGCCAGGAGCGATCGCGCCCGAATTTGCTGCATCAACCGACTGGTGATATCCGCTTTGAGAGAACTGTGGGCTTCCCCAATGGACACCACCTGATCCGCCAGCAAAGCCTGATAAAAGCCATTGACTTCCTGGGCTGTAATTCCTGATGCGGGTTGATTGGCCTCGCCAAAACCCGTGGTGCGTTGGCGGTTGCCCAGTCGTCGCCAAAAGTAGCGCCGTTCTCGCTCGTACCAATAGATACTCGTGCGGGTCGGTTCGATAAACTGGTGGGTTTCTTCGACGACGGCTTCGAGCCGGGGGCCAAGCCCAGAGAGCGATCGCATCTGGGTCAATAAGTTCAGGAGCGGTTCATCGGGGTGTTTGGTTTGTTGCCGTTGCCATTCGGTTTCGATCTTGAACAACGAGGCGGCAAACTCGCCCAAGATCATGGACAACCGCGCTTTTTCATCGGATTTGGGGGAAATGCCCCAATGGGGCGAACCCATTAAGGCGACACCGTAGCAGCGATCGCGGTAGCGAATGGGAAAAATGACCGTGCCTTGAATGCTGTACTTTTGGGCCGCTTTCCGCCATTCCCCCGCCCGCAATTCTTCGCGCAAGTCGGGGATGGCCATCGGTCGCTGCTGGATCACCACTTGCTCCAGCACATCCCCCGGATTCAGGGTAAAGCGCTGCTTCAAAAAGGCGGCATCTGGGAGCGGTGCGACACCGCCTTTGCCCAACAGTCGATGTTCCAGGCGATCGTACAGCCCCACCCAAATGAGACTGTAGGCAAACTCTGACTTGAGAAAACTGATGACCGTTTCAATTAAGACGTCGGAATCTTCTTCTTCGCGCAAGGTTTGTAAGACTCGCCCCAAGGCTACGAGTTGCTTGTCGTAAGTATTTGGCTCTTGCTGTTGAACCATTTCCAGGGAAGTTTATAAATAACTGAATTAAGGGCGATGAGTGGAAGCATGATAGAACGATTCGGTTGAGGCGAACCTGGAATCGCTGGCTTTGAGGCTAGATCAACGGGAAATTGGCACCCGAGGCTACGCTGGCTGGTTCCTCATGGCGCTGGCGTGGTTGGGCGATCGCGCGTGACTAACTCCAAACTGTGGACAAACCAGCACCACACCCGTAATACTCACAGATGCTTCTATCCTAATGCAGGCACCCCGAACAAACCTGCTGGAAATCCACATAAACGGACGAATCCAACTGCCCCTATGCAACAAAGTTCCCATTTTGACCCGTATCAGTTACTTATTCGCCCAATTTTATTTTCAGGTTTCCGCGCCGACCCTGAATGGCTGCACCAGCAAAGCCTCAAAATCCTGCATCAACTCGATCAACCCCAAGGGGTAACCTGGCAACAGTTGGTTTTGCGCCAGTTTCAAGCCCTCTACACTCTTCAGAATGCCCAATTAGAGCAAAAAGTTTGGGGTATTGCCTTACCAAATCCGATTGGGTTGGCTGCTGGGTTCGACAAAGATGGGGTTGCGTCTGGCATTTGGCCTTATTTTGGGTTTGGGTTTGCAGAATTGGGCACAGTCACGCAGTACGCCCAACCCGGCAATCCCCCGCCCCGCCTGTTTCGCCTCCCGGCTGACTGGGCCGCATTGAATCGGATGGGCTTTAATAACCAGGGGGCCGCAGCCCTGGCCGATCGCCTGCAAACTCGCTGGGCTGAGGCTCCGGCGCGATCGTTTCCCTTGGGGATTAACCTGGGCAAGTCGAAGGTCACGCCCCTGGAGGAGGCCGCTGAGGATTACGTCACCAGTTTTCAGTTATTGGAACCCTGGGGCGATTATTTTGTGGTCAATGTCAGTTCTCCGAATACCCCCGGTTTGCGATCGCTGCAAGACAAGGCCCAACTCAGCCCGATTTTGGCAGCGCTCCAGGCGGCCAACACTCGTCGCAAACCCCTGTTGGTGAAAATTGCCCCGGATTTGGAATGGGACGCGATCGCCGATGTGATTGACCTGGCCCAAACTCATCACCTGGCGGGCATCATCGCTACCAATACCACCATTCGTCGGGATGGCCTAAAGACCGCCATCATCGCCAAAACCGGCAAACCCATCACCGAAGAAGCGGGGGGCATCAGCGGGGCACCCGTGCGCCAGCGATCGACCGAAGTGATTCGGTTCATTTACCGCGAAACTCAGGGCCAGTTACCGATTATTGGCGTGGGCGGCGTGTTCACGGCGGCGGATGCCTGGGAGAAAATTACCGCTGGGGCCAGTTTGGTGCAGCTATACACCGGCTGGTTTTACGAAGGGCCGTGGATGGTGCGCCGGATTTTGGCCGGGTTGCTGGCCCACCTGGAAGCCCAAGGTCTGGCGAGCATTACCGAGGCGATCGGGCTTCAGGCGCAATCTTGATTGGGCCAGCCCTTTCTCCTAGCCCCACGCAGAGGAGGCAATCATGGAGCCAGTGCCGGAGTCGGTGAAGATTTCTAGCAAGAGGGAGTGGGGCAAGCGACCATCAATAATGTGGGCGGCTTTTACGCCTTGGGCCAGCGATCGCACACAACAGGTCACTTTGGGGATCATCCCCCCCGATACCACGCCCTCCGCAATCAATTGCCGTGCTTCCGCAATATCCAACCGGGGAATTAATGTGGCAGAGTCGTGATAATCCCGCAAAATTCCCGCTGTATCCGTCAACAAAATCAACTTTTCGGCTCCGAGGGCGGCAGCAATTTCCCCCGCAACCGTATCAGCATTGATGTTATAAGCTTGTCCGGTTTCGTCCGCCGCCACACTGGACACCACGGGGATGTGCCCCGCATTGACGATCGCCTCCAAAATGCTGGGATCCACACTGGCAACTTCGCCCACAAAGCCTACCCCTTCGGCATCGGCAGGCCGTGCCTGAATCAGATGCCCATCTTTGCCACACAGGCCCACAGCGGCCCCGCCCGCCTTATTAATCAACGACACAATTTCTTTATTCACGCGACCGACTAACACCATTTCCACCACATCCATCGTGGCGGCGTCGGTAACGCGCAAGCCGTTTTTAAATTGTGGCTCGATGCCCAGTTTATCCAGCCAGGTGTTAATTTCTGGCCCGCCCCCATGCACCAAAATGGGCCGCATCCCCACGCAGGACATAAACACCACATCCCGAATCACCTGGTCTTTCAAGGTGCTGTCTTTCATGGCGGCTCCCCCATACTTCACCACAATGGTTTTGCCGGTAAATTGCTGGATGTAGGGCAGGGCCTCGCTCAGAATTTTTACCTTCGTTGCGGCAGAAGCCTGTTGGGTTTCGCTGGGCGTTATGGTCATGGTTGGCTCAAGAAATAAAATCAGTCATTTGCAGTGTAGTGGAGACTGAAGCGACCAACAATCGTGGATAAATGTTCTGGTTCTAAATGTCAGAAAATCTGGTTATTTGCGGGAGGTCACGGGGGCGATCGCGATGGCTGGGGCTGGTGGTATGGCCCGCAACGATGAAGCTTGACCTGCTAATGTAGGGGCGTGGTGTTTACTGAACGATGTCTATGTACGGTGCTTCCATCCCAGAGATCAGCGTTGAAGAATTGGCTCAACTTTTGGCAGAACCGGAGGGCGATCGCCAATTGGTGGATGTGCGCGAACCCCAAGAGCTAGAAATTGCCGCACTGCCCGGTTTCATAAACCTTCCGCTCAGTAACTATAGCCAGTGGTCGGAGCAGATTGTGACCTACCTCGACCCAACGAAAGAAACGCTGGTGCTGTGTCACCACGGGATGCGATCGGCCCAGATGTGCCAGTGGTTGCTGAGTCAGGGCTTTACTAATGTGAAAAATGTGGGGGGTGGCATCCATGCCTATGCGGTGATGGTGGATCCCGCCGTTCCGACCTATTAAGGCACGGGCGCTGAGCGGGGCCGGGGCGATCGCGCGTGGCTTGGGGCAGGCTCCAGCGGGGGCACAAGTAACCTTGGGTCGGTGCGGTCTTGGGGGAGACACCGTATAGTAAAGGCAAGATCAATAGGCAAATTGGCCTTCCTCCGGGGGGCTGGTTCTGGTCGCACTTTTTTCTCCCTTAAAATGCGGGATGATAACCCAAGATTGGGAGTGCGGTGAGCGGCGGTGTCCCTGGCGCGATCGCCCACCTTCTGGGCCATAACGTCATCCTTTTAACTGGCAAACGCTTGTTGCTCCGGCGGGTGCGTTCTTTTTCCAAGCGATTTTCTTCCATTCACGTTAATTAATCTCTTTAAAAAATCCCTGAATGTCATCCCAATTGCGTCTTACCCATCGTCAACAACAGGTGCTGTGGGCCACAGTCCGCCACTACATTGCCACCGCCGAACCTGTCGGCTCAGAGGCACTGGTCAAGGAATATAACCTCAGCGTGAGTTCGGCCACCATCCGCAATGTCATGGGCATGTTGGAAAAATCGGGGTTGTTGTACCAGCCCTACACCTCGGCAGGGCGCATCCCATCGGATTTTGGCTATCGGTTATATGTCGATAAGTTGATGACTCCGACGACGGAACTTTCGACGCAACTGGAAGGGATTTTGAGCGATCGCTTGCATCAGGGCGACCACAGTTTGGAAGCGATGTTGCGGGGGGCTTCCCAGATTTTGGCAACCGTCAGCGGTTACATTGCCCTGATTACCATGCCCCAAACCTATGTGACCCATCTGCGCCATGTGCAACTGGTGCCTGTGGATGCCAACCGGGTTATGTTGATTTTTGTCACCGATTCCTATGAAACCCAATCGGCGTTAATGGATTTGCCCATGTTGGGGAATGGAGAGTCGCTGTTGGCGGCGGAATTGCTGGAGCAGGAATTGCAGATTTTGTCGAATTTTTTGAACAGCCAGTTACGGGGCAAGGCGATCGCGGAACTGGCCAGTATGGATTGGCGTGAGCTGGATCGAGAATTTCAACGCTATGGCGACTTTTTGAAGCTGGTATTGGCAGAAGTTTCCCGGCGATCGCAAACCCCCACCAGCACCCAAATTATGATCAGTGGCCTTTCCGAAGTGATGCGCCAACCCGAATTTTCGGAAGTGCAACAAATCCAAATGATTGTCCATTTGCTGGAAGACGAACAGGATCAACTGTTGCCGTTGATTTTTGAGCCGAAACTAGAACCAAGCGATCGCCGGGTGACGGTTCGCATTGGGGCGGAAAATCCGCTGGAACCCATTCAGTCCTGTGCGCTAGTGTCGTCTACCTATCACAAAGGAACAGTCCCCGTGGGGAGTGTGGGCGTTTTGGGGCCAACACGGATGATGTATGAAAACGCGATCGCCCTGGTGGAGGCAACCGCTGACTGTCTCTCAGAAGCTTTGAGTTAAGCGGGGTCTGGGCATTTCCCGGTCTCTTTGATCGGCTGGTTCATGCTGCGTGGTCGTAGGGCAAATATTGGTGGTGTTGCCACTGCCAGGTAAAGATTTGGTAGGAATAGGGCAATTGAGCCGCCTGACAGAAGTCGCTGAGCGATCGCGCACTGTCCGTGGTTTCCGTCAGGATGATCAACGTCTCGGCTTGAAAGAAAATGCGGGGAATCGGTAACATTTGGCTGGCAACGGCCAACAACCGCAACAGCCATTGATCGGCTAACCCCAGTTCCAGGGCTGTATCGGGCGTGTCCAGGGGGATGGGGTTGGTGGTGGTAGCCTGCTGGAGGCGGTAGGCCCGGTAAGCGGCTAGCGTGGCGACAATTTCTGTGTCCAGGGCATCGGCAGTGAACGGTTTGACCAGGGAACCGTGGATGGGGACTAACTGGGTGCCCTCAATATCGGCCAAGGGTTTGGTCAGGGTGGACAGGTATACAACCGGGCAGTTGAGTGTGTCATAAATCTGTTGCGCTGCCGTGAGGCTGTCCAGCGTGCCGGCCAGGGAGACATTCATTAACACAATATCTGGCACTTGCAGGATGGCGGTTTCGATCGCCTGGTCGGTGGTGTGCACCATGCCAACAACCCGATACCCGTTTTGGGCCAGACTCTGGGCGATCGCCTCGGCCACACTGAATGTTTGTTCTGCAATCAAAATCGTTAGGGACGAATTGAGTTGAATCATAGGGGTTCCGCCCTCCTTCAAGGGGTCTGGCTGACGGGGCATCAGCGCGTTGACGTTCATGCTTTAACAATAGAAGAGAGAACGGATGCATACTTCGTCTAGCTCATTCACCGATCTAGATGAACTGCACCGATCCATTTGGGGCACACCACTCAACCCGTAGATAGAGATGACTACACACAAACAGGCGATTCTTTCTGGTTTATTTGGACTGTGTATTGCCGATGCCCTCGGGGTTCCGGTGGAATTCAGCAGTCGGGCAACCCGCCAAGCCGATCCGGTGACGACCATGCGGGGCTATGGCACGTGGAACCAGCCCCCCGGCACCTGGTCAGACGATAGTTCCCTGACGTTGGGCCTGGTGGCGGCGATGATCGATGGGTTTAGCCTGGAGGCGATCGCAGAGAATTTTTGTCGCTGGTATACCGATGCGGACTGGACTCCCCACGGCGAGGTGTTTGATGTGGGCAATGCGACCCAAGCGGCGATTTTTCAGCTTTTGCAGGGGGTACCGCCCACCCAGTCGGGGGGCACGGACGATCGCAGCAACGGGAATGGGGCATTAATGCGGATTTTGCCCATGGCGTTTTGCTATGCGCAGTTGCCGTTTGCTGAATTGCTGGAATGCACTCACCAGGTTGCTGGTATTACCCACGCCCATCCGCGATCGCAAATGGCCTGTGGGATTTACATCAGCATTGCCGTATTGCTGTTACAGGGGCACTCTCTCCAAACGGCCTATCAGCAAGGGATTCAGCTCATCCAACCGTTTTATGCAGTGGCCCCCTTTAGCCAGGAATTGGCGCATTTTGACCGGATTCTCAGTGGCGCGATCGCCCAGACTCCCATTGACGCGATCGAGTCGGGGGGCTATGTGGTGCACACGTTAGAAGCGGCGCTCTGGTGCTTGCTGAATACTGATTCCTATCCCGCTGCGGTGTTGCAGGCGGTCAACTTGGGGGGCGATACCGATACCACTGCCGCTGTGACCGGGGGGGTGGCGGGCTTGGCCTATGGGCTGGAGGCGATTCCGGCAGAATGGCTGGAGCAATTGGCCCAAAAAGAGGCGATCGCGGATTTGGCAGAACAACTGGCGATCGCCCTGGAACCAGCGGTTTCGCCCTAAGACAACTGGGAGGGGACGTCCGCTTGGCGCATTCGCTTGAAGTTCACGAAGCCGAAAACAAGCCAGAACACGAGCAACGCCGAGGTGAGCAGAAACACCGGGAACGGGCCAAATTGGGTGATTAACGCTGGGGCCGCCGCCGTAAACAGTCCCCCGCCGACAATGGGTTCAAAAAACAATTGCTTGTAAGCAAAGCTTTCCAGCGCCCCGGAACGGTTTTTGGGATCCACCATGCGAATCAATAACAGGCCCGTGGATGTGACCCCCATCGACTGGCCCATATCGCCAACGCCGCGTTCAAACCAGTAGGACGGCAGCAACCGTGGCCCTAAAAAGACGAACACCAGCACGTTCCAGAGAATGCCCGCGATCGCCAGCAAGACAAACGGCCCAAAATTAGCGCCGATCGCCGCTAGGGAAATCGTCGCTAAGGCCGTCACAATCGTCACATCTAGTGCCACGCCACCAATCCGGGCGATGAGGGGGCGACTGATCAGATAGGTGCGATTCAGCTTCACCAAAACGATTTGCACCACAATGCCCCCAATCACTGCCATCGGAAACAACGGCACGTAGGGAATGAGCTTCAGGCCAGTTGTGCCCCAGGTTGCGGCTTCCAGTGCTTTCAAGCCTTCCAAAATAAACCAACCGATGATGATGGCTAGCCCAACAAAGGCAAAGTTCAGCGATAGGGGATCAATCAACAAATCTTGTATCAACCGCACGCGGGCGGCGCGGGTTTCTGCACTGTCGAGGGGGTGGTGATGGCCGTCTTCTAGGGTGAGTTCGTCGTCCAGTGTCCCAGTCTCCAGTTGGTTGACCTGAATGTGATGGTGGCGGTGACCCCAGTTAATCAGCCAGGTGCCAGCCACAATGCCTGAGACAATGCCCACGGTGGCCAGTCCCAGCGCCAGATCGGCTCCTTCGGGAAACCCCAGTTCTTGCAAGGTGCCAGCCATCCCGGCGGCGGTGCCGTGTCCCCCTTCAAAGGTAATTTCAATCAAGGCTCCGGCGATCGGGCTCATCCCAAAAACGGGCGTGAGGATCAGCATGGACAGTAGCAAACCCACCACGTATTGCCCCCAGGCCAGAGTTTGCCCAAAGGCAACCTGCGGGGCTGCTTTGCGCCAAATGTCCCCAGGGCCAGGAATGGGTTCTCCTAAAAATAAGCAAGCAAATACGATGTTGATGAAAATGCTGGGGGATTGGCTCCACACGTCGCGGATTTCGGGAGCGAAAACGCCAGTGGTGAGGGGCGAACCGGGGGTCACGCTATTGGCGATCGCGCCGAGCACTCCTGGCCCCAAGAGCAAGGCCACGACCCCCGCGACGATGGAACTGGGAATAAACAGCGATCGCAGGAGGCCAATTCGTTGGCGAATCAGCCGCCCAACCAAAATCAACACGGCAATGAGAATAAAAGCCCAAAAAACAGTAATGAGTTTGAACATGGTAATGAACGTACCGTAGTGGGTGGATGGGTCGAATCCGTGAATGGGTTAACTCACGTCTACCCTACCCGCCCTGCTGACGAGACTCAAGGCTTGAGCCGATAAAGACACACCGATGCGTGGCGCTCACCTGGAGCATTCCCGATCGGCTTGGGTAGCCACAAGGTCTTTCTCTATGTCTCTGGGACACCAATAAGGGGTGCCCCTACCAATGTCCAGATATCCAGATTGGTGTGCTGGTGAATGTCTGGGGTTTTGTCTGGGTTCAGTCCAGGTGAAACTCGTCAAATTTGACGATCGCTGAGTCTGGTTTTCGGGTGTCAAAGTAATAGCTGCTGACGGTGCCGCGATCGCTGTCGAACAGGCTAAAGACGGTCAGGTCGTTACTGGCGATGTAGGGGAGGGGGTGCCCGGTGTCATCCTGCAAAGGGGCGATCGTGGGTACTACTGCCGTTAAGCCGTTGGGGTCGCCGACTGCGGCATAGCGTTCCTGGTAGTTTTCGGGGACACGCCGCTGGCGATCGCCGACATACGCACCATAGGAATTTCCCACGTTCGAAGATTCCAGAAAATGCATACCCCTGGGACTGACGAACCGATTCCACAGATGGGAATGGCCGCAAAAGACCAGTTGTACGCCTGCTTTTTCCAGGAGGGGCAGTAGATCGCGGGTAAAGTAATCCTGCTCGGTGGGGTATTCGTAGCGAATGGCGGTGATGTGCCCCTGGTTGTCGCGCTCAATAATTTGCACTGGATCGGTAAAGGCGGGGACGCTGTTTTCGCCCAGGGAGTGGGGCGGATTGTGGAGCATCACAATTTTGTATTTGGCCTGCTGAAATTCCGGACTTTGCAGTTCTTGTTCCAGCCAGGTGTATTGGGGGCTGCCTTTGGCGATCGGTTCAAAAATATGTTGCCCCCAGCCCCAGGCATCGGGTTGGTCAAAATCGGTGGCCCGTTCGCGATATTTACCACGGGTTTCTGGGTCAAGCAGGGGCGATCGCCAAACTGTGGTGGCGTATAACACGATTAACCGCAAGTCACCAAATGTCACTGCATAGTACCGTTCGTCCCCAAATGGGCTTTCAGGTAAGGTAAAGATTTCGGCGTAGGTGTCGGTGTTAAAAGAGTGATTTTTGATCCAGGCGGCTTGGATGGCGGGATGTTCCGTCGGGTTGATGGTTTCGATCTGATCTTCGTAGCGACGGGCCGCGATCGCCTGTGGGATGGCGTCTCTAAACTGCTCTTTGAGGGTGCGACTGAGGGAAAAACGACCCATCACTTCATGGTTGCCAAGGGCGGTATACAGGGGGGCGTGTTGAATAATTTCGCCACCCCGATAGCGGCGGGTGTGGTTTCCTTTGGTCAAGTCATAGTGGGCCAAACCCTGTAAAGCCGGGAAGAATGCCCCCCCAGCGGCATCATCAAACCATTCGGAGGCGCGATCGGGGACATCAACTAAATCCCCCGCGACTAAGACAAGATCCACCTGCCCGGCGGTTTCTTGCACCTTTTGCAAGTTGGCGGCCACCATTGGCTTGAGTTGGTGGTCGGAGGTCAGGAGGATGGTCATCGGTTGGCCTGGGCTGGGGGCCGTTGCCAGGGTAAACTGCCGACTGCTGACGGTTTGCCCCTCCTCGCGCACACTGGTGACTTGGTAGGCGGTGCGGGTGTTGCGGGGGATGCCGGTAACGGTGGCTTCGTGCCGCCAGATAGGTCGATAGGTGGGTTGGGCCGGTGGGTGGGGCAGATTAGACTCGGCATCTTCTCGGGTGCGTTGGAGGCGACTGGTTTGGGCTAAGACCTTGAGTTCCAGGCGATCGCCATAGGTAACCCAGTGTTGGGTGCCAGCAAATTCTGTGAACCACACCACATTCACGCTGGTGGCCGTGGGCAGTTGCAAGAATGGATCAGTCAACAGTTTGGCAGGCGCGGGCATAGCGGATACAGAAAAGACAATCGGGACGATCGCCCAGCATAGCGCGATCGCGACCCATCCCCATTGGATTCGGAAAAGCACGTTCATGCCAGCATTATGGCAAGTTTGGGTGGGTCATGCAGTTTGCTGCAACACGCCGCCGCAGTGCGATCGCGTCATCACCAAACAGATAGTTTTGGAGGATTGGTGGTAAGTTGGAGGGCAGTTTTAACCTATGTTTTTTCTAACAATTTTCTGGTCATTGCACTGATCAAGCCATTTATCAAAACGACGGAATTATGCAACTTCGGATTGCGACGTTTACGGTGCATAAGCGCTTTGCTTTGACGATTAGCCGGGGCACCACCGCCCAAACCACCAACGTCTGGGTGGAAGTGGAACATGACGGGATTCGGGGTTGGGGGGAAGCCTCGCCGTTTTCCATTGGCGAAGTCTCCCAAACTACCCAAGAGATTGCGCGATCGCTCCAAAAAATTGCACCGTTACTTAAAGCTTTGAATCCGGTGGAACGGCAGCGGATTGAGCGGATTATGAATGATGCTCGGTTGCCCTCGGCGGCGCGGGCCGCGCTGGATGTGGCCTTGCATGATTGGTTGGGGAAACAGGCCGATCTCCCACTCTGGGCCATTTGGGGCCTGGAGCGCGATCGCATTCCCCTAACGTCTGTCACGATTGGGATCAATACCCCCGAAGGAGCCCAAGAACGGGTACGAGATTGGCTCGGAGAGGGCACAATGGCCATGCCGTTTCAAGGAATTCAAGCCCTGAAGGTCAAACTGGGCCATCCGGAAGGCATTGAGCGCGATCGCGTCATGCTTTTGGCCGTCAAAGCTGCTGCCCCCCAGATCAAACACATCAGTGTGGATGCCAATGGCGGCTGGAGTTTGGCCGATGCCCTGGCTATGGCAGATTGGTTAGCGGAACAGGGCGTTACGTACCTTGAACAACCCCTGGCCAAAGGTCAAGAAGGGGATCTCCTGGAACTGTATCGCCAGTCTCCTTTGTCGATTTTTGCCGATGAAAGTTGCTTCACCAGTTATGACATTTTGCCCTTGGCCGATCGCGTCCACGGCATCAACATCAAGCTCATGAAAGCAGGGGGCTTAACGGAAGCCTTGCGGATGATTCATACGGCGCGGGCGTGTGGCCTGAAAGTGATGTTTGGGTGCTATTCCGATAGTTCGTTGTTGAATACAGCTTTGGCCCATTTGTCCCCATTAGCCCACCATATTGATCTAGATAGTCACCTTAATTTGGTGGATGATCCCTTTCTGGGCGCAACCTTGCAAAATGGCCGTTTGGTGCCTGGCGATCGCCCCGGCCTGGGAATCATGGTCAACCCAGCGCGGAATGCCCAACCGGAAGGCGCGTCTGTCTGAAGGCGTGTCTGTGTAACAGTACCTTGAGGGGAGCAGTCAGATCCCCAAATCGTGCCTAGACTGGGAGGATGGGCGATCGCGCCAAGTGCTTTATGTCCTGCGCGATCGCCCCAAAGCCCCACCTCACCCCTAGGAGAATGTATGGTGTTTCAGATTGCTGCCTCCGGTTGGCTGGGTCAACGCTTGCGACGGTGTGTCTGCCCGGTGTGCTACATCATTCCTCCCCACATTACCGAGGAAATTGTGAAAAATGGGAACGAGCAGGAACGAACTGCCGCCCTGCAAACCTTAGTTGCATCGGAGCAGTTTCGGGGCCGACGCGAGGTGATGGGCGTGCTTAGTTTTGCCTTGGGAATTCCCGCTGGTGAAAAACGCCGCACAGTTTACGATGCTGAAAATGCGACCCAACTACCGGGCAAATTGCGACGGGGTGAAGGCGATGCGCCGATGGGCGATGGGGCCGTTGATGAAGCCTACGATGGGGCTGGGGCCACCTTTGCACTGTATGACGAGGTGTTTGGGCGAAACTCGATTGACGATCGCGGCCTCCGGTTAGATTCCACCGTGCATTATGGCGATCGCTATGACAACGCCTTTTGGAATGGCAGCCAAATGGTGTATGGCGATGGAGATGGCGCACTGTTTAATCGCTTTACGTTGTCTGTGGATGTGATTGGGCACGAATTAACCCACGGTGTCACCCAATATGAAGCTGGGTTGATTTACTACGGCGAATCCGGTGCCCTCAACGAATCCATGTCAGATGTATTCGGCATTTTGGTCAAACAACGGTTATTCAACCAGACTGTGACCGACTCGGACTGGATCATCGGGGCTGAATTATTGACGGAAAAAGTGAATGGGGTGGGCATTCGCTCAATGAAGGCACCGGGGACTGCCTACGACGATCCCGTTTTAGGGAAGGATCCCCAGCCAGGCCATGTGGATGATTTTTACACGGGCACGGCTGACAATGCTGGCGTTCACATCAATTCTGGGATTCCCAATCGGGCGTTTTATCTGGCGGCAACGGCGATGGGTGGCTATGCCTGGGAGAAAGCTGGCAAGATTTGGTACATTGCCCTGCGCGATCGCCTGCGGGCTAGAGCCAATTTCAAACGGGCAGCCAAAATCCTAGTCGATGTAGCCGGAGAACTGTATGGTAGCGCCAGCGCCGAACAACTGGCGGTGCAATCGGCCTGGGAAACGGTTGGGGTGTTGACCCCCAAAAAAGCCCCAACTCTCTGAGTGCCGCTTGCGGGGGTGTTTGCTCCCCCCGTCTGCCCATCGGCGGGCTGATGGCAAAGCCCAATCGCAATCCTCAATTGAAGAATTACCGGGTGCCGTTAACTGCTGTCGCGACTTTGCCCGCGCATCACCACCCCTTGGGCCAGTTCAGCTTCGATGGGGTGGCTGCCGTTGCTCAGCTTGGTGTCTGGGCGTGCATCGGCGTGGGGCAAGGTTTGGCTGGTTAAGGTTTGGCTAGGTAAGGTTTGGCTAGGCAAGGTTGAACTGGGCAAGGGTTGGTAAATCGGTAATTCCAGGGTAAATTCTGTGCCAAATCCCGGTTCGGAAACACATTTGAGTTGGCCGTGATGCTGGTTGACCACAATTTGGTAGCTGACGGTTAACCCCAGCCCGGCCCCTTGCCCCACAGGTTTAGTGGTAAAAAAGGGATCAAAAATTTTGGCTTGAATGGTGTGGTCGATGCCAGGGCCGTTGTCTGCAATTACAATACGAACGAGCGATCGCTCAAGGTCGGTTTGGGGAATGATCTCCGTCCGAATCTCAATTTGTTTGTGGGGTTTTGCGTAGCTGTTTAAGGCGTCGATCGCATTCAACACAATATTGAGAATGGCCTGATTCAGTTGGCGGGGATAGCATTCCACGGTGGGCAATTCCGCATAGCGACGAATGATTTGCACATCGTCCGCCAGATAGCTTTGAAGAATGAGCAGTGTACTTTCAATGCCTTCGTGGAGATCAACTCGTTTGTACTGGGCTTCGTCCAGACGGGCAAAATTCCGCAAGGAAGCCACAACCTCACGAATGCGCTCTGCCCCCCCGTGCATGGACTTGAGAATGCGCGGCAGATCCATCAACACAAAGTCCAATTCGATCTGATCCATTAATGCCTGGGCAGCAGTGGGCGGTGGGTAGGTGTGGGCCTGGTAGATCTTGAGCAGCGTCACCAGATCATGCACATAGGTTTCGATATACGGCAGATTGCCATAGATGAAGTTGACGGGATTGTTGATTTCGTGGGCAATGCCAGCAACAACCCGCCCCAAGCTCGACATTTTTTCGCTCTGGATCAATTGGGCCTGGGTTAACTGCAACTCTCGGAGGGTTTCCGCCAGGTGTTGTGCCTGGTCGGCACTGGCGATCGCCTGTTCCTGGGTTTGGGCATACAACCGGGCTTGCTGAATGGAAATGGCCAACTGATCGGCCACGGCTTGGGCCAGTTTTTGATCATTTTTAGACCAATACCGAATCTGGGAGCACTGGTTCAAATACAAAATGGCGTACAGCGCCTCTTTGGTTTGCACGGGCACCACTAACGAGGATTTGATTTCTGCCCGTTGATATTCCACGTTGTTCGGGCCGATGCGTTCATCCATCGTCACATCGGAAATGACAACCCGCCGTCGGTTGGTAATCACCCATTGGGTAATGGGGCCATTCAAGTCAAATTCGTTGGTGGATACTTCAAACGGCTCTCGACACACCTCATAAAGGTGCTTTTCCGGCGAGACGGCATAGTGGGAGGTCAGGCGTTTGCTGGCGGTGGCGTGTTCTGGGGTGGTGGCTTCGCTCCCTTCATCGACTAAATGCACGAGGCAGCGATCGACCTGAAGTGCATCCAGCAGACGGGCGATCGCCCCTTGCAAAATATCGGCCAGTTCAAAGCTTTGGCGGGTTTGGGCGGTGATCTGGTTCACCAGGCGTTCCCGTTGGGCTTGTTTTTGGGTTTGTTCATACAGTTGGGCTTGCCCGATCGCGATCGTGAGTTGCTGGGCGATCGCTTGCAGTAAATCAAGTTCCGTCGCGCTCCAACAACGAGGCCGATCAGACAAACACCCAATAAAGCCAATTGCCCCATCCTGGGTATTCAGCGGCACCATGAGGTTTGCCCGTTCCCCCAAAATCGGAGATCCTGAAAACGTAGCAGTTCCCCCCTTGCCCTTGTGCCACCACCACCGGGGATGATGTTGGACGACCAATTGCCCTCGGGCGATCGCGCTGGCCAGCGGCCCAAACGTCTCCATAGGGACGTAGCCCGCCGGATAAAAGGCCATCGCACTCGCACTGTCTTTCCCCGGCACTGACCCCACGGGCCAGCGACTTTCGCAAATCATTTGCACCCGGTTGGTGTCATGGAAATACCAAAAAAAGATACAGCGATCGACCTGCATTGATGCAGCAATTTCATCCACCGCCGTTTGCACCATCACCCGTAATTCCAACGAATTCCGAATGCGATCAACAATGCGGCGTAACAAGGCACCGTGTTGATAATTCTTCTGCAAAAAAATCCAGGGTAACCATAATCGAGGGAACACCACACTCAATCGCCATAAATAAAGTGGGACAAAAAATCTAGACAACGATTTAGCCAAACTCAGAGAATAGAATGACCAGAACCACTGACACTAGGGCCTGCGCCCAGCACCCAGGCACGTTCCAAACACACAACACCATCGACCTCAGGGAAAAAATCAGTGATGGTAGACCGCCAGTGGAAAAACACAGCCGAGACTGCCCCTTCTTCTTGGCACGGTTCAATCCAGGCTGATTTAGGTACAACCAGAGTGACGATTGGTACTTGTCAAGGGGTGCTGCTTAGAGAGACTGCTGTCAGACTATAATCAATTGGTGCAATCGCAATCCGTACTATTGGGGAGCTTCTATAATTACCCAACTTAACTGCCACAAAAGACATTAGCTTGTGCATGGCTACATCCAAGCGGTGGCTGGGTTGACCCGGCGTTCACGGTGGCCCTGATGCCTTTGCTCGCCGTGTCCTGATGCTATGGGTTTGCCTGTTGGCAAAAGCGGCACAACCAGCTATACACAGACCGCTCCGCTTAGTCCCAGTAGATGCGGTCACTTTATCTGACACGCTTTAGTGTAGGCGCAAATCTAGGCTGACTTTCTGTAGTGAAAGGTACTAAGTGGGGGGTTCTTCACGTTATTTTTGGTTTTGGTGGGGGCCGAATCTGGCGCGAAGAAGGCTGGCTGGGCTTGTACAATCGAAGCTTTTACTGAGTGAACGTGACTGTGGTGAAATTATGCAACGGTTTTTGAGGCATCCCATCTTAGGACTGGCAGGTGTGGCGTGTAGTTTAGCGATCGCGACTACCGCCTGTGCGCCGAGTGCCAACCCACCCATCACGGAGGAGGAACTTGCTCCGCCGGAAGCTGCCCCCAGCCCCACGGAATCACCCAGTCCTGCCGCTACCCCCAGCCCGACCGACTCTCCTACGGAATCGCCCAGCCCTAGCTCTACCCCATAAGGTTCTGTATGCGTTTGCTCCAGTTCAGTACGTCTCACTATTGCCGCAAAGCCCGGTTGGCTCTGGGCTATAAGCAAATTCCCTACACGGTCGAAAATCTGACGCCGGGGCTGCATGTTTTGCGGTTGCGCCCGCTCACGGGGTTAACGACGTTGCCGGTGTTGTTGCCAGAGGTAGCCGCTCACCCTTTGGCGATCGCTGACTCGACGCAGATTTTGCATTTTCTCCAGACCTATCAGCCAGAACCGAGCTATTATCTGGCCGATGCTCAGTTGCAATCCCAGGCGTGGATGTTGGAAGACTGGCTGGATGAAAGTATTGGAGTCGCGACGCGCTTTGTTTACTACGATTTTCGGGCGAAGGAGGGGAAGGCGCTGGATGCGTCGTTGATGAGCCAGGCGGTGATTCAGGTGGTGCGACGGCAATATGGGATCAATGGGGCGACGGTGGATTTAGCGAAACTGCGATTGGAGCGGGCGATCGCGGAATTAGAACGGCGCTGGCAATCGCCCTATTTGGTGGGGGCGCAGTTGAGTGTGGCAGACTTGGCCGCCGCTGCGTTGCTCAGTCCTTTGGCCCGGATTCCAACCTATCGCGATCGCTATCCCTGGCTGTTTGAGCGCATTATGGCGATTCACCACCAGTGCCACGAACCCTTGCCGCCAGGATTGGATGCAACGGCCTGAAGGCTCAGGACAGTTAATTTTTTGGTTGGGGGAACCCGGCACCAGGGCCAAGCACCATGCTAAAACTGAACAAGCTGTGGCTTCACCGGGATGCAGCGGCACTTTAGATCTCTTTCGCTTCCCACCTATTGTCATGACGCAACCTTCATCGGCTCTCGCTTGTCCGGCCAGCCGTCGCCACAGACGCGATCGCTGGCTCATCGCGGGTGTATTGCTCTTGGGCGTGGGCTATCCCCAGGGGAGTATGGCATTGCCACCACCAGATGAGGTGCCAGAGGAAGTTTTGCGAACGGAAGTGATTTTGGATGCGCGATCGCCGATTGACGGGAAACCCATGACACCCGCTGAATACGCGGTGTTCCAAGCCGAGGAGGAAGCGCCGTTTCGGCCCCCGAACCAAGTCTCGGAGAAAGCGCGTGAAACCATTGGTCTATTGAAATTGCGAAAATTTATTCGCCGCTATGTGCCGGTGATTCCCATCAAGTAGCAGCCAGAAAGGTTAAACGGGGCACATAATGGCCGCAACGAGCAGCGCGATCGCCTAGCCTACAGGACTTTCAATAATTTCCAGCACTTGATCCAGACGAGTCAATTCCAAAATCATCCGCACCGATTGGGACACAGAACACAACAAAAAGCGCTTGTTTGCAGTTTGGGCTAAGCGGAAAGCCCCTACCAGTGCCATAACCCCAGAACTATCGAGCCCATCAACATCTTGCAAATCGACGACGAGGCTGGAATGCCGACTGGATAAAACGGCGTGGTTCAATTGTTGATTGAACGCCAAGACTGTCTCCGCATTTAAGGCCCCTTTGGGCGCAACGATCGCCGCTTCTTGCTGTGTTTTGACCGGAGTCATCAACGATGGCGAATGAGTGAGCAGCGTTTGCATAGGAGAACCTTTTGCTTTCAGTGAGGGGATATTTGTTGATGTTCCTCACGATAACGATTCCCCGTAGAATTGCCCATTAAATCAACTGCTCTTCGTCATATCTTTACCAATTTCTAAGGGCGATGAACCTGCGAGAGAGATTCCTCTTTGGTATTTTTTAATACCTTCATCCCGGCAGTGGTGTAAGGAAGACCTTTGCCATCAGATCTCAGATCTACCCTGGCAAACTTGAGGTCTATTGCAATCAACTCAGGCCGAGGTCACGACATCGTGCGGGGGGAACGGGGGGACGGGTTTCGGAGTGGCTGGAGCGGGGCACGTTGAATGGGGGCGCGATCGCGGGTGTGCCCATCCTTAGCCCCAAAGGCTAGCTCTGAACCGATGAGGTAGAAAGCCGCCAGAAAATCCCGACAACGGAATTGCCGGGAAGTGAAATCGCCTACGCTGGCCTGGCAACTGGCCAGAACGGTTATTTGAGGGTGTCGTTCAGCGTGTCTTTGAGGACTGTGCGGGCGGCGAGGTGATTACGAGTTGAGGTTAAGATCTCGGCTTCCCGTTCTAACCGGGTGGCTGTGGCCTGCATTTCCAACAGGGCTTGCTGTTCTTCCGCCACACCGTAGAGGTTGCTAGCGACCCAGTAGGATAGCTCCAGGGGCGATTCGGGGATGCTATCGGGCAGTTCAATTTCTTCATCGGTTAGTTTGGCCGACAGCCGCACCACATCCCGCAACAGCTGAGACACGTTATCTGCCAGGGGTTGCAGGTTTTGGCTGGGAGGTGCATCTTCAATCCATTCCACCAGGCCGACGCGATAGGGTTTTTCGCGGACGTATTCTAATACGCGGAACCGTTGCTGGCCAATGGTACGGATTTTCATGCGATCGTCGGGCAGGCGTTGGAATTGGGCGATTTCGGCACAACACCCAACGGTCGCGGGTTTGCCTTGCGCTTGATCCCACATCAGGACTCCAAAGCGTCGATCCGTTTCCAGGATAGTATTCATCATGATCCGGTAACGGAACTCGAAAATGTGGAGGGGTAAGGGTCTGCCTGGGAATAAGACGACTTCCGGCAGTGGAAATAGGGGAAGTTCTCGAACCGCGATCGACGAAGAAGAGGCCATTAGTCTCCTGCTAAAAGCTGGGGAATACTGTATCTAATGATCTAATGTAGCCCATATCAGCCCAGGAGTGGGGGCAGTTGGCCGTTTCAGCCGAAATTCCTGGGCCGGAGGGGGGCGGCAATCCCTAAGAATTGGGCGAGGTATTGTCTACGATCGCCAACATACTTTGCAGGGTGGCGGGAATGCTGCGGGGATCCATGAACATCACTTTGCTGCTGCCACTCTGCCCGATCGCGTGGCTGACATCCAGATAGCCCAGGGCCAACAAGACTTTGCCTGCTTCGGCGGCTTGGGGATCCGCTTTGAGGGCCTGATTCACGATTTGGATGGCTTCCGCTGTGGCTTGAGCTTTGAGGACTTGGCTCTGGCGATCGGCCTGGGCTTTGAGGACTACAGCTTTTTGCTCAGCTTCTGCTTGCAAGATGACGGCTTTTTGGTGGGCTTCCGCTTCCAGGACTCTGGCATCCGCTTTCCCGTGGGCCGAGTTGACGGCGGCTTCGCGCTCTCCTTCGGAGGTGAGGATGGCGGCCCGTTTGCGGCGTTCGGCGGCCATTTGTAGCTCCATTGAATCTTGCACGGCTTTGGAGGGGATGATGTCGCGTAGTTCGACCCGTGTCACCTTCACGCCCCAAGGATCGGTGGCAACGTCCAGATCTCGAAGCAGAATTTCGTTAATTTGCGATCGCGCCGTGAAGGTTTCATCTAGTTCCAATTGGCCCATTTCCGTCCGAATTTGGGTTAACACGAGATTGACCATCGCATTCTGGAGATTTTGGACTTTGTAATAGGCTTTCTCCATGTCAACGATGCGCCAGTACACCACCGCGTCCACCGTAATAGAGACGTTATCGCGGGTGATGCAGGGTTGGGGCGGAATGTCGAGCACCTTTTCCCGAATGGTTTCTCGGTAGGCCACGCGGTCAATCACAGGGATGACAAACCGTAGGCCCGGTTCCAGTTTGCGATCGTACACGCCCAATCGCTCCACCAGAGATTCATTACCTTGTTCAATAACTTTGACACTGGATACGCCACCCGCAATGATGGCCAAACCGACGATCCATTCCCACATAGGACGCTCCTGTTCAATGGTTGATTTCGCATAGACGGCGGGCAAGGTGAAGTGAATTGGGCTTGGGCCGGGTTGGTTGGCGATCGCGTTGCCCAGACTGAAAACGCCAGAAGTGGCCCAGAACCTTGTGCGGCGGGTTAGGAATGCAGTAAATGCTGGGGCATGACAATCAGGGTGGTGCCTTGCCGTGCAATGACATAGACCCGTTGGTGGGCCGGAATTTCCAGAGTGTGATCATCGCAGCGAGCGGCCCAGGAATTGCCTTCATACAACACTCGGCCACTTTGCCCCTTGGGAATGGCGGTGAGGGTTTCGGCCTCGGTTGCATCAAACTGTTTGGCGGCGCGAACGCGCACAAAACGCCGCGAAAACAGGACTAAAAAGCCCGAAAGGCCGACCCACAGCCCAATCTGAAGGGCGGGGGGGAGCCAGGTGGCAACCAGGGCGATCGCCAGGGCACTGAGCCCCAAAACAAAGGCCACAAAGGCGGTTGGAAACACTAATTCACTGCAACAAAGCGTGATGCCAACAATAATCCAGATAAGCGTTGAACTGAAGGCCATACTACCTCGTGAACCCAGCTTGTTGCCGCGAAAGGGGAGCTTGTCGATCGGCTACGATTCGACCATTCAAAGCCGCGGCTGGTGTGGCGGTTGCTGGGGAGAATGGGCGATCGCCCGTAGCCCGGATGCAAGGCTAGATGGGTTTGCCCACGGGCGAATGGCACTCACCTATTTTCAATTTGGCCATTTCCAGCTAATATCATCGCGGTTCTGAATAACAATTTCAGCCGATCTCAACTTACCCACCCATACTTCGACCTGTTTCTAGTCTAGTGTGGAAATTCTGGTCATGACTGGAACGTTTACTCAACTCAATTTAAGTGCTTACGCCCAGTGTCCGGTTGGGAGAGCGGGTTTGCCCTGTCTCAGGTTGGTGTGGCCAGGTTCTCTGACTATGGTTGTCGTTATGACCGTTGCGCTTACCCATTGATAGCCTGATTGACAGCCTTGTGGTTGCTGTTTGTCCGAGCGACCTGCTTGGGGTTCACTGGCTGCCTTGCTTGCTCAACGGACTCAGGGTTAAACATCTCGTGCCCCAGGCTTAATCTAATATGACTGTTCCCCCGCCCCAAATTTGTTGTCCCAATCGTAGTTGCACGGCACCGTTAAATGAGTTTGGTCGGGCAGACTGTGCAAACTGCCAGACTCCTCTGGAATATCGGTATTTGTGGGCGATCGGGGAAGCGGTGCTGACGTTGCCCGTTGGGAGCATTCTAGACGGACGCTATTTTGTCAAATCACCGCAGATTTGGCTCGATACCCAACCAGCGGCCCAGCCTGATTTTCCGCCGGTCGAACTGCCGGATGAGATGCAGGTGTATTTGTCTTTGTATCCCTATCGGCTCCATGTGCCAGAGGTGTTTGGGATTTGCGCGAATCAAGGGCCGGATGGGATAACGACCGAGGTTGGGCTGCGATCGCCCATTTTGTTGCTCGAAAATGTGCCGCTAGATGGCAATGGTTATTTGTACCCGGCGATCGCCCAGGTGTGGGAATCGGCTTCGGCGGCCCGACAGGTGTATTGGCTGTGGCAATTGCTGCACCTGTGGGAACCGCTGGCCCAACAGGGGGTGAGTGCCAGTTTGTTGGTGGCCGACAATGTGCGGGTGGATGGCTGGCGGGTGCGGCTGTGCCAGTTGTTTTGGGATGATGGCTTGGTGGATGACGAAAGTCCCACGGCGAGTTTGGGCATCAACCTGGGCGACTTGGCCAATGTGTGGTTGACCTGGATTGAACAGGCGCGGCCAGAGGTGGCGGAACCGCTGCGATCGCTGTGTCACCAAATGCATGTGCCCAACGTGGAGCTTGAGGCGATCGCCCAAACCTTGAACCAGTTGTTGTTGACCCACGCGGCCCAAACGCCCTTATATCTTCAGATGGCTGGAGCCAGCGAACCCGGCCCCCAACACACCCACAATGAAGATACCTGCTATCCACTGACGACCCAAGGTGAACCCACGGGAGATGGCGTGTTCCCCCACTTGGCGGTGGTCTGTGATGGCATTGGCGGCCACGAAGGCGGGGAGGTGGCGAGTCAACTGGCGGTGCAATCTCTCAAACTCCAGATCCAAGCCTTGTTGACGGAGGCGAAAACTGCCTCAGATTTGTTGAGTCCGGCGGTGGTCACGGAGCAGTTGGAAGCCGTGGTGCGGGTGATTAATGACCTGATTGCCAGTCAAAATAACGCGCAAGGCCGGGAAGAACGACGGCGCATGGGGACAACCTTGGTCATGGCGTTGCAGTTACCCCAGGCGATCGCGACCTCTACAGGCGAAACGGCCCCCAATAGCCATGAACTCTATCTCGTCAATGTGGGTGACAGTCGAGCCTATTGGCTCACCCCTCACGGTTGTCATCGGTTAACGGTGGATGATGATGTGGCGGTGCGGGAAGTGCGCATGGGCCGAATGCTCTATCGCGAAGCCTTGCAACGACCGGATGCGGGCGCGTTGATCCAGGCATTGGGGACTCGTGATGCTGACTATATCCATCCCACCGTGCAGCGCTTGGTCATTGATGAAGATGGGATTTTGCTGCTGTGTTCCGATGGCGTGAGCGATAACGATCTGGTCGAAACCGGGTGGCGAGAGGTGATGGGGGCGGTATTCCGGGGGCAGCGATCGCTGGCGGCTACGGCCCAGGCTTGGCTAGATCTGGCTAACCAAAAAAATGGCTATGACAATGTTTCTGTAGTGTTGATGCAATGCCAAAGTACGGTAGCGGCTCGTCCCCTGGTCTTACCAGAAACCCCAATTGAGCAATCCGACTGGTCTGAATCGGCACGGGCCTTGCTTGAATCGGATCAGGCGGCGGCACCGGCACCGGGGGCACCAGCCTCTCCCCCATCCCAAAGCAAACTGGGGCGTTGGTTGTGGTTGTTGGTGTTGCTGTTAATTGGCGGGGTGGCTCTGTGGGCGCACTTTCATCCGATGGGGCTACAAAGTCCAGATGCACCTGTGGAGCAGCCTTCGCCACAGCCTTAGGGGAACTGCTCTGGCGGTCGGGAGCCCTGTGGCTGGCCAGCGTCAGGTTGGCTTTGGCCCAGAGACATAAATTAATGCGGTGGGACGGGGACGGAGCGTTCCTGGATGAGCCGTCTTATGCAAAGATAAAAAGGCTGTAAATATGGCTTCAAGGATTCGTTGCTGCGATCGCAGCGTTTGCGTAACTCTATGAAAATTGATACTGAGTCATTCTCCGTTGGAGATAAAGTTCGCGTTGCCCAGTCTGTGGTTGTTTACCATCACCCTGAGCATCGCCAAGCCGCCTTTGATATCAAAGGTTTGGAGGGTGAAGTCGCTGCTGTTGTGAAAGAGCTGAATGGCAAACCAATTAGTGCCAACTTTCCCTACCTGGTGAAGTTTCCCAATAAATTTCGGGCTCATCTGCAAGCCCACGAGCTAGAACAAATTTAGACAGACGGCAGGGGCGCGGGGGCGAAGGCGCTGCCCCTACTGTGAGGCTCGGCAGTTCGCTGGTTATGGCCTTGGGTGGGCCAGGGTGAGCTTGGGAGAAACCCGACCGGAAAAACCTGAGTGTATTGAGGTTCTAGCCCCAGGCGTTGGGCACTGGAGCGCCGGGGCAAGATAGCGCGATCGCTGTTGTCATTGTTGTGGGTTGAATCAGGCATTGACTGACTGGGTTGGCTTGGGCGATCGCGGTCGAACTTTGCAGTGGGAACGTTAGGCGGCTTGGCCTGTACTCTGGCTGCGGGTGTGGGCGGGTTCGCGATCGCAGCTGCTTGTCCTAGGTATGGCTGTATTCGGGTTTTGGAGTCGGTTTTTCCCTGGCTATCGTCGCCTAGCTGTTTTCTCCTTAGCCGTGATTTGACGAGCCACGATAGAACCAGCCTAAGACATTGAAATCAGCTTGCATTTTTTGGTGTTCCTGTTGGTTGGCGACGGCAACAGCGGTGTACCAGGCGCAGTATTGTTCAAACTCATTCCGATAGCGCACTTCGTCGTGGAATTCGTGGGTGAGTTGGTGCACGGCTAATGCTTCGTGCACCGGATCTGCTGCATCCGGTAACAACCAACGCAAGTCATCCATTGGGTTTGCCTCGTCGGGAAAATCAGCGAGTGCCCGTTCCTGGGCCAGGTTTGGGCCAGGAACGGTCAGGCAACTTATGCTATCCAGTCAGCCTAGCCCAAAAGTCGTTCGCCTTTCAACATGCGCTGGGCGGCATCCAGCAGGGCTTCTTCGAGATAGGGCTTGGTGAAGTAACCGCTGGCTCCGAGGGATGCAGCCATTTGACGATGGCGATCGGCCCCCCGTGAGGTCAACATGGCGATGGGAAGTTGTTTCAAATTCACGTCTTTTTGAATGCGAGACAACAGTTCTAAGCCATCCATCCGAGGCATTTCGATGTCGCAGAATACGATGTCGCAGGGGAGCCCTGACCGGAGTTTTTCCCAGGCTTCCTGGCCGTCTCTGGCCTGTTCGACCCGGTACCCGACTTTGTTGAAGGTCATGGACAACAGTTCGCGAACGGTGATGGAGTCGTCCACGATGAGAACCATTGGCTCGGTCTTGACGACGGGGGGTTCTTGCACTGCTGCGATGCCATCTTGTTCCCACAGGGAGCCACTAGCATCCCGTCGGATTCGGCCCATCGAGAGGTCAATGAGTTCCAAGACATCGGCGATGGGCATAATGCGCCCATCCCCCAGGACGGTGGCCCCGGCAACGCCTACAGGCTTTGGAATTGGCCCTTCAAGTTGTTTGATTACAATTTCTTGTTCGCCCAGCACTTGATCGACTTGGAGGGCGAGGAAGGTACCTGCACTGCGGAGGACAACGACGGAGACAATATCTTCTTCCTGGTTGCCACCGTAGATGTTGCCACGGCTCATATGGCGGCTGTAGGCGAGTAAATCACTCAGGTGTCGGACGGTAAGCACACTGTCGCGCCAAGTGATGCAGGGGTTTCCTTCGGCGTCGGTTTGAATGCGCTCTTTGGGGATATCGAGCATATCTTCGACCCCATCCATCGGGAAGGCGATCCGGGCGCGATCGCTGATGCAGCACAGGGCTTTGGAAATGCTGAGGGTCAGCGGGAGGCGAATGGTGAAATTAGTGCCTTTACCCGGCGTTGAGTCGGTGTTAATGGCCCCCCGAATTTCGCTCAGGCTGGTGCGTACCACATCCATGCCAACTCCTCGTCCGGCGTAAGCATCTGCTTTGTCTTTGGTGCTGAACCCTGGATGGAAGATGATGTCGAAAGCATCCAAGCGGGATAGGGTTTGGGCTTCTGCTGCGGTGATCAAACTCTTTTCGATCGCTTTGGCTTTAACCCGTTCTACGTCAATCCCAGCGCCATCGTCGGAGACGGAAATAATGGTTTGGTTCCCCTGGTGGAAGGCCCGAATGGTAATGCGGCCTGCGGGGGATTTGCCAGCGGCGACTCGGACATCGGGTGATTCGATGCCGTGGGTGATGGCGTTGTTGACCAGGTGGGTCATGGGGTCATAAAGCTGTTCCAGGATCATTTTGTCGATCAGGGTTTCCCGGCCTTCGACGATCAGTTCAGCTTGTTTACCCACTTTCAGGGAAATTTCCCGAACGGCACGGGGTAGCCGATCCGCAGTTTGGGCAAAAGGCACCATGCGCGATCGCGTCAGCCCCTCTTGCAACTGGGTTGTCACTTGGCGGAACATCCGCGTCACTTGTTCGGTTTCATCGACGATGAACTCAATGTCAGAAGAGGATTCCCGCACCCGGACGATGAGTTCGATCATTTCCTGGGAGAGGGAGTGAAACCCGGTAAAGCGATCCATTTCAAGCGGATCGTATTCAACGGAACTGGTGTGGTCGTCTTCTGCCTCGTGCTCTAATTCCGCAACTTTCCGCAGGGTGGTTTGCAGGGCCGCCACCCGATAGCCTTGCCGACTGGCAAGCAGCGAACTTTCGAGGAGCGATCGCTCGTACAAATCTTGCATCCGCTGGCCGACATCACCGAGCTGCTGAACTTGATACAACAAATTGTCGAGGGATTGGCGCAACCGCTCTTGGTCTTGTTCCAGGCTATTCCGGTTGACGACCAGTTCCCCGACCAGGTTGCTCAGGTTGTCAAGATGCTTGACGGGCACACGCATCGTTTGTTCGCTGAAGACTCGCCCTGGTCGGTTGGGCCGCCGTACCTGGGTGGCAGAACTCCGAAGTTGGACAGAGGGGGAGCCGCCCATGCGTTGTTCGGCTTCTTTCAGGAGGTCGTCTAAATCTCCGAATTCCGTACTGAGTGCGTCATCGTGGGTTTCGGTTACTTCAGACGCTTCTTCATCCAGCAGGGCTTCTAAATCGGCGAAGTCGTCGTCGGTTCCACTAGCTGTCGATGGGCTAGCGAAGTTTAACATCCCGTTGCCGTTGGCTGGGGCGCTGCCGGGGGTCAGCATTTCTGCATCGTTCAGCAGGTCGTCTAAATCGGCAAAGGTGTCATCGGCGTTGCCGTGATCTTCAGCTAACAGACTATCTAAATCGTCAAATTCGTGGCTTCCAAGGGGCGCGTCATCGTCGGCCAGCAGGTCGTCTAGCTCATCAGTATCGAAGGCAGCGATCGCGCCCAGGTCTGGGTCAGCGGTATCGTTGGCGATCGCCTCTGAATCCAGGTCTGATAGGCCCAGATCATCAATGGCCAAAGCGGATAGTTCGTCTAACTCGGAAGCTGCGATCGCGGCATCGGCGGCAAAGAAATCGTCACCAAAGTCATCTGCCAGTAACTCATCCAGGTCGCTGTCGTCTGCGGAGGTGGCAGGCGCACCCGTGGAGTCAGCGGCAAAATCTAACTCCAGTTCCAAGTCATCAAGCCCGGTTTCGCTGACCAGGGGCGCTTCGCCGAACAGATCTTCGTCCAACAGTTGATCGAGGTCGCTGTCCTCATCCGGGGCGATCGCGTCCAACTCCAACCCATCATCTGCCAACAGGTCATCTGTCAACAGGAAATCATCACTGGGCGCAGTGCTGTCGTGGTCACTGCTGAGGGCATCGGGTTCGGCAAGCAAATCGTCCAGGTCGCTGTCTGCCTCGGCGGCGATCGCTCCCAGGTCTAAGGCGCTGTCATCCAGTAGAAAATCATCGTCCAGGTCAGTAGTGGCTGTGTCGGTGGCCCCATCCCCATCGGCAAAAATGTCATCTAGGGTGGCGGAGTCTTCCAACCCGTCAAAGTCATCGAATCCTAGGTCGGTGGCTTCTTCCGCCTCACCAAAAATTGAGGAGACGGGCTCGACTGCCTCTGGTTCATCGTCGTCAAACAGGTGCTCAAGGTTTTGGGCCGCATCATCAAGGGATAGATCCTCTGTGAAGTCAGGCAGATCGCTGGTATCGCCAAAATCAAGTTCTTCTAGTTCTTCCCCTGACGCGAGTTCCTCAGCACCAAGGTCAATTGCTGGGGCGATCGCGGTGTCCATTTCGCCCAGGGTCAGGTCTAGGTCTTGGGGCTGCAACTCTTCCAACCAGGTTTCGTCGGTGGGGGCGGGCACTTCGCGCTCCAGCACTGCATCCAAGTCGAGGGTGGCGTCTTCATCCTCATCGAACAGGGCATCAATGGCTGTTGCCTCGCTGGTGGCAGTCTCGGTGTCGAGGGTGAAGTCGAGCTCTGCAAGGGCGGGTTCGTCGCCGGATTCCTCAAATTCCAGACTGGCTAAATCCAGGTCATCCAGGGAGGGGCCGGGTTCTGGGTTGGTGTCGATCGCCAGAGAATCTGTTGGTGTCAGGTTGTCTGCCCTGTCTAGCTCTGTGGTTTCAGCCCAGGGATCGGGAATGGTAGCGGGTTCAGCGGCGATCGCGATTTCTGGGCCGAGATCTAGGTCGTCCTCGGCCAAGGTAATCTCATCAAAGCTGAGGTCTGTGTCGGCTAGCTCAAGTTCATCCAGGGCCAGGTCAGGGGTGCCGTCAGCTTCTAGATCCAAGGCATCCAAGTCGAGATCTCCAAGGGATAGACCGGCTGGCTCCACTGCATCGATCGCTGCTGGTGTCACGGGAACATCCGCGATCGCGTCGTCTGCCCAGGGATCGGGAACGATGGTTGTGGCAGGTTCGGCGGGGGGCAGTGACTCGGTGGTTTCCCCTGCATTGACATCGGGCGCTCCAAACAAGTCGCCCAGGTCACTGAAGTCAGTCTCTGCATCGGTTGATCGGCGATCAGCTTCGGCAAAGGCTGCGTCAAAATTCAACTCTACTCCATCGTTGGCGGCGATCGCTGATTCTGCTTCTAGCTCAAAGCTCAAATCTAAGTCCAAGTCACCGGGGGCGGCGGCATCAAACGCTGTGAAGTCTAAGCCTAAATCGGTGTCAGCCAGGTCGGCATCAGCTAAATCAACACTGGGTGCGCTTTCGTCTGTTGTTGTCATGTCCAGGTTAGCCAGACTCAGATCTGCAAGCTCTAGATCAGCGGTTTCGAACTCGGCCAGGTCTAAGTCGGATAGCTCCAAAGTCGATTCGGCCCCAGTATCTTCAAAATCTGCTGGCTCCAGGTCTATGACGGTGGAATCCGTTAGGGTTAAATCGGGCAGATCTAAGCCTGGGGCTTCCAGGTCGGCAGCGTTGCTATCCCCAAAGAACGCATCAAACTCCGCATCGGCATCGTTGGTGATTTCCTCCAAACGACCTGCGTCTAAGCTCGTGTTGTCCATGCCACTGTCAAAGGCGGCGGAGAAATCCAGATCGGGCAAGTCCAAATCCGTGGTGTCTAGATTCCCATCGTCGTCGGTGAAGCTGTCAAAATCTAATTCTCCGGCCAGGTCGTCGTCGGTTAAACCCGTTGTCTCCGGTGAGGTGGCTTCAGGAAGATCAAAGGCGGCAAGATCGAAGTCTGCACTGTCATCAAGGGCGATCGCATCGGTTTGGTCATCGGTGTCAAACTCAGCGAAGTCAAGGTCACTATCTTTAGCCAAATCGGTGTCTAGACTGTCTGAGGTATCTGCTGTCAGGTCAAACCCACCCAGCTCCAACTCACCCAGGTCTAATTCACCTAGGTCAAGGTCGGCCTCGCCGCTGGGCGTTGTTTCTGGCTCTTCTGTGCCCAGGTCAAATTCCTCAAAGTTGAGTTCGTCGAGGGCTGCCAAGTCTGGCTCGGAACTAGTTGCAGTGGCCGCAGGTTCAAAGTCGTCAAAATTAAGACCCAGGTCATCTTCGGCAGTGGCCCCGTTGGTGGTGTCGCCGTCTAAATCATCCAACTCAAGTTCGGCCAAATCTAAATCGGCCAAGTCTGAGGCTGGGGTGTCGGCGATGGGGGCACCATTGCCCAGATCGTCAAATTCGGGTAAGCCGAAGTCATCGGTGAGGTCGAAACTGGTGGTTTCCGCCTCTGATTCGGAGATTTGGAGTAAATCGGCAAAGTCGTCAGTTTCTTCGGTTGCATTGGTCAGGCCAAATGCTTCGTTGTTTGCGGCAGAGTCGCCAAACAGGTCGCTGTCGCCAAACAAGTCATTGAGGTCTTCTTCGGAGGTGGGGAGCGGCGTGGCAACGTCTTCGGCTAACAAGTCGGAGAAATCGACGACTTCACTCAAGTTTTCGGTGTCGGAGGTGAGGAGTTCGGAGTCGTCCGTGACGATTTCTTCTTGTTGCCAGGTCATGCCCAGGTCGGGGGTTTCACCTTCAAACAAGTCTGCTAAGCTGTTTAATTCTGCCATGCCAACTTCTGGCCCGTTCCGGAGGTCGATCGCTTCAACGATGGTGTCATTTAAGTTGGCCTCGAAGCCAAGGTCAGCCACGCTGGTATCGGCGAGATCGGCCAGGGAAAGGTCGCTGTTGGTCAAGGTCTCGGTGCTGAAGTCTTCAAGGGCGACATCGCTCAAGAGGGTATCGAGATCGTCGGATTGAATGATCGTTTCGGGGGTAACGGTCGCTGGGACGAGGGCTTGCAGTTCAAGGCAGGGGGTGACGCGATCGCCCTGTCCGGCTAAGACCTGATCCTGCGCCCGTTTGATGTCTTTGATGACGATGGGGGCGAGGGTGCGATAACTGTTCTCTGGGTGGGCGATCGCCCGCCGAGTGGTATCAATTAAGTGGCACCAGGCCGATAATTCATATTGCTCTCCAACACTGGCCAAACTGCGACAGAGATCTTGTAATTGTTGGCGGGTTGCTGATTCAGTATCAGGTTGTTTGAACAGTTGCAACATCTCACGCAGCCGAGCGGTAACATCCACGCGGAAGCGCTCTTCCAGACCATCGGTGGGGTGGAGGTCAAACCGTTCTGGGGCAAATTCACTGATGCGGGCGGGGGCAGCGGGGGCGATCGGAGCGGTGGCCGCCAGATGGGCGAGATGCTGCTCAATTTCATCAAAGTTAGGCTCGGCTTCGCCCATAACTTTGCTAGAGGCTTCTTCGGTGAGTCCAAAGGGGCCTTGCAGTTGGGTCAGCAATTCTTGCAAGGCGTCAAATGCTTTGAGGAAAAGACTTTCTAGTTTTTGGTCAACCCGCACGGGGGTTTCTTTGAGGATCTTGAAATAATCTTCGAGGCGATGGGCAACCTTTTGGATGCTGTTCAGCCCCAACATGGCGGCTCCACCTTTCACGGAGTGCGCGGCCCGAAATACTTCGTTCACCATCTCTGAGTCTTCGATGGTACTTTGTAAGTTCAGCAGGCCCTGCTCTATTGTATTGAGGTGGTCTTTTGCTTCCTCAATGAAATAGCCCATGATTCGCTGCTGTTGATCAGGCTGCATGGCAACACTCCATATCTGTGGCTAGAGCTATCACTCGACAAGGACACTGGCTAGGGGAGGATCCGGTTTGCCACTCGCATCATAATGGCCGTTGCCAGTGAGAATAGACGAACAAACGGTAGTCTCAGGGAGATTCAGCTTGTCCAGTTTGCTGTTTTCAACACGCTTTACCATACCCTGGATTGTTTTAATGTACCCGATTCGTTAAGAATTGACATCTGGTGTCCAACTTTAGCCGGACGATCGCGTTGAGTGGGCGATCGCGACTCTGAACAGGGTTGGTTTTGGGGGCAGGCGGGTTATTGCCGATCGACGGTTTCAACGCGGAAACGTTCGACGGATGTTAACAAGTCACGGGCAACGCCAACCAGGTTTTGCAGCGAAGCCGAAACTCGCTGGGCTTCTTGGGAGGTTTCTTGGGCGGTCAATTCAACCGATTGCATAACCTGGGCAACGGCCCGGGAGGTTTCGGTTTGTTCGACGGTATCGGCGGTAATTGAGCGTACCAGCACATCAATCCGGTTAGAAACTTGAATGATATCTTCGAGCGATCGCTTGGCTTGTTCGGCCAGTTTCGTCCCTTCGATAACTTGTTGGGTGCCTTCTTCCATCGCGGTCATCACTGACCCTGTTTCACCCTGGATCTGTAATACGATCTGCTCAATTTCCTTCGATGCTTTCGCGGCGCGATCGGCCAACTGTCGGACTTCATCGGCCACAATAGCGAACCCTCGTCCCGCTTCTCCGGCTCGCGCTGCTTCAATACTAGCGTTTAAAGCAAGCAAGTTAGTCCGGGACGCAATTTGGGAAATCAACGCCACAATCTTGGAGATTTCCTGAGAGGATTCGGCCAAGCGCTTTACTTTGCGGGTTGTTTCAGCTACCGTTTCGCGGATTTGCAAAATCCCGGCCACGGTGCGTTCCACTGCTTCTCCGCCTTTCAATGCCGTTTCGGAGGCCGATCGCGCCACATCCTCCGCTTCCCGCGCACTCTCCGCTACCCGCTGAATGGATTCCGTCATCACCTGCACTGAGTTGAGCGTAACGGCTAATTCTTCTGCTTGCCGCAGCGCATCAGATGACAAACTGCGGGCAAACATTTCGTTGTCTGTGGAACTCTTACTCACTTGGCGCGTGGCCATTTTTACCTGTTGTACGATTTCGCGCAGGTTTTGGATGGTGAGGTTGAAGGAGTCGGCAACGGCCCCCAACACGTCAGCGGTGACTTCGGCTTGGACGGTCAAATCACCACGGGCGGCCCCTTCTACGTCGTCCAGCAAGCGAATCACCTGCCGCTGCAAGTCTTCTTTCGCTTGTTCTTGTTCTTCCGCTTTGCGCTGGGCTTCGCTGGTGGTGGTGAGGATGACCCGCCCCATCTGGTTAAAGCCCGCTGCCAGTTGGCCAAACTCGTCTTCGGAGTATACGGTGGCGCGGGCGTTCAAATTTCCCTGAGAGACGGCTGAAAACTGAGCTTGCAAGTCGTCAATCGAGCGTTTCATCTGCCGCCCCGATACTAGCCCCACCCCATAGGCCGCTCCACCCCCAATAACGCCACTGGCTAGGGCCATCATCCATCCGGTGTTGCGCAGTTTGGCAATGACGTTACCGTCTTCTGTTGATGTCATGGCAACCAGGACATTGACCGCGGCCACCGCGATCGCCGAGCCAATCCCAGCGGCTAAGGCCGTGATAATTTGTTTACTGGGGATGGGGGCATTTTCTAACGGAGCCAAAAAGCCTTGCTCGACGGTCGTTTCAGCTTCAAAGGTGTGATCGTCGATGGGGGTAAAAGCGGGTACCTGGTCTACCGCACTGGAGAGGCTAAAGACCTCATCATCCGACAGTGTGGAGCGATCGCCCCCCGCCATAAATCCCAAACTTTCGCCCGATGAATCTTGGGGTGTAGTAACTCCCGGCATCCCAAAATTGCCACCCATGGCGGGGCGCGTGAAGCCAGCAGAATTTTCCGACAAGTCAAAATCAGATAGGTTGCCCAGGTCGTCAAATTCATCCAACTCGTCTAAGAAGTCTGCGCCACTGGTGCCCACAGACCCTTGCGAATTGGCAAAAGCGGCGATCGGATCACTGCCACTGTCAAACCCACTGGTTCCCAACGGCGACTGCCCATAGGGCGACCCAAAGCTCGCCTCTGGCTCGTCATATAAACTCGTCCCACCCATAAACAGAGTGTCATCTTCCCCTGGCAGATTGGTGATGTTTTCCGCCATCCCACCGCTGGGGCTCTCAGGGGGAAAATCGGTAAATCCCTCGGGTTCGTCAAAGGCGGGGGGCAGGGTTTCCGGCCCATCTAAGGCGGGGAAAGCTGCATCAAAATCATCAAAGGCCCCATGATCAAAAGTCGAGGGAAATTCGTCGGTGCTGGGTGCGTTTTGGCCATAGTCATCGTGGGGGAGGCCCGTAGGCATGGCGAAGGCATTGTCCTCTGCGCCTCCAAAGGGATCGGCATCACCACTCCCCCCAAAGGGATCGTTAAAAGCACTGCCAGGGCTGCTGCCGCTGGAGGGGGCATCTTGTCCAAAGGGATTGCTGTCAAACGGGGTTTGCCCAAAGCCTTCCGCTTCCAGGTCGTAGTCACCTAGTGCAAAATCATCGAAATTTGCAGCGGCATCGAAGTCGGCATCGGCATTGGTGAAGGCGCTGCCCGATGACCAGGCGGGCGTATCATTCGCCCCAAAGTCAGCATCATCAAACGACTGGGCTCCTAAGGATTGATCGTCAAAGGTTTGATCGTCAAAGGTTTGATCGTCATAGGAGTCGTGTAGGGTTTCGTTGGCCCCGTTGCCAGCGACGGAAAAGTCTAAGTTTGCGGCTCCATTGGCGTTGTCTTGGATGTGCTGCAACCCTTGGTTGGCGTATTCGATGAAGTCATCGTCATTGGTGAGGCCGAGGACGGAGCTATATTGTTCGCGGGCAACGTCATATTGTTGCAATCCGTAACAATAAATATGGCCCCGGAGCAAGCAGGCACTTGGGTCGCTCGGAAAGTCTTCTACTAAGCGATCGACGATCGCGGCAGCCTCTTCGTAACTGCCATTCATGTAGGCGATTTGAGCTCGCTGGTATTCTTGTGCGTACTCAGTACCTGATGCCATTTGCCCTCTCCCAGTTAATTGTTGAGTACGGTAACCTCGGTGAGTCTGAAAAGCGTTTCCAGCACTATCGAAATAGCACTATCCTAGCCCCGATTTTGGGTACCGAAACTCTTAATTTCATTGTTCACGTCTGCGGGTGTTTTTGGGTTACATAATCTTGCTTATCATTCTGCAAAATTTGGTGATTTTGGGGCAATCGCTGCGGTCAACCTGGGGTTGCGGCGCGAGGGCCTAGGCTGCCCACCGGGCCGATCGCAAAATTGCCACCTGATCTAACAAACGCAGAAATTTACTATTGGCCGGATCTAACACCCATTCCCCCCGCAAAAACGGAGCGACACTATCCGGCACATTCGTTGGCATTTGCACTTCATCCAAGTCTAGCCACTCCATGCCGACAATGCGATCGACGGCTAGGCCCAGCATGGTGTCTTGGTCTTCTACCGCAATCACTGAAACCTCCGGCTTATCAGTATTCAGCGGCGTTGGGTCACCCAGGAATTGCCCTAAATCGGCCACCCAGACCACGCGCCCCCGCACATTCAGCGTACCCAAAAGCAGGGGGGAAACATTCGGGATCGGTGTAATTCGGTCGGGGGTGGGAGAGAGCACTTCACGAATGCCCGTTGCTGGTAGGGCAAACTCGCTACCAGAGGTGACATAGAAGCGCAAGTGTAGCTCACCTTCGGGACTTTCAAGTTCTTGGAACTCTGGCGCTTGATCGTGCCCGCGACCAGTTAAAAAATCGGGATTACCTACCATCCGCGCGTTACCTACCCTCGTAATAGCTGTTTGACGGTGCCAACCAGTTCGGTGGGTTGAAATGGTTTGGCAATATATGCATCGGCCCCCTGTTTCATCCCCCAGTACCGATCAAATTCTTCCCCTTTGGAAGAGCACATCACGACGGGAACGTTTTGGGTTTTGGGATCGGCCTTGAGGCGGCGGCAAACCTCGTAACCGTTCATGCGTGGCATCACAATGTCTAAGACCACCAGATCCGGACACCTTCCCTGGATCTGCTCTAATGCTTCAACGCCATCACTTGCTACAGTGACTTCAAGACCACTGCCTTTCAAGAGGTCTTTGATCATTTCCCGTTGGGTGACACTGTCTTCCACAACCAGAACTGTACTCATACTTTGCTACCTGCTTGCCGGCTTATTGGTTTCGTAGGGAAGAACTTAACCCTGTTTACCATGATCTGCTAATAACTAAATTACCCTTAATTTCTAATTTAATGGCGGTGATCCTTGGGGGGATGTCACGCGGAACTGAGGCTGGTTTTAGTCCACCGGGGGGGGGACGGGGGCTGGTGGGTTGGGTTGGCGTTCAGGATAGCCCACGCCCGCGTATTTTTCGACCAGCATTAACAGTTCGTTTTCTCCGAAGGGTTTGGTGAGGTAGTCGGTGGCACCTACCATGCGAGCCCGGACGCGATCAATGAATCCGTCTTTGCCCGTTAGCATTATGATCGGTGTTTGGCGAAATGCGGTGGACTTTCTCAACATGGCACAAATTTCGTAGCCATCGAGTTCGGGCATGGCGATGTCGCAGAGGATGAGGTCGGGTTTGACCTGGAAGACGACGCTGAAGGTGTCGAGGGGGTTGGCGATCGCGGTGATGGCGTAACCATGTTGGCTGAGAATGGCTTGGACGGTAGCCCGGATGGTGGCACCATCATCAATGCACACGATCTTGATTGGGGTGGGGGAATTGCGGCGTGCCGGGGGATTGGTTAAGGGGCCGGAGCGACTGGCGGCTGTGGGGGGTGCTTCGCCCTTGGGGGCAACGAGGTGAATGATGCCTTTCTGGACGTAGGGATGGATGGCCCTGGCTACGGTCACAATATCGCGATTGAGGTATCGGGCAATCTGACGGATGGAGGTTGTGCCATCGGCATATTGGGTGAGTTTGCCAAAGGTGCGGTTGGACAAGATATCTTGAAGGGCGGCTTCGTCTGCAATGAGGGGGGCTTGCTCGGGGGATTGAATATAGGGGTGCAGAAGTTTCCACTGTTGGACTTGCTTCATGGTGCGGGCGAGGTGGGGGGCGATCGCCAAGGTCGTGAGCTGGGGTGACAGGGGGGCTCCCAACTCAAAAATGAAGGATCCTTGATGCAAGCTCAGCAAATCGAACAGGGTTTCGTGCACCATGCTGTGAATAATGCTGCGGCCTTGGGCGGGGGTGATGGTGTGGCTTTCCAGCAAGGCCCACAGATAGCCATATTCGGGCGCATTGGTTGTGGCGATCGCCTGCATCATGCCTCCCGTCAGCGGACTTTCGACTTGATATCGCCGGAGGTAATCCCGCAGGCGCGTCAGACTATTTTCTGTATCTGCGGCATAGATAATGCGGCCATCCAAGAAAAAGACAAACCAATACTTGCTCTGATAGCTCGTGTTGGCTGGGTTCAGACCGTTCCCCTCTAGGGCCAGGGTTTCTGTTAGGCCAGGCAACACTGCCGGATAGGCTTCAACATACAACTCACCAGTGCGCTGACCAAGCTCAATGAGTTGCAAAATACTGCGGATATCGATTTCACTTAGCTTGCCTTGCATGCACCTAATAGCGAGAACGGAGTAGCGAGAGTTCCAGCATGGCCTGCTGGTTGGGGCTAGCGATATCAGGAAGGCAACCCTAAGCTAGTCTATCGTCCTCTTGTACCTGCGCGGCTTCAGTTGGGGCTGAAACTATCTGGCGCGGTGTGGATTCCAGGCAATGCCGCGATCGCTCTTGTTTCAAGTCTTTCAACTCAAGGGCCGCTGCGCTGCTGATTGTTACACTTTTTCATGGTTGCTGGCTGGTGCTGGCCCTGCCCCGTGCCCTGAAAGTTTGGGCTGACGTGTCGAGTGGCCTGAGGCGCTGGGGGCAGCGCGATCGCCCGACCGAACCCCACTGCTGCACCATTGGCTGCCCATTCCCCCTAGCCAGTCTGGCCCAGCCTTGAAGATTTGTATGCAGATGCAAGAATTCGCAACCTTTTGATTAGGATGAGGGGAAATCAAGGGCTATTCTGGCGAACTTCCTCCAATCAATCTGGTGTTGTCTGTTAGGATGAGGCTCTAGCCTGCCGTTCCTGCGTTGGCGTTGTACCCGGTGTTTGCAGCCGCTACCTTGAAACTGGTTCATGCAACCAGCGTGCCGAAGGATCTTACCGTCTTGCCCATCTGCCCAGCGATCGCCCCCGTGTATTGTCGTTGCAGCCAGAGCAACGGGAGTAAGGCACAAATTAGCGCCCAGACACTTACCTGTTAAGCTCGAAGGGAGGTATGCAGACACCCACAATTGGCAATTCATCCCCAGCGTGAGCAGCACAGATAGCTGTCCCTTAGAGTCAATGCAGTAGCAACAGTACCGAGTTTAACAGTGGTTTAGCCCACGATGGTTGTTTAGCCCATGATGGCTGTTTAGCTCATCGGATTGATCCCAATTTAGCCCAAGCCCTTGGTTGTTGTTTAACTCTCCCTCTGGCCCAATGCATAGTTCTGCCTCAATCAAGCGACTGAAGATGTTGGGCATAAACATCCGTCCCCAAAGACTTTTTGATAGGCTGTGTAGCGAACTGGGAATGCTAACCATAAGCAAATCGACTCCTAAAGTGCATTACATTCACCAAACGCCCATGATCTTTTATTCCGGATAAACTAAAATCCCCGATTATGCCAAAGTCGTCGTCATGCTAGGGCTTAATGACTGAATCATTGCTTGACACTGAATCGTTGCTTGGCTTATATGCTGATCAAAGCGCATCATCCAAACGCCTTACCAGTGTTGTGCCCTCAACCGACTTCGCTCAACCTGGCTAGCGTTCGCAAACGGGTCATACTGAACAGGTTTTATTGAATATAGTTGTCTTGGGCAGAAACACAAGGGGATTGTTGGCGTGCTGTATCTTGCAGAAGTTCTAAAGAAAAGCGGTGGATTTATCGGAGGTGGCAAGGCCGAGCTGAAGTTGCTGGCTTGTCAACGGTCTGAACAAAATTGGGTGGCGATTCCGGGCGACGAAACTCTCCCCTCGGATGAAGCGAACTCCTATGCGGCAGGGGCTTTGGTCTTGGCTGATGTTTCCAATGCGCGACAAGTCACTCGCTTGCAAGAAGCTGGTCGCCCCCTGGTGAGCATTTTGCAAAATTTCTCCCGGTTGCAAGAGAAGTTTAAAACCCAGGAAGATGAAATTGAGCAGTGGAAGCAGTCTTTGACCTATCAAAGTCAGGAGCTGAACCGCCGCGAAATGGAGATGGAGACTCGGCGCGAAGAGCTCCAGCAGATGGAAGAAGATTTTGAGCATTTTGAGCAGCAACGGCAAGAGCTGGAAGCGTTGCAGGAAGAAATTAATCAGCAGCGGGAATCCTACGATCGCAATCGCCAGGAATTAGAAGGGGCGTGGGAACATCTCCGGGGTGAAATGCGCCGCTTTGAAGAGCAACAATGTGCGGCGCAGCCAGCGGTGGGTTTAGACGAGGAAAAGGCGCGATCGCTGCAAGCATTGGTGAGTCAACTGGCGGGGGCGGTGCCAGCGGTGGCAGCTTTGCGGGAACAGGTGAATGGGGCGTTTGAAATTCTAAATCAACACCAGGAGCAGTTGGGGCACCATTGGCAAACTCTGGAACAACAGCGATCGCAAGCGCAGCAACAGCAAACCGAAATTGACCACAAAGCCCAAACGATTCATACCCAATGGCAAGACTGGCACCGAGCACAGGAAGCCCTGGAGCAGGCACGGGCGGAACTTAAGGCCCAACAGCGGATTCTGACCGTGAAGCAAGAGTATGCACAACTGGTGTCGGTGCAACTCCAAAACCAGGATGAATTACAGCAGCTTTTGTATCGGGCCGCCGAAAATTCCGATAGCGTCAAATTGGGGCTAGACGTAGACGTTGAAGCTCTAGAAAAAATGCCGTTGGACGATTTGCAGCGGATCACGCAAGATTTAGAAAGCGAACTGGTGAAGCTATCTCAGTTTGTGGGCAGCCAGGAAGAAGAGCTGAATCTGAAGCAAGACGAAATCAACGAGCTAAAAGTCAAAATCGAGGCGGCTAGCGATTTCGATCGCCTCAATTTGGAAAATGATTTGACTGATGAAGAAGATGGTTACCAAATGTTGCTGGAAACCTTGGTAGGGCAGCGGCGCAGTTTGCAAACCCGGAAAGGTATTTTGAGCCAGCACCAATCGATCTTGCGGCGGCGGCAAGGCATCCCTGATCCCGATGGCCATGCCAGTGTGATCGATCTGGGGCCAATTGTGTCGCAGGTGGAAAATTTGCGCCAACAACAAGCGGCGGAATTGCAACAACTGGAAGGGCAAATCACCCAAATGCAGGCGACAATTCAGCAAACGGAGCAAATGGTGACGAGCCAAGCCGTTGAACAAGAAAATAAGCGGAGTGAACTCAAGCAACTGGAGTTTGATCTGACGGAACAGAAAGTTGCGCTGGCGGAGGGGCAAGGCCAAGTCAAGTTATACGAAGGGATGCTCCAACCGGTGCAAGATGCGGCAGATGCGTTTCGCCAAAAGCTCGAAGCCTTTGTGGCCTCTCTTGATGAAGTGGAAACGACGGGCAATCAGCAGCAGCAAAGCGTGGCTGAAATGCAGCAGTTGATTACAAGCCTCACGACTACGCCCGAGTTTGCGGTGTCCTAGGCTCTGGCTGCGCTGTCAGGGAAGGCATTGAGGTGGTGCATGGCTTTAGGGATCGCGCTGGTCGAGGTGGATCCAGGGGTGCTCAACTCGGGCGATCGCGCCACCGGGATAGGGGTCAGTTTGAGTCCGATTGGGGGCATGGAGCAGGGCCACCAGTTTCTCAATCTGCTCAAAATTGGGAGCGGTAAGTAACTGCTCTTGAAGAAAGCGACGACACACACGCCGTTGCAGCGCCAGGGGGGCAAGTTTTAGGGCTGTCCGATCCAGGCGGACTGGGGTGGTCGTGGTTTGAACAACCTGGGCATAGAGGCGGGTGGTTTCTGCGTCTAAGTAGGCGACTTCAGCCTGGAGAATTTCGGCGGTTTGGGCCAGGGTTGTTTCGACCTGGGGATTGAAGTGGGTTTGGAGGTAGGGCAATAGCTCAAGCCGAATGCGATTCCGACGGTAGTGACGATCGCGATTGGTTGCGTCATCCCACACTGGTAAGCCATGCTCCTGACAAAACTGAGCGGTTTGCGATCGCTGGAACTGGAGTAAGGGGCGGACAAGGCGGATGGTAGGCGTTAGCGATCGTTCCCACTGCAAGGCTTGTAACCCATCCATGCCACTGCCTCGTACCAGGTTATAGAGCAAGGTTTCGGCGCGATCGCTGGCGGTGTGGCCAGTCACGATGGCGGTTGCCCCAATATCTTGGGCAATCTGGAGCAAACACTCGTAGCGCCAGGTGCGGGCGGTGGCCTCGGTGTTGGGGGGCGTGGCTGCTGTGCTTTTGTAGTAGGGCAGGTGCCAACTCTCAGCTAACTGGTGAACATGATGAGCGTTGGCAGCTGAATCGTTGCGCCAGCGATGGTCACAATGGGCGATCGCGAGTTGCCACTGCCATTTGGGTTGCAAATCAAGGAGCAATCGCGCAAGGCAGAGAGAATCTTGCCCCCCAGAAACCGCCACCAGGATTGAAGTATACGGGGGCAACAGCGATCGCGCTTTTAACCCACGGTGGAGCGTGGCATGGAGCGGTGTCCAGGGATGGCCTTGCATTCTGCCGCCTGCATCCCTGGGTTAGTAGCTATCGGGGGGCGAGTAAATGTCATCTAGATTGAGGCGGGGGCGATCGCTGCGATAGGTCTCATCTCGTTCGGGGCGAATTTCTTCGATGCGGGGTTCAATGCGTTCGGCCCGTCGCGCTGCACTGGAACGGCGATCGGGGGGCAAACTCCCCCGCAACCCCTCTGGAGCGAACTCTAGGCGAATCCGCACTCGGCCTTTTTGCCAGCCTTGGGCACTAAACCGGAGGGCTTCGCATTCCAGCCCGTCGCTAAACCACCCTTCGTTTTCATCCGCCCAATCGGTTTCGCGTTCACTAATCGCTTGGGCAAGAGCATCCAAAAATTCCCCGACCTTAAACGTTGGATTCGTCATGAGGACGCGCCCAAAGTTCACGTACAATACTTCGTCGTCGTTGAGAGGTTGAAAGTCATTCATGTTATAAAAACCAACCGTAGCTATGAAGCCCTTTGCCTAACAAATTAACGCCTAAATAGCAAACCCAAACTACAACAAAGCCCGCTGCGGCCAAAAGGGCAGGTTTCCGCCCTTGCCAGCCTTTGGTAATCCGCGCGTGGAGGTAGGCCGCAAACACGAGCCAAGTGATCAACGCCCAGGTCTCTTTGGGATCCCAACTCCAGTAGGAACCCCAGGCTTCGTTAGCCCACACGGCTCCGGCAATAATGCCAATGGTCAATAATGGAAACCCAAGCCCAATGATGCGATAACTAATGTTATCCAACGTGTCGGCCAGGGTGAGCCGCTGGGGCGATAAGGTGGTGGTGGCTGGGGCAGTGGTTGGGGCTAACACTGCGATCGCGGTGCTACCGTCGGCAATCGCGGGATTGGGTTCTGCCGTAGCGGTGGCCACCGTAAATTCTTCTGCCCGTCGCAGGGTATATTTGCGATCGCGATAGCTCCCCGTCCCAACGGAACTGCCGCGCAATTCAATATTTTGGCCCTGGGTGATGATCAAAAAGGCGATCGCCAGCAGCGACCCCACCATCAGCGTGGCATAGCTCAACATCATGACGCTGACGTGCATCATCAACCAGTTGGATTTCAAGGCGGGCACCAGCGGGGCTGAGGCTTGCATCGACTCTGGGAGGGAGAGGGCCGCAAACGCCGTAATTCCCATCGCGATGGGGGCTGTCACCACCCCAACTAAGCGATTTTGGCTCATCCGCTCGGCAACAAAGTGCATTGTCGTAATGCCCCAGGCCAAAAAGAAGAGAGATTCGTAGAGATTGCTCAACGGGAAATAGCCCGCTTCGAGCCAACGTGCGCCTAACAACGCTGCCATACACAAATTTGCGATCGCCATCCCGGTCGTTCCTAACAGACTGAGATAAGGCAATTTAGGGAAAGCCGCACCTACCCAATACATCAGCATCGTCGCAAACAGCACCGCAAAGGATGTGTTGTCTAAAACGTGCTGGAGCTTAACCAAATCCATGCCGTATGTTCTCCAGAGCCA
Organism: uncultured bacterium; assembly: GCA_964475335.1. Taxonomy (GTDB): domain Bacteria; phylum Cyanobacteriota; class Cyanobacteriia; order Leptolyngbyales; family Leptolyngbyaceae; genus CAYYWG01. The sequence goes on from CAYYWG010000002.1 coordinate 73,521, forward strand.
CCTAAGAAGTTTGCACTATCTCTATCCTACGCTGTTGTCGCTCAGGGCGTTGGACTTGGTGGGGCTGGGGTCGCAGGGGGCACCGTGGGCGAGGGTAGCGGCTTGGGGGCTGTGCCCTTTTGCAGCGCCACAAAAACGTCATAACGGCTGCTGCGGGCATCGGCGATCGCGGCAGTGACCCCGATGGAGCGCACGGCTGCCACCAGTTCTCGGTTGCCCGGTGGCAGTTGGAGAATGGGGAATTTCTTCGAGTTAATGGCCTCGTCCACATTGATGTAAAAGTGACCGTTCCCAGGATTGAGATCTTTAGGAATGGCGTTTTTGTAAGCATCGCTATCGGCCAGGGGCTTTTGGGGCCGGGGCACAATCCGGTCAGCCACAGGGGCACCCAGCGCCAAAAAGGCCACATCCCCATCCAGCCAACCGCGATTAATCACTGCGCCACTTTGGGGAATTGTCCAGGTGGTGACGGGTTGCCCAGCCACTTGAGATTCTTCGACCTGGAATTTGTACCGATTGGTCATGGCGTCATCCAGTTTTTTCAACGTGGCTTCGGCGGCACGGCGATCGCTGGTTTTGACCAAAAACATCAGGCTAAACGGCAAACTGGGGGCACTGCCTTCGGGGGTGGCCGACAGGGCGATCGCAAACTCATCCTGCATCCACGGCAAAAACTCTTGTTCCCAATCCATCCCCACGGTTGTCTTCAGTCCCTCTTGCAAAATATTGGGATCAATCGGGGTGACGGAACTGGTGGCTGCGCCCTGGCGATAATCCTGCCAGAACTTTTGTAGGTTGCCTCCTGATGCCATGACCAGCGTTTCTGCCGGGAGGCGACTGGGCATCAACTTTGCGTTATTTTTGCCCTCAAATTTCCGTTGGCTATCAGGCTTTAACCAAGACACACTCTTCAGGGCCACGCCTTCCGGTTGCAGGGCCACAGTTGCCGCTAAACCTTGATTTTGCTGAATTTTTTCTTGCTCTTCAGGGGAGAGAGTTTTGCCGGAATTGGCGGCGGTTAAGGCGGCGGCAGCCGGGAGGTTGACGTAAATTTTGCCAAAAGGCTGTTCGACTTTGACTTGGCCTAGGGCTTTGTCATAGCCCGGTGTGGTGGCGAGGTTAGCTTCGCTCTTGTAGGTGTCGATCGCCTTGTCCGTCGCTTTGGGGTCGGTGGTGACGACTAAAAACTTGCCGTCTAACACGGTTGCCGAGTAGTTTTGGGCGGTGCCCTGACTTTCTTTGATCTGAAAGCCTTTGTAGGTGCGGTCTTTCAGAGTGCCCGCTTTGGGGGTGCGGGGTTGTTCCAGAATTTGCTTGGCCTTTAGGGGATCCTGAATGGGCAACACCATGACCACGGTTTGTTGGCTTTGTTGGCCAGATGGCGCGGTGAAGGGGGCTTGGGGGGCCAAAAAGGCCATTGTGACTTCTGAGCCAACCCAGGGTTGAATATCTTGCTGGTAATTAAAGCCATTGGCCGTCAGGACGCGATCGCGCAATTGAGCCAGACTTTGATCAAACGCCTTTTGACTTTCTGGTGTGCCAAACTCCCGCAGTTTGCGCCACTGGCCCGGATCGGTAGTGACAGAAATGGCCATGAGTGCGTCTGGGGGCACAACTTGGGCACCAACGGGCAAATCGTCGGGAGTGGATTTGGGTTGCGAAAAATACCAATAGGCGGCTCCACCCCCAGCAATCAGGGCGGCGGCCAATCCTCCGGTGAGCAATAAAGCGGGCTTATTTTTCATAACCGTTATGGCGGGGAATAAGGTTGGGCGTGCAAATGGGGGCAGCTAGGTGCTGGCGATCGCGGCAATGCATCCTAGACACTCTAGCAAACCTGAGCGCGATCGCAGGCAGCTTTTCGTTGGATTCCTGTCTGGTGGCGGCTGGGTTAAGCGATTCTGGGGGAATGGATTTCTGCGGCTAGCCCCGGTTGGGAGGCAAGATTGCTCTGGCTGGTTGGGGTAGTCACAGGTTGGTATAAGGTGGTGCGCTCTTGGGCTGGGCGGTGAATCGACGCGATCGCCCCCCGCAACTCGGCCACAGTCATGCACGTCCCCCCCAAGGCTCCGGCACTGCTGGTAATGTGCTCTTCCATCAGCGTTCCCCCCAGGTCATTACACCCCCAGCGCAGGGCTTCTGTGGCTCCGGCGAGGCCCAATTTGACCCAACTGGGCTGATGGTTCACAATCCACCGTCCCAAATACAGCCGTGCCACTGCCATCAACAACAAGGCATCTTCTAGAATCGGTTGATCCCGCCCGACGCGACGGCGCAGGGGTTTTGGGGCTTCTTGCCCAACAAAGGGCAGCAAAATAAATTCGGTGATGTGGGCGGGATAGCCCTGGGCGAGGCTCTGTTGCTGGAGCGATCGCAACTGGTCAAAGTGGGCAATTTGTTGTGCGGGAGTTTCAATATGCCCGGATAGCATGGTGCTGGTGGTCGGCAATCCCAAACGATGGGCCGTGCTGACAATTTCGAGCCAAGTTGCCGTATTAATTTTTTCGGGACACAGCACCCGCCGCACCTCATCATCCAAGACTTCTGCGGCGGTTCCTGGCAACGACCCCACGCCCGCATCGCGCAAGGCGGCAATCACCTCCGCGTAACTGAGTCCGTCCTCCCGCGCGATAAATTGAATCTCTTGGGGTGAAAAAGCGTGCAAGTGCAGTTGGGGAAAGTGGGATTTGAGGGTACTCACCAAGTCAACGTAGTAGTTGAGGGATTTGCCGTGGCGTTTGGCTTGGGGATGGAGGCCGCCTTGCATACAAATTTCGGTGGCCCCAAGTTGCACAGCTTCGTTCGCTTTGGCCAAAATTTGCTCCAGGTCGAGCCAATAGGCATCGGTATCGGTGGCATCGCGCCGAAACGCACAAAAGCTACAGTGCTGTTCGCAAATGTTGGTGAAGTTGATGTTGCGGTTGACGACGTAGGTCACGGTGTCGCCGACTAAGGCGGTGCGGAGGCGATCGGCGGCGGCTTGGATCTGTTGTCGCGAGGCGCGATCGCCCTGGGTCAATAGTTGGATGCCTTCGGCAGGTGTCAAGTCAGTTTCCGTGAGATCCCGTTCTAGTAGGGCCTGAACCTGGGTTGTTGTCGCCACCGTTTCCCCTCAATGTCGTACACGTGCTTTTTCCAGCGTACCGTTTGCCTTTAGGAAATGCACCGCGCGATCGCGATTCTCTGCCAATCTTGGTCTGGGGAACTTGTCGTCGGTTCGTGTAGGGGGCAAAGACAGGGTGGGCCGGGGCGCGGCATCTTGGGCTTGGCCTACCTGTCGGGTTCGCCCTCAGGCCGATGCTCAAAATTGCTCAAAATCCCCAATAACTGCTCAACGCTATCAAAATTGCCCACTAAGCGCCGCAAGGGTAATGGATGCACACGCACCAGGGTCGGTGTGGCCGTTACGTGGTCTTGCTCCGCAAGGTCTGGGTGCTGGGTAACATCAATGACGCGCAAGGTATAGGGTTGGGTCAACAAATCTTCCAGCAATTGATGTAACTTTTGCAGGGTGCGTTCTGTGGCCGTGGTACTGCCAGCAACAAACAGCCGAAAAACGTAACCCTGAGGATTGGCGGTTGGGACGGACACAGGGTTAAGCGGGGAGTCAAAGGGCGGAAAGTCAAAGGTGGGGGCGGTGGGTTGATAGCGGACAACCAAGTCGTGGTTTTCCCAAAGTTGGGGGAATTGCGATCGGTAGGTGGTCAGCACCACGGGATCGATCAGTTGGGGTGCGAGGGGAATTTCCTGCCAGACCAGCCCATGAGTTTGAAAAATGGCATTTAAGATCGGTTGAGCCGAACTGAGCAGGGGAGACAATTCGGCAATGTCTTGGATGTGCTGGCTGTGGGGATCAATTGTGCGATCGAGGGTCGCGGCGTAACTGGGGACAAGAAAATGTGGCAGTTCGGGCAAGTTCAACAAATATTGCAGCAAGCCGCACAATTGAACGTGCCAGCGGTTTTGCTTTTTCGGGTCAATACAATAAACAACGTCTCCACCCGGCGTAAACAGGGCAATACCTTTAAACGCTAGTGGAGACGATTCAGGCAGACGATTCAAGTTTCGAGCTTAGGATTTATACACGGCCTCTGAGCATTTGAGCCATCTCATTGGGTTTCTGAGACATCTCTAACGCCGTTTCTTCGGTAATGCGTCCAGCTTCATAAAGCTGATACAGGGCTTGGTTCATCGTGCACATTCCATCGAAGGTACAACGAGGAATCAGGCTTTCTACTTCATCCAGGTCACCACGCCGGATGTAATCTTTGATGGCATCGGTATTAATTAGGATGTCATGAAATGCGGCGCGTTTACCATCGGTCGTTCGGCACAATCCTTGGGCGATGACGGCGACGAGGGATTCAGCGAGGGAAATCCGAATGGGAGTTTGCTGTTCTGGTTCGTAGAGTTGCAAAATCCGTTCGATGGTTTTGACGGCGCTGTTGGTGTGCAGGGTGCCCATAACTAAGTGGCCGGTTTGGGCCGCTTTGAGGGCAGTGTTGACGGTTTCTTTGTCCCGCATTTCCCCGACCAGAATTACGTCTGGGTCTTCCCGCAGGGCCGCTTTGAGGGCGTTGTCAAATTTGCGGGTGTGGATACCGACTTCCCGGTGTTTGATGAGGGCTTTTTTACTACGATGAACAAATTCAATCGGGTCTTCGATGGTGATGATGTGTTTGGGCATCTCCTTGTTCATGTAGTCAACCATAGCGGCCATGGTGGTAGATTTACCGGAACCCGTGGGGCCTGTGACGAGGATTAACCCTTTGTGATAGTGACAGATGTCTTTGAAGACGGGGGGCAGGTTTAACTGCTCCATCGTGAGGATTTTGAGGGGGATGAGTCGCAGGACCATGGCGGGGCCATGCAGCGAGTCAAAAATATTAATCCGTACCCGAGCGAAGTCGTATTGGGTGGCTCCATCGAAGTCGAGGGTTTCTTCAAATTCGCGGATTTCTTCGTCTTTTAAGATTTCTTGGAGCCAGCTAAAGAAGGTTTCGCGATCGGTTTCGGGCCAGTCGGTGTTGCTAATTTCGCCGCGATCGCGGAAGCGGGGGACTTCGCCAACCCCTAAGTGAACATCGGAGTAACCTTTGTCAAAGGCAACACGCACAATTTCACCAAGAGTGGGTGAGCCATTTGATGGTGCATAACGGCGTCCGGCGTGGGCTGGTGTGGCGCGGGAGCCGGGTGCTGCGGGGGGCGCACTGGGTGCAGGGGTGGGCGGTGGGCTGCTGGGTGTGGGGCTTTTGGTCGCAATCATGGTCGGTGCCCCAGCCTGGGCCGCATTGGTCGCAATCATGGTGGGTGCTCCAGCCGCAGGCATGGGGGCCATTTGCTGGGTGGCGGCGATCGTGGCTCCGGCGTTGGTCGCGATGCGCGTGGGGTTGGCGGCTCGGGGGGGCGGTGGCGCAGGTGGAACACGCGGGGGGGGCGGCGACGGACGTTGTGACTCTGTCATAGTTAACTCTCTATCAACAGCGTTAGGCGGGGTTCATTGAAGACACGGTGCTTCTAGATACTCCTTGGACGGTGTATTTTCCTGACGGGCAAAAATTAACCTCTGGATCAAGGCAAATTTTGTCCATTGGAGATTACTACAGTTTAGGGGGATAAATTTATGCAGGGTGGCTTGAAGTCGGGGTGGCCGATGGGTAGAAAACAGGGCACAAAGCAGGATTGCAACACGACCGGGCTTGCCTCAAGCGGCGATCGCGCGACCTAGAATCCAGTTTGCCCCAAAAGCTAATGGGACTATCAGGGAGTTGCAATCCGGTTTACTCCGTATTCTTTCATTCTTTTAGCATTAAAAAATTCTTTTAACATTAAAAAATCACCTAGCAACAGCGGCGATCGCCAGCGGTGCCTGATGATGATGAGTTGGATTAAGTTTGATGGCGATCGCTACATGCAGGATATTTTATGGGCGATCAGGATTGTGTTGCAGCGAGGTTTAGCAATGGCTGAGGACGTGGTTTGGTATGTGGTAAAAGGGGACACCGGGCACTGCGAGATCGTGTCAATGCCCGGTGAGGCACCGTCTCCAGCCGGAGCTTGGGGGCCATTTGCATCTCAAGCTGAAGCGATCGCCCGCCGGGTTGGCCTCATCCGTGCCCACAAATGCAAACCCCGCAGTCCAGAGCCCACCTAAATCAAGGTTAGCGAGGCCCTGCGACTAAGTACCTCTTGCGCCGTTGGCCTGGGGGGCTGATTGCTGGCGTGCTTTGACAATCTCTTGATCGAGAACCTGGACTGCCTTCGCAAATTGTGGATCTTGAAGGGTGCCGATCTTATCTCGATTGCCACTCAGATCTTTGCGTTGAGCGTCATTCAAGGGGACGCTGATATTCGGTTCGATCCCATGTTTATTGATATCCCGACCTTTGGGCGTTAGGTATTTGGCGATCGTGACGGCTAAGCCCCCGCCATTTTTACCCGCTCCGCCAACCATCCGCACAGATTGGACTAGCCCTTTACCAAAGGTTTTGGAACCAACAAGCACGGCTCGGTTGTTATCTTGCAGCGCTCCAGATAAAATTTCGCTGGCACTGGCAGACCCTCCATCCACTAGGATGACTAGGGGTTTGTTGGTGAGTGCCCGCCCATTGGCTTGCTCTTGCTCTTTGGTGCCTTGACGATTCACGGTGGAAACAATGCCGCCTTTGTCGAGCCACATCCGGGCAATGTCTACGCTGGCGTGTAACAGTCCACCCGGATTACCCCGCAAATCTAGGATGTAACCTGCTACTCGCTTGTTCTCAAAATCAGCGATCGCCTTCCGCATGTCTTCCGAGGCTTTGGCGCTGAATTGCACCAGGCGGATGTAGCCAACCTTGCCCTGGGGGGATTGTTCTTCCCGCGCCCGCACCGGGTGAATTTCAATGCGAGCCCGCGTGATCATGTACTCGGATTCTTTGCCATCCCGCAAGACCGTCAGCTTGACCTTGCTTCCAACTGGCCCCCGAATCAGGGTTACAGCCTGGTTAACATCCATGCCTTCAGTGGATTTGCCATCAATTTTCGTGATGATGTCCTTAGCCAAAATCCCGGCTGTTGCAGCGGGGGAATCTTCAATGGGTGAAATAACTGTCAGCTTTTTCGTCTTTTCATCCGCTGCGAGTTGAATGCCGACCCCCGTTAGTTCGCCGGAGGTGTCAATACGCATATTCTGGAATTCCCGAGGATCCATGAATCGGGTGTAGGGATCATCCAGCTTTTTCAACATCTCGCGAATCGCGGTGTAAGCCGACTCTGGCGTGGTGTAATTTTTGCTGAGATATTCCCGGCGTACCTTTTTCCAATCCACCTGGTTGAACGTGGCGTCAACATAGTCGCGATCGATGATTTGCCACACCTCGTCAACTAACTCTTTGGGGCTACGCCGGAAAAATGTTTCTAACGACAGCATGGACATCGGCTGTAGTTCACCCTTGTCAGCAACCTCGTCTGACTCGCCGCGCGAACTGTCATAAGTGGACTGTAAAACCCAAGGTAACCCCCGGTACAATTGCAGCCCTGTCGCTGCGATCGCAACAGAGGAAACGGCAACTGCTGTTGCACCAAGGACAAGCCCGCGTTTGTTTAGTGCCATGTCTATACGTTGAGAAAGCGACTACGGAGATTATGCCCAATCTAGCACAGCCAATCCCATCCAGGTGGGGCAGAATCCCTAGGGATCAACCCATTTACCATCGGTTTTGATTAAGTTTATTAACTCTTGCACCCCTTCTGCTTCGGGGACTCGTCGAATTTCTTCGCGCCCACGATACAGGGAAATGTAGCCTGCTTGTTTGCCCACATAACCATAGTCTGCGTCAGCCATTTCGCCAGGGCCGTTCACGATGCAACCCATCACCGCAATGTTCAGCCCGGTCAGATGTTTGGTGGCTTCCCGCACTTTATGCAAGACTTCTTCCAGGTTGAACAGGGTGCGCCCGCAAGACGGACACGCGACGTATTCCACCATCGTGCGGCGGATGCCGAGAGCCTGCAAAATGCTGTAGCAAACGGGAATTTCGTGTTCAGGGGCTTCGGTGATGGACACGCGAATGGTGTCGCCAATCCCTTCTGCCAGGAGGGTGCCAATGCCAGCGGTAGACTTGATCCGACCGTATTCGCCGTCACCCGCCTCAGTCACCCCAAGGTGGAGGGGATAATCCATACCGAGTTCGTCCATGCGTTGCACCATCAAGCGGTTGGCCGCAATCATGACAGGCACTTTGGATGCTTTGAGCGAGAGTTCGATGTGATAGAAATCGAGAGATTCACAAATCCGAATGAACTCCAGGGCCGATTCCACCATGCCTTCGGGGGTGTCGCCGTAGGTAAAGAGCATTCGCTCAGCGAGGGAACCGTGGTTGACCCCAATCCGCATGGATTTGTTTTGGGCTTTGAGGCTGAGTACGAGGGGCTCTAGGGTTTCGCGAATTTTTGCGCCAATTTCGTCAAATTCGGCTTTGGTGTATTCGGTGCGATCGCTCTTGGGTTTTTCAAAGACATATAGACCGGGGTTGATCCGCACGTTATCAACGTGTTTGGCTGCTTCCAGGGCAATTTTGAGCCCATTGTGGTGCACATCGGCCACGAGGGGAACCGGTTTGTAGGTTGCGTGTAGCTGCCGCCGAATTTCTTCCATCGCTTTGGCATGGGCCATGCTGGGGACGGTCACCCGGACAATTTCGCAACCGATTTCATGTAATCGCCGAATTGCCGCAACAGAACCTTCGATGTCCAGGGTGTCTTCGTTGATCATCGACTGGACTGCGACTGGATATGCCCCGCCAATAAAGATGTTGCCAACGGGGACAGCACGAGTTTTGCGCCGGGGGATGGTGCCGTCCGTGGCGAAGGATGCCGCCGAAGAATTAGATGCTTTGGGAGGACTGGGCAGAGTTTGCATATCCACTCGATATCATGTTCATTGCTCTGCTTTTCAGATTGCCACAGAAAGCGTCCCTTTGCGGTAGAAACTGGTTAAATTTCGGGGAAGTAATCTGCCTGTTGGGGGTTATGAAATGGTGGCAGGTCGGGGTTTGGCTTTATTGAGTTTGAGGGGGCGGCCCATCCATTCGGTGCCATCTAGGGCGGCGATCGCCGCATCTTCTTGATGGGTATTGGCCATTTCGACAAAAGCAAACCCCCGCAAGCGGCCTGTGGTGCGATCAATGGGGACGGCCACACGAGTCACTTCGCCATAGGCGGCGAAAAACTCAGTCACGGCTTGGGGGGTGGCTTGAAAGGAGAGATTGCCGACGTAAAGGGTCATAGGTGACATGCAGCGTGAGTGAACGGAGGGTAGGGCCAGAGACATTGCCCACAGCCGCTACCTCTGGAGTTATCACAGGTCAGCTCACCGTGTCTGCCGTGTGGGATACGAACCTGGCTGCGATCGCCCGCCCACGTTGTCCTTTAGTCAATGTTTAGTCGATGGCAATTGACTGGGGGCCAGAACTTTTCCCATTGTTGGGGGCATTGTCGGCGGGGGTCACTGTCACACCAGCTTGCTGATTAAGCCAGCTTTTAACTGGATCTTCAGTGAGGTTGAGGCGAAAGAGGCCAGAACAGAAGCCACCCATAAACGCCAGGGGTTGTTGGGAGAGTTCTTTGAGGACGGGTACAAATTCACTCAAAAACATGGATTAATTCCTTCAATTGCTAGGGCGAAAGGGTTGCTTTCTTGGTGATTGTAGCGTGGGAACTGGAGGGGAAGCCAATTGCAGGGGGGCGATCGCCCTCAGGTTGATCCGTTTCTGGGCTTTGCAAAACCGACTCTAGGCTGTTCGCGATCGCAACTGCCGGTAGACCATGAACCCGCTGGTGGTGAAAAAGATCGCGAGGGCCGGAGCTGCGATCGGAACCCAGCCATTGGCCCAAAACAGGGCTAACCCACTGCCACAGAGCAAGATTGCCAGCCCCAGCTCGGCGACGATCAAGACCAGCGATCGCCGCCGCAAGCCGTAGGCAATACCCCCAGCGCCGCAGGCCCAGACTGCAACCCAAAGATTTTCCTGATACTCGGCCCAAATCCATAAGGGGCGGCGCTTGCCCGTTGCATAATCTAGCCATTGGCTGACCATGTGAGCATGGAGCATGACCCCTGGCAATTGCGGTGGTTTTTCGATGGAGCTGTAGGGCGTAAAAAACAAATCTTTGGCGTTGGCGGCTGTCGTGCCAATGAGCACGATCTTGTCTTTCACCTGCTCAGGCGTGAGGTTGCCCTGGAGCACGTCAGATAAGCTGACTTGGGCGGCGGCTTGGCGGCCCCGATACCGGAGCATGAGCTGATAGCCTTTGGCATCCATGGTTTGATAGCCTCCGGCCTGGGCAGTGAGGGGCTGGAGGGTGGCAGGCCCCAATTGGGCAATATCCGTATCTTGGGGGTTGCTTGTCAGCAGAATTCCATCTTGCTTGAGGTAGAGCAAGGCGACCCGGAGGGAGAACGAGTAGAGAATTTCGGGGCGATCGGGTACATCGCCAAACAGTAAATTGCGGCGGACAACGCTGTCGCTATCGAGCGGTACATCGTTAAACCCGACTTGGTTTTCGGGCATTCCCGGCGGGGCGGGGGTGAGGGGGGGGCCGAAATTGGTAATTGCGACCACATTCGGTGTTTTGAGGGCTGCTAAGAGGGCTGGGCGACCGGGTGCTTGGGGAATGTCACGAAAAATATCTAACCCAATGACGCGGGGTTGGTATTGTTGCAAACGCTGGAGGGTTTGGGCGATCGCGGCATCGGATAAAGGAAATCGTTGCTGGGCCTGGATATCCGCTTCGGTAACGCCCACGACAAGCACCCGTGGATCGGGGCCGGGATCGGGCGAGACTTGCACCATCCGGTCATACACCGCTAACTCCAGGGGTTGCACCCAGCCCATCTGGCGTAGTCCCAGCATTCCGGCAGTGGCCAAGAGACTAGCGGCGGTGGCAGCCAAGCCCGCCCAAGGCCGACGGCGTTGGTACAGAGTGGTGGCTTCGTTGTCTGCGGCTCCGGCTTCGCTCAGGGTGGAGTTGCCGAGCATGGCCGTGGGCATTAACCCCAATTGAGTCGGTGGAATGGCGGTTTCGTCGGCACTGTCGCCCAGTTGTACGTTGGTGGGTTGAATCAGCGCGGTTTGTTGCAAAGCCGCCAAAACGTCGGTGGCGGATTGGAAGCGCTGGTTAAAGTGATAGCGGACGAGTTTATCGAGAATGGCGGCTAACCAGGGGCCAACCTCGGCCCGATCGCGCCAAATGACTTCTGCCGTCACGGGATGGGTGGGCAACTGGGACGGATGCAACCCGGTAAGCGCCTGAATGGCCGTCATCCCCAAAGCATACAAATCACTGTTAAAGCGGGGTTTGCCTGCAAGTTGTTCGGTGGGGCCATAGCCCTGGGTGGCGATCCCCACGGTCAGATCGGTATGGCCATCGATCGCCATGACCTGGGTGGCAATTTCTTTGACTGCACCAAAGTCAATTAAAACCACGCGGCGATCGCCTTGTCGCCGGATCAAGTTGCTGGGTTTAATGTCCCGGTGAATGACATTGTTTTGATGGACAAACTCCAGAATTTCCAAGACATCCCGCAACAGCGTCGTAACTTCTGATTCAGTCAGCTTGCGGTAAATCGCCAATTCTTCATACAGCGATCGCCCTTCAATGTGCTCCTGCACCAGGTAAAATTGGCCGTCTTCCTCAAACTCGTCCAGCAAAGACGGGATGCGATCGTGGCCGCCCAATTTTTTCAACACGGCCACTTCACTAAAAAAAAGTCGCCGCGCCACTTCCAAAAACACGGCATCCTGGCTCACAGGCTTAAATTGTTTGATCACACAAGAACGAGCTTCTGGGTGGTGCGTGTCGATCGCGACGAAAGTTTGACCAAAACCACCACTTCCCAACACCCGAACTAACGTGTAGCGATTGTCCCGCAATGTTTCCAGCATTACGTTGTTTCTGCCATCAGCCGTCTTAACCCTAGCCGTTGAAGCGCCAATTCAGGCACTGAATGCCCCCTCCAAATCAAAAATGGAGATGCTCCCTCTGATCATAAGGGGGTATCTCCATTCCATACCATTATTTCCCACGGGATCCGGGTCAATTCTCGCTGGAGCGGGCGCGATCGCCCCCACTCAACGGCTCAACCCCCCTTGGGGAAATGCTCGATTTGGGCATAACCACTGAACACCAGGCGATCGCCATCTGTGTCCAGACGATTAATCCGCATCATCACCCCATCCAGGTCAAAGCGATCCAAATCCACCATATCGTTGAGAATAGCGGCAAATTCCAACGTCAGGATTTCGGCAATGCCCTGCTGCGCCTCAGAAATACCCTCGGCGATGAAAACTGGATCGCTGAAAACTAGTCGCCGCCGCCGTTCCACAATCAAAGTTGCCTCCAAGCTCACGGGAACACTGCCATTCGGCAACAGGGCCAGCGCATAAATGTTGATGCGGTTCTCGGGCAGCAAACCCACTTTCACCTCATCGAAGGAAACAGGCTCTCCCCCGGCAAATTGGGTCAGCTCGGGATTATCCAGGTTGCACAGCCGTTTTTGCACTAGCTCTGCCTTAAACGCACGATTGATCCCCGCCTGGGTTAGTACAACTTGGGCCACGGCCTGCGTGGGTTGCCGAAGCCGAATCTTGCCCCCCAGAACTGAACTGAAGTCGAGAGACACTGCATCCGTCTCAAAAGACATTTCTGCCACTTCAAACTGCCGCCGAATGACGAGGTTGCGCCCGCTCATGCGGAAGTTGTCAATGCTTCCCTGCAACAACTTGCTGGAGGGATTGCAGCGAATTACAACATCAACCGACTCGCTTTCGGAGAACAAGTGGCGGATTGATTGACTGGCTACCTTGTTGAGCATCTGCTCACCAAAGTCGGTGCCAGGAGTGTTCGCAGTGAAGCTGCCAAACATACCAGTTGTCCACCCAGAATGCGTCTATCTCATTCTGTAACAGATTATGAAGAAATAGCAACTCTTTCCCCGATTGAACTTTCTGAGGGTAGAGATAAGTTGGAACGGACTGAAATCTAGCTTGACGGCAAAACAGGATAACTGTTTGCTATTATGGTAAGGCTGCATAAGCGGATGTGGCGGAATTGGTAGACGCGCTAGATTTAGGTTCTAGTTTCGCAAGAAGTGAAGGTTCAAGTCCTTTCATCCGCATCAACACTTGGGTGCCGAACGTATCTCTGAGCTTGGCCCGTTGGGTTATGGCTTGGTTGAGTTTTTTATCTGTCAGGAGCGATCGCCTTCTGCGATACATTCAGGCACGATAGACTAAACCCATGCTTGGTATTGGTACATTTTGCCGTTGGCGATTCTATGAGCATTTCCCAATTGTTTGAGGGGTCAAACCTGTTTGTGTTGCCGTTTTGGGCGCTGATGATTGGCTTGCCGAACTGGTCAGTAACTCGGCGGGTGATGGGCTCGCTGTTGCCCTTTGTGGCCCTGGCGGGGTTGTACTGTTATTTGCTGGTGGGGACGGTGACGGCGGAGACGGCCCAGGCTCTTGCGAATCCAACGTTGGCCGATATTGCGACGTTTTTTGGGGATGAACGGGCGGCGGCGACGGGCTGGACGCATTTTTTGGTGATGGATTTATTCGTTGGCCGCTGGGTGTATTGGGAAGGACAACGCACAGGGGTTTGGACGATTCACTCCATTGCGTTGTGTTTGTTTGCGGGGCCGCTGGGTTTGTTGTCCCACATCCTCACGACGTGGATTACGCAAGCGGTGCGATCGCCCGTGGCAGCGGAGAATGAAACGGAGGCCAATGCGGCGGTGGCTAACCAGCCCCACAATCCTTCTGAGTCGGCCTAAGATGGCCAGAGGCCTAAAGGGTGATCCCTCTGCCCAAGGGTGCTCATCCGGGTGGGGGAAGCAGGAGCCTGATGGAACCGACATCCTAGAAAGTAGAGGTCGGCATTGTGGCTGGCAAGGTATTCCGTTGGATGGTTTATGGCGCTGAAGCAGCATTTTTCACACTATGAGTTGGCTACCGGGGCGATCGCGGCTGTAGCAACCGTGGCCACCGTAGTAACGGGCTTTGGGCTTTGGCGTTTGTTTGGCGAAGAAAGCGGGGTGCCTCCGGCGCTGCACTGGGTGGCGGGTAGTGGCCTGGTGGGGTTGGATCTGCTGCTGGTGGGGAGTGTGGCGACGTTTGCGATCGCCCGGATCTCTCAATATCAACAGCGCCAAGTTGAACGATTACGCAGCATTTTTGAAGGGGCGGCGATCGGGATTGGCCTCGATAGTTTGGATGGCAAAATTCTCGAAAGCAATCCGGCGTTGCAACAAATGTTGGGCTATTCCCACGCAGAACTGGCCCAAATGAGTTTTGCGGACTTTACCCATCCCGATGATCGGGCGATGGATCTGGAGTTGTTTAACGACCTGATCAACGGTCACCGCGATTGCTATCAGTTTGAAAAGCGCCAGATCAGCAAAAATGGCAAGACGATCTGGATTCGGCTCACAAATTCGGTGGTGCGGAATCATCAAGGGCTGCCCCAATACACCGTGGCGATCGCCGAAAACATTACCCAACTCAACCAGGCGCGGGCCAGCATTCAACGCTACGCCGATATTGTCAAACAAATGCAGGTGGGCCTCCTGGTGTGGCAGTTGGAAAACCCCAAAGATTTGACTTCCTATCGCTTAATTGAGTGCAACCCAGCGGCGAGTCAAATCTTGCAACTGAAAACACCGATCGCAGATTTGCTGGGGCAGCCCATGTCAGTGGTGTTCCCGGAACTGGCGGGTACGGCCTTTCCTCGGATTTATGCGGATGTCATCCAATCGGGCCAGGAGCGCGACCTGGGGGAAATTCGCTATGGCGATGCCACGATTCCCGACGGCATTTTTGCGACGAAGGCGTTTCCCCTGCCAAACCGTTGCGTGGGGTTGGTGTTTGACAACATTACTGAACGCAAGCAAGCGGAATATGCATTGCAACAAAGCGAAGCCCGGTTTCGGGTGGTGGCTGATACGGCATCCTGTGCGTTCCTGGTGTATCAAGGTAACCACTTGCGCTATGTCAATCCAGCGACGACAGACATTACGGGGTATTCCGAAGATGAACTGATGGCAATGCCGTTTTGGGAGTTGGCCCATCCAGATTTTCAGCCCTTGGTGCGCGATCGCGGTTTGGCTCGCCAACGGGGAGATACGGTGCCCCGCCGTTACGATATCAAAATTGTGACCAAATCCGGGGAGATTCGCTGGGTGGATATGACCGCTGGCACGGCGATGTTAGACGGTCAGCCTGCGGCCCTGGCGACGGCTTATGACATTACGGAACGCAAAGCCGCCGAGGCCCAGCTGCAACTGGCTGCCGATCGCGAACGGTTATTGTCAGAAATTGCCCTGCGGATTCGGCGATCGCTCGATCTCAAAGAAATTTTGAACACCACCGTGGCAGAAATTCGCCAATTTTTACAGGCGGATCGGGTTTTTATTGCCCAACTCACGCCCGAATCCCCCTGCCGGACAGTAGCAGAATCGGTGGATGCTCCCTGGTCTTCCATTTTGGGTTGGGAAGCGGACATGACTGCGGTGGCAGAAATTCGCCGTCTGTTTCAGCCCGATACGGTGCGGGTGGTGAACGATACAGCGGAAATTGCCAAAACTCCCTTTCTGAAAGAGTATTACGGGCGGTGCCAAGTTAAAGCTGGCATGGGGGTGCCCATCATGCTGGACGATGAAATGTTTGGCGTGTTGATTGTCAATCAATGTTCCCAAACGCGGGTATGGCAACCTTTTGAAATTGATCTTTTGGAAAAGCTGGGAACCCAGGTTGAAATTGCGATTCAACAAGGCCAGCTCTATCAACGCTTGTTGAACTTGGCCGCGAGCCTGGAAGGGCAGGTGAATGACCGCACCCAAGAGTTGCAACAACGGATGCAAGAGTTGCAAGAGCTAAACCAGGTGAAAGATATTTTGCTCCATGCGGTGACTCACGACCTGCGAACGCCGGTGCATGGCATGTTGATGGTGCTGAACCATCTTCGCGATCGCTGTTGTGACGAAACGGTAACGCTGTCGCGGGCGATGGTGGAACGGATGATTGAAAGTAGCGATCGCCAGCTCAACCTGCTCAATTTTTTAACCGAAAGCCACTCCAGTTCGTCTTGCCCGCAACAAGGCTTGTGCTGTACCCCGTTGACGCTGCGCCCGGTGGTGGAGGCGGCTTTGCATAAACTCGCTACGCTGTTAGAGCGAAACGACGCGATCGTGGTGGATCAGGTATCGGCGGATTTGCCAACCATCACAGCGGACGGGGCACGCTTGCAACAGGTGTGGGAAAATTTGATCGCCAATGCGGTGAAACATAACTTGCCCGGACGGACGATTACCCTCACGGCGACCCTCACGACAGCCTCGAACGAAGAGGCTGAGCGCCCCCAGATTTATTGCACGGTTGCAGATAATGGCCGAGGTATGACAGCAGAACAGTGCGATCGCCTGTTTGACTTGTATGTGCGTGGTCTTGATAACCATCATTTAACGGGCATTGGCTTGGGGCTGCACCGCTGCAAACATATCATCACAAAACACGGTGGCACCATTGGTGTCCATAGCCAACCCGACCAGGGCACCACGGTTTGGTTTACTCTACCCCTGGCGACCCAGTCCGCCCCGGCCTGAGATCTGGCCTTGGTGGGGCGATCGCGCCGTTGATCCTCTGGAGCAGAAATCTAGAGCAGAACCGATAACCATAGCCACGGATGCCGCCCCTGCGATCGCGTTGAAATATAAATTTACTCTGAAGTATTGGTCGATCTACCGCTTGGTAGCGGTATGAACAATTTAGAGATGCATTAAGCGATTAAGCTCGATCTTCCTGTCCAGGCTGTGATGCCCCAGCGGTGACTAGCGTTGGGAGTTGCTGCCAAAAGTGACGTGCGATTAAACGCAAAGGCTATGGTTCGCGGCATTTCTGCCATTAGGGCGAGACGGGTTGCCTGTGATTTCGTTAGGATAACAACCACAAATCGGCGGTCCCTGTGAGTTGAGTTGTGTGAAAGTGCTACGTCTGGATTGTCGGATTGGTTTGCGATTCACCCAGTTGTTTAGAGTTTTTAAAGATTATGGTGCAAGAACTCAATTCTTCTCACAACCGAGATCACACAACGGATGAATTCGGGACTTTGGCCCATCTGCCAAGCTCGAACCCCGACGGGCGATCGCACCCCTATCTCGATGCCGACACCGATGCCGAAACGACTGGATTAAACGGGGATGACGAATTTTCGGTCATGGCTGATATCAGCGATGAGATCGCCTCGGTGCAAAAGTCGGGCTACAGCAAGCACCTCAGCGACGATTCGGTGGGAGCCTTTTTCAAAGAAATGGCCCGTTATCCCCTCCTCACCTCGGAAGAAGAAGTGGAGCTTGCTCGCCGCATTCAACATCTAAACCGGATTGAAGCGGCGCGATCGCATCTGGCTATGACCTTAGGCCACAGCCCCAGTAAGGCTGAACTGGCCGAGTCATTGGGGCTGACCGAACGCCAACTGGAACACCAGCTCCATCGCTGTCGGGTGGCCAAGCGTAAGATGATTCGCTCGAATTTGCGGCTGGTGGTGTCCATTGCCAAACGCTACTTAAACCGGGGCGTGCCGTTTCTAGATTTGATTCAAGAAGGGGCGTTGGGGTTAAACCGCGCAACAGAAAAATTTGATCCCGATAAGGGCTATAAGTTTTCGACCTATGCCTATTGGTGGATTCGCCAGGGCATTACCCGCACGATCGCCAATGACTCTCGGACGATTCGGCTGCCCGTGCATGTAGTGGAAAAACTGAACAAGCTTAAGGCAACCCAACGGGATCTAAAACGCCAACTGAACCGGAATCCGACGGAGGACGAACTGGCCGGAGCCATGGATCTAACGGCGGAGCAGCTCCGGAGTTTGCAACAGGTGCATCGACGGGCGCTGTCGCTCAACTATCGAGTGGGCAAAGACGAAGATACAGAACTGGTTGATCTGCTGGAAGATTCGGACACGCGATCGCCGGAAAGCCAGATCAACGAAACCATGATGCAACAAGAATTGTGGGAGATTTTGGGCAAGGTGCTGACCGAACGGGAGAAGGATGTCATTACCCTGCGGTATGGCTTGAGCACCAGCAAACCCTGCACCTTGGAGGAAGTGGGGGGCTTGTTCAACCTGTCGCGGGAACGGGTGCGCCAGATTCAAAGTAAGGCCATGCGGAAACTCCGGCGGCCTCAAGTCGCAGAACGCCTCAAAGGTTGGTTACGGTAGGACGATTGGCGTTGCAAGGGCAAGGGATTCTTTTCCACCCATTTTTTGCCGAGTCAAGTGTGTCAAATTGGTAAACCTCGATTAGGCTTGTATAGCCGTTCACACGCGAATCAGGTTTGCTTATGATCCCGAACTGCTCTGTGACACGGGTGCAGCCGTCTTTTGCTAACTCCTGCCTGCGCCAAGTTAAGCCCACCAGGAGCGCGACCCGGAAATTTGGGCAACCCGGTGAGCGGCGATCGCCCCGGTGGGTTGGGGTCAGTGTGGCGGTTCTCCTGGGCGGGCTGGGGCCTTTGGTGGGGCCGGGGGCCGCCGTGGCGGAAAAGTTCCCAGTCTATTGTCAGCAAACGGCAGCGGCGATCGCGCAAAAGGAACAACTGCGAAAAGCCGCGATCGCGGGGAATAAGGACGCGCAGAAAAAATATGACGCGGTATTGAAGCAGCATGGCGATCGCCTGCGGAAATGTCGGCAACAGGCATGGCCCCAGGAGCAAGCCATTTGGATTCGGCTGTATCCCTGTGACGCGAAGCCCGGTGTATTAGAAGCGGTGCTCGATCGCATTGTGGATCGCGGCTATAACCAGGTTTACCTGGAATCTTTTTACAGCGGGAAAGTCTTGCTCCCGGCGAACAAAAACCCGACTCCGTGGCCATCGGTGTTAGCTGGTTCAGGGAATGACAATGTTGACCTGCTCGCACGAGTGATTCAAAAAGGGCAGCAGCGCGGCCTCAAGGTGCATTCCTGGGTCTTTGGGTTAAACTTTGGGGCCAATTATGTGCGGCGGCCCGATCGCCAATCTACCTTGGCTCGCAACGGTTTGGGTCAAACGAGCCTGAATGCCAATATTCAAGGGGGCTTGAGTGTTGATTTTGGGCAATACAACCCGGATGAAGTGTTTGTGGATCCCTACAGTCCCCAGGCGCGGCAGGATTATGCGGTGATGCTGGGGGCGATCGCCCAGCGCAAACCCAGCAGCGTGTTGATGGACTATATCCGGTATCCACGGGGCTATGGAGCGGCTTCGGTGGCGAGTAAGGTGCAAGATTTGTGGGTGTATGGCGAAGCGTCCCAACAAGCGTTGTTGAATCGGGCGCAAAATTCCTATGGTGCTTCGTTGCTGCAACGCTACCTGAGCCAGGGGCGATTGAAACTGGAAGATTTTCAGGCGCTTCAACCCCTACCGGGCGATCGCAATCCGCTGTGGCAGGGCATTGCCCCAGTGATGAATGCGAAGCAAATGACGAGCGGGCAACAGGTGGGGCAAATTCAGGATGAATTATGGCGCTTATCTGTAGCCCATGCCGCTCAGGGCGTGGTTGATTTCGTGAATGATGCGATCGCGGTGAACCGCCAGCACGGCCTGCGGACGGGGGTGGTCTTTTTCCCCGAAGGCAACCAGCGTGTGGGCCAGGGGTTTGACTCGCGGTTGCAGTTGTGGGATCGGTTTAGTAGCAGCCCTGAGTGGCATCCAATGGCCTATGGGGTCTGTGGTAACACGGGCTGTATTATGCAGCAAATTAAACGGGTATTGGATAACGCGCCGCCGGGAGTGCAAGTGAAACCGGTTCTTGCAGGAATTTGGCAACGGCCCACCAGTAATCGCCCCTCCTTGGAAGATCAAATGCAGGTCTTGCGCTATATGGCCCCCCAGCTCAATTCGGTGAGTCACTTTGCGTTTTCCTGGCAGGAACCAGGCTCCGATCGCGATCGCAAAGCCTGTGCTATTCGCTAACTGGTGAGCCGGGGGCCACTCCGGCACGACTATAAACCGTTGGTCTGGGGCTTAATCAGTGCTGGGTGTGGCCGCTATCTCCCTTATTTGCCCAGATCGCGCTTCATTTGTTCCAGTTCTTCCTGGGCTTCCCACTGCAAAAACTGTTGATCCAGGGGGTCGGCTTTACGACTGCCGTGGTGACTCTCACTCCAGCCCACGCTATTCCAATTTTGTTGGGCTTTGGCTGTGGTCTGGGCTTTGGCGGTCGCTTGGGCGGCTTGGGCTTCGGCGACTTGGCTCTGCACTTCTTTGCGCCGAAGTTGAATTTTGCGTTGCAGGTCTTGGGTTTGCTGCATTCGCTCTTTGACCATTTCCATCTTGCCCCATTTTTGATTGCCTTCGCGTAAGAGGGCGGCTTCGCGGGCTTCGGCGGGTTCGGCTAAATCCAGGCGGCCTTTGGCTCTGGCTTTTTCGATCCGGGCGTGCCAGGTTTGAATTTCTTGGGCGATCGCCAAAATTTCGTCCTGCAATTGCTGTTCGCGCCGCTTCAAATCTGCCATCAGTTTGAGGGTTTCGGCTTCTTGTTCGCGCAGCTTTTCCTCCATCGCCATCAGTTCGAGATGGGGGTTGTTCCGCAGGTATTCTTCTAGCCGATCTTCCAAAAATTGGCTGACATCATCAAAGAGGCCCATAGCAGTCTCCAACGGTGTGTTAGCAAGGCGTGATTATCAGACGAAGCGGCGTGTTTCGGTGTATCCAGGCTACCGATCGCACCCTTCCCAAGCTAACAGCAATCCTGTCTGAGATGCTATGCCCAACTAATTTTGTTGATGGCATCTGGTTGGGCGATCGCGGCAGCCTTGCTTGGAACGATTGCCCCTGGGCCGCACCCGATCGCCATGCCTAGAAACTGTGGCCCACAAAGAGCGATCGCACTTCCCCATTGCGGCGCACAACCGCTTGATCTTTGGTGACTTCTACCAGCGTCCAGCCCGAAGACCCAATGCTTTCGCCGATGCCATAGCGCTGAGTGACTCCGTTGACCTCAAACAAAGCGACGGAGCCTGCCCCTTGGTCCAACACACCAACCAGTTTGCGCGAGACAGTCGGGGCCAAGGCGGTGGTGGCTGGCCCGGATTTCGTGGCTCCAGGTACGGGGGGCTGGGTGCGGGTAACGCCCGGAATATTGGGCAAGGGGGCAACGGCTTTGCCGGGGGGATATAAGTTCGGCGGGATCTGGTAGACCGGGACGTAAATGCGCTCTAGTCCGGCGGTGGTGCGGGATGCGCCCAGGGTGCCCGGTGTAAGGGTTTTGGGAATTTTGACCGTGGCTAAAGGTGTGCCATTTTCGCTGGGGAGTTGGGTGGTGGTGCCGCTGGTCTGAGTTTGCTGGTCAATATTTTGGAGGGATTTCTGCACGTAGTCAGCGAAATCTTGGTTGGAGGCGATCGCCGGGTTTGTCGGGGTTGGGGGGGGCACCATGACGACGGACTGACGATTCGTTTCCTGGTAGAGCAACCAACCGCCCAGGGCCAGAATGACGGAAAGGCAACCCAGACCGAGTAAGAGGCGATCGTAAGCGTTGGGCGATCGCGAGTCGGTGGCTGCTACGGCTGGGCTGGTGGTTTCTACGGTCGGGGGTTCCATCACCGCTACCCCCAATTGCGCCATTGGCTGGGCTTCCAGGCGGGCTGGGGGCAGGGCCAATTCTCCGACGGGTTCTTGGGCGGGGGGCGGTGCAGTGGGAACAGGCTCAATGCTGGTTCCGGCCTGGGCCATCGCCGTGGGTTGGGTTACGAGGTCGGTGCTGGTTTCAACGTTGAGGAGTTCTTCCACCGACTGAAACACTTCATCGAGCAGGCGATCGGCGTAAGCCGTAGGGGAAAAACAACTAGCATCTGGGATGGGCTCGTTGTTCATGACTGAGTTGGGGCGAACATCCTGAGACATAGGGCAGCGGCAACGGGTGTGAACAGCACGTCAGCAGTATAGAAGAAGATTTTCAGTTGGGCACACTTTGCAAGCAACACTTTGCAATTGGGAAGGCCCAGCCAAGGCTCCAACGGGTAGGTTGGGGGCTGGCGTTGAGATTGACTTTCCTGCCCTTGCATGGGGTGGGACTAGCAGTGGTGCAGCTTCTACAGTCCTTGGTTGCCAGGAGGTTTGGGAAGGCAAAACGGTGCTTGCTTGCTCCCTTGTTGGCCCAGGAGTTGGGTGGGTAGATGCAGAGATGCTGACGAATGCGACCAAGAATGCACTAATTTAACCGATTTTGCTGGAAGTGCACGCTTTTTTTTGGGGCGATCGCGCTGCCGTGGCTGGATGGGACGAGGTTTACAGGCCGTAATCGACGATCAGTTTTTTGACCTGATACTGACTTACAAACTGGGCGACGGTTTGGACGCTGCGTTTTTCGAGTAAGCCCAGACAGCCGATGGTTCCGGCACCGCCGATGGCGCGATCGGCGTCATGATGAATGCCAATGCCATTGCGGCTGGTGGCAAAGAGGGGCGTGAGTGGAATAAAGGTATCGCCCATTGCGGCGGGAAGGCCCCCACTGCGATCAACGCTGCCAACGCGATAAACCCCTTGGGGTAGGGGTTCCCGCGAACCTGAACGCGACTGTTGCCCCGTCCGAAAATATTGGACGTCGGCTTTCCCAGAGACGGCTTGCAAGGTATGGAGGACTTGCCCATTGCGAACCAATGCTAAGGTCAAAATGCGTTCTCCGGTGGCGGTAAACCGGGGCGAGAGAGTCAGCCGCAAGACGGTTTCTTTAGGCATGACATAGCTTAGTTTTGGGGGCGATGGGGCCAGGTTGGGGGCATTTGGAGCCAAATTTTCTGCTTTTGCTGGCGCGATCGCCATCAAGAGCGGCAGGGTCGCGATCGCCGCTCTACCCCCCAGGCCCAGGAACCACCGTTGTCTGCATACACCATTGAACTTGCTCACACGCTTTCCTCCAACTGCTGGAACGCAACTCTGAAATGCCAAATGGATTGCCAGCCCAAACTCACGCCAACCCTGTCAGTAGGGGACGTAAACCTTGCCGGCGATCGGCTGGCCGATCGCCCCAGGGTGGGGCTGAATGTGGATTAAAACCCTGATACGCAGGCGATCGCAGAACCTCTAGGGCGATCGCCCCGTGGGACAGTGAGTGGAGATGAGGCCGCCACAGGCAATAGCCAGTATGCAGGCGACTTCACCAAACCTCATGCGCCGGAACCTCGATGTCGTTAGCTACAAGCGCTGCGTTCCACTTTCCGTAGATAGTGGTTGGCTGTAGATAGGTGGTTGGCCGTAGATAGGTGGTTGGCCGTAGACAGGTGGTTGGGATTAGGTCATGGGGCGTTAAGACATTAGCGGGTGGGCTTGGCTTGCATGAAATCCATTAAGCCCTGGTATTTCGGGGCCTGATTGGGGTCTTGATTTTGGTATTCCAGTGCGCCCCAAAAGCCCCATTTCCCCGGTTTGGCCACATCAACAAACTGGTTAAAGAGTGTGCCCCCACTTTGTTGCCACTGTTGCAGATACGCTCGATAGACGGTTCGCATTTCGGGATGACGATTGACCTGCGCAAACAGGTCGGTGACGCGCTCAATTTTGTCCTGGGGGAACTGATAAGCGGTGAGGTGAGGGCCACCTTCGTAAGCATAGAGGGGGAGGTTAAACCGTTTGGTTGCGACGGCGTAGTTTTTGTCCAACATGGGTTTAATCTCTTGGGCAATGTCTGCTCGCAGATTTTCGACAATTTGCTGGGGCGACATTTGCAAAATGGCATCCACGCGCTCGGGCTGGTTGAGGTCGCTCTGCCACCCCTTGCCTGACTTGAGGCCGTCAAAATAGGGGGCGATCGCGTAGGCATCCGCGTGTTTGTAGGCATCCTGCCAACTGAGGATTTCTTCGCCCGTCCAGGTATTAGCGGCTTGTCCGGCCAGTACTCGTTCTACTCGCCGCCGTGCGCTGTTCCCAAAGACCTGATCGACGATTTTGAAGACTTCGACAGATCGCTGGGAATAGTACCGGATGGCTGCTGTATAGTCGTTGCCATCCAGGTTGCGGGCGCGGCCTTGTTGGGCGGCATACCGATGTTGGGCAAACATGGTATTCCAAATTTCGTTGGAGTATTCAATACGGGCGGTCAAGCTGGGATCGAGGCGATCGCGCACCATCGTGGCAAACTGCCGCACATAGTCATCGGAGGCTTTTGCTGGGATTGTGAACCACGGGTCGATCTTCAGCGTATTGGCCAGTTGAATGATGTATTCCAGAGCGACCCCCTTGCCCCCTGACTGGCGGGCACTGGTGGGGGTGTTGCGATCGCTCCAGTTCACCACGTCGGAGTTGTTGGTGGCCATCCAATCCATAAACCGCAGGGTGCGAAACTTGGCTAACCGCTGCAAAAAGACGGGATGAAACGGTTGGGATTGATAGGTCTGCTCAAACCCCGGCATGATGAATCGAATATTCCGAATGGGGTTGTTGGGGTTGGTAGCCCGAATTTGTAAGAACACACCCGCCTCATCCCGTGGGTCAACTTGGACGACCATGCGGCCCGGTTGCTCGCTGATGATCTTGGCATTGGCATAGCGAAAAGCAATTTTTCCCTCGCCTTCATACAACAGGGTGTATTGCCCTGCTGGGTAGTGGGGGCTCCCTGTCAGCATGATGGTTTCAGCAAATTGCCCCGGTTTGAGGGAAGCTACCCAGCCATCGGGTGTGAGATCCAGAGGGCCACCAGTGTCCCAACCTGCGCCGTCCCGTTGCGATAACCAGGCGCGTGAAGTTTTGAACACATCCACAAAGGGCCATTGGGTAGACCAATCGGCAATGCCACCCAAATTAATGCCAATTTCGACTGACTGACGAACAGGTTTGGCGGCAATGGTTGTGGCGGGAACCGTTTGGCTGGCAAGGGAAGGAATGAGACGGGGGGGGCGATCGCTCGCTGACATCGTTGCTGGCTGGGGGGCAGCAGTTGGGGCAGAGGGGCGCGTGGCGGTAAGAACTCCCCCAGGATTAAGCGCGATCGCGGCGATTTGCATGAGAGTGCCTACCAAAATCACGCTACCGATGCCCTTGTTCCGGATTTTTACCATAGGAATCTCGCTGCTGCTGTCATTCACCCAGAGGAAGCGTTCGTGGGGTGTTAGGACGGAGTGCCTGACTGGGCTGTTCTCGGTACTGCCCTGCCGAATGAGCACGCCCTGTTCTGGCTCCCTGCGATCGCTGTGGCTCCTGGCCCTATCATAACTGGCCAAACTTAGAGTTCCGGTAAAGATCAGAGCCGCCCAAACCTTTCTATAATGAAGGACTGTCAGCCCGCAGCCAGTTCTGTCTGCTGTCGCGATCGCCTCCACTTGTTTTTATTTACTCACTCAACATTGAATCTATGTCCCGCGAAAAACGCAACCAGCCAGAACCCCAAAGTACCCTTGCCGAAATTCGTGCTACACGCCTGGAAAAGATCGAGCAGCTTCAGCAGGCTGGTTATGTGCCCTATGCCTATCGCTGGGATGTGACCCACCACGCTGCCGAGCTACAGGAAAAGTATGCTGACCTGGCCAACGAAGCTGAAGCCGACGACGTGGTGGCGATCGCCGGTCGCATTCTAGCCCGTCGCGTGTTCGGGCAACTGGCCTTTTTTACCCTGCAAGATGAAACTGGCGTGATCCAGCTTTATCTCGACAAGGGCCGCATCCAGGAAACGATGGCCGCCCAAGACCCCAATGCCTTTGAAAACCTGAAACACCTGACCGATTCCGGCGACATCATTGGCGTGCGAGGTACCCTCAAGCGCACAAAAAAAGGCGAACTGTCGGTTTATGTGAGCGAGTTTGCCATGCTCACCAAGTCGTTGTTACCCCTACCGGATAAATGGCACGGCTTAACCGATGTGGCCAAACGCTATCGCCAGCGTTACGTTGACTTGATTGTGAATCCGGAAGTGCGGGAAACCTTCCGGCGTAGAGCGTTGATCACGGCTTCGATCCGGCGTTATCTCGACCAACAGGGCTTCATTGAAATCGAAACTCCGGTCTTGCAAAGTGAGGCCGGTGGTGCGGAAGCGCGGCCTTTCATTACCTACCACAACACGCTGGAGATGGATTTGTATCTCCGGATTGCGACGGAACTGCACTTGAAGCGGCTGATTGTGGGTGGCTTTGAGAAGGTGTTTGAACTAGGGCGGATCTTTCGGAATGAAGGGGTTTCGACTCGCCACAATCCCGAATTTACTTCAATTGAGGTGTACCAAGCCTACGCTGACTACAACGACATGATGACCCTCACGGAGGCAATTATCACCACGGCGGCGCAAGAAGTGCTGGGGACGTTGCAAATTACCTATCAAGGGCAGGCGATTGACCTGACTCCGCCCTGGCGACGGGTGACGATGCATGATGTGGTGAAAGAGCAAACTGGGTTAGACCTGGCTCAATACACCGATTTGGAGGAAGCTAAAGCAGCGGCGACCCAGGCCGGCCTTAAAGATATTGCGGATTGCCCGTCATTGGGTAAGCTCCTCAATGAGGCGTTTGAGCAAAAAGTTGAGGAAACCTTGATGCAACCAACCTTTGTGTTGGATTATCCAGTTGAGATTTCGCCCCTTGCCAAGCCGCACCGCTCGAAGCCGGGATTGGTGGAACGGTTTGAGCTGTTCATTGTGGGGCGGGAGACGGCCAATAGTTTCTCGGAGTTAACAGACCCGATTGACCAACGGCAGCGGTTGGAAGCCCAGGCCGAGCGCAAAGCAGCGGGCGATGTGGAAGCTCATAGTGTGGATGAAGACTTTTTGGCGGCGCTGGAGCAGGGAATGCCACCGACGGGAGGCCTGGGGATTGGCATTGACCGCTTGGTGATGTTGTTGACGGATAGCCCCAGCATTCGGGATGTGATTGCGTTTCCGTTGCTGAAACCGGAACCCCAGGAAAAAGGAAGCAACGAAGGTTCAGTGTAATTGGGGGTACCCTAGATAGCGATCGCCGGTCAGCCCCACCAACCACCCGCGATCGCGAGACTTGCTGCTGCGGTTAATTCGAGACTTCAGCCACTTCGATGATGCCGCCTTCGTAGTCTTTGATGAGAAAATTCAGGGGTTTCTCCCGCCGAATTTTGTACTTTAAGCCTCGCGTTTGAGCCCGGAACAGGATTTGCTCCAGGCAGGTGCGATCGAAGCAGACATGGCGCTGCCGATTTTTTTCGCCTAAACTCGCCCCAGACACCACATGGATCTGGGTATTTTTCTTAAGCTGATACCATAGCCCGTCCGGTGCCCCAGCGATGCCCGTGCTCGTTCTTCCGAGTCCCGGCGACACATAGAGTGGATCGACCATCGAAGTCCCTAAAGATTGCTCGTAGTTGTAGTAATAATGCAGGGGAACATCAGCGGCAGGAAGTTCTAACATCCCTTCGTACAGGTTACGGGCTAGTTCTACATCAGACACCATGATGGTATGCACCTTCGGGGCGCTGCTGAGGAACATCCACATGGCCCCAGCATAGGCTGCAAGCAGCATTACCATAATGCCTTGGGTGGAAAAGAGGGCATCGAGTCCGGGTAGGGCGGCGAATAAGCTTGATGTCATAGGAAAAATAATAGGCTGAAGTATCAATACGGTTCAAACTGCCGTTTATTCTATCAAGTCCGCCCTGGCACCGGGGGGCGATCGCTGGGACTTTATGAACCCCTCAAATCTCGCTTTGGAACCGAGGTAGCCACGGCAAATCGGTAATGCCTGGATTGTATCCCATCTGGCTGAGCAGGGTGGTCAGTTGGCCCCGGTGATGGGTTTGGTGGTTAAACAGGTGAGTTACTAGCACCCAGATGGGCAAAGTGCGGGTACGCTGATCGACGTTACTGGTGTATTCCAAGGGCTGGCCCAGCCACTCAGGGGTGAGGGTGCGAGCCCACGTGAGGATGGCTTGATCGGTGGACTGGCGCGCTTGCTGCAATTCTTCAAAGTCTTCATATAAAAGGCGGTCAAGCTGAGGCACGGCATTGGGTTGATGGGTGAAGCGTCCGAGCCAAGCGCGATCGCCATAAAGCAAATGGTTTAACGTCCCGTGGATGGACTGAAAGAAAGCACCGCGATCGCGCTTCCGGTCAGCATCGGGGATTGCCGCACAAATGGTATAAAGCTTGTGATTCATCCATTGGTTATATTCCGCCATCACCTGGCAATAATTGGGATCAAGCATGATGGTTGTCCTGGCTAAAGAACTGAAGCTAACCGACGGTCTTGTTTGGGGTGCGGCTGCATGAGTGCGATTGCTGGGGCCAACGTGTTTGCGGGAGGCGCGGTCTTGTTATTCTCCCCCAGTGCTAATCTCCTCCCAGTGCTAACAGTGTTCACACTGCTGCCAACAGGCGACCAGGCAACGCCGCTTGCTTGTGGGGCCTTCCTGCCAGCAAACGGCGAGGCACCGCTCTGTTTGAGGGACGCGATCGGCGGGTGGAGTTGCGTCAAAAAATGGGCCTGATACGGGTACAACGTCTCGATCTAAATCGCTTGTCTGTACTGTAGATCTGGCCTTTTGGTGTGCGCAATGGTTTCCTTCGCAATTCCCGGACTCAACGGACGGATGAGGCTGCGCTAAAGGCAATAAAAAATCCGACATATTGAAAAGCCAGCTAACGTCAGGTGTTTTTGCAGTTCATTCATTGATCAACTGCTAACGCTCAATTTAAGCGACTCTAGAACGGATTTCTTCCGCCAAAACGAGCAAGCAACCCGGTGACTTTCCCTCATCCGCGATCGCCATCAAAATCGTTCACTTGGGTGAAGAGACCAGTATGGCCCCAGAACTACAGCTACCAGAATATGAAAAAAGCCCCACTGCTGACAGTGAGGCCGCTCTTTATAAGGTGTCAATAAGTTAGCGATCGATTAGAACGTGAACGTAGTTCTAACCGTACCAATCAACGAGTCCTTATCATCGGTCTGGCTCGGATTCAGAATCCAGATAACGCCAGGAGTGATGGAGATATTGTCGTTCAGACGAATCCGGTAGAACCCTTCAACGTGGATGGGGGTTTCCCGCCGATTCCGAGAAACGTTCGAGAAGGTGTAAGGCTCAGTACCCGCCATCAGACCCAACAGGTTCCCCTTCTTCCCAAAGTCGGGGAAGGAGAGCGCCAAGGCATAGGTCCAGATGTCGTACTCGTCAACACCATCACGCAAAGCATCAGCCCGGAAGTAGGAAACCCAGCCGTTGATGGCAAATTTGGGGCTGAACTTCAGTGCCGCAGACAAACCACCACCGTTAACGACGGTGCCTTCGGGGCCACCCAAATCTAAACCACTCAGAAAGTTAGATTGAGCAGAACCAACTAATGGGCCAGCACCACCAAAGTTAAAGATCCCGGTCCCTTCTTTACGGAAAGAGTTGACATAAGTGAGCCCTAAGGAGAACTTATCGTTTGGAGTGAAGTTGAGCTGGCCCATAGCAGTGTAACTACCATCAAATAGACCATTGCCACGACTTGGTATATTTGCACCAATACCACCACCGGGAGTGTCGGCCATATATCCCAGACTCAAGGAGATTGGCTTGCCAACTCCAAGGGTTGCGGCTGCCCCAGCACCACCACCGATGTCATAGATGGGGTTCCGTTGCGCGAAGAGAGACAATGCCCCGTTGCCACCGTCGTAGTCTTCGAGGTAAGCAGCGTGGGTAGGGAACAAGTCATACCACAGACCAGCGTAGGCAGGGATGTAAACCTGGATATTTTCACCGAGGGGGAAATAGTAGGCAACCCAGTCTGCGAATACTGCGTTCCCGCCAGTGTTACCCAAGTTGAAGGTTTGGCTACCTTCGATGATGGCACCTTGGTTGGTCCCAGCCCGGTTGAATTCGCTGAAGGGATTGGCGTTCCCAGCGGCCAAACGAACGATCAAGTTATCTCTACCGCTGAAGCTGCTGCTAAGAGTTAAACGAACCCGGTCTTGGAAGACGGTTTCGTTATCGCCGGGTTGAGCAAATTCGTCGGTAACAGCGAAGATGACTTCACCCGATAGTTTGGTGGTGGTGGAGAATTGTTGCTTTTCTAGGGTTGCTGTGCGAACTTCGAGTCCGTCAACGCGACCACGCAGGGCAGCCAGTTCAGCCGCAAACTCTTCTTGCAGCTTCTTAACGACTTCGAGATCTTCCTTCTTCACGAAGTCAGCGGTGGCAGCGGCGATGAGTTCTTGAATTTTGTCTAAGCAGGCGTTCAAACCAGCGGCGAACTCGTAACGGGTCATGGCCCGGTTACCACGGTAGGTCTTGTTTGGGTAACCCACGATACAACCGTAGCGCTCAACCAGGGATTGCAAAGCTTGGAAGGCCCAGTCGGTGGGGCGTACATCCGAGAATTGCGAAACGGAGGTTACTTGGTTGGCTTTATTGGCGCGACCTTCGCGGACGTACTGGTTCAACTGATCCAGTGTGGAAGTGTCGGCTTCGGGAGTGCTAGCAGCGGGAGCCACTGGTACCGCTTGAGCCAGTTTGCTGTCAAAGCTGGTGTTGGCGATCGCCGGAGCGGGTTGGCTAGCGGTTTGCTCAACGTTAGCGGCAGGGGTGCTGGCTGTCAGCGAAGTGCTGTCTGCGGAAACAGCAAGCTCTTTGTCAGAGCCTAGAGCGGCTGCACCCGAAACGACTTCCTGGGTCGAAACGATGTCTTCGGTGGCTTTTGCATCGGCAGCAAAGCTGGGTGCCGCGATCGCTAATACCGTTCCTAAGATTGCAGGGCTGACAAACAATGACTTCAAGAAGATGTTTGACATATTGGTTCTCCTCACACCGATGTAGGGCGACTGTCTACATTGTCTAAGATAGCGACTTGCGCATTTAGACAAGATATATTTCAGATCTGCGCTACTGATTTATTCACCTAAGCGTAATCCAGATTAATGTTGGAATCAAGCGTGAGATGTGAGCTGAATCACAAAATTATTGTCTTCGTCAGAACGATTTGATTTTTGGGTTGGAAGGCCGGAACTAAAAGGTATTGGTTGTTACACATTTGCACTGTGCGCTTTAAATCTGAGCTGAAGGGCCACCGCCAGCATGGGCAAGCGCATTCATTCAAGGGGTGAGGTTGTGGCCCAGAATAGTAAAGATTTCGCGCTGTTCAAAGAGGTCAACCAGGTCAAGATTGAGTTTATTTTGGTTGGCTTCTTGGCGCAGAATTTTGATTGCGGCGATCGCGGGTAAGCCCCGTTTGTAAGGGCGATCGCCAGCGGTGAGGGCATCGTAAATGTCAGCGATCGCCATAATTTGGGATTGCACCGGAATTTCGGCGGCTTTCAACCCTTGGGGGTAGCCAGTGCCGTCTAGTTTTTCGTGGTGGCCGTAGGCGATGCCTGGAACGTTTTGCAATTCTTTCGTCCAGGGGATGCGCTTGAGGAATTGGTAGGTATGGGTGACATGGGATTGAATGGCATCTCGTTCGGCTAGCGTGAGGTTGCCCCGCCGCACAATGAGTTGCTCCATTTCTTCGGGGGTGAGCAGGGGGTGCTCGGTGCCATCAAAATCGCGGTATCGAAAGGCGGCAATCTCTTTGAGCTGTCTGAGGGGTTCCTCTGCCAAAATGCGAGGCTCGTTCGCGTCTTGCAAAAGGTTCCAATAGGTTTCGAGTTGGGCAAGTTGGGTATTCAGGGTTTCGTCGTAAGTGGCGATCGCCTGACAGTGGAGGCATTCGGTTGATTCGGCCTGGGTGTGGGTGGGTTGGGTATGGGCCAAAAGCGACTGGGGATGTTCGATCAGGTGGCGATATTTGGCCTGGGCGCATTCCAGTTCTAAACTGCGCCGGGCCAGGGCAAAACGGTTGCGAACAACTTCAAGCTGAAGGGGAAACAGTTTTTTGGCTTTAGATAAAATGGCTTCTGGCACTCCCACTTTGCCAAAATCGTGGAGGAGGGCGGCGTAGCGGATTTCTTGAATGTGGCGATCGCTGAAATGAACAGAAGCTAGTGGCCCGTGGCTCAAATCGCTGACTTCTTCACTCAACCGCACGGTTAAATCGGCAACCCGCTCCGAATGGCCAGACGTACATGGATCGCGCGCTTCGATAATTTGAACAGAAGCCCGGACGAACCCCTCAAACAAATTCTCGATGCTGTCTTGGAGATGGTTGCGCTCAATGGAAATGGCCGCTTGGCTAGCCAGCGATCGCACAATCCGTTCTTCCCACTCGGAAAAGGTTTGGGTCATGGCCAGCGCATTTTCCGGCGTGATGACAACATCGGGCGCGACCTTACGATTGATCAGTTGCAAAACCCCAATCGTTTCCCCCTGTTGATTCTGCATGGGCAAAACCAAAACCGAGCGCGTGCGATATTGAATGCTTTGATCAAAACTTTGATCAAGTTGATAGGGCACATCGGCGGGCAAATGATAGGCATCGGCAAGGTTCAAGGTATTGCCTGTCAGGGCCACAAACCCGGCCAAACTGTTTTGGGTCAGGGGCATGGCAAATTCCCGAAAGGAGGTCGCAGGTTTAGAAAAATTCTGCGCAACTTTAAACAGTAACCGGGGGAGATCGCCATCGGCGTGGATTAGATACACACTCCCAGCATCGCTGTAGGTAATTTCGCGGCTCTTCGTCAGAATCAGGCTCAATAACTCTTCTAAGTTATGGGTACTGGAAAGCGCCGTCCCGATCGCTAACAACTTTTCGACCAGTTCGGCTCGTTCAGATGCCTCCTGTACAAAATCTTGCCCGTCTGTCATGTTGAACCTCAAAGAGGTGAAGAACTGTCACCCTAATGTTTAGATCGGCAAAGCACCTGAATGCTGGGTGTCACCCCGGTGTTGCGATCGCGGAATGTCTCAATCGGCCTGAGAGCAAAGAGGGGGATGAAATTGCTTCATCCCAGTGCCCCTGCCCACTTGCGGTCTACCCTGCGAATGCCATCAAGGGGCGCAAGGCAGCCTCAAACTTATTCTATCAACGGAAGATTTAAGTTATTGTCAGGCTAATTATCGTCAGTTTAATCACTGACTTGGGTGAATGTCTCCCCTTTGTAATCTTTCCCAGGGGGGATACCTGCCGCTGCGGTGGCACTAAAGATTTTAGCTTACCGGGGTATTTGGGAGGGCGGTTCGGTTCGGGGGGATGGGGTGCGCTGAGGCTGGGTTGAACTGGATTGGTGGATCGCGCTACCTCAGCGATCGCACCGCTCGCCAGTCTACGGTTGCGGAACGGCGGGAAGGCCAGCCCGTCAAAGGGGAGAGCAGCGATCGTGGTCGTGAAAGAGCTATTGCGCGGCGGTAGACGGTGGGGGCGTGGGCTGGGGGAGGAGATAAATTGCCCCAGAAATGAGGGTCATGGCCACGGAAACCCAGAAGGCTCCGATCGCCATGAGGTGCCAGGAGGCAGGCAAAGGGGCAATGAGCAGGGCGATCGCGACAATTTGGCTCACGGTTTTGAGTTTGCCCCAGAGGTTGGCCCCGGAGATAGTGCTTTGGCCGCTGAGCTTGGGATTGACCCGCCATCCGGCGATCGTCAGTTCTCGGGCCAGGATCAAAAATACGCCCCAGGCTGGGATTTGCTGTTGTTCGACCAGGGCAAGGAGCGGAGCCAGGACGAGCAATTTATCCACCAATGGATCGAGAAATTTCCCTAAATCCGTGACCTGGTTCAGTTTCCGGGCGAGATAGCCATCCACCCAGTCGGTGCCTGCCCCGATGAGAAACAGGACAACCACAACCCACCGAGCGGCGATCGTCGGTTGGCTCAGACCATACAAAATCGGGGGAATAAACAGCGATCGCGAAACCGTAATCCAGGTGGGCAAATTCATAGATCCCTTCCCTACGTCATGCTGTCTTGACAATACCGTGTTGCAGTGGGGCTAGCCGCCAACTCCGAACGATTTCCCTCTCAAGCGCGAAATAAGCAGCGATCGCCGGCTATCCCTAGGCTGAACTTTTATCCGGCCCCGGCCCCACTAAACGTTAAACCGGAACAGCATCACATCCCCTTCTTGCACCACGTATTCTTTGCCTTCGCTGCGAACTAGCCCCTTTTCCTTCGCCGCCGCCATCGAGCCGGTCGTCACCAGGTCTTGGTAGGCCACGGTTTCCGCCCGGATAAAGCCTTTCTCAAAATCCGTATGAATCACTCCGGCAGCTTGGGGGGCGACCATGCCCTGTTTAATTGTCCAGGCGCGAGTTTCCTTTGGCCCCGTGGTGAAATAGGTTTGCAGACCTAGCAATGTATAGGTTGCTTGAATCAGCGACTTCAAACCGCCTTCCGTCACGCCCAAAGATTCCAAAAAGTCGGCCCGTTCGTCTTCTGGCAATTCCACTAATTCCGATTCGACTTGGGCGGAAATGATCACGACTTGAGCATTTTCCTGAGTAGCAAGTTCTTTCACCTGGTCAACCCAAGCGTTGCCCGTAGCCAAGTCGTCTTCCGAAACATTGGCAGCGTAGATAATTGGCTTCCGCGTCAGGAGGCCCAGAGCCTTAACAGCCAGTTCTTCTTCCTCCGTCATGGCCAGTTGCCGCGCGGGTTTGCCCTCGTTTAACACTGGCAACAGTTTTTCCAGCACATCCACTTCGGCCTGAATTTCTTTGTTGCCCCGTGCTTGCTTTTTGGCCCGGTCTAAGCGCTTTTCGACTTGGCCTAAATCTGCCAGGGCCAGTTCCAGGTTGATAACTTCGATGTCGCGAATGGGATCGACGGAGCCAGAGACGTGAATAATGTCGTCGTTTTCAAAGCAGCGCACCACATGAACGATCGCATCTACTTCGCGAATGTTGGCCAAAAACTGGTTCCCCAACCCTTCCCCTTGACTGGCCCCTTTCACCAATCCGGCAATGTCCACAAACTCGACGCGGGCCGGCACCACATCGACGGAACTGGAGATTTTGGCCAGCACATCCAACCGGGGATCGGGGACGGCGACAATCCCCACGTTGGGTTCAATGGTACAAAACGGAAAATTGGCCGCAGTGGCTTTGGCGTTGGCGACGACCGCGTTAAACAGCGTTGATTTGCCGACATTGGGAAGACCAACAATTCCAGCTCGAAGCATAGGGCGTTGAGAGTGGCGATCGCACTAAAAAACAGCTTTACGATTCTATCGTTTCGTGACGACATTCGCAGGCAGCGGCGATCGCCCCCTCGCCTTGGAGTTAGAAATTGCCGTGATTGTGGTTGGCGGTTTGCAACCGTTCCAGCACTTCCGCCACGGGTATGGCTCCCAATTCTCCGGCAGCACGAGTCCGGATGCTAAGGGCATTGCCCTCCACTTCCTTCGCGCCGACGACGGCCATCACGGGGATCTTGTCTTTCTCGGCATTGCGGATCAGTTTACCGAGGCGATCGCCCCCCTGATCCACTTCTGCCCGAATGCCCTGAGCGAGCATCTTGCTGACTACATCCCGCGCAAAAGGCAGTTGTTCTTCCCCGACGGGTAACAAGCGCACTTGCACCGGAGCCAGCCAGAGCGGAAAATCTCCGGCATATTCTTCAATCAAGATCCCGATCAACCGTTCCAAAGAGCCAAACGGCGCACGGTGGATCATGACCGGACGCTGGCGAGTCCCATCTTCGGCCACATACTCCAAGTCAAACCGCTCCGGCAAGTTGTAATCGACCTGGACAGTGCCTAATTGCCATTCGCGGCCCAGAGCATCTTGCACCATGAAGTCGAGCTTTGGCCCATAAAATGCCGCCTCGCCAATGCCTTCAAAGTGGGGCAAATCCAGGGTATTGGCCGCCCGCCGAATCGCATTCTCGGCTTTATCCCAGGCTTCATCGCTACCGATATATTTATCGGAGGTGCGATCGCGGAAACTCAACCGGGCTTTGAAGTCGGTCAGATTCAACGCGTTGAAAACCGCCTTAATCAAGTCCACCACTTTGAGGAACTCGTCATCTAACTGATCTGGCGTGACAAACAGGTGGGCATCGTCTTGGGTAAAGCCCCGCACCCGCGTTAGGCCACCCAGTTCCCCCGATTGCTCATAGCGATAGACCGTCCCAAATTCTGCCAAGCGTATCGGCAGTTCCCGGTACGATCGCAAACTGGCCTTATAGATTTGGATGTGGAAGGGACAGTTCATCGCTTTGAGGACAAACCCATCTTCCGATTCGCGGGCGGTGTCATCCTCCGCCATCATCGGAAACAGGTCATCGCGGTACTTTTGCCAGTGGCCCGACGCTTTGAACAAATCCACTCGGCCCAGATGGGGGGTCACAACGGGTTGATAGCCCCGCTTCACCTGTTCCTGTTGCAAAAAGTCTTGGAGGGTCGATCGCAGAATCGTGCCCTTCGGAGTCCACAAGGGCAAGCCAGGGCCAACCAAGTCACTTAGGATAAATAGCCCCAATTCTTTCCCCAGTTTGCGGTGATCGCGTTTGAGGGCTTCTTCCTTGCGGCGTTTGTATTCGGCGAGTTGCTCCGGCGTTTCCCAAGCCGTGCCGTAAATGCGTTGCAGTTGGGCTTTGGTTTCGTCCCCCCGCCAGTAGGCTCCGGCCACGCTTTCCAGGGCGATCGCGTCGGGGTTCAGCTCTGCGGTGCTTTCAACGTGAGGGCCAGCGCACAAATCCCACCATTCTTCGCCCAGGTGGTAGATCGTGATGGGGTCTTCCAAGCCTGCCAAAATTTCGAGCTTGTAGGGTTCGTTAATGGTTTGAATCCGAGCTTCTGCTTCCGCGCGGCTTACTTCTTCCCGCACAACGGGCAGCTTTTTCCGAATGATCTTGGCCATCTCTTTCTTAATGGCTTTGAGATCTTTTTCGGTAAAGGGTTCGGGACTGTCGAAATCGTAGTAGAACCCATAGTCAATCCACGGGCCGATGGTGACTTGGGCCTTGGGAAACAGCTTTTGTACCGCCATCGCCATTACATGAGAAGTCGTATGGCGAATCTTTTTGAGCTGTTCAGACTCGCTCGTTTTCGGCAGGTAAATTTTTTCAGCTGGGGCTGCTTCAACAGACATAATAATGTTTCCTCCAAATTTTTCACTGAAGATCTCTGGCAAACCGAAGGGGGGCTAAACCGTGCCCCTAGATAGTTCGCTCAGGACAGGACGTAGCGAAACTGCGATTCAGTTGGATTTGGAGTTTCCAGACAATCATTGGATAAGTGGTCTGAGTAAGGATCTCAAGAGCTGTGTTATTCAGTCTAACGTATGGCGGCCCAACCCACGTCACGGATTCAACCCCGCGATCGCGCTGGTGGGCGTGGGGGATGGTCAGGCTGGTGTGAGCTGGTCGAGGACTGCCGCAGGTGGTGATATCTCGGAGTGCCAACCCCTAACGAAAATAGATACACTTTGCAACAAATTGCAATACTTGGAAAACTTCGAGCTATGTCACTAGAACTCAGTCAGCATCGTGGCTTGCGGTTTTCCCTGCGGTCTCCGGGAATTTGCTTAACCTGAGAAAAATATTAAGAAAGTTAAAAGTCGATAGTATGTAAGGAGTGCAAAAGAGAAGCGATCGCATTTGTACCCTTCCTGTACCTAGGCAAGATTTATGTTTTCTCCCCACCCCACTGATGCGCAACTCCTGAAATCAATTTTGGAACCCCTCCTCGACGACTTACAGTATTGGTTTAGTCGTTCCCAAGTGCTGCTGGAAGCCCAACAGCTTTCGTTTTTGACTGTGGAACAGCAAGCTGATTTGTTTGCGCGTATTGTTCAGGCGCGGCAGGAGGTGACTGCGGCCCAAGCGCTGTTTCACGCCACAGGTGGGACGGCGGGGATTGATCCGGCGGTGTTGGGGCCGTGGAATCGCTTGGTGATGGAGTGTTTCCAGGTGGCTAATCGCTTCTATCGCGAAGTCACGGTTGATTAAAGAGTTTCGTGAATCGGCAAAATTTGAGACACTAGAAGTTAAATTTATTGAATTCCTGCGTTTAACCCTTCCCACCGACCGTTTGGGCCAGCTTACCCGCCTAACGTTTAACAGCCCGGATTTGAGGAACCCACTATGATACTCCACCTTCTTTACATTGTTGCTTTTACGGTGTTGGCCGTCTTGGCGATCGCTAACTTAATTCGTAATTTGATTACTTTAGGGATTGATTCCCAGCGCCCCTATGGGACAGGCAAAGGCTCTTCTACTCCTGCGCCCACTTCTGTGCCTCATCCCGAATTTTTAGATGCCTCAGGTCGGGTGATTAATGAGCCCCTGCTGGTCATGCGGTCTATGACGGTGGAAGATGCTCGGGAACATTTGGACTCGTTATATGAATCCTCGCCGGGGCCAACGAATGTAAACCGGACTGAACCCCGGGATGATAGCTAGTGGGTTGTGTGGTGCTGTAGGGCTGGAATGAACCCATGACGGATGCTCAGGAGCGGGATGAATCGGCGGTGTCAGCAACTCCCCCCGACCCACCCCAGGATCAATCGGATGATCCGAGCGCCATTGTGCCGGGGCCTTCAGGCGAAAACCGCTGGGGGGCTTGGTGGCAGGAATCGGGCGATCGCCTCAAGCACTGGCTATCGTTCAATACAGTTGCAGAGCTAGTCACCCGCTGGTTTAGCGTGGATGAAGCCGAAATTGCCCAAATTTTGGCGACGGTGCGGGCCGAACTGCCGACGACAGAAGTCCTGTTGTTAGGGAAGTCTCAGGCGGGCAAAAGTTCCATTGTGCGCGGTCTCACGGGGGTTGCTCCCACCATTGTGGGGCAGGGGTTTCGCCCCCATACTCAGCACACCGAGCGGTATGCCTATCCCAGTGGGGAACTGCCGTTGCTGATTTTTACAGATACGGTGGGTTTGGGGGATATTCGCCAAGAGACCCAAGCCGTGATCGAAGAATTGAGTGCCGAATTGGCTGCCACCAGTTCGCGAGCCAGGATGCTGGTCTTAGTCGTCAAAGCGACGGATTTTGCGACGGACACCTTGCACCAAATTGCAGTGACATTGCGGCAGCAATATCCAACAGTGCCTTGTTTACTGGCCATTACTTCTTTGCATGAGGTGTATCCGCCGTTGGTGATGGAGCATCCGGCTTATCCCCCCAGCTTTGCTGAGTTGAACCGGGCGGTGGCGGCAATTCAGTCAACCTTTGCTCCGGTGTGCGATCGCACGGTGTTGCTTGACTTTACGCTGGAAGAAGATGGCTATGAGCCAGTGTTCTATGGGTTGGAAGCGTTGCGAGATGCCCTCACCGAGTTATTGCCGGAGGCGGAAGCGCGAACAATTCACCAATTGCTGGACGATGGCATTGGGCAAAAGTTAGGCAATCTGTATCGCGATGTGGGGCGGCGTTATTTGTTGGCGTTTGCGATCGCAGCGGGGACATTGGCCGCAGTGCCCTTGCCCTTTGCAACCATGCCTGTGCTAACGGCTTTGCAAGTGTCGATGGTGGGTTTGTTGGGCCAGTTATATGGGCAAACTCTCACCCCATCTCAGGCTGGGGGCCTGGTCAGCGCGATCGCGGCAGGTTTTTTGGGGCAGGCGATTGGCCGGGAATTGATTAAGTTTATTCCGGGTTTGGGGAGCGTGATTGCTGCATCTTGGGCCGCGGCCTATACGTGGGCCTTGGGAGAAGCGGCGTGTGTTTACTTCGGTGATTTGATGGGCGGCAAGAAGCCCGATCCCAAACGGATTCAGCAAGTGATGCAGGATTCGTTTACGGCGGCGAAAGATCGGTTCAAGCATATCCAGCGATCGCCCACCGCTGGAAATACTCCCGAACCGGGTCGCGATCGTCTCTCCACGGATGACTCGTAGCCTCCGTCGTCTGGGCCTTAGGGCTAGGTGCCTGTGGTGTAGTTTGGGGCGAGAACGGGTGCGGGCAGGGCTGAACCGGTCAACCCCACCCGATGGACTATGGGTTAACCCTAGGCGCGGTGACCGTTCCGAATGGGAGTGCCACAGGGATAGGTGGCGACCACAGGTTCACGCTCGGTTAACCCCATCACGGGAATAGGCGAGGCCACAGAGCGATCGGGGTCGGCTTTGGCGGCTAGATAGTCATTGCGGAGGGCTGTGACCAACTCTTCCCGGCGATCGTACAGCCGCTTCAGGGGGCGGGCTTCGCACTGGTTCATGACGTAGGCCGTCAAAATGGGTAGGGCGATCGTGCTATCGGTGTAGCAAACTACCGTGTTAGGCAGTTCTTCTGGATCGACTTTCCCCCAGCTCACAGCTTCATTGGGGGTGGCTCCAGACAAGCCCCCGGTATCGGGCCGAGCATCGGTGACTTGGATGAAGTAGTCATGGCCCCGTTCTGCTAAGCCCAAAACTTCATGGAGTTGGGGTTGGGTTTGCAACAAAAAGTTTTTGGGACTACCACCACCGATGATCAGGGCTGCACTCTTGCCTTCGATCGCGGAATCCCCGGATTCTCTTGCCGCGTAGGCGATCGCGGCAGTTTCGTTCACATCCAGGGACGGATCCAGCACGAGTTGCGATCCTTCAAGGGCGATCGCGGCCACATTCATCCCGATGGAGCTGTCGCCGGGAGAGGAGGTGTAGATGGGCACACCACATTCATAGGCCGTGGCCAACAAGCATGAATGCTTTGCCCCGATTTGCAATTCCACAGCCCGCACATACTTGCCCAATAAGTAGTGAAACTCTGCTGTACTCATGCGGCGTTGAAACGGTTCCGCTTTCAAAATCTCTCGCAAAAAGGCATCCGTTTCCAACAGCACATCGTAATCAAACACAATGTCATAAATCCGAATCCGGCCTTCTTGGCGCAGTTTCACATCATCCAGAAAGGGATTGCTGGCAAACAGATCGAGCCCTAAACCGTAGTGCAAGTCGTGGTACAGGTTGGCTCCGGTGCTGATGATCCAATCCACAAACCCATGCTGCAACAGGGGCGCTAAGACCGAGACCCCAAACCCAGCCGGAGTCATTGCTCCAGACAGGCTCAGGCCAACGGTAACTCCGGGTTGCATCACTTCGCGACTGAGCAAATGGCAAATTTCGCGCAAGCGGGCGGAATTGTAAGCCGTAAAGTAACCGTCAATCAGGTCTACCACACTGATGTCAGCGGGCATGGGGGCGGGTGCAATCTTACGGCTGAGTAAATTTGACATTTTCCAACTCCAAACTGGATGAACAGCATAAAAAGTGAACGAAGTGGTACGGCTGTATTTTCCAGGGTGTCTGAGGGCAGCGATCGCCACGAGGGCCTGGACTGTTGCCTAAGAGGGCGCGATCGCCCTTGGTAAGTCAGTCCTAAATCAACGCCTGGACACTCTGAATCACACACTTAGTGACCTTGCCAACCCGGCTGAATTAGCCCGTGGCAAAGTTCGGTTGTCCTGGCATTGCTCAGCGCGCTCGAGCCTGCCCAATCACCAGTCCAATGCTCATACTTGAGCGTAGACACCAGTGCAGACGCTAGCCGCGAGGGCTGCCTAGACAATATTCAAACTGCAAATGCTCTTACGATTAAGAGGCTCGACCGACCAAGTTCACGCACTGCGAGGAGGTAAGAATTCGCTCAAGCAAGTGGTAAACCCCAAGTTGCGGGTCGGTCAGCTCATACTAGGTGCCTCGCACCGATTCACCCAGGAGATCGCTGGGTCACACTGGCGCTTCCGCTTTAACTTCATTTCCAAATGCCAAAGCAAATGGTATCCAGTAAG
This sequence comes from uncultured bacterium, assembly GCA_964475335.1. GTDB lineage: Bacteria > Cyanobacteriota > Cyanobacteriia > Leptolyngbyales > Leptolyngbyaceae > CAYYWG01. The sequence goes on from CAYYWG010000002.1 coordinate 115,057, forward strand.
TGAAAGGGATTTCAACGTCGCGTCTGACCTTTTGTAGACAAAACTAACTCGATCATAAACTATCGTTGCGCTAGCAGCAATCTTTTTTAACGAAGCCATTGGTTTAGTCCAGGGAAATTGGGGCGGTGGCTGACGCGATCGCGCGGCGACTGTGGGCAGGCACCGTGCCGTTGCAAACTGCAAAAGGCGACGAAAGGCCATATATTGAAACTGAACGGTGAAGCTGAACGGTGGGTGTGAAAATTTATGGAAAACGCTGGAAAATTGAATTGAGTTGAGCAATGCCGGTCACTGCTGCTGCGTGTTGGGCGTAGGGCGCGATCGCGGCTGGAGGGAACCGCAACGACGCTGGCTTCGTTCCCCGGAAGGTGGCCCACGCTCCCCCTCTTGAAGACCATCTGTGATTGCCTTGTTGTTGATAAATCTGTGACGAGCGGAAAGCAATGCCTAACTGTGTTTCTGAGTCAATCCCGCCGCCCGACGCGAGGCCAGACGCAACGAATTGGCCTACGTTTGAGCGAATTTTGTACGGCTTACATGCCGAGGGCATTTGGGTAACGCCGCAGCAATTAGCGATGTTTTATCTTTATCACGGTCTTCCGGTTGATCTGCGCTATGTGCCGCCCCATTTGCACGCGCGGGCAACCCGCATCAACGATAATTATCAAGGGGATATGGCGCGGTTGGAACGGGTGGAGACTGTACCCTGGTATTCCGTGGGGTTGGGCTAGGGGCCTGGGGTTGAAGAACCAGCCCTGAGGCCACGCGGGGGACTGGGAAGGGGCGTAACGTGAGGGGTTGGCTCCGGTTGACTGATAACTAATTTGGTAACTCGTTGGATTGAATTCATGACCGATACTATTGATTCTGCTTCGATCGCCGCTGAGGCTTCTGCTTCGGCGGAACAGACGGAGGATGCCTATAAGCGCAAGATGCAACGGCGCAAGGAAGTGCAAGCCCAACGGCTAGCGGGGATGACGGCGGAAAAAGGCTTGGTCATCGTGCATACGGGGAACGGCAAAGGCAAGACAACGGCAGCGCTGGGCATGGTGTTGCGATCGCTGGGGCATGGCTATCCGGTGGCGATCGTGCAATTCATCAAAGGGGCTTGGGAACCGGCGGAAAAAGCGGCTTTTCAACCCTGGACGGTCGCCACGGAGGCGCGTCCCCCGCTGTTGGAATTTGTGGCGATGGGCGAGGGCTTTACCTGGGAAACGCAAGATCGGGAGCGCGACACGGAATTGGCCCAAGCGGCGTGGGAAAAATCCTTGACCTACATCACAAATCCCACGGTACGGCTCACGCTGTTGGACGAAGTGAATGTGGCGCTGAAGCTGGGGTATTTGACTGTGGAGCAAGTGTTGGCTGGCCTTGACCAAAAGCCCGCAGATTCCCATGTGATTTTGACGGGGCGGGGTGCGCCTGCGGCCCTGTGCGATCGCGCGGACTTGGTAACGGAAATGACGTTGGTGAAACATCCGTTCCGGGAGCAACAGGTCAAAGCCCAACCGGGGATTGAGTTTTAGGCGCAATGCCAGGACTGGGGCGATCGCCCGCAGACCTGGTAGATCACTAGCAAAGGGGGGACATCCGGAAAGTTTGGAACTTTTTGGGAATTTTGTGCGTCCATTCAGCTTGAGTGTGTTAAGCCGTTCCCCGTGAGGAGGTCAATGTTATGTCCCGTGGTCAGTTTGCTGTCTGGCGTGCCAAACCTGTGGCCCACCGCTTGCTCTCCGCGATCGCGATGACGGCAGTATTGCATTGGGTCGAACCCGCCGATGCTGCCATGATTACGCTCGGCCCCCTGACGTTTAGTGAAGTGTCGGGGGATTTTGCGATTACTGGTGGCCAGTTTACGGGCACGGGCTTTGTGCTGAATCAAGTTGTTTATGGCCCAAATATCAACCTGTTTACCGCGATCGATGGCTTCTTTTCGGCCTGTCCATACCGGGGTGGATGCTATTTTTCCTTTGAGTCTGTCTTAACGAATTTGACGGGTACGCCCTGGATTCTGTTTGATCACGAATTGCAAGAGCTATATGGGATTCCGAGTCCGGAAGCGGATGGTTTATCCTTTGCTCAGCAAATTCCCCAGGTGCGGCCATTTCTTTCGAGCCACTTTGCCGGGGCCGATGAGGTGACCGATGTGCGGGACTACGTGAATTACTACACAGGGATTGTGCAACCGGGGGAGACGGTTTCCTTTCGGTATGTCATTGCAGATACGACGCCCCTCAATCGGTTTTATTTGCTACAGCGGCCTAACTTTCAGCCCGGTGGTGTGGGATTTGTGAACCCGTTACCGCCGCCACCCCCGCCTGTCATCGAAGTCCCGCCCGTGGTGGAAGTCCCGCCGCCGCCGCCCGTGGTGGAAGTCCCGCCTGTGGTAGAGCCCCCGCCGCCTGTAGTGGAGCCGCCCGTCGTGGCACCGGAACCGACTACCCCGACCAACTCTGCCGCCGTCCCAGAACCATCAACGGTGTTGGGCTTGTTGACGTTTGGGGCGATCGCGGGGTGGCTGAAACGGGCGCGCTCATCCTAAATTACCGTTAGGGCCGGGGCGACGGGCTGTGGAGGGCGATCGCTCCGGGGCCTTTGGCGTGTACCGTTGATTAAGCGACTTCAAGTCGCTAGCATGGGGAGACTGAATCATTGCGTGTCTGCATGAAGTTGACGGCTGGCCTCCAGGTGCAAAACGGGAAATATCGAATCAACCATGTGACTTGCAAAAGTGGCTGGGGCCTGGTGTTGGACGGTCGCCAGGGGCCAGAAAATCGGCCCGTCAGTCTCCAAACCTTGCAACCGAAGTTGCGATCGCGGGCTGATTTTGGTGGGATGAAGCAACGCTTCCATGAGCAGATTGGGCGGTTTAGCCAATGTAAACATCCAGCCCTGGCCCATCTGGTGGATGCGTTTGATGAAGACCAGTTGCCCTTTGCGGTGATGGAAGCGCCACCGGGAGAGTCTTTGGCGGCGATCGTTCAGCAGCAGGGGCCATTGCCCGAAGCCCAAGCGGTGCACTACATCCAGCAAATTGGCTCAGCCTTGGTCGCGTTGCATGGGCAAGGGGTCACCCATCGGTGGGTTACGCCAACGACGATTGTGCGGCCACCGAATTCTGAAATTGTCGTGTTGACTCAGTTTGGGGCCATCGATCCAGCCGTGTTGGGTACTGTTGAGGCGGATTACAGTCCATTGGCTGGTGAGTATGCGGCTAAGGAGTTGTATCAGCCCCAGTTGCCGATTACGCCCACCAGTGATGTGTATGCGATCGCGGGAACGCTGTACTTCTTGGTCACGGGCCGTGCGCCATCGCCTGCCTCTTTGCGGGGAAAGGGGACGCTGCCCTCTCCCTGTCACTATGTTCCTGGCCTGAATCCGGAATTAGCCGTGGCTATTTTGCGTGGTTTAGAGTTGGATCCAAAACTCCGTTTACATACCGTGGTGGATTGGCTGTCCCAGGTGGCAGCGGCGACTCGGGCGATCGCGCCAGCCCCAGTTTATGCTGGTGGGGTTGCCCCGATGGCGATGCTGTCTGGGCCTTCGGCCCCTGTGGCCTCCCCGGCTGTGCCCCCTGACCCTGTGGCAGGTGAGTCGCTGCCTTTTGGGTCAACAGCCCTGCCCGTAATGCCCCCTGTTTCTGCTTCCCCTTCTCTGGTGCAATCGCCTGTGTCCTATTCTTCAACCCCTGCTCCTTCAAAACGATTTGCAGCCACCCTGATATCGGTTGCTTTGATTGCTGCGGCGATCGGCGGCGCTGGTGGCCTGCTTCTGCGGCTGGCGGCTACCAGTACTGGGCCAGGACGCTCTTTCTTCCATAGTGAACAAGCCTTTCCCCCCTTAAATGATTGGCCAAGAGAGGCGGCTCCGGTGGAACCACCAGCCAATTATTCTGCGCCTGCCGCTCCCTCCCGTCCGCTGGAGGATGTGCCGGCGCGATCGCCCCAGTCAGACTGGTACACTGCCCCTGCGCCTGCGCCTTCCGCTGCGCCCAAGGCTGAGATGGAAGCACCGCCTCCTGAGGCTCCGCCCGCCGCGCTAGACCGCGAACCTCCGGCCCAGGTGGCCCCCGCCCCTGACAGTCAGGAAGCCGCTCCCAGTGTGCCTGCGCCGCCCCAAAACATTGCGCCGCCACCACCGCCCGCTGCCCCCGTGGAACCACCGCCTGTTCTTGCTCCAGAGCCTGCTCCACCGCCTGCTGTGGAAGCGGCCCCGGCCCAACCCTCTGGCCAATCCTGAGCGGGGGAATGGGGCCAGTCAGCATTTTGGGTTTTGCCGAAGGCGGGATGAGGGGAACGCGATCGCCCTGAGCCTGGCAAATTTTGTGGTCTACGGAGTCCGGTACGGTATTTCCGCGATCGCCGTTGACCGGGTTTGCGAGTCACTTTGTCCTGATTCCCTGCCTCCGTGGGAGGAAAGTCTGGAAGTATCCTTTCAGACAAGATTTTCATGCTTGGTACTGGACTCACGTTTCTGGCGACGTTTTTAGGGTGGTTTTGGGCGACGGTGTGGGGGTTGGCCGCCTTTATTCCCCCGTTTAACCAGTCCCCTACCAACCTGGGATTGATCGTGTGGGGCCTGTTGTTTTTGCCGCCCCTGTGGCGGTACACCTGGCGGTTGAGTAAAAAAGCCCATCTCTGGGGCCGAGTGGGGATGATGGTCTGCGCGGTTGTTCTCATCACCGCTCCTGGGAGTCCCGGCCTGGTTGCAGGTGCTAACCCGATCGCCGCCCCCAGCCTTGCACCCGCCCAATCGACTCTAGCTACAGCGACCCCGACAACGGCTGCACCTCAGGCTTTTCCCTCATCTGCTGCCGTGGCGAGTCCGGCAGTTGCAGTACCAGAACCAGAGCTAGCGTCCCCTGAACCCAGTGCGCCCGTGCCCGTGGTAGTCCCAGCCGTTCCTACTGCGGCGATCGCCCCTTCACCCGTTGAAGCGATGACTCCCCTTCGGGCGGCAGTCAGTGGCAGTTGCGATTGTCCCTACGATATGGATCGGCGGGGTCGTTCCTGTGGCGGGCGATCGGCCTATTCCCGGCCTGGTGGTGAGCATCCCATTTGCTATGTGGGCGATCGCTTCTAAACCAACGATTTGTCCTGTGGTTTCAGGGCTTACGGTTCGATGAATGGTCATTTCCTGATGGCTGGGGAATACGCTACTCTAGATGATCAGGCGTTCTCCTCCACGCATACTCGATTGTTCGCCGTTCATCGCAATTCAAGTAAGTTCTTGGCAAAGACCCATGACTCGTAGCCCGTTTCTTGATCGCCTGTATTCTCCTGAGCGTCCCGTCCTGGTGTTTGATGGGGCGATGGGAACCAATTTGCAAGTGCAAAATCTGACCGCAGAGGATTTTGGTGGCCCGGAATACGAAGGGTGTAACGAATATCTGGTGAAAACCAAGCCAGAAGCTGTGGCGAAAGTGCATCGTGACTTTTTGGCCGCTGGGGCTGATGTGATCGAGACCGATACATTTGGGGCGACCTCGATCGTGCTGGCAGAATATGATTTGGCGGATCAAGCCTATGAACTCAGTAAAATGGCCGCCGAGTTAGCCAAACAGGTGGCAGCAGAGTTCTCCACTCCAGAAAAACCGCGCTTTGTGGCGGGTTCTATTGGCCCGACGACAAAACTCCCTACTCTGGGCCACATTGACTTTGACACGATGAAAGCCTCTTTTGCCGAGCAGGCGGAAGGCTTGTGGGATGGCGGGGTGGATCTGTTCTTGGTGGAAACCTGCCAGGATGTGTTGCAGATTAAGGCTGCCCTAAGTGGGATTGAAGCAGTGTTTGCTAAGCATGGGGAGCGCCGCCCGTTGATGGTTTCCGTGACGATGGAAATTCAAGGCACCATGCTAGTCGGGTCGGATGTGGCGGCGATGCTGTCGATTTTGGAACCCTATCCCATCGATATTTTGGGGTTGAACTGTGCGACTGGCCCCGATCGCATGACTGACCATATTCGCTACTTGACCCAAAATTCGCCCTTTGTGGTGTCTTGCATTCCCAATGCGGGAATTCCGGAGAACGTCGGGGGCCACGCCCACTACAAACTGACCCCGATGGAACTGCGGATGGCGCTGCATCGGTTTGTGGATGATTTGGGCGTGCAGGTGATTGGGGGCTGTTGCGGGACGCGACCAGAACATATTCAACAGTTGGCAGAAATTGCGGCAGAGTTGCAGCCCAAAGCCCGTCCGGTGCGGATTCCTCAGTGGGAACTGAATGGCCAGCGCGATCGCACCAATCCCCGACCCGCGTTGAGTTACGTGCCTTCGGCAGCCTCGATTTATGCCGCCCAACCCTACGACCAAGACAATTCGTTTTTGATTGTGGGTGAACGGCTGAATGCCAGTGGCTCCAAAAAAGTGCGGGAAATGCTGAATGTCGAAGACTGGGATGGCCTGGTTTCGGTGGCGCGATCGCAGGTGAAAGAAGGGGCGCACATCCTCGATGTGAACGTGGATTATGTCGGGCGGGACGGCGAACAGGATATGCGGGAACTGGTGTCGCGCCTGGTAACAAACGTGAACTTGCCGCTGATGCTCGACTCCACGGAATGGGAAAAGATGGAAGCGGGCCTGAAAGTGGCGGGAGGCAAGTGCATTCTCAACTCCACGAACTACGAAGACGGGGAACCGCGCTTTTTGAAGGTGCTGGAACTGGCGAAAACCTATGGCGCTGGCGTGGTGGTGGGCACCATCGACGAAGAGGGGATGGCCCGTACCGCCGAAAGAAAGTTCCAGATTGCTCAACGGGCCTATCGCCAAGCCCTGGAGTTTGGCCTTCCGGCTCACGAGTTGTTTTTTGATACCCTGGCGTTGCCGATTTCCACCGGGATTGAGGAAGATCGGGCCAATGCCAAAGCCACCATCGAAGCAATTCGCCTGATTCGGGAACACTTGCCCGGTTGCCACATCATGTTGGGGGTGTCGAATGTGTCCTTTGGGCTGAGTCCGGCGGCGCGGATTGTGCTGAATTCCATGTTTTTGCATGAAGCCACGCAAGTCGGGATGGATGGGGCGATCGTCAGTGCGGCGAAAATTCTGCCCCTTGCCAAAATTGAGGCCAAGCATCAAGAAGTCTGTCGCCAACTGATCTATGACCAGCGGCGCTTTGAGGGCGATGTGTGTGTCTACGATCCGCTCACGGAATTAACGACCCTGTTTGAAGGGGTATCGGCCAAACAGACGCGATCGGGCGAATCCCTGGCAGACTTGCCCATTGAAGAACGGCTGAAGCGCCACATCATCGACGGGGAACGGATTGGTCTGGATGCAGCCCTGACGGAAGCGTTGCAAACCTATGCCCCCCTGGAAATTATCAACACCTTTTTGCTGGATGGGATGAAGGTCGTTGGGGAGTTGTTTGGGTCGGGGCAGATGCAGTTGCCCTTTGTGTTGCAGTCGGCAGAGACGATGAAGGCGGCAGTGGCCCAACTAGAACCGTTGATGGAGAAGACAGAGGCAGGCGGCTCCAAGGGCGTGTTCCTGATTGCGACGGTGAAAGGGGATGTCCACGACATCGGTAAAAACCTGGTGGATATCATCTTGACCAACAATGGCTACAAGGTGATTAACCTGGGGATTAAGCAACCTGTGGATGCCATTATTGATGCTTATTACGAGCACAAGGCCGATTGCATCGCCATGAGTGGCCTGTTGGTGAAATCGACCGCATTCATGAAAGAGAATTTAGAGGTGTTCAACGATCGCGGCATTACAGTACCCGTGATTTTGGGCGGTGCGGCGTTGACCCCCAAGTTTGTCTATGAAGATTGCCAGAATGCTTATAACGGACGGGTGATTTACGGAAAAGATGCCTTTGCCGATCTGCACTTTATGGACAAGTTGATGCCCGCCAAGCAGGCGCACCAGTGGGATGATCAGCAAGGGTTTGCCGATGCTGAGGCCGCAGCGATGTTTGCCCCCGCTCGGGAGCGCGATCGCGCCGAGGCTGAAGCCCAGCCCAAAGCCCAAGCCGATGTACCTGAGGTGGAAGACACCACGCGATCGGAAGCGGTGGCGATCGACCTGCCCCGCCCCACGCCGCCTTTCTGGGGCACCAAGATTTTGACCGGGGCCGATTTACCCTGGGATGAGGTGTTCTGGCATTTGGATTTGCAAGCCTTGGTTGCAGGGCAGTGGCAGTTCCGCAAACCCCGCGAACAAACGCGGGAAGAGTACGACGCATTCTTGGCGGCCAAGGTGTATCCCATTCTGGAACAGTGGAAAGAACGGATTGTCGCGGAGGATTTGCTCGATCCTCAGGTGGTCTATGGCTATTTCCCCTGTCAGGCGGAGGGCAATGCAGTCCACATCTACGATCCGGCGATCATGCAGGATGGGGCGGCGGCCAATCCGACTCCCCTAGTGACCTGGAAATTTCCCCGGCAGCGATCGCTTCGACGGTTGTGCATTGCCGACTTCTTTGCGCCCAAAGACCTGGGCCAGATGGATGTGTTCCCCATGCAAGCTGTGACTGCGGGCCAAAAGGCCACGGAGTACGCCCAGCAGTTGTTTAAGGGCGACAACTACACGGATTACCTCTATTTTCACGGGCTGGCCGTGCAAATTGCAGAAGCCCTGGCGGAGTGGACCCATGCGCGAATTCGGCGGGAACTGGGCTTTGGGGCAGCGGAACCGGACAATATTCGGGATATGTTGGCTCAACGCTATCAGGGATCGCGCTATAGCTTTGGCTATCCGGCCTGTCCCGATATTCAGTGCCAGGTGCAGCAATTAGACTTGTTGCAGGCCGATCGCCTGGGGATGTATATGGACGAAAGTGAACAACTGTATCCAGAGCAATCCACCACGGCGATCGTGACCTACCACCCCGCTGCAAAATACTTCAGTGCCTAACATTCAGGGCGTAACAGTGAAGTCGTAGGGGGCGGACACAAGATCCGCCCTCTCTCTGATCAGGGCAACCACAAGGGCTTGTCCCCTAATATGGCTTGTCTGAGGCCCATTTGATGGAGCCACGATAAATAAGAGAAATTAGTCGCTGATTTCGCATGAATCTTTGTTAAGATTTAAGGCTTGTTACGCTCAGTTCGTTTTAATTCTCTGTTTATTGCTCTGGTTTTGAGGTCTGCACCGATGAAAACCCTGCTCTCACACCGAATCCTGGCTTTTGGGTTAATGCTCGCGGCGGGGGTGCTCCCGGTGCCGCAGGCGGCGATCGCCCAGCTCCAGGTGGATACCCTTGGTGGCCCCTCAGCCAATGCGACTGGCAACCAAAAAGCTCTCGATCAGTTATTTCGGGAAGGTCGCAAGCTGACCAACTCCGGGAATATTGCCGGGGCGATCGCGGTTTATCAACAAGCAGCCCAACTCGATCAGCGGAATCCCAAAATTTACTCCGGCATTGCCTACTTGCAAGCGAACCAGGGCAACTTTGCCGCCGCCGTTAATTCCTACCAACAAGCCCTGGCCCTGGAGCCGAATAACGCCGAGTTTCTCTATGGTCTGGGGTATAGCTACGCGGGCATCGGTCGCTACAACGAAGCCCTGAATGCCTACCAACGGGCCGTTACCTTTAATCCTCGTCACGAAAATGCCAACCTGGCGATCGGGGTGTTGCTGGCGCGGCAGGGCAAATACAACGAAGCTCTAACCACCTACCGGAAAGTGGCCAGTTTTGCCCCCCAATCCTTCAAAGCCCAGGAACTTCAGGGGACGGCCCTAATTCAAATGAAGCGACCCTTTGAAGCCTTCACCCCCTTGCAAGAAGCGGCCCGCCTGGAACCCCGACAAGCGATCGTGCGGGTTCACATTGGTACGGCCTGGTTGCAGTTGCGCGATTACGCCAAGGCGATGCGGTCGTTTGATAAGGCGATGGAACTGGAACCCCGGAATCCGGCGATTTTTCTGCAATCGGCCAAAGCCCTCGAAGTGGCGAACTACTTAGCTGAAGCCATGCAGTTTTATCAACGGGCGATCGCCCTCCAACCGCGCTCTGCTGCTGCCCAGGCCGGAGTTGGGGATATTTACTTTAAACAGCAAAACTACTCGTCCGCGGTGAACCTCTATCGCACGGCTCTGAGTTACGATCCCAATTTGGCCGATGCCCAACTCGGTTTAGGCAAAGCCCTCAAAGCATTGGGCCGGAAACAAGAAGCCATTCAAGCCTTGCAACAAGCCCGGACGCTGTTGGGGCGTGACACCGACCCCGGCGATCGCGCCCAGGAAGTGGAGACCCTGCTCAAAGAACTGAAGAAGTAAGGGATTTTCGCCGCTGTGGCCCCGCCCCCCTGCCCCTGGCTCAGAACTGTAAAATAAAGTAAAGACAGACGAACAAGCAGAGGGAACGTTAATGGTACTATTCGGCTTTGGCAAAAAAGCACAAATGCCCAAACCAGATGAGGCATTAACCGGGCGGGCAACCGAAATGCCCTTGACCAATCGGCACTTTGTGAATGGTAATGCCCTCAAACCCCCTTTCCCCGCAGGGCTGCAACTGGCCCTGTTTGGGTTGGGCTGTTTTTGGGGGGCAGAACGCAAATTTTGGCAGCAAAATGGGGTGTATAGCACCTCTGTCGGTTATGCGGCTGGCTACACGCCCAATCCGACCTATCAAGAAGTGTGTTCTGGCTTGACGGGGCATAACGAAGTGGTGCGCGTGGTGTATGACCCTGCCGTGATCAGCTACGAGCAACTGCTCAAAGTCTTTTGGGAAAGCCACAACCCCACCCAGGGAATGCGCCAGGGGAACGATGTTGGCACCCAATACCGCTCTGGGATTTATGTGTATTCCGCTGAGCAACGGCAACAGGCAGAAGCGTCCCTCGCGGCCTATCAGCAAGCCTTGAGCGCCGCCGGACACGGTAAAATCACCACCGAAATTTTGGATGCGCCAGAGTTCTACTATGCCGAGGACTATCACCAGCAATACCTGGCGAAGAACCCCGGTGGGTACTGTGGTCTGGGGGGCACCAATGTCGCTTGTCCCATTGGGGTGTTGGACTCTACCCAAGCCTAGTTGAAATAGGGAGGCGATCGCCCTCCCACACCCAATTCGCTTCCGGCCCTCGGTGGTCTGCAACTGCTTGTCAGTTTCCCGTCAGACCGCTGAGGGCTTTGCCGCATCACCGTGTAACCAACCCCCACAGCACCCACTTACACCAAAACACCTGCTCCGCCTGGGATGCCTGGGTGCGATCGCGATCGCGCAACGCAATCAAAACCTGAAAACTCAACTTCAGCAAAAACAACAGCAATTGACGGTGTGCCTCTGCCTGTCGCGATCGCTTGACCTCAACCCAAGCAGGCTGCGGAGAAACTGGGACTGATGCGATCGGTAGTTCGCCATAGGTCACAAACCACGTCGCTAACCCCACCACCGCAAACTCAACCACCTTCAGCCAATTCTTTCCGATGACTTGTGAGTTGGAAGGTTTCATTGATTGTTTCCTTTACTTAACTTCCAACAATCTGCCAAACGTAAGCTGGGAGCCTAGTTCAGACTCCGGTTTGGTTCATATCAAGTTGCGTTCAACTTTGTCCAAGTTGCGATCGCCTAGTTAGAATTGGCAAAAGCTTGAACTGAAGATATGGCGGAGCAAACGGGGCGTTCCTTACAGTTAGTTGGCGAAGAACTGGTGAAAGCGAACACTGCCCTAACAAAATTTGGCAGTAAACGAGATTTAGCGGCAGATCTCAAGATGTCTCCCACAACCATCACGAATTTCTTTGCCGGAAGACCCGTCCAGCGCAAACAATTTCACACAATTTGCAAAAAGCTAAAGCTTGATTGGCAACCTGACCAAACTCAACCCTCACCACTCAAACCTGAAAACTCTGAGCTTGATGAATTGGTGCAAGCGGTGCGTACCCAGATTCGGCCCCTGATTCAAGAGCGATGCGGCACGATGCGGGTGCTGGATATGAGCCAGCCCATTGGGTTGGGAGAAATTTATACCCACGTCAATATTTTGGAAAAGATTAGTGGGCGGACGCGGCGAGACCTTACAGAGTTGATGCCGAAGGCTGATCTCGGAGACTTTGAGCGATTTGGGCTAGGTGTTGTCCGAGAAAAACGGATTCCGGGACTGAAGGCTGTTGAGAAATATCCCAAACTGATGATTTTGGGCAAGCCGGGGGCTGGCAAAACCACCTTCCTGAAGCATTTAGCGATTGAATGCAACGGCGAAAATTTTCAAGCGGAGCGGGTTCCCCTGTTCATCACCCTCAAGGAGTTTGCCGAAACCGAGGGACAACCGGATCTCATCGCGTTTATGGAGTCCCTGATCCATCGGTGTGGCCGGGGACTGGCAGCAATGGCCCAATCTAATCCCACAACCATCCAAACCATCTTGGAAAATGGACGTGCTTTGATCTTGCTGGATGGGCTGGATGAAGTCCGAGAAACCGATGCCTCCCGTGTCCTACGCCAGATTCAGCGCTTGGCGGATCGCTATGCTGGCAATGCCTTCATCATCACCTGTCGGATTGCGGCCCGCGAATATACCTTTCAGCAATTTACCGATGTGGAAGTGGCGGATTTTGATGACGACCAAATTGCCGATGTGTCGGGTAAATGGTTTCGGTGCAAACAGGATGGGGTGAAAGCCGAACGGTTTTTGGAAAAACTGAAAGACAACCCACGGATTCGGGATCTGGCGAGTAGTCCGCTGCTCCTGACGTTGTTGTGTTTGGTGTTTGAAGAGTCGGGGGATTTTCCCGCGAATCGGGCAGAACTCTATCAAGAGGGGGTGGATATCCTGCTGAAGAAATGGGATGCCAAGCGCAATATTGAGCGAGATCAGATTTATAAAAAACTATCGCTGAAACGAAAAGAAGACTTACTTAGTCAACTGGCATGGCGCACCTTTGCAGCGGGCAATTACTTCTTCAAGCAAACAGATGTGGAACGCTACATTCACGAGTTTATTGAACATTTGCCGGGAGCCAGTACCGATGAAGACACCCTGAATTTAGACAGTGCTGCCGTGTTGAAAGCAATGGAAGCACAACACGGTCTATTGGTGGAACGGGCACATCGTATTTATTCTTTCTCTCACTTGACCTTTCATGAATACTTCACTGCTCGTCAAATTGTCTCTGAACTTTATTCTCAAAATATCTTTAAGTATATAACCAAAAAAACATGGCGCGAAGTAATCGTTCTTTCCGCACAATTATCAAATAACGCTGACAGTATCATATCAGCAATAAAACTAAAAGCAGATAAAATAGCGATGAATAAAGATTTGAATAACCTGTTAAAGTGGTTCAACAACAGTTTTTTAGATATAGATATAGACAAAAAAGCTAACGGAATAACAAGCAAGCTTTTTCTATTTAATGTCATTAGCTATCTATCACAAATAGATTACTATGAGCAATTAAATTGTTTGCACAAAGAAGATGATCATTACTTGAGTTTGTTTGATGACTTTATAGATGAGATGGTAAAAATAGGAATTGATCATTCACTTGAAATATCCAGCAATTTCAATATTGACTTTGATCAAATTTCAGATCTAATAAAAAGTTTTTCTATTGATTTTTCTCTTAATTTTATATGCTCTTTTTTTATTCAAAAGGTCGAGGAAAAGGTAAATGATTTTCAAGTTGACATAATTAAATGTTTTGAGTTAGAATTTGTGGATTTATCGAATAAGGCATACGAAGAATTAGTAAAATTAGAAAAAGAATTGCAAGAACAGACAGAAAATAAACATATCTTAAGTCTGCTTATTCACAAGAACTTTTATGAAATATATTCTAATCTTGATGAAGAAGACATTTTTTCGTATTGTATGAACGGAGATTTTAATCCCTTTGACAAAATGATTTTTGATGATTTTTTAAATATCAATCAAATCAACAAAGTAATAGAAGATTGTGTTGTTTATGATTGGTATGAAATAGCCTATGAATTAAGCAATGTCATTTTGCATAATATGTTTTCTCAAGTTGGACAACAAGTCGAGGAATCAATTGATATAGAGTCTTTTCTTGATGATTTCTTTTTTGACGAAGAGATATCATACGAAATAGCCAAAGAATATGAAGCTAAGAATGATTCATTTTTTGAAAACTGGAAACAAAAAAATGGGCAAGATTGGATAAATAGATTAAGATCGCTAATGATTCAAGATTGTAATCTTGGTTATAATTGGCAGTCTGATGACAATCATAAAGAGATAGTAAATCAGTACTTGTACGCCAACAAATTATTGATAGATTGCCTCAATAGTGATTGTTACATCAGCCGTTCGGTGCGGCAGGAGATTGAAGAGACGCTGCTGTTACCGCTGTCTGAACTGGAACAACGGCAGACAGCCCAGCCTTCAACTTAGAATGGATTTACCCCCGGAGAACCGTGCCATGACCACCAAAGCGCGATTGTTGCAAGAACTGGAATCGGCTCCAGAGGCATTGCTGGAAGCCACCCTGCAATTTGTGCTGGCGACCAAGGCAACCCATCACGTGCCGCCAGAATCGAATGTCAAGGAAACAAAAGGGCTTCAATCCTTGCTGGATTTGCTGGATTCTATGCCTGTATGAGCATCGTCTTTGACTGATTGTATTTTCATGCAAACGAAGCGACAACTGGGCATTACTGAGGTGCTGACCCACGACAAGCATTTTGCCCAGGAAGGGTTTGCGGTGCTGCTGACGGAGTAGAGAGAAAATGCGATGATCAAGCAAGAGGGTAAGTCAAGAAAGGTGTGGTCATGACGGCAAAAGAGCAGCTATTGCAAGAGTTGGAACAAACCTCAGAGGAGTTAATCGAGGCAACCCTTGCCTTCTTGCGATCGGCTAAGGCTCAACAGCCGGATCAAGGTGTTGAGTCAACACCAGCAACCAATCCACTATTAAATCTCCTCGCCGAATTTGATGCCTTTGCGGACAATATGCCATCGGAGGAGTTAGCTCGCTTACCCGTTGATGGTGCCCAACACCACGATCGCTATCTGTACGGCACCCCCAAACTCGATTCATGAACCACATCTTTGTTGACACCTTTTGCTGGATTGCATTGGCGAATAAACGGGACGAATGGCATCAACGCGCCAGAATGGTTTACGCAACCCGAAGCAATGCGCATTTCGTGACAACAGACGAAGTATTGATCGAGTTTTTGAATTATTTTTGTGAAACTGGAAGTTACTCCCGCGAGGGTTCGTATCAGCGAGTTTGCAGCATTTTACGAAATGAACAGATTCAAGTGGTATCGCAGTCCCGCGAATCATTTCTGGCTGGAATGACGCTGTATGGTCAACGACTCGATAAGGGGTATAGTTTGACGGATTGTATTTCCATGCAAACGATGCGGCAACTGGGAATTACTGACGTGCTGACCCACGATCGCCATTTTGCCCAGGAAGGGTTTGCAGTGTTGTTGACGGATTAAGCCAGGAGGGAGCTCGACTAGCTGAGGAATGGTGGCGATCGCCCGTTTTCCCTGAGTCCAGCACTCGATTAGCACAACAGAAAAGCCCTTCAGATGAACTGAAAGGCTGTGCACTTTATGAAGGTTGAGCGTGGTCAAACCAACGTTGCTTAGGCCACAAACACAAAGTCGCGGCCAATGCTGACGTTGGTAGTGTCTTGGATAACGGCGATCCGCTCCATGCCGCCGCCCCCGGTGAAGTAGATTTCTGTATCTGTAGCTGCGCCGCCAATGCCTGCAACGCTCGTGAACTGGAGGGAGTATTGGCTGGCGTTGCCTTTCACCTCGATGGAGTCATATACAAAATCAAGGAACCAACCTGAACCGCCGAGTAGGACAGGGCTATAGGGATCCCAATCGGTGATGACGGCATACCCATTGCCCGGTTCATTGTAGGAGACTCCCCAACTACCACCCAGGACGAAGGTGTCGCTGCCATTGCCACCAGTCAAGTAGTCAATTTGCTCGGCGTTGCTGGCGACAGTGCCAAAGCCATTGAGGCGATCGTTCCCGTTCCCACCAGAAAGGGTGTCGTTGCCCAGACCGCCAATCAGGGTGTCGTTGCCGTCGTAACCAGACAGAGAATCATTCCCTGCTTTGCCATCCAGAATATTGTTTTGGCTGTTGCCGCCGATGGTGTTGTTGAGGCTGTTGCCCGTCCCTTGAATGGCGGTGCCACCGCTCCACAAGAAGGAAAGATATAGGTTTTCCAGGTTATCTCCCAGCGTCCAGTTGCTTTCCGTCGAGATCACGGTATCAATCCCTTCGTTGGCATACTCCGTGATCATGGTCTGGGTAAAGAAACCACCATCGCTGTAGGCAAAATACAGGTCGTTGCCAGTGCCCCCTTGGAGGACATCAAACCCAGAGTCGGCACGGGCGGCGAACAACACGTCATCGCCAGAGCCGCCGAGCAAGGTGTCTTCTTGGTAATGGTCGATGCCACCATCGAGATAATCATTGCCAATGCCGCCATCCAAAGAGTCGTAACCGCCATCGCCATATAGGCTGTCGTTGCCGCTGCCACCATTGAGGGTATCGTTGCCATCGCCGCCCTGCATGAAGTCGTTGCCGCCCAGTCCTTCCAAAAAGTTGTAGGAGGCATTCCCAATGATGGTGTTGTCCAGGCTGTTGCCGGTGCCCTGGTAGGCGGTGCCTGTGAGGGTCAGGTTTTCGACGTTGGCTGCAAGGTTAAAAATGTCTCTGGAGGAATAGATGAGATCGGTGCCTTCGCCAAACAGTTCCGTCACGCTGTCGTAGTAAGCATCAACGTAGTAAACATCGTTGCCGGTGCCGCCAATCATGGCATCGTTGCCGGTGCCACCGTTGAGGGTGTCGTTGCCAGTGCCACCGTTGAGGGTGTCGTTGCCAGAATCGCCAAAAAAGTAGTCGTTGCCAATTTCGTCGTGGGGGCCACTGTATCCCAATTCATCGTTGCCCGCTCCGCCGTACATTGAGTCGTTGTCCCAACTGCCTAAGAGGGTGTCGTTGCCAATGCCGCCAAACAAAACATCGTTACCGTAGCCGCCTTCTACAAGGTCATTGCCTTCCAGGGCGTTAATGGTATCGTTCCCGGAACCGCCAAAGATCGTGTCGTTGAATGGGCTTGGAGTCGAGGGCATAGAAATCTCCGGTTGTGTAAACGTTGTAGGTAGATGATTCTCTCTACGACGTGCGGTGGGGGGATATGCAGGGTGGCTGGAGCGATCGCCCAAAATTGAGGGGGTCAAATGGCTGATCTCAAGGACAGAACCCAGTAGAGGAAAGGGTTTGGCAGGCTGACAAAAATTTTGTGGGGGTGATGTTGGAGGGGCCTTTGAACTGAAACTGGCCCTCTACGAAACCGCAGCCAGCGACGGTGAAGTACTTTGGGAACGGTGAACTGGTGGCAAAGTGTTCCGGTTTGCTAATTCTGTTTTGTGATTGCGACCGTTTTTGCTCAATCTGTGGAATCGCCATGAAACCGAAGCAAGAAAAGCAGGGCTGTGGGTGCAGCAGTATTCCCATTTCGCTCATTCTGGTATTGATTGGTGTTGGCTATTGGGGCGTGAGGAATTTAGACAAGCTCAATCTTGCCGCGATTTTGCCGGAGTCTGTGAGTCAGCTTTTGCCTCAGGCGCAACCGTCTGTGGCTCCGACTGGAACCCCGCTGCCGAAGCCAACGCAACCATTGCCTGTGGCGATCGCGCCTCAACGGACTTCGCCGCAACTGATCCCGCCGCAACCTACTCCAGTTGCCTCCCCTGTCTCACCCTCACCCTCGGTCACGGCCCCCCCAACGGCGTGGGAGAAAAAAGCCATTCGAGGTATTTACCTCAGTCGGTATCAGGTGACAAATAATGCGAGTGAAAAGACGATTCGCGATCGCGTTCGCTACTACAAACAAGAGGGATTTAACACAATCATTCATGGAGTGTGGGGCAATGGCTGCACGATGTATCCCAGCCAGGTGATGCAACAAACGTTTGGCGAAAGAAGTTGCCCGAATCAGTTTCAAGATCAGTGGTTAGATTGGCTGATTGATGAAGCCCACAAGCAAGGAATGCAGGTTCATGCCTATTTTGAAAAAGGGATTAAGTTAGATAAGAATAGTCCCATTTTTGATCGGGCGATCGCGAAACGTTGGATCGTTCCGGGGGTAGATAAAACCTATCCCGGTATTGACCATTACTTGCTCGATGTGGAAGTGCCTGAAGTGGCGAATTTCTTTCATAAAATTTCGGCAGAATTTGTTAAAAGGTATCCCAAGATTGATGCCGTGCAGTGGGATGATTACCTGGGCTATCATGCCGAATTACCTGGAAAAGTGGATCGTACAGTTCATTTAACAACGTTTGTGTTAAAAATGCGGGCGATCGTAAAACAGGCAAATCCCAACGTGAGTTTTGATCTATGTCATCACAATCCCTATTGGGGCAAGCGCTATTTTGCAGCAGATTGGCAGAACTGGCAGATCGATCGCGCCTTTATTCAAATTTACAACGATGCCAACTTTCAGCAAGAGTTAACCTATGCAGAGCAATATGCGGGCGTAGCGTTATCAGAAAAACAATTGCATCGGTTAGGGGCCTTAATTCAAAATCCTAAAATTAAGGGAATTTTAGTGTTTCCATTTTCGGGTCAACCCGAACAAGCGGCGCGTTTAGTGAAGCAAACGGTTGCCACTCGTAAGGTCAATTAGGTTGAATTTGGGGCTGCAATCGGCGCTTGCTGCATGGTGGAGTAAAGCTCCCTTAATTCTGATGGAATTAGTCAGGTGACTGGTCATTCATCCATCGCTCTGTCTGGGAATACGGCAAGATGAAAAGATGACCATGCAGAGTTCAATTGGGATGACTGGAGTGAAAACGTTTTCGCTGGATGGGGTAGACGCTTTTTTGCGCGATCGCGTGGCTCCGCAGGCTGAGGCAATGGATCACGATGCGACTCTGTTGCAGCAGAGGTTTGCTGAGTTGGGGGCGCGGGGTTGGTTGGGGTTACGGATTGCCCAAGAGTGGGGTGGGCTGGCCCTGGGCGATCGCGAGTTTCGCCAATTCCAAGAGTTGCTGGCGCAGTATTCGGGGGCGTTGGCGTTTTTGCAAGCCCAACATCAAAGTGCGGGTTCCTTTCTCAGCCAGAGTCCAAATCGGGCGTTGCAAGCGCAGTATTTGCCCCAGTTGGCGCAGGGGGCGGTGGCGATGGGGGTAGGTTTTTCCCATTTGCGGCGTGCCGGGGAACCCCTGGTCAAGGCAACGGCGATCGCGGGGGGCTATCGGCTCACGGGGACGATTCCGTGGATTACGGGGTTTGGTATTTTTTCAGAGTTTATTGGGGCGGCGGTGTTGCCCGATGGGCAGGCGGTGTATGGGGTGCTGCCTCTGGCTACAACGCAGGTTGCATCGGGTACGCTCCACCTGAGTCCACCGCTGGCTCTGGCTGCATTGACGGCAACCAATACGGTGACGGCTGAGTTGCACGACTGGTTGCTTCCGAGTGAGCAGGTTGTGTTTATGCGTCCGGCGGGGGCCATTCACGATAGCGATCGCCGGAATGTGCTGCAACATAGTGTGTATGCTTTGGGCACAGCGCAAGCGGGGTTGGCGATTGCAGCCCAGGCGTTGCCCCAGCGGGAGTTTGTGCGATCGCCCCATGCCGCTCTGACCCAAGAATTACATCAATGTCGTACGGCTATTTACAATGCTGAACAGCGATCAGTTGAGGCCCAGTTACAGTTACGGGCGTGGGCGATTGACCTGGCTGTGCGCTGTGCCCATGCTGGCGTGGTGGTGTCTGCTGGAGCCGCCAATGGGCTGAGCCATCCCGCGCAACGGGTGTTTCGGGAGGCCATGTTGTTTAGTGTGACTGGACAAACGACGGCAGTGATGGCTGCGACGTTGAATCAGTTAGCCCAGCCGCGATCGCCCGACTCAGAAACGGCGGCACAAGCAATTTCACTCAACCTCTGGTAAGATACGCCCAAACCTGTGATGATTCCCTTGCCTTGAATGAATTTGAGGTGGGTAAAACGTCACATTAATTAAGGAGTGAATGGAGGAAAACAATGGCTCGAAGAGGACGGAGTGCAGCAACAGGATTTCTGCGAGATTTCCAGGAATTCATCATGCGCGGCAATGTGGTAGACCTGGCGATCGGGGTCATCATCGGTGGGGCATTTGGCAAGATTGTTGATGCCTTTGTCACCTGGATTATGAATCTGATTCTCAATCCTGTGTTGGCGAACGCTGGCGTTGAAAACCTCAAGAATTTGCCCCTCGGCTTGGGCGAGTTAGTCGTAGCCGTGGTGAATTTTTTGGTGATCGCGCTGGTGATCTTTGTGTTGATTCGTATCTTAGAAAAGTTTTTGCGGAAGAAAGAGGAAGAAGTTGCGCCCGCACCCGACCCAGTGTTGGAATCGCAAGCCCGATTGACCGCCGCGATCGAGCGTTTGACCGATTCGATGGAACGCCGCTAGTTGGAGCCACTGCTCACTGAGGCCCGCCAGTTTGGGCGATCGCGCGGGGCTAATGGGTGCAACAGACTGAAACGCTCGGACTGAGTGTGAGTGTAACGGTGCATCCCTTTTCGGCTGCGCCACGAGGCACCCCTTGGCCTGGAATCCTGAAAAAAACTGCGGCTTCTCCTTCAACCAGAGGCAACCGCAGTTTTTGCGTTTTTAGGGTGTTTTACGCTAGAAGAATTTTGCGCTGTGAACACTAGGCTTGGGATTGAGCAATGAGCCTTTAATCCCGTCGCTTGAAGCTATCCAGCCATTCCCGGAGTTGCTGTGCGGCCACATCCCGACCACCGAGGCCAAAGGCCAGGGCGATCGCTACACAAATGGCCCCCAACAGCAGCCCAAAAGCCAGGTTCACAATATCGGGCGCTAAGCCAATCTGCTGCAAGGCCATCGCAGAGACCAGGACAATAATGGAGATCCGGGCTGTTTGACCCAAAATTTTGGCTTGAGCCGACCCGGAACTGGCGACTAAGTTATACGCAAGATTGGCAAGGTACAGACCAACGGCAAAGATGGCCAAACCCACCAGCAATTGCCCCAAAATGACCAGTAACCCGCTGACGATCGCCGTGAGGGCTGGGATGCCAAGCACGTTGGTGGCGGCCACAGCGGCAAATAGCACGATCCCCACCAGGGCCACAATACCCGCGAGTTCAGCCGGGGTTTTACCTTCGGGCCGGAAGGCATCAGGCTGGATTAACAGCGGGCCACCGGGTTCCATATCGACCGGGGGCGGGGGCGGCAGGTTAGAGGGCGACGCGGCGGCTTCACCCGTGTCTAAGCCCAACCAATTCAAGACGTTGTTAAACCCGATACCAGTGAGCAAACTGGTCAGCAGATCTTTGACGAACTGCCCCACCATATAACCCAGGACTAAGATCAGCGCTGCCGTGAAAATCTGGGGTACTGCATCCAGGATCTGGTTCAGCATCGCGGAGGCTGGCCCGGAGATCGATTCAATTTGCAGGGCTTCTAAGGCGGCGACTGCGGTTGGAATCAAAATCAGGGTAAAGAGGATGGTGCCAATAATCCACGAGAGGGATTGTCGCCCCCGTCCTCCGGTGAGGCCCAGGCTTTGGCCCAGGCGATCGGTGCCGACGGCCACCAAAAGATTCGTGACGATTCCGCGCACAATGCGGGCGATGATCCAACCGACCAGCCCAATGATGATCGCTTTCAGAATGTTGGGTAAGAAGGAGAGAAAATCATCCAACAAATTCTGGACAGGCTGGAGTGGGCCTTGGAGGTCGAGGATGCCGAGAATGAGCGGCAAGAAGAAGAGGAAAACAAACCAGTAAACCGCATTGCCCAGGGTTTCACTCAGGAGAAACTGGTTGTTTCCTCCCGGTGTGCCCCTTGCCCCAGGGGTAGTTGGGTCTTCGTCAACGGCTGTGGTGGTCGCGAGCCGACCGTCGATATCAAAGGACTTGGCAATCCGCAGTACCACGATCCGGCTGATGGTGGCAATGAGCCAAGCCACCGCAATCATAATTGCGGCACCACCGACTTTGGGCAAATAGGCAAAAATCTGGTTGAGAAAACTGTTGAGTGGTTGTGAAACGGTGGTGAGGTTGAGCACGTTGAGCGCGGCTACCACGGCCAAAACCATGATGATCCAAAATACGATCTTGGCTGCCAAGCCTTCGATGTTGAGGTCTGTTGCGCGTTGTCCGGCGGTCATACTGGCTAGCCGATTATCAACCTCGGTGCGTTTGAGTAGACTGCGCACACCGGAGGCGACGAGCCAAGCAATGACCCAACCGACGAGGAGAATGCCGAGGGCTCCTAGCAAGTTGAGCAAAACGTCAAGAATGTTTTGGGGCAAACCGAGGGACTGGGACATTTCTTGTACACCAGTTTGCCCAAGTAGTCTGGGTAATGAAACTGTTTCCATGCTCCTTTCCTATCAGGATTCCCTGATGAATATCAACCACGGGGCGATCGCCCCAGCAAGCCCAACTGCCGAACAGTGGGAAAATTGATGCTCGCCAGCTTCAGTGCATTGAGCAAAATGCTGCGCGACAAACGACAAGTAAACTAAATCATTTTTCAGGCGGATTTTGTAGGCATTCTACGCCAAAGCTTTTAAGTTATTTCAAACTATTGAGGATTTCCCCACCTTCCTCAATCCGTCCAGAGCCGTATCTTCGGATAAAATCTTAAAAAAATGAGTTGAAAATTAAATTTCAGGCTTTTTGATGGGTGGTGATTGGGGGATTATTAACGTGCAAAGATCGGCGTGGAAGCTGCACTCATTGCTTTCTGCGCCCCCACATTGGCGATCGCGGGGTGGCAGTTCCGGGAGAAAGCCTGCGGTCTGGTGCTTCAACTTATGCAGTGCAGAAAGTTGTAATTGTTAACAAAAATACTTAGCTCCTTGACTTATCTCTGATAGGATTCTTAATTAAATAAAGGGAAGAATTTGGTAAGCTGCTATACCAATCTACGGTGTTTGCAAAGTGGCAAAAAGCCCTTAAAGCGACACCGCATTCACGATATTTTTAAAACATTGAGGATATCTGAAATGCCGTTAACTAAAAAGTTGATTGCCGAATTTATCGGTACGTTCTGGCTCGTGTTTGGTGGGTGTGGAAGTGCGGTGTTGGCCGCTGCGTTCACGGGGGCAAAACTCAACGATACTTTGCCCTTTCCCTTGGGAATTGGTTTTGTCGGGGTGGCCTTGGCGTTTGGGCTGACGGTCATGTCAATGGCCTATGGGGTAGGTCACATCTCTGGGGGCCATTTTAATCCCGCTGTTTCCTTTGGCTTGTGGGCTTGCAAGCGGTTTCCTGGCTCGGAGTTGCTGCCCTATATTGTGGCTCAGGTGTTGGGTGGCATTTTGGGGGCTGGGATTTTATATCTGATTGCCAGCGGCAAGGCCGGGTTTACCATTAACCCCAATGCGCCGGGTGAGTTTGCAACCAATGGGTTTGGGGCATTGTCGCCGGGTGGATATAGCCTGTTGGCGTGTTTTGTGACCGAGTTTGTGTTGACGTTTATCTTTTTGATTGTGATTTTGGGTTCGACCGATCGCCGGGCTCCGTCGGGGTTTGCTGGGGCGGCGATCGGGTTGGCGTTGACTTTGATTCACCTGATCAGCATTCCGGTGACGAATACTTCAGTGAATCCGGCGCGGAGTTTGGCTCCGGCGATTTTTGTTGGGGGCGCTGCGTTGGGCCAAGTGTGGTTGTTCTGGGTGGCTCCTATTTTGGGAGCGTTGGCCGCCGGATTTCTCTATCTCAATGTGTTTGAGCCGTCGCCCAAGGGGGAAACGGTGGAAGAACTGGAACCGTCGATTCGCTAGCCTGCATTATTCATCAAGATTCAACCAACGCTTCAACCCCCTGCCCCATCAGCGAGATCAGGATCATTCTAGAAATACAGTCTGTATTTTTTGCGGTCGGGGCAATCCCTTATGGTTGTCCCAGCCTGTGAGGGTAAGCACTCGTTGCGTTAGCTAGATTTCCCCCGATCGCCCCGGTTTTGGTGGTGAGATCGGGGGAATTTGGGGTTTAAACAGGGGGTTTAACAACACTCTCGTTAAGCTGGAACCGCAGGCGATCGCGCAATAAGGACATCATGCAGAGTAGACGGGGACGCTGGTTGAGCATGGGAATTGTGGCTGGGCTGGTGGTTGGGGGGCTGGTGGCGTGGCGATCGCTGGGCGTGCGGGCTGCGTGGGTGCGCCTGACAAAATACTGTCCGGGGTGTGATTTGCAAACTGCGGATTTGAGCCGTGCCGACCTCCAACAGGCAAACTTGCAGGCAGCGAACTTGAGCCGCGCCAACCTCAGTGAAACCCAGTTGCAGGGGGCAAATTTGGCCCAGGCGACGCTACAAGCCAGCAATTTAAGTTTGGCCCAACTGTCGGCGGCCAAACTGACCGGGGCCAACTTGACCCAGGCCAATTTACAAGGCGCGAGTTTGCGACAGGTGGATGGTGGGGCCGCCAACTTTCAGGGAGCTTCGCTGATCTTTGCTGATCTGACGAATGCAGATTTGACCGGGGCCTCGCTGGTGGGGGCGATCGTCCAGGGGGCGGAGTGGTCGGGCACGCGCGGGGTTTCCCGGTGAGGCTGGCTCAGGCTGAGCGGTGCAAGGCAACTGGGGGCAGGTGTTGGTGTTGCCACAGGGCCAGGTCGGCCAGGGCACGATCGCGATAGTGGCCGTAGCGGTCTTTTTTGTTGCGAATGCGCTGGGGCAGTTCCGGCAAAATGCCAAAGTTGGGGGGCATAGGCTGGAAGTGCTTGGGGGAGGCAGAGCTAATGAAATCAAACAAGGCTCCGATCATGGTTGTGTTGGGCAACTGCACGGGTGACTGGCCTTGGGCAATGCGGGCTGCGTTGGTGCCTGCTAACCACCCTCCGGCGATCGCGGCGGTGTAGCCTTCTGTCCCAATCAGTTGGCCTGCGGCTAAGAGGGTGGGGAGTTGCTTAAACTGCAACGTTGGCTGCAAAAGTTGCGGCGCATTCAAAAACGTGTTGCGGTGCATCACCCCCATCCGCACAAACTCGGCTGCTTCTAGGCCCGGAATCATCCGAAAGACCCGCTTTTGTTCGCCCCACCGCAAATTGGTTTGGAACCCAACCATGTTCCAGAGTTGGCCAGCTTTGTCTTCTTGGCGCAATTGCACCACGGCATAGGGCCGTTTGACCTGGTTTTCGGGGGCGCGGAAGTCACCCAAACGACCATCAAAGAGCCCTACAGGTTTCAAGGGGCCGTAGCGCATGGTATCTTCGCCCCGGCGGGCCATTTCTTCGATGGGTAAACACCCTTCAAAAAATTTGGCCGTATCCTGTTCAAAGTCTTTGAGTTCCGCTTGTTCTGCCTGACAGAGTGCTTCCCAAAATTGCAAGTATTGCGCCCGGTTCATGGGGCAGTTGAGGTAGGCGGCTTCGCCGCGATCGTACCGAGACGCCAGAAAGGCTACATCGTGATTGATGGATTCGCCCACCACAATGGGACTGGCCGCATCAAAAAAGCTCATGTATTCCAGGCCGGTAAACTGGCGCAATTGCTCGGCCAGGGCCGGACTGGTGAGGGGGCCGGTCGCCAAAACCACAATGTCGTCTGTGGGAATGTGTTGTACTTCTTCCCGACGAAAATCAACTAGGGGATGTTGGGCTAGGGTTTCGGTGAGGTGCTGGCTAAAGACGGCGCGATCGACGGCCAGGGCTCCCCCGGCGGGAACGGCGTGCTGGTCAGCGGTGGCAATGATGAGTGATCCTAAATTTCGGAGTTCGGCATGGAGTAGGCCAGAAGCGCGATCGCTAGCCTGAGCCCCAAAGGAATTGCTGCATACCAATTCGGCTAGATGTTCGGTGTGGTGGGCCGGACTTTGGCGCGTGGGGCGCATTTCACAAAAAATGACAGGTAATCCAGCCTGGACGATTTGCCAAGCGGCTTCGGTGCCTGCCAAGCCACCGCCAATGACCCAAATCCGTTGTTCCACCGTGTGTGTTTCCTTCTGTTGTGTTCCTTTATCCAAGATAAACGGTGTTGGCGATGGGATGCGATCGCGGGGTTGGATATGGCGGCTAAATGCCTGTGCCAGGGCTAAACTGTGGCAACTGCCTGGGGTAAGGTCACAATAAATTGCACGGAGTCGAGCAAGTTTTTGGCTTGAATGGTGCCGCCAAGATATTCAACAAACCGCTTGATGAGAAATAGCCCCAACCCGGTGCCGCTCCGTTTCCAGCGATCGTCTGCGGGGATGCGGTAGAACGGATCAAAAATGCGTTGAAGTTGGTCTGAGGGAATTTGTGTCCCTGTATTTTCGACAATGAATTCGATGGTGTTGGAGTTGGCGATCGCCCGCAAAAAAATCTGACCATTGGGCGGCGTATATTTACACGCATTATTCAGCAGTTCCACAATCACCCGACTCAACATGAAGGTATCGGAGACGATGGGGGGCAGATCCATCGGTAATTGAATGACCAGATTTTGCTGGTTCATTTGTGTGCGATGTTGGAAGATTTGCAGTGTTTGGGGCAACCACTCTTGGAGATCAATTTTGGCTGGCGCAAGAGGATGTTGTCCTGTATCTAAATGTTGGCTTGCTAACAGATCGTTAATTAAACTAATCTCTCGTTCGCACTCATCTTCTAACACTTTGAGATACTGCCCAATTTTTTGCTTTTGGGCTGCATTCAATGGCTGGGCTTCTGCTTGGGAAATTGCCTGCTGCATGGCCAGCTTGAGTAAGCTAGTGACCATTTTAATACTAGAAAGAGGCGTTCTTAATTCATGGGAAACAGTGCTTAAAAAATCGTCTTTGAGCCGACTAAGTTGTTCGAGTTCTTGCACATGGATACAGGATGCTTGGTAGAGCCGTGCTTGACGAATAGCGATCGCGCAATGGCTAGCAACTTGTTGAATTAACTGTAATTCTTGTTCCGTAAAAATCTGATGCCGACCACGATAAAACCGTAAGCTTCCCAAACAACCTTGATTATCAATGACAGGACAAACTAGAATACTTTGTTCGCTCCGATTGAGCCACGGTAACATAGGGCAAAATTGTATCATTTCACCCCGCTGTAACTGGGGACATAAATCAGTTAAATCATACTGATGTAATGGAATTTTGGGCTTAACGAATTTCTTGAGTTCGTGTTCTTGAGCAATGCCACACTCCCCTGCCCCCAGCGCGACACAGGCAACAGACTGAATTTGTTCGACATTTAAAACAGCCGCTAATTCTTGGATTGCAGTTTGCAGAATTTGGGTTTCATCTAAACTATCCCGAACGCGTGCCGTAATGCGCTTCAGCATGGCTTCAAAGTCAATGGTATCCGCTAGATGCGTCCGATGTTCTTGCCGTTGCTCTTGAATGTCTGTTTTAAGGTGATGAACAATTTCTTGTAGTTCAATTTGGGCGACTAAGCTGCTAATCTGAATTGCGATTAATTGTAGGGTTTGGATTTCAAAGTCCTGCCAAACTCGATTTTGAGCACACTGATGAATGACGAGCAAGCCCCAAAGATTCTGTTGATAAAAAATTGGAACTGCAAGTTTAGCCTTAACCTCGAAAAATTGCCACAAATGAAAAGAGCGATCGCAATCTGGCTGGGACGATTCTTGAGATGGTGCAAGTAGTGGTTGCTTTTGATCGGCTTGAGCTTGACATTGATCTAAGTTTTCTAATATGCAAACTTCGCCTTGTTGATAGCGTTTAAGCCAGTCAGATCCAGCAATAATTTCATCTCGAATAATGTAGCCGAGCGTATTGGCAAAGGGTGGTTGCACAGCTTCTGCAATCACTAAACCACCACCATCGGAGGGATGATACTGATAAATACAAACGCGATCGCTCTGAAAGAGGGTTTGTATTTCGGTTACAACTAGGCTGAAAATTTGTGTAGGAATATCTGCTTGCCGTAGATATTGGCTAAGTTTTAGAAATAAGGCGTGGGTATATTGAGCCCACTCGGCCTTTTGTTCAAATTGGTGAAGTTGCTGCTCTTTTTCATCGATGACATGTTGAAGATAGCGAGTTTCAGCCGTTTTTTGCGCCAGGTTGATTTCAACTCTAGCGAGTTTGTCCGGTTCAAGTTTGAGATAAGCATTCATGTCGATTTTTAGTTCAGAGGGGGGACATTGCCTCATCTCATCGGAGGGAGCTTGACTATCGTCAACCAGATGATGGCAGGGTAGGAAGGAATTGAACCGAACAGGTGTACAACTGGAGGTAGGCAGGCAGGGTAATAAAACTGTGGGATTGCTCAAAAGAGCGTGCGGCTTAATTAGAAACTCAAATTGATGAATGGTGTTTTTGCTAGGTGAGGTGGCAGGACTCCGAGAATTAAAACGGGCCAGGACTGAAGGATAAACAAAATCGAATTGCTGCTGCGAGTTGCTGCGATCGCGCTCAAGCAATAAGTTATGAAAATGATGCAAACTTGATGGAAAGAATACACAGGATTGTAACCAGAATTCTTGCTTCAATCGATCATCATATACAGCAGTCATTATTGACATAGATTATGTGAATCATTCAATCACTGATTAGTGATAAATCTGTGTTTTCCCGTATGGTCAAATTGGGTTTTTGGTCAGTTCAAAGAAATCGCTAATTAAATTCTACTTAATGGAGATAGCGCTCATTCTTAAACTTTGCATTCAAATCATACACTGCTCTTACCCTGATCTGAAAAATGTTAAGTTACTCCATATAGTTTTTTGTTGAGTAGTCTGCTAAATAGTGGTTTGACAACGGTAATGGGGCGATCTTTGTTGAGTAAAAAGCTTAGAAATTCTAATAAAAATGCTTAATAATTCTAGAGGCTTTGACCTAAAGTTTAAACTCGATAAAGGGATTCATTGCAAGAGGAGTTACTTCAGGTTTGAGGTAGCCTGAATGGTTATTATTGCTTAGCTCAATTCATCACCTCAAAACTAGCTGCTCAGGGCTTTAAAGTTGGTTAGGATCAAGAGAAGAGATGATTTTCAAGAACGATTTGAGCGCCGAAAAATTGGCGATCGCGAGTCCTGCCTTGGCTCATAAAATATAGCGTCATTCACTGGATCATGCTCGCTGTTCCTATTAGGTTAAAAATCAGTGTTGATACGTACATCAATCCGTCAATTGGCTCAGAGCGCAACTTACTGGTTGAGGAAACCGGAATTTTGGGGGTTCTCATTTAAGATTGCCGAATAAAACAGTAACAAGCCACACGGAAAACACGGATTAAAATCTTAAAAAAAGCAAAAAATTAAAATTCTTTATGATTTGCCATCAGAATTTCAATGATAGTAATGCTGTGAATTTAGCTAAAGATTTTTGTGGGTTTGTATGTTTTTATGGCCTAACTTGTCTGGTTGTTACGTCTGTGAAGTTGCCCCAACCCTCGCCGCATTATGCATGAGGATTAGGCCAATTCCCCCAAACCCTCAATTCATCAGCCATCCCAGGAAGGCTCAGAAACATAGCCTGGATTGCTCATGGTGAGAAACTCTGTTGTGCGCGCCCTGGCAAGGGCGGGTAGGCACAAGACCTACCCCTACTGAGCCAATCGTGGTGAATTATCCAGGCTGGCCCCTTTATCCAACTGTAGCGGGACAACCTGGAGGCTCGATTTCTGGCTGAAGGTTGCAATGCCCATCACGCTGACCGCAAACCACACCATTGAGCTGCGGTAAGTCTAATGAGCGGCGGGAGCTGGGTGGGCGGCCAGGACAATGGAACCTGGACAGTGTGACCAGGGCAAAAGCTCTGCACCGCAATGAGTTGCCTGAATGGGATGCGAGCAGTTGCGGCGGGGTTGACCGACCACTCGCCTTAGGGGGTGGCTGCCGGCATGGGCCAACTGTAGATGGTTTGGGTTGAGAGGGGCTGGGTGAGGTTGTTGAGGGGCTGGGGGGCCGCGAGTTGGACGCGATCGAGTTGGACTTGGAGGCCGACGAGGGGGTCAGAGCCGGGAGAGAGGATGAACTCGACTTGTTGAAGTTGGGGCAAGGTGCTTAAGTCGGTCAAAATTTGGGCGATCGCGCTGCGGTAGGGGTGGTTGGGTTGGGCATACCAATCCGGGTCGGGCTGAGTCGCGTCTTCAAAGCCCAGATGCACGACTAATGACGCTTTGCCAAAGACCGCTTGGGCCACAGGCCGAACTTCTTCTTGCAACGATAGCTTGTGCGATCGCGCCAGTTGGCGCACCGATTCTAACCGCTTGTACCATTCCGTGACCGATTGGGGGTCGTCTTCCCATTGCAAGGATAAGGTCATCAAAAAGGTGCGGAGCATCCAATGGCCCAGTTTTTCCGCTTTGGTCGCGAGATAAGAGGAATTGTAAAACGTGGCTTCGATGAGCAATGGCACCCGTTCCACAATCTCCAGGCCATAGCCTTTGATGCCAGCAATTTTCCGGGGATTGTTGGTAATTAGCCGCATTTGGCGTACCCCCAGATCGTTCAAAATCTGGGCTCCCATGCCATAGTTGCGGAGATCCGCCGGAAAGCCCAGGTGCTCGTTGGCTTCGACCGTATCCAGGCCCATGTCTTGCAAGGAATAGGCTTTAAGTTTGTTCACCAGGCCAATGCCCCGCCCTTCCTGGCGCAAATAGACGACCACGCCCGCCCCGGCATTTTCGAGCATTTTGAGGGCGGCTTGAAGCTGCATCCGGCAATCACACCGGAGGGAACCGAGGGAATCGCCGGTGAGACATTCGGAGTGCATTCTCACCAAAACGGGATGATCGGCAAACTGGGCGGGGTCGCCTTTGACGATCGCCACATGTTCTGAGTTGTCGAGGGTATGGCGATAGGCGTAGATTTTGAAATGGCCAAACTCGGAGGGTAAATCGGCGATCGCCTCCCGCACAATTAACCGCTCATGTTCCAGGCGATAGCTAATCAGATCCGCAATACTAATGATTTTGAGATTGTGCGCTTTGGAATATTCCAACAGTTCTGGTAACCGCGCCATCGACCCATCAGGATTCTGAATTTCGCAGATGACCCCAGCGGGATAAAGCCCTGCCAGCCGTGCCAGATCGATCGCCGCTTCCGTATGGCCTGCCCGTTTCAGCACGCCGCCTTCTCTAGCCCGGAGCGGAAACACATGGCCCGGTCGCCGCAAATCCTGCGGTCGCGTTGCGGGGTTAATCGCAATTTGAATTGTGCGGGCGCGGTCTTCCGCAGAAATTCCCGTTGAGACTCCCGCACTGGGTGAGGCATCGATGCTGACAGTGAAAGCTGTTTGGTTGCTGTCCGTATTTTGGGTAACCATCAACGGCAAATCGAGTTCATCCAGGCGTTCCGCTGTCATCGCCAGACAGATTAACCCCCGCGCTTCGACCGCCATGAAGTTAATCATGTCAGGGGTGGCAAACTGGGCCGCACAAACGACATCGCCTTCATTCTCTCGGTTTTCATCGTCCACAACGACGATCGCGCGACCGGCTTTAAGGTCAGCCAGGGCCGCACTGATGGGGTCAAATTGAGAGGGCGAAATGGTGGCAGGGTTATCAGTCGAAAAGTTCAAGGCATCACCGCTACTGTAGTGTCATCAAGGCTCCTGATCTAAATTTTAGTCGCTTTGGTTGAGCACCGAGGGATTTGGTGGGTGGGTTCCCTTCCACAAATCTTTTATCTGGTACTACAATGCAGCAAAGTTATCTAGATTCGACCCACGCGAAGGTAAACAGACATCATGGGTGATTCCGGACGGGTTCCTGTTGGTATTGTTGGCGCATCAGGCTATGGCGGTGTGCAATTGGTGCGCATTTTAATGGATCACCCAAACCTAGAGTTGGTGTACCTGGGGGGCGATAGCAGTGCGGGGCAGGCGTTTTCTGATCTGTATCCCCATTTGGAGCACCGTGTAAAGCAAGTGGTCGAACCGATCGATCTGGATATGATTGCCGATCGCTGTCAGGTGGTGTTTTTGTCGTTGCCGAATGGGTTGGCGTACAAAATGGCCCCCACCTTATTGGCTAAAGGCTGCAAAGTATTGGATTTGTCGGCAGATTATCGGTTCTCGGATTTGTCGGTGTATAACTCGTGGTACGGGGGCGATCGCGATGATGACGAGATTGCTGAACAGGCGGTGTATGGGTTGCCAGAGTTATACCGCGATCGCATCGCCCAAGCCCAACTGGTGGGCTGTCCGGGGTGTTATCCGACAGCCAGTTTGTTAGCGCTGTCGCCCTTACTCAAGCAAGGCTTGATCATTCCAGAAACGGCGATTATTGATGCAAAATCCGGTACGTCTGGCGGGGGGCGACAGGCGAAAGTCCCGATGTTGTTGGCCGAAGCGGATAGTTCCTTGGGGGCTTACGGGGTGGCCCGCCATCGCCATACGCCGGAGATTGAGCAAATTTGTAGTGATCTCGCTGGCCATGAGGTGTTGGTACAGTTTACGCCCCACCTGATTCCTATGCCTCGGGGGATTCTTGCGACGGTCTATGCAACGCTGCGGGATCCGGGCCTCGTGCGGGAGGATCTCCTAACGATTTACTCCGCGTTTTATCGCAGTTCGCCCTGGGTCAAGGTGTTGCCCAGTGGCACTTACCCACAAACTAAGTGGGCCTGTGGCACGAATTTGGCTTATCTCGGTTTGGAAGTGGATCCTCGCACGGCGCGAGTGATTGTGATGTCGGCGATCGATAATTTGATGAAAGGCCAAGCGGGACAAGCCATTCAGTGTGTCAACATCATGATGGGTTGGGATGAAACTCTGGGCTTACCCCAACTGGCCTTCTATCCTTAATGGGGCGGAACTGGTTCACGCGAGGGCAGAGAGAAGGGCTTGCAATTTGAGCTTGACTTCTGCCAGTTCGCGGGTGGGGTCTGACCCGGCGACAATTCCGGCTCCCGCAAAGAGGCGAGCCTGGTTGCCTTGCACAAAGGCAGAGCGGATGCCTACGGCAAATTCGCCGTCGCCTGCGTAGTTGACCCAGCCAATGGGGGCGGCATAGAGCGATCGCGCCCAGGGTTCGTACTGTTGAATTTGTTCGCAGGCGATCGTCCGGGGCATTCCGGCCACAGCAGGGGTGGGGTGGAGGGTTGCCACGATATCCAGCAGATGGACATGGGGCGGCACCGTGGCTTGAATGGGCGTGTGCAAATGTTGAATGTTGGACAGTTGCAACAACCGCAAGGGTAAGGCGGCAGGCTGCATTCCGAGTTGGGCGAGTTGACCCAAAATAAAATCCAACACCACCTGATGTTCGTGCATTTCTTTGGGACTGTTAAGCAGGCGGTTGGCCAGTCGAGCATCGTCTGTGGGTGAAGCCCCGCGGGGGGCAGACCCGGCCAGGGCATCGGTTAAGAGTTGGCGCTGGTTGAGGCTGACTAACCGTTCGGGGCTGGCCCCAATAAAGGACACGCCTTGACCATTGCTAACCGAAAAAATGTAGCAGTCGGGATACAACCGCCGGAGATTGTGTAAGGACGCAGTGTGATTAAAGGGGAGCGGTGCGGCAATATCGATCGCGTGGGATAGCACGATCTTATCGAAGGTTTGGTTATGAATGGAGGCTAAGGCGGCTTGCACTGCCGTTTGAAAGTGGTGATCGTGCTCGGTCTTGTTGAGCCAAGCCGGAGGCGCGGCGGGCGGACTCAGGAAAGGTTGGCGCAGGGATTTGATCTGCTGGAGGGTGGCCCAGGTTTGCTCTACCAGGGGGGCGATCGCAGTGGTGGGGTGAATCGGTAGGTTAGCAACCAGGG
The DNA here is from genome assembly GCA_964475335.1 of uncultured bacterium. Taxonomy (GTDB): domain Bacteria; phylum Cyanobacteriota; class Cyanobacteriia; order Leptolyngbyales; family Leptolyngbyaceae; genus CAYYWG01. The sequence goes on from CAYYWG010000002.1 coordinate 148,630, forward strand.
TGCAGCCAGTGGGGTGTCGGGTCACCTGCCATCGGGGCAAGAAAACCGTTGCCCCAGGGAACGGCTGTGCGGCGGTTTGGGGTGGGTGGGTGGCAAAGGTGAAGCTGGCAAAAAAGTGGGGGCCAGCAAAAGGTTCGTGCAGATTTCCCGCTAAAATACTGTTCCCTAAGGTGGTTTGAATAAAGTGTTTGACGGCTTCAAAGCGATCGCTATGCTCAACCGTGAATTGGATGGCACTGTCGATCGCCGCGATCGCAACATGTGGCCCGGTTGGTGCAATTTGATTGGCTAAGGTTTGCTTTTCAAAATAGAAGTTAAGTTGCTGAGAATGGGCCAGTGCGTGAAAAATTACGAGGGGATCAACTGGCTCAATTGTTGTTGCAATGCTGACAATTTGTCCGGTTTGTTTTTCACAGGCAATTTGCTGACAATTAAATAGAAATTGATAAAGTTCTTGGCGATTTTGAAAGAGTTGATTGCAGTACAGTGTAACTGGCATGTAATAGAAGACAATACAACTTTATACCCAGTATAGGTCTGCGATCGCCCAGACAGCCGGGAGTCGCGCGAAAGACCTGGAGTTTATTTTGTTTGTTTCAAAACTTAAAAATGTTTCAAATTTTGAAGCAAAGTGCGGGTGGCTCGGTGAAGTAACCGCGCGATCGTAGAATGATGAGGCAACTTTACGCAAACCCTGATTCGTTGACAATAGCGCAGAATGACTCCACGGATAATTCAACGTCCGCCGCAGAAAAATCTCTGGTTCGCGGCGATTAAGCCACCGATGTACAGCGTTGCGGTGATGCCCATTTGGGTGGGTTCTGCTGTGGCCCACTTCACCACGGGGCAGTTGCAACTGGGTGTCTTTGCTTTGTTTTTGGTCTCCGCCATTTTGATTGTGGCCTGGGAGAATCTTAGTAATGATGTGTTTGATGCCGAGACTGGGGTTGATGTCAATAAGGCCAATTCGCTGGTGAATTTAACAGGCAATAAGTCGTTGATTTTTGCCCTGGCGAATGTTTTCTTGGGGGCGGGCTTGTTGGGGGTGGCCGCGATCGCCCTGTGGCAACGAGATTTTACGGTGATTGGCTTAATTTTGGCCTGTTGTGCTCTGGGCTATATCTACCAGGGGCCACCCTTTCGCTTGAGCTACAAAGGCTTAGGCGAAATTTTGTGTTTTTTTGCGTTTGGGCCGTTGGCGTTTGCGGCGGTGTACTACAGCCAAACCCAGGCGTGGTCGTGGCTGAACATGGCGGCGGCGACGGTCATGGGCATTGCCACCAGTTTGATTTTGTTTTGCTCGCACTTTAATCAAGTCCACGATGATGCAGCGGTGGGCAAAAAGTCGCCCGTCGTGCGGTTGGGGGCCAAGCGATCGGCTCAATTATTGCCCTGGATTTGTGGCAGTGTGTATGCCCTCACGGCGGCGTTTGTTGTGGCGCAGGTGTTTCCGGTTTGGGCCTTGCTGGTTTTTGCGGGGTTGCCCTATGCCATCAAGCTGTGTCGGTTGGTTCAGGCCCAGTATGAACAGCCCGAAACTTTGCTGTATTGCCGTTTTATTGCGGTGACTTTCCATTTTTGGACGGGGCTGATGCTGGGGATTGGGTTGATGGTGGGCTAGGGCAGTGGTGCACCTGGAACCCCGCTATCGGTGTGAGTGGCGAACTTATCAGCGATCGCTCCGGCCTCCGTTGCACACTCAACATGGCCTGTGGTCAGTGCGGGAGGGCATCTTGCTGCGGCTGACCGATGAGCAAGGGCGGGTGGGCTATGGCGAAATTGCGCCGATCGCCTGGTTTGGGTCTGAGACCTTGGCCCAGGCGGTGGAGTTTTGCCAGAGTTTGCCAGTGGCGATCGCCCAGGCGGAGATTGAGGCGATTCCGGCATCATTACCTGCCTGCCAGTTTGGGTTTGAGTCGGCGTGGGCGGCGATCGCGGGGGTTCCGGCTATGCCGCAGCTTGGGCCAGAGCGGTTGTGTGCGCTGTTGCCGACGGGGCCGGGGGCGCTCCAGGCTTGGTCTGACTTGTGGGCGCAAGGGTTTCGTACGTTTAAATGGAAGATTGGGGTGGCGGCGATCGCCCAGGAACTCGCCTGGTTTGACCAGTTGCTGGCCGCGTTGCCCGAGGGTGCGACTCTGCGGCTCGATGCCAATGGGGGCTTGTCAATGGCAGCGGCAAAAACGTGGTGCGAGGCCGCGCAGGGAACGGCAGTGGAATTTCTGGAGCAGCCCTTATCCCCAGAGTTGGTTGAGCCGTTGTTGGAACTGCAAGCCACGAGCCCAACGGCGATCGCCCTGGATGAAGCCGTAGCAACGTTGGCCCAGTTGCAGACCTGGTATGACCGGGGGTGGCAGGGGGTATGGGTGATTAAACCCGCGATCGCGGGTTCCCCAAGGCGGTTGCGGCAGTTTTGTCAGACTCCGGCCTTAGATTTAGTGTTTTCCTCGGCCCTCGAAACCGAGATTGGGCGGCGGGCGGGGTTGCGGTTGGCCCTAGAGTGCGGCAAGGGCGATCGGGCTTTGGGCTATGGGACTCAGCATTGGTTTCAGGCTGGGGCTGAAACGTCTGGTATGAGTGAAGGAGCGTTGTTTGAGCAGTTATGGCAGACCCTTTGACCCTATTTCACGATCGCCAGTCCGAGGCTTGGCTCGTTGGTTGCGAACCCCCGGTTTTTGCCGCAGCGGTAGAGCAGGCGATCGCTGAACTGAAGCACTGGCAAACCCAGCATCGCGATCGGGCGTTTCCCGTGGTGTTTTTGGCTGAGCTGAATGCCTTTGACTTTTGGGCCAAGTTTTTAGCCGCGTGCATTGTGCCCTGCCATGTTTTTTTGCTCAATCCCACCTGGCGCACCTCGGAATGGCAGCAACTGGGGCAACTGGCCCAGCCTGATGTGGTATGGGGGGAAGTGCCTCAGTTCCAACTGCCTGCGCCCCCTCCTGCTCTGCCTGCGGATTTACCCCCTGCCCTCATCCTGATTCCGACCGGGGGTTCTTCTGGTCAACTCCGCTTTGCGATGCACACCTGGGCGACGCTGCTGTCTGCTGTCCGGGGCTTTCAGCACTATTTTCAAGTCGAGGCCGTGCATTCTTTTTGTGTGTTGCCGCCTTACCATGTCAGCGGTTTGATGCAATTTCTGCGATCGCTGATCACGGGAGGCCAACTCCATTGGGTTCCGGCCAAAACCCTGACCCACGCACCGTTACCCACGGTACCGCCCAATCGTTTTTTCCTGTCCCTGGTGCCCACTCAACTGCATACCTTGCTGCAACAGCCCGATCGCCGCTCGTGGTTGACCCGGTTTCACACGGTGATGGTGGGCGGTGCCCCCTTGAGCGATCGCCTCCGGCACCTGGCGATTGAGGCTGGTATTGCCCTCGCCCCCACCTATGGCATGACGGAAACCGCTGCCCAAGTCGTGACGCTGAAACCGGCTGACTGTCGCCGGGGGCACCGGGGGTGTGGTCAGGTGTTGCCCCATGCCAGTCTCGAATTGCAGCACGCCAAACTCGATCCAGACCGGGGCGTTGTGGTTGGGCAGATTGCGATCGCGGCGGCATCCCTGACCTTGGGCTACTATCCCACTCGCTTTGTGGTGCCCCGGTTACAAACCGATGACCTGGGCTTTTGGGATCGAGATGGTTCCCTGCACCTGATTGGACGGAGCAGCAACAAAATTATTACAGGCGGGGAAAATGTCTTTCCCGCTGAGGTGGAAACGGCAATTCAAGGGACGGGCCTGGTGCAAGATGTGGGGGTGACGGGCGTGGGCGATCGCCACTGGGGGCAAGCCGTTGTCGCGGTGTATGTGCCTCTGGCGACGGCCCCAACCAACCACCTACCCGTCCTGCAAGCGCAACTCCGCGATCGCCTCAGCCCCTACAAATGCCCCAAACACTGGATTGCCGTGGCCCAACTGCCCCGTAACGCCCAGGGGAAGCTCAACCGTCCGGCGTTGCACCATCTGGCTCAGACGCACCTTGCCACTGGTACAGCCAGCGTTGGAGATAATCCGGTACCTCCGTCGCTTGCCGGGTCTTGGCATGAATGCAAGCATGGCGAGTCAACGCTTGGCTGATGGCCCGTGTCTCGGCGGGTAAATAAATCTGGTATTGCACCTCAAAACGGCTGGGGGCAATGAGGGTCGGGGTGAGGTGAAATTGGAGGCGATCGCCGCAGTACATCGGTCGCCAAAAATCCACCGCCGCATGGACAATGGGCACAGCTACCCCAACTCCACTAAAAAATGTTTTCAAATTGATGCCACTGGCTTCTAAGGATGCTTCATAGGCTTCATGGCAAAATGCAAGCACCTTGGCAAAATACACAACTCCCCCTGCATCCGTATCTTCAAACCGCACCGGACGCTCAAACCTGAAACTCAACGCCATTCCTCCTCATGTGCCCGTCTCCCACCTCAACCCGTCGCCCATGCTCCTCTAGTGGCCATTCAACCCATCGTCATGGAATCTTTGGGACACGGTGGCTAGTTCCCAAGCCCAGCGAGGTGGCGCGATCGCCCGGTTTCCCGTTGCCTTACCCAGATGCAGTGCAAAGTCGCCATTCCTGGGGCAACTGCCGCGGCCAGTTCTAGGAAAAACCGACCTTCAACACCTGAAAGATTTCCCCTTCAAGGGATTTAACAATTTTGCCGCCCTCAGCCTGCACCAACTTTTTCCACTCATGCAAAGGTTCCAAAAATACCTCTGCCCCCAAATAGGTCTCCAAAATGGCCCAATTTTCGGCTGGCGATAATTCCGCATCCAACACATCAAACACAAAGAACCCACCAGGCTTCAGCACTGGCTTCACAGCCGCTAAGACCTCTTGCCAATAGGCCAGTGGATAGTAGCAGCTCACCCCCGTTGAAATCACTAAATCAAATTGCTGCGGAGCATAGTTGAGCTGATGGGCGGGGGCCAATTCCACGCCTTTGAATAGCTTGGAGTTGAGTTGGGGGCCACGAGCGTTCATCTGATCACGGGCGACAACGCTGATTTCCTGCCCGTAAAAAACTGCATCCCACTCCCGCCAGGGATAAATCAAAAAACCAACGCCACAGCCCAAATCCAGGCAACGTTGGTTTTTTTTGGGTTTTGCGAGTTGCCAAAACGGGGAAGTGAGTTTGGCTTGTAACAGGCCCGCTAAGGATTCTTGGTAAATTGGCATGGCCCTGACTTCATCGGGCAACTCAACTTTTTCGCCGCGATATTCCCGATTGAACCGGGCCGCTACGGTGGCGATGCGGCTATTCCAGTCGGCGCGATCGCGCAATACCCCAAAGCCACCCGCCAGCCCATCTTGATCCTTGTCAGGAGATTTATCCGCCATGACACCATCAACCCGTCACATTCTGATGCCTGAATATACCACTTCCCTTGGTTCTGCCAAGTGCCCTTTTCAACGGACTGCGCCCCGGCCCTGTGCCAGCCAACCCTTGGCCGATCGCTGTTCGCTGGCCCTGACTGGCCCTGACTGGCTCTAACTGCTCAAACGCGGGGTTAGCCCCGAAGCGCTTTATTAAAATTTTGTCGATAGGATTTGCTCAACAGCAAAATGGGCCACAACACAGCCAACCGCACCTTCCCTTGGCTAAAATTAGTACGGTTAAACCCTTTCCAAAATTTCCAAATTCCACCGCTATAGATCAGCAGTGCCAGTACTCCAACAATTTCCATGAGCTGTTTCGTCCTTTTCTGAAGTTGCACCCAGTCCCAAACAAAAGTTTAGAAAAGTAGAGTCTGTCTGAGTGCCAATTCCTGTTTTATCCTACTCAAAGAAGGGTGGTTTCGGGTGCGATCGGCCAGATAATCCACGTAACAAAGTATTGACCGCCCTGGCCATCACTAGCAATCTGCCGCGCTGAACGCTACCTTAGCGTCATATAAGGTCAGCACGGATGCAATGACAAGCCGTTGGGTGCCAAAACGGAGTCAGGGCTTTAGTGAAGCATGGTTTCCCTTGCTGCCCCAGTGCGCTGTCGGGGTCGATTTCCTGTTTTGATATTCCCTGTGAACTGTCCTGATCAACAATTGCGAACTTAGTTGCAGGTTTTTTGATGTGTCGCTCCTTAGTTAGAAAGACCAGAAATGCGGAGGATTTATGCGTGCAGTTTTAATGGCTGGCGGTTCTGGAACCCGGCTTCGGCCCTTGACTTGCGACCTCCCCAAACCGATGGTGCCTGTGTTAAATCGCCCGATCGCCGAACATATTATCAACTTACTAAAACGCAACGGAATTGATGAAGTGATTGCGACATTGCACTATCTGCCTGATGTGATGCGGGACTATTTTCAGGATGGTAGTGACTTTGGCGTGCAGATGACCTATGCGGTGGAAGAAGATCAACCCCTGGGGACTGCCGGGTGTGTCAAAAATATTGCGGAATTATTAGATGAAACCTTCTTGGTTATCAGTGGTGACAGTATTACGGACTTTGATTTGCAAGCGGCGATCGCCTTTCACAAATCTCATAATTCCAAAGCCACAATTATCCTAACTCGGGTGCCCAATCCATTGGAATTTGGCGTGGTTATTACTGATGAAAACTATCGCATTAAACGCTTTGTTGAAAAGCCATCGAGCAGCGAAATTTTTTCTGACACGGTGAACACAGGCACCTACATTTTAGAACCCGAGGTTTTAGACTATTTGCCGCCGAATCAGGAAACCGATTTTTCCAAAGATTTGTTTCCGTTGCTATTAGAAGAAGGTGAACCCATGTATGGCTACATTGCCGATGGGTATTGGTGTGATGTTGGCCATTTAGATGCTTACCGTGAAGCTCACTACGACGGGTTATACAACAAGGTCAAACTGGACTATTCCTATGAAGAACGAATGCCTGGTATTTGGATTGGGCAAAACACCTATATTGATCCGTCGGCCCAAATTGAAGCGCCGGTCATGATTGGCAATAACTGTCGGATTGGGTCGCGGGTGCACATTGATGGCGGCACAGTGATTGGTGACAACGTGACAGTGGGGGCCGATGCGAATTTGAAGCGCCCGATTATTTGGAATGGGGCCATTATTGGGGAAGAAGCCCACCTGCGGGCCTGCGTGATTGCACGGGGAACACGGGTCGATCGCCGTGCCCATGTGTTGGAAGGGTCGGTGGTGGGGCCGCTGTCGTCCATTGGCGAAGAGGCGCAGGTGAGTCCGGGGGTGCGGGTTTGGCCCAGCAAGAAAGTTGAACCGGGGGCAATCCTGAATATCAATCTGATCTGGGGGCACGTCGCGCACCGCAATTTGTTTGGGCAACGGGGGGTCTCCGGTTTGGCCAATGTAGACATTACCCCAGAGTTTGCGGTGAAGTTGGGGGCGGCCTATGGGTCTACGCTGAAACCCGGTGCCCAGGTGACGGTTTCCCGCGATCAACGGACGATTTCGCGGATGGTGTCGCGATCGCTAATTGCAGGTTTGATGTCGGTGGGGATTAATATTCAAAATCTGGAGGCGACGGCGATTCCCGTGTCGCGATCGCTGGTGCCAACGTTGTCGATTGGGGGTGGCATTCATGTGCGCGTCCATCCCGATCGCCCGGACTATATCCTGATCGAATTCTTTGACCACAAAGGCATCAACATTTCCAAATCGCGGGAAAAGAAAATTGAAGGGGCCTACTTCAAAGAAGACTTTCGCCGCGCCCAAATCCATGAGATTGGGAATGTGGCCTACGCGAACCAGCTCATTGATACCTACGGCATTAGCTTCGAGCAGCATTTGAACGTGGAAGCCATTCGCCACAGTAGTTCCAAAGTAGTGATTGATTATGTCTATGCGGTGTCTGGGGCCGTGTTGCCCCAAATTCTCGCGAAGTTTGGGTGTGATGCGGTGGTGCTGAATGCCAGCCTGAACCAGACGGTGCCGACCAATGCCGATCGCGAGGCGTTGTTGAATCAATTGGGCCATGTGGTCGAAGCGGTGAAAGCAACCTTTGGGGTGCAGGTGTATGCCAATGGCGAACAGTTGATTTTGGTGGATGAATCCGGCAGTCCGATTCGGGGGGAAATGCTGACGGCAATGATGGCCGATTTGATGTTGACCCAACATCCACGGGGCACGATGGTGGTGCCGGTTCACGCCTCTAGCGCAGTGGAACAGATTGCCCGTCGCCATGATGGGCGGGTGATTCGGACGAAGGCCAACCCTACGGCGTTGATGGAAGCCTGCCAAACCAATGCGAATGTGGTGCTGGGCGGCAGCGGGGAAATGGGCTTTATTTTCCCGAAGTTGCACCCCGGTTTTGATGCGATGTTCTGCATTGCCAAGATTATTGAGTTGTTGACGATTCAGGAGCGATCGCTGGGCCAAATTCGAGCAGAACTGCCACGGATTAGCCACAAAACCTACACCGTTCGTTGTCCCTGGTCGGCCAAAGGGGCACTCATGCGGCACCTGGTCGAAACCCATCCCGTGGAATGTTTGGAGTTGGTGGATGGGGTCAAAATTTTTGATTATCAGTATGATGGCTGGGTGCTGATTTTGCCGGATGCGGGCGAACCCCTGGTGCATATTTTTGCGAACAGTACCGATCGCGGCTGGGTCGATGAAACCTTGCGAGAATACCGAATTCGAGTGCAAGAATTTGTGGATCACGAGCAGGAAGTGGAAGAAGTCTACGCTGAAAGCCCGTATTAAGGGCTGGGGCGCAGTAGCGGGCCGCGACTAGCCAGGGGGGCCGATTCGCTGGTAAGATGGCTGCAACCACCAGCTCAATTCATTTGTACTATACTATAAGCAGGATAAATTTGGGGGCGATCGCGGTATGAACAGTTGCGTTTTGATGGCCGAAATTATTCAAGATCCAGAGCTGCGCTATACCTCAGAAAACCAAACCCCCATCGCCGAGATGGTGGTGCAATTTGCGGGGTTGCGGCCTGATGACCCCCCAGCCACGCTAAAGGTGATTGGTTGGGGCAACTTGGCCCAAGAGATTCAGGCAAACTACCATGTGGGCGATCGCGTGGTGATCGAAGGACGCTTGGCGATGAACACCATCGACCGACCGGAAGGCTTTAAGGAAAAGCGCGCCGAACTCACGGCCCAGCGGCTCCATCGGCTGAGTGGGGAGGGGCTGAGTTCAACCAGCAAACCCGCCGCCCTGACCGATGGCTTCACCCCAGCTCCGGTGGCCAGTGGCAAAACACCCAGAGCCAAAACTGCTGCCGCAACTTTTGCCGCTGTGCCCGTTACCAATAGCGGCGTCGAAGACGATATTCCGTTCTAGGTCGAATTTGCCCGAACTTATTCTCCCAAAAGGGGGGCGATCGCGGCGGTAGCCCAAAGTGCTGGCCGTTGCTGTTCAAGTGTGCAACAAATCGCTGATATCGTCATCCCAACAGGGTTCTGGAAAGAGCCGCAACAGCATTTGCTTGACATCAGCTTCGATGTCCGCCATTTCGGCGCAGTTAAACAAGCCGAGCAGGGCTTCCAGGTCGCGATCGCGGAGGGGCGATAGGGGCGCAGCATAGTGGCCGACGGTTTCTGTGGTGGCTAATGGCGCTTTGACCGCAGACAACAGGCTGCCATAAAGCTGTTTCTGTCGCGCTCCGATCGCGGCTGCCTGTCGGAGGGCTTGCAATTCGTTGAGGGCATGGACTTGGCGAGTGCGCTCAAACGGGGGTGGCTGCACTGCTGGCTCGGTGCCGGCCACAACCAAATCGACGGCCCAATGGGTTTGGGTCATTTCTTCAGGTGGGGTTGGCTCTAGGGGCACAGCATTCCCTGGCCTGATTTGACCTGGCTGATTGGCAAAATTCCTGTTCATCGCTGGGTGCACCACTAACCCACCTTGCTCAGTGGCCTCCTAACCTGTCGGTGGCTCCTTGGCCGACAGAGGCCCAGTCATAAAGGCGGACGGTCTACAAAACCATTGAGGCCAGCAGTAGAAGTTAACTGAGGGATGGGGGCTGCTGGTAATCAGGCCCACCTATCTGATGGTTCGGGTTCTAACTGATGGCTCATTCGTAGATGCACGGCGGCACACGAACCTCAGCGAATCCCAGAACAAAACGTCACCAAATAGGTCTGCGATCGCCACAGTGTGTGCAGTAGATATTCAGATTAACCTGAAACTTGGAGGAGTAGGTACAAAAATATCCGACGGCGAAGACTAAATCCGAGATATTGCTGAGATTTATCCCTGCGCGGTTGGGAACCGACAACCGTTCATCTCAATCAACACTTTGAAATTTAATAATTTGCTAATCCTTCGTGGACGAATTTTGCAGTCAGCAGCGTTAGGCGATCGCGGCAATAGGGGGTTCCTTTGTAGCGCCTGAGGGCAAACAGTCACAACAAGTAAATGTTGGCAAACCGCGATCGCGAATCCTGCTTAATTTGCGTTGTCTGAGTAATGAATTGTTCAGTATTATCCAGTAATCATTCGGTTTTTTCTTTAACCTGAAAATCGTACCTTAGTAGGTGCAGCCTATAAATTTAAGGGGCTGCTTCCACGAGATTACAATCAAGCTCTTATTAAAAAATTGATAAACCGTCTATTGACAAACGTTAAAAAAATAACTCTTGTGGAATGCTAAAGAGATAAGACGGCAACCTCATTCCTGCTTCTCCCGCTATTGATTCCGCTGTCTTTGTTTTATCCCCGCAGGCGTTGTTATGTTGGAACCCAAGCCGCTCGCTGAAAATATGCCCTATCTTCGGAAGGCAGCAGCCGATTCACCAGACCTGGACCAACGCTTAGGACTGTATCGCGTCTTCCTCAAGCTGTATGAACATCATCGCGATTTGCTTGACGAAATTCTTGACTTAGAAAATACCGATGGTCGCTATCGGAACCGAGGTGTTTGGCGCTACATTCAAGGCGGTGTGCATGGTGATCAAGCCTATCTCACAACCAATTTGTTGCACGAACAAACTTGCACCCTGTACCAACCGCAACAGATTTGGGTGATTGGGCGCGATCGCAAAGCCGCTTTGCCCGTGCAGGATAAGCGCTTGTCCCGGCGTCATGCAATGGTGCAATACATTCCAGCGCAGGGCTTTTACCTGATGGATTTGAACAGCACCAATGGCACCTATGTGAACGGCGAAGCGATTCGCCATCCTGTCCGCCTGCGTGATGGCGATCGCGTGCGGTTGGGGAGTTTATCCTTCATTTTCTTCTGCATCCAAGCGCCCATCGTCCTGGAAGCATTGCCGAAACCCATGTTTCAGGAACTCAACATTGCGGCGACGGCTTCAGCGGCGGCAGCGGCAGCCAGTGGAAATATCGAGTTCTTGATGACGGATGGTTGGGATTTGCCAGTGGATGATGATGAAGCAGAATTGGTGAGTTCCCCCGCTGCTGGCAACCTCGAAGGGGCTGAAGGGGATAACGAAAAAGAAACCTCGATGTTTCTGAAGCCCTCGCAAAGCCAGGAAGAACAGCCGGTGCAGTCATTCATGCCGGAATTGAGTACTGATCAAAAAGCCGATATTTTGGATCGCTTCTTAAATCGATAACCCCGCGATCGCTGCCAATGGCAGGGTCTTACTCAGTTGACGGGCTTTCCCTGGGGGGTGGAGGTGTGGGGGCGATCGCAGTGTGAATGCAATGGCGCGATCGCCCCCCGCCGGTCAGGGCTATTCGGCGTCTTCCTCCAGGTCGTCCTCTGTGTCTTCGTCGCCCAGTTGCACCACCGACGTTGCTGAAACGACTGCCCCCATTTCTAGCTTTTGCCGCACTTCTTGATCCACTTGCACAGCAAACTCTGGTTTCTCTTCCATCACTTTGATCACATTGTCTCGCCCTTGGGCAATGTTGTCGCCGTTGTAGCTGTACCAGGCTCCCCGGCGCACGATCACACCAGTTTCTTCGGCCAGATCAACTAAGCAGCCCAGGCTAGAAATGCCCTTCCCAAAAATGATGTCAAATTCAGCAATCCGGAAGGGGGGCGCAACCTTATTCTTGGCGACTTTAACCTTGGCCCGCGTCCCATATTCTTCAGTGCCTTTCTTCAGGGTTTGAATCCGACGAATATCCAGCCGCACCGACGCATAGAACTTCAGCGCTTGGCCCCCCGTTGTGGTTTCTGGATTGCCATAAGTCACCCCAATTTTTTGGCGCAATTGGTTCAGGAAGATGACCGTGCAGCCCGACTTGCCCATGTTCCCTGTGATTTTCCGCAAGGCTTGGCTCATCAGGCGGGCTTGTAGGCCAACGTGGGCATCGCCCATTTCCCCTTCAATTTCTGCGCGGGGCACGAGGGCGGCTACGGAGTCAACAACGATGATATCTACGGCTGCCGATCGCACCAGTTGATCGACAATTTCCAAGCCGGCTTCCCCCGTATCGGGTTGGGCGACGAGTAGGTTATCAATATCTACCCCCAAGGCGGCGGCATAGGAGGGATCCAGGGCATGTTCCGCATCGACAAAGGCCGCAATCCCGCCGGATTTTTGGACTTCTGCAACGGCATGAAGGGCCAGGGTGGTTTTACCAGAGCTTTCTGGCCCGTAGATTTCAGCAACACGGCCTTTGGGGATGCCGCCCCCCAAGGCGAGATCAAGAGTCAAGGCCCCAGTGGGAATCACTTCCACTTTCATCCGTGCGGCATCACCCAGGCGCATAATGCTGCCTTTGCCAAAGTTTCGCTCAATTTGGGTGACAACGAGACTCAGAGCTTTTTTCTTGTTGTCGGAGGTATCGGTGGAAGAAGTTGATTTAGCCATTCGCGCCTCAACGCAACTGTAAGTAATAGGACTGGAAGGAATAGACGGGCGATCGGCGAGGAGGAAGTACCACTCAAGCCGCTGCAAGATTTAGACGAATTCTAGTGCATCCCACTGGCGCAGCACACGCCACCCTGGACGGGGTAATTGAAACAGGGCGATCGCCCGTGGTGATGACTGGTTGGGCGGCCCAGCTGCCTGGGCACGGCGGGGAAGCTTAGTCGCATTGGAGTTGCACAAATCCCAAAATGATCTACAACGTGAATACCTTAATGCCTGCGAACAGATTTGTGTCGATATATGTTGATTTGATACGGTAAGTCCATGAAGAATTCGATAGGATAGGGACGCTTAGGAGCGGTGTGAATTAAGGCATTGAATTTAGACGAAAGCAACATTGGGAGAGAGGATGGAACAATGAATTACCTGCCCGACCTCTTGGTGCCAGAAACAGCGGTGTCGGTCGCTGGGTTGACGACTTATATTCAAGACTTGCTTGAACAAGACCAACAGTTACGCCAAGTTTGGGTGACTGGGGAAGTGTCGAGTGCGACGCGCTACCGCAGTGGCCTGTTTTTCACGTTGCAAGATCCAGATGCGAAAGCGGCGATTAGCTGTGTGGTCTGGAGTAGCCAAATTGATCGCCTCTCAACGGTGCCAACGCCAGGTGAACAATTAATCATTCTAGGTCGCATCAATCTTCATCCTCAACGGGGACAGTATCAACTGGTGGTGTGGCAGGTGTTGCCGGGGGGCGAGGGATTGCGGGCTTTGCGCTATCGGCAATTGCGCGATCGCTTGGCTGCCGAAGGGTTGTTTGACTCGGCCCGCAAGCGGCCTCTCCCAGCCCATGCTCAGGTTGTGGCGGTGGTGACATCACCGCAGGCCGCAGCTTGGGGCGATATCCAACGCACGCTCCGACGGCGGTATCCAGGCTTGCAGATCCTGTTTTCTCCAGCTTTGGTGCAGGGAAACCAGGCACCTGAATCGATTGTGCGGGCCATTCAGCGAGTGGTTCGTGATGGTAGGTCGGACGTACTAATTCTATCACGGGGCGGCGGTGCTGTCGAAGATATGGCTTGTTTTAACGACGAGCGGGTGGTGCGGGCGATCGCCGAGTGTCCGATTCCGGTGATTTCTGGGATTGGGCATCAGCGGGATGAATCCTTGGCGGATTTGGCGGCGGATGTGTGTGCCCATACGCCAACGGCGGCGGCGGAACAGGCTGTGCCCCGGTTGAGTGATTTGTATGTGGCCCATCGCGATCGCATGGTAGCCCTGAGTGATGCCATGCAATATCGCCTGGAAGTGACCCAAGAACGGCTCCAACGGGTCAAAAATCGTCTCCTTCGGCTGAAGCTGGAGCAAACCTTCCAATACGAAATGCAACGGTTGGGGTGGTTGCGCCAACGCTTATTGCAGGGAGGGCTGGCGACGTGGCAACAGGCCCATCAGCATTGTCAATTGCTGGGGCAAAAGCTGGAATCCCTTGACCCGCAAGCCGTGTTGAAGCGGGGCTATGCGGTGGTGCGGCAAGAAGGCGTGATTGCCCGAACGGCAACGGAGATTGAAGTGGGCAGCGCGATCGCCATTGAACTGGGGCAAGGCTATTTGCAGGCCATTGTGACGAAGGTGTTGCCGCCGGAAACGGTGGAGGGCCGTCCCTGATTGGCTGTGACCTTGCCCGGAAAAGCGCTTGACCAAGAGCCAGTGGGCGATCGCGGCGGCGGTGCCCCATTAGGCCCTAGACGGGGAAAAATTTACATCGTGGGATCTCTTGCCATCAGCAAGGTCTGTTAGCGTGGAGGTATCTCTCTGAGAATAATTCATGAATAACCCAGCTGGTGATCAATGGAACTACGAGGCCGCGATCGCCAGGATCGAAGCAACTATTGCCCAAATTGAATCGGGTGATCTCGATTTGGCCGAAGTTTTTGAGCAATTTAGAGTTGCTGTTGAAGCTTTACACGAGTGCGAATCCTTCCTATCGGAGCGCCAGCAACAAATCGATATTTTGATTGAAACCCTGAGTGATTCTTCTGAGGATTAAAATTGTACTAAATCTTTGGGGCTTGTAGATAGTCAACCTACTCCAGGAATTGCAGCAACTGCACCGTTGGCTGGTCTAGAGTTTGATAACGGCGGGCTGTGGTTTCGATGGCTTGCAACTGGCCGATCGCCAAACTACAGGGAAAGCCAAATTTAGCCTGGACGCGATCGCTGGCAATGGTCAGGGCTTCCCGGGCACGGGCCACGAAGTCTTCTAGCGGGTAACTGTGGCCTGGTTCAAAGTATTTTTTGACCACGAGGGAGGGGGAATAGCAGGTTTCCTGACGGCCATCGGGCCATTGGATTTGGAAGCGAATTTCGGGCATGGTGCAACGGGGAAAATAAGGGGAGTAAAAACGGGCCAAGCTGGCTATTGCTGAGCATACCGCAGTTGCTTGGTAGTGGGCGATCGCGGCAGGGCGGCCCGTGGGTGATCATCATCGCTGTGAGTTGTCGCCGGAGTTGTACGTTTGGATACAGAGTTCTAGCCTGACCTGGGGGTCAATTGAACATAGCCCGATGGACTGGGAGTGGGTTGGCCGTACGTGGTTGAATTGCTTAGACCGTTGCTTAACTCGACTCAGCTATTGTTTGATCTACAACAGGTCACTGAAATTGGCCGTCGCTTGTCGGGCTGCCTGGAAGCGGAAGCGATCGCCAAGCAGGTGACGGATGCTCTGGTGCAACGGTTTAACTGTGCTTTTGCCCGCATTTGGTTGACAGAACCGAATCAAACCTACTTGCGGTTGGTGGCTTCCTCCGGGTTGTATACCCATACTGATGGGGATTTTGCGCGGGTCCCAATGGGCGCTTACAAAGTTGGGAAAATTGCCCAGAATCGGGTGTCGTTTTTGAGTAATGCGCTGGCTGATGAACCGTGGGTGAAAGATCGAGAATGGGCGATCGCCAATCAGATTCAGGGTTTTGCTGGGTATCCGTTGATTGCGGGCGATCGGGTGTTGGGGGTGTTGGCAACCTTTAGCCAGCAGGCGATGGCCCCGGAATTTTTGGAAGTGCTGCAAGTGTTGTGTTTGACGACGACGATCGCCCTGGATGCAGCGTTACAAGTGCAACGGCAGTCTGATTCAACTCGGGCGATCGCGCCGGCGGCGGTGGCTTTGTCCGATCAGTTAGCTGCGCTCTTGGCCCACACCCGGTTGATGCTAGTGGGTACGGAACGGCCTCTGAGTGCAGCGATGGTGTATTTGATGCTGCATACGGCAGAACTGTTAAATCAGCTTCAGTGTCGCTATTGTCGGTTGATGTATGGGCCGCGGGAAGTGGCATTGGAGGCGATCGCCGCCTACCCCCAAACTCCAGCAGCCCAGACGGTGGTGTGGCCGCCTCAATGGGAGCATGGGTGGGTGCTCACGACCTGGTTGGGGGGGACGTTGCAAACGCAAATCGATCCGGCGACCCAGGTGGTGGAGGTGTTGCTGAAATTGCCCTACCCAACCTGTGCCATTGGTGTGCCAGTGGTGGTGCGATCGCAGTGGCCGCTGGTTCGCACTGTCTTGACCCAGTTGTCTTGTCAGGCGGGTTTACCGTTGGGGGCTGCCAATCAACCGGGTGCCATTTGGCTCACCGATGACGTGACGGAGCCACCGGGGGCCAATCCAGTGATTTGGATTCAGCACCGCCAAGGTCGTTCTGCGCCGTCTCATGCCAAGGCTGTGATTGATTTGTGGACGGAACCAGACCATTTGCACCAGGTGATTCAGCAAGTCGCCCAGGGGAAAACAGTGACCGCGCGGCGAGCCGATTTACCCCAACGATTATCCGATCGCGAACAGGAGGTGATGGTGTTGCTGGCTCAGGGCTTGCGCGATCGCGAAATTGCCAAACACCTCCACATCAGCGAGAGTACGGTGAAGTTTCACATCAACAACACGCTGACCAAACTCAACGCAAAAAATCGCTATCAGGCCGTCTACGAAGCAACGGTGCGCCAGTGGATTTGAGCCATTGCCAACCCTTGTTGGTTAAGCACCCAACGCCATGGCATTGATGGTGTGGCGCGATCGCGGGTTGAAGCGGTGGTTCGCTTGCACATAGTCCGCGAGGTAATAGGCATCTCGGGCAATCCCGGAAAAGCGGCCCGACCCCCAGGTATACAACCAGGGCAACCCAAGGAAATACAGTCCTTTGGTGGCAGTGACCCCGCGATCGTGGCCGGGGTAGCCTTTGCCATCAAAGATGGGAATATCCACCCACTGAAAATCCATGTGGTAGCCAATCGCCCAAATGACCGTCCCAATATTGGCAGCCTGATAGTCGATCGCGGTGACTTCCTCCGCCGGTTCCCAAACGGGTTGATAGGGCGGTTCGGTGGGGGCGGCGATATCGTGCTGCTCGATAAAGGTGTCGATGGTGCGTTTGATGCTTTCGGCCACGGCATCGGCCTGATCCAAATTGGCTTTGAGGTTGGGCTGAAACATGAGTTCAGTGCCCTGAATGTCGTACAAACGCCCCTGTAGCTGCATCCCTTCGCGGGCAAAGTGGCGCAAATCAATCTCGCGACCCCCATCTCGTCCGGTGACGTAGTGGTTCGTTTTGGTGCGGACTTGCTCTTTTTGGGGGTGGTCGTCGATCGCCAGGTCGTAATAGCCCATTTGATCCAGCCAATCGACCACATCTTTCCCCCGATAGCGGCGGGGCGATCGCGGGGCACTGCCCACACTGAGGTACACGGTCTTGCCAGCGCGATGGAGATCTTCCGCAATCTGGCAGCCAGACTGGCCCGTCCCAACGATCAACACGGCTTGGTCAGATAGGGCTTGGGGATTTTTGTATTGCGAGGAATGGAGTTGGTGAATCTCTGCTGGGAGACGCTGGGCGATCGCGGGAATTTTGGGCCGATGATAACCCCCTGTGGCGATGACCACCTGATCCGCCGTCAAGTCTCCCATCGTTGTTTGAAGTTCAAACCCATCGCTAATGGGATTTTTCCAAATGCGTAAAACCCGCACTCCTTCTTGCACCGGGGGCTGGAACGATCGCGCATAGGCTTCGATGTACTGCACAATCTCATCTTTTTGCATAAAGCCGTTGGGGTCGGCCCCTGGATAGGCAAAACCGGGGAGTTGGCATTGCCAGTTGGGCGTGACGAGGCAAAAGGAATCCCACCGTTGCGATCGCCAGGAGTGACCAATCTGATGTTGTTCTAGCACCAGATGATCGATGTGGCGCTCTTGCAAACAGTAGCTCATCGACAAGCCAGCTTGTCCTCCGCCCACAATGATGACGGCATAGTGCGATCGCATGGTTCCCTCCTTCGGGAATGGCTCATGGGTGATGAAAAAGTCTGTTTGCACCATACCCAGGAGCGGCCCTGCCAACCTGTCACTTTGGATACAACTGGGGCATCTTTGGCGGTAGTGCCAGGGGGGAGGACTGGGGGCCGCCGTCATGGGCAGGGTCGGCTGGAAAAAATGGGCTGAAATGGGCTAATTTTGGGCGATCGCCTATCACTTTCGCCAGGGGAACCCAGGGTCGAGGGTGCGATCGCCACTGCCCCCGGCCCTGGCCCCTATCCTTTCTGCCAGACCTGCTTGTTTTGTGCTTTCTGATACAAGCGATCGCTCTCATCACTCGTACTGTGCAGAGAACACGGGCTGCAAGTTCTGCGAACTCAGCAAAACAGGCCGGAGTGGAACAGGGGGCGATCGCATTGTCGCCGCTTGCCGGAATGCCCAAACTGGGGCTGCCTGCCTTGAAATAGCACTGGGCGGCCTAACTTGACCCCAACTGTGCAGTGCCATCGTGGGTCAATCCCGCTTGGACTTTAGATTTTCCCTCATTTTTGTAAGGACACGACTATGCCTGAGGTAACAACACCAGCGCACAAAGCTGGAGATTTTTTCGTTGACTACGAAGAAAAGGTTTTTCCCGATGTGCGAGCAGAACCGGGGGAAAAAGCCCTCGTGACGTTTCATACCGTCGCTTTTGAAGGCTCGATTGGTCTGGTGAACTTACTGCAAGCAACGCGGTTGATTCGCAAAGGGTTTGAAACGTCGGTGCTACTCTACGGGCCAGGTGTGACCCTGGGTGTCCAACGGGGTTTTCCCAAAATTGGCGATGAGGCGTTTCCTGGCCACCAGGCGATGAACAATCAACTGGTCAAAATCATGGAAGAAGGCGGCAAGGTCTATGCCTGTCGGTTTGCGTTGCAAGCGTTGTATGGGCATGGTGAACCGTCGTTGATTCCGGGCGTGCGCCCCATCAATCCGTTGGATGTGTTGGATTTGGTCTTGCTGCACCGGAAAGAAGGCGCGTTCATTCTGGATACGTGGACACTGTAAAACTAGTTTGTGCGTCGGGGCTGAGGGCAAACTTAGCCCCCTGGCTTTGGCAAGGCCGAGTTTCAATCCAGGTTTCCATTGGTTGTTGAGTGATTCAGTACCATGTCTCAGGTTTCTTGTCCTCCCGGCACGGTGCGCGTGGCGGCGGTTCAACTTAGCCCTGTCCTGTTCAGTCGGGAGGGCACCACTGAAAAGGTGCTGACGGCGATCGCCCAGGCGGCGCAGGAAGGTGTGCAGCTCATAGTTTTTCCCGAAACCTTCATTCCCTACTATCCTTATTTCTCATTTATTCAGCCTCCGGTGCTGATGGGCAAGGCGCACATGGCGCTCTATGAAGCAGCGGTGACGGTGCCGGGGCCTGTGGTGGCGGCTCTGAGTCAGGCGGCGCGATCGTGCCAGATGGTGGTGGTCGTGGGGGTAAACGAGCGGGATGGTGGTTCACTGTACAACAGTCAACTGATTTTTGATGGGGATGGTACGTTGCTCTTGAAGCGGCGCAAAATTACTCCGACTTACCACGAACGGATGGTCTGGGGCCAGGGCGATGGTGCGGGCCTGAAGGTGGTGGAGACGGCGGTGGGCCGGGTGGGGGCGCTGGCCTGTTGGGAGCATTACAATCCACTGGCCCGCTATGCGCTAATGGCGCAGCAGGAACAGATTCACTGTGGCCAGTTTCCGGGGTCGATGGTGGGGCAAATTTTTGCGGATCAGATTGAAGTGACCCTGCGGCACCATGCCTTGGAGTCGGGCTGTTTTGTGGTGAATGCGACCGGGTGGTTAACGGCAGAACAAAAGCAACAGCTCACGGCGGATGAAGGCTTGCAAAAAGTCTTGCAGGGAGGCTGTTATACCGCCATTATCAGCCCGGAAGGGGTGCCGCTGTGTCCGCCCGTGACGGAAGGCGAAGGGATGGCGATCGCGGATTTGGACTTGAGTTTGATTACGAAACGCAAACGCATGATGGATGCCGTTGGGCACTATGCGCGGCCTGATTTGCTGCAACTACACCTGAATCAGCAACCCTGGTCAGTGATGCACGCAACGGCCCAGGTGGGCGATCGCCCCAGTGTTGGCGCGGTGGAACTGAATTCTCCCCGGAGCGATGAATTGGCGGTGGCCCCCATCGTAGAGTGGGGCGGCTAATTGGCTGCTTTTGAGTGAGCAAATGAGTGGGCAAACTCTCTAACCCGGATGTGACCTATGCAGAAACAACAGTTAATTACCGAGCTGCAATCCCAGGGGTTGCGGCTGCTGGATCCCACCGTGGGGGCCGCCGGACGACAGGGCGGGGCTGGCCCGTCGGATCACAAGGCGATCACGATTGACGGTACGACGGTGATGGTGCCCATTTACACGGATACGGCGAGCCAATCGGCTTATGTGGCGGCTCCGGATGGGCAGGGCACGGCTCAGTTGTTGCGGGCGGAACAGGCGATCGCGACCCTTGAGTTTCCGCCCCAGCCGAAGTTCTACAGTCTCACAACCGCTGATGGCATTCCCTATTCCAAAATTGCTTTGTTGCACAGTCGGGATGTGTTGGCGACAACGGTGTTACAAACCTGTCGGCGGTATCGCGATGCGGCAACGGCCTGTCAGTTTTGTGCGATTGAAAAATCCCTGGAGGGCGATCGCACTCTGGCCCGCAAAACTCCGACGCAACTGGCTGAGGTGGCTGAGGCGGCAGTGCGGTTGGATGGTGTGACCCAAATGGTGATGACGACGGGCACCCCGAATACCCGCGATCGCGGTGCTGCTTACCTGGCAGAATGCGCCCAAGCGGTGAAAGCAGCGGTTGATCTACCGATTCAGGCGCAGTGTGAACCCCCGGATGATTTTGCCTGGTTTGCCCGTCTGCACGCTGCGGGGGTGGACAGTTTGGGGATGCATCTGGAAGCGGTGGATCCGGCGGTGCGGGCTCGCATCATGCCAGGAAAGGCGGAAGTGCCTGTGGCTTACTATTTTCAAGCCTTTGAGGCAGCGGTGCAGGTGTTTGGGTGGGGCCAGGTCAGTACGTACCTCTTGGCCGGGTTAGGGGACAGTCTGGAGACGTTGGTGAATGCCTGCGATCGCCTGATTCAGGTTGGCGTTTATCCCTTTGTGGTGCCGTTTGTGCCCATTTCTGAGACTCCCCTGGCCCACCACCCTGCCCCCAGTCAGGCGTTTATGCAGGCGCTTTACCAGGAGGTTGGGGCGTTGCTGAAGCAGGCTGGCATGACTTCTGCGGCGATGCGGGCAGGCTGCGGCAAATGTGGCGCGTGTTCGGCATTGTCTACGTTTGAGACCTGATGCTTTGGGATTAACAGCAGTCAACAGTTGGGAGAAATGGGAATGACGACTCGCTATCGGTTTGAATTGGCGCGATCGCCCGCTGACCTGCGGGGCTATTTTGAGTTACGGCAAGCTATTTTTTGTGCAGAACAGGGGCTGTTTGCTGGAAACGACGAGGATGAGATTGACGCGATCGCCTATCCCATTGTGGCGATCGACCAGGAGGCTTCTGCTGGCCCGTTGATTGTCGGCGTTGTGCGGATTTACGAGGAGTCGCCCCGGCTCTGGTACGGTGGACGGCTGGGGGTACATCCCGACTATCGCCGGGTAGGGCGGATTGGCAAAGGCTTAATTACTAAAGCGGTGACGACGGCCAACGCCTGGGGCTGCGATCGCTTTTTAGCAACGGTGCAACTCCAAAACGTCCGCTTTTTTCAGCGTTTGCATTGGACGTCCTTAAATGAGATGACGGTGTGCGATCGCCCCCACCACCTGATGGAAGCTGACCTGGCTCACTATCCGCCTGCCGAGGATATTCGGCCAACCTGGCCCTTGCTGAGTCGGCAGGTGTCTTGATGCTGGCAGACCTGGCCACTCGACTCCGGCGATCGCTGGGCATCGAGCAAAAACAGGATATTCAGGCGATCGCTCAAAAACTAACCCAGTGGTTGCCCCAGGCTGCACAAGGCGCGATCGTGCTGGGGGATGACTGTGCCGCGATTCCCGATGGGGATGGGTATTTGCTGTTGGCCGCCGAGGGCATGTGGCCGACCCTGGTGCAGACTGAACCCTGGTTTGCGGGCTGGTGCAGTGTGCTCGTGAATGTGAGTGACATTTATGCGATGGGGGGCAGACCGATCGCGGTGGTCGATGCGCTGTGGAGCCAAGCCAGGGAGCCTGCTCAGCCCCTGTGGGATGGCATGATTGCAGCGGCCCAAACCTTCAACGTCCCCATTGTCGGGGGGCATACCAACTGTCACAGTCCCTACGAGGCCCTTGCGGTGGCAATTTTGGGGCGGGCGCAACGGCTGATCACCAGTTTCAATGCAAAACCGGGGGATGCCCTGGTGCTGCTGACGGATTTTGAGGGCCAACCCCATCCCCGTTATCCATTTTGGGATGCGGCGACTCAGGCCGACCCAGCTCGGCTCCGTGCAAAGCTCGACCTCTTGCCCCAATGGGCCGCTGCGGGCTGGTGTGATGCGGGGAAAGATGTGAGTATGGGGGGGATTCTCGGTACGGCCCTTATGCTGCTCGAAACATCGGGCTGTGGGGCAGTGTTGGATCTGGCGATGATGCCGTGCCCTGCTGGGTTGCCCCTAGAAAAATGGCTGCTCAGTTTTCCGAGTTATGGCTTTTTGCTGAGTGTGCGGCCTGAGCAGTTTGACCCCATACGGGCCCAAGCGGGGGCTTTTGGTCTGGTCTGCGATCGCATTGGCACGGTGGTGAGCGATCGCCGCTTGCAGTTACAGCAGGGGGCTGAGTCGGTGTGTTTCTGGGACTTTGAGGCTGAACCCTTGACGGGTTTTGCGGCGCGATGATGCCTCTTCGCTCGCTACGGATTGCCCTCCTGACCTATGCCACCAAGCCCCGTGGAAGTGTGGTGCATACCCTGGAGTTAGCGATCGCCCTGACCGAATTAGGGCACCAGGTCTGTGTGTATGCCCTGGATAAAGATGGCCAAGGCTTTGAGCGATCGCTCCCCTGTGTGGTACGGCTGATTCCCGCCCAACCTGCGCCCCTCGATGTGGATCGCCTGATTCACCAGCGAATTCACGAGTTTGTTCAAGCCCTGGAGCAAGCGCCTGCCTACGACATCTATCACGCCCAAGATTGCATTGGGGCCAATGCGCTGGTGCAACAACGGGAGCGAGGCCACATTCCCCACGTTGTCCGCACGGTGCACCACATCGAAGACTACACCAGTCCCTATTTGCAACAGTGTCAAGACCGTTCGATTCGTGCCCCTGATTTGTGTTTGTGTGTGAGCGATCGCTGGCAACAGGCTCTGGCGACGGACTATGGTATCACTGCGCCACGAGTATTGAATGGAGTGGATACGACGCGCTTTACTGCCGTGCCTACGGGCCAAGAGGCGAACTTGAAAGCGATGTACGGCTTGAGTGGTTCACCGATTTACCTGACGATTGGGGGCATTGAACCCCGCAAAAACTCCATTCATCTCTTGCGGGCATTTGCCCAGGTTTTGGCGCACCAACCCCAGGCCCAACTGGTCATTGCAGGTGGTGCGACCCTGTTTGACTACCAGCCCTATCGGGAGGATTTTTTTCGGGTGGCCGAAGCCCTGGCGATTCCTGTGGGGCGATCGCTCATTTTGCCAGGAGTGATTCCCGAAACGGCGTTACCTGTGTTGTACCGTTGTGCGGATGCGTTTTGTTTTCCGTCGCTCAAAGAGGGGTGGGGGCTGGTGGTGCTGGAAGCGATCGCCGCTGGATTACCTGTCATTGTGGCGAACCAACCGCCCTTCACCGAATTCCTGACTCCGGCGCAAGCCCTGTGGGTTGCTCCCGATTCTCCCACTGCGATCGCTCAGGGGATGTTGGCAGCCACCCAACCGGAAACGGCGATCGCCCTGATCCAGGCCAGTCAGTCCGTTCTGGCGCAGTATTCCTGGCCGCGATCGGCCCAATTCCACATTGACCATTACCACAAACTGCTGGGCCAATCCCGTGACTAAGTACCGCACCGCCCAGCTAACCCCTAGCCTTGAACCCCAAACCAGGGCGAAAAAAATAGGGCAGCCGTTGAGACTACCCTGGTATGCCTGAAACCTCAAAACCCAGCGTGAAAGCAGGCGTGGGATGAATTTTGCGGAGTTAAGGGCTTAGCGGCGACGGCCAAAACTGCGCGATCGCGAACTCCCGAAACTGTTACTCCGAGGCCGACTTTTGGTGGAACCACTGGAGGGCGATCGCTTCAAGGTGTTGGAGCCATACCCACTGCCTGTGGCGCGGTTCGTCGATTGCGAAGGTGTGGTTCTGACTTGGCCCGAAGACGTTCTCAAGCGACCAGTCGTCCGGAAGGATTGCCGATTTTTAACCGCAGTAGGAGGTGCATTATAGCGGTCTTGGTAGCGACTGACGGCCTGATTATACGTCCCGCCATAACCGCCATAGCCCGTCACTAGGCCCGGTTGATACACCGGGGGGACATAATATTGGGGGCGAAACAGCAGACTCCCCAAGGCTTGTCCGGCCAGGGCCCCCGCAAACGGCGACCAAAAGCCGCTCTCTTGACGAATCACGACGGTTTCTTGTTGGCCGGTTTGGGGATTGGTCACATTTTCAGTGACGTTGTGGACATATTCAATCTTGAAGTCTTCGGCCAAATGTAAGGAGGGTTGGCCATTCTCCACTTTGAGATAGCTCTTTGCCCCTTGTTTGACTTCTTCTTCCGTGAGGCGGGCCATCGGCAAATTATCGGAGCGATAAACCGACGAATCCCCCGGTGCTGTGTTCAACAGCATGACGGTGTATTCGCCATCCACGTCGTTGTAAGTCGCTTGCTGAACCGGGTATTGGCCATTGCCTAAGCGGTTTTGGGGTGGTTGCACATTGGTTTGTTGGGCTCCTGAGGTGGAACGCCCATTGTCACCGGATGCCGGCCCACAGGCGACGCTGGTTCCGGCTAGGGTCAGAACCATTAACACAATTAGCAGTCGGCGCAGAATAGTCATCATTGTCAATATAGGAAAAGTCAACGGAGAAAAACGAAATGGACGGTTGGGTGGGGCAGGTTGAACAGATGGTCAAGGCTGGGGAATGGGGGTTAGATGCTGGCCACCCAGTTACAGGGGAATGAGTTCGGGGAAGTTTTCGAGGACTTGATCAGCGGTGAGTTCGTCTCCCAGTTGGGCTGGGGAAAAATGCACTTGAATGGCTCGTAAGCGGTTTTGATAGTGCAAGTTAATTAGGGCTTTCAAGCCTGCTTTGAGGGCGCGGATATCGGCTAGATCGGTTTCGAGTTCGGGCATTTCGCCTTCGTAGGCGGCGGTGAGCATGACGACGAGATGTTGGGTCACAGGGACGGTCAGGTCGTCGGTGGTGCCCCCAAGTTCGATGCCGCTGCTGTAGCGCTGGGCTGAATCGGTGAATAATTCTTCAACAAAATCACCGGCTTCTTCTTCCTTCCAAAACACATCACCTTCGTTGGAGGCCGATCGCCAATATAAGTCGGCATCTAATAAGGCTTGGGTGACATCCACAAGCCCTTCTCCGGCGGTCTGCAAGTCGCCATCGCTAGCGATCGCGGCGCGGGCGGCTTGATTAAGCACCCCCAATAATGGCGCGACTTCTTGGCCCACTAAGTGGATGAAAAGTCGGCACACCACAATTCGCGTTTTGCCTGTGAACTGATTCCAGCGATCGCCTAACCCCGGCATTGGTACTGCCCTTTTTGCTTTAACAAGTACCCTTCCACTCTAGAAGAATCTTGGGGTCTTCGGCGTGCCAGAAGGAGGAGAAATCAGGGGGAATTTCCGTACCCAACGATATAGGTTCTCTATTCTGCTGATAGCGGTGGCCCTATTGGTGGGGGCTAGCTGCCCCGGTAGGTGCTGTAGGCCCAGGGCGACACCAACAGCGGGACGTGGTAGTGGGCCTCTGGGTCGGCTATCCCAAATTGGATGGGCACCTGGTTTAAAAATGCTGGTTGAGGGCGGGCGGGCGATCGCGCTGCAAAGTAGTCTCCCACCTGAAATACCAACTCATACACCCCGACCTGGAATTCCTCAGCGGTTAATAGGGGGCCATCGGTGCGGCCATCGGCATTGGTGGTCACGGTTTTGAGTTTGGTTTTTTCGCCCGTTGTGGGGGCCACTGCCCACAGGGAAATGGTCATCCCGGCGGCGGGTTGCCCGTTGGCTGTATCCAAAACGTGGGTGGTTAGTTTGCCAGTCATTGCTAAAGGCAGAGAAAGAGATGTGAACAAATGGCCCCAGTTGGGGGCAAATGGAACTGTTTGGGCTATGGCGACTCTGGAAACACTGAGCCACAGGCAGAGGGCGATCGCCCACAACCACGACCAACGGGTCATCGTAAAGGGCCACCCAAAATGACCTGGGCGATCGCATCTGTCACTGCTGAGGGCGCTTCAGTGCGCAATTGGTCGTACCAGGCTTGGGTCGCGGCGGGGTCTGCACCGTGAATTTTTTCTGCCCGGTGCCGCGCCTTTTGCACGACGGCTGCGGTCCGTGGTACCCGTTCCGCCTGATAGCGCTGGAGCGCATCCTCCACACTGAGATTGGTGGTGAGCAGCATTTGAGCCAGGATGAAGCCATCTTCCATCGCCTGGGCTCCTCCCTGGCCTAAGTCTGGACAGGTAGCGTGGGCCGCATCCCCCAGTAGCGCTACGCGCCCATTGACAAAGGTTTCTAACGGGCCAACATCGTGGATGAGCACCCGGTTCGTTTGGGCTGGCTCAAGTTGCTGAATTAAGCTTTGAACTGGGTCGGGCCAGCCAGCAAAAAATTGGGTGAGATCGGTGCGCAGGTCGCCTCCGGTGGCTGCGGCTTCCCGTTCCAGGGGCACATCAAAGAAGAAGTAGAAGCGATCGCCGCCGACAGGCATGAGGGAGGCGCGTTTGTGGTCGCCAACAAAAATCACCCAGGTATTCAGTGGGGCCAAGGTTGCATCCCAGGGCACCAAACCGTTCCAGTTGACGTAGCCGGCGTAGTTAGGGGCCACGTCGGTGTCGAGGACATACTTGCGGCACCGAGAGCGAATGCCATCCGCAGCGACGAGCACATCTCCCTGAGCCTGATGGCCGTTGTCAAACAGGGCTGTGACGCCTGTGGCATCTTGTTCAATGGCGATGCACTCGTACCCTAAATGCACAGGCCCCGGAAATGCGCTCAATAGCATCTGTTGCAGATCGGTTCGGGCGACGGGATAGGGCCGCTGGCCTACGGTTTGACTTAAGGGGGCAAGGTCAATGTTGTTGAGGATTTCGTTGTGTTGAGTGCGGTATTGCATGGAGTCCATTAGACCGCCGATCGCCGCGATTTTTGGCCCCAACCCCAGTCGATTGAGAACTTTGACCCCATTGGACCAGAGCGAAATTCCTGCCCCTGCAGGCCGCAATTCTGCGACGCGATCGTAAATTTCGACGTCGTACCCAGCCTGGCTTAAGGCAATCCCTGCGGTTAAACCACCCATGCCGGCCCCAATAATCAAAACCTTCAGGTTATCCATACCTCTTTGTTCTCCTAAACTGTGCCGCTTATTGAGAATTCACTTGGTGATTGCGCCGCTACCGTTGTTTTAGCCTACAGTGATCTGGGTTGAACCAACTGCTCGTGGGAAGCAGGCGAGAGCAGGACGGCGGGGGATGGGTCTGCCTTATTTAGATGAACATAGCTTGTATACAGTATACATTTTGAATTGTCTGGTGTGGTTGATTCTGATTTCTCTGCCCTATTTCTCCTGCATTCTTTTCCCTGCACTGTTTCCCTGTACGGTTGCCATTCCTTCTTATGATGAGGAAGGTCGGACGGCTAAGGCCAGGTTGATCGGTGGCGCGGGTGGCCACCATTTTGGTGGTGTATACAGTGGGGCTATGTACCTGGTTTGAGTCTGTCCACGGTTTTGGGAATATACCGTTTGCGGGAGTAAAACGCATCCTATGGCAACGTTGCTCGTTCAGAATATTCACACTCTTGCGACGCTGGATCGCGATCGCCGGGAAATTCGCCACGGGGCTTTGTTCATTCGGGATAACGTAATTGAACAGGTGGGGCCAACGGCTGAACTCCCTACAACGGCGGATGAGGTGCTGGATTTGGGCGATCGCCATGTGGTTTTGCCCGGTCTGGTGAATACGCATCATCACTTTTATCAAGTGTTGACCCGCGTTTTGCCTGCGGCCCAGGATGGCACGCTGTTTCATTGGCTTCGCACTCTCTACCCCATTTGGGCCAAGCTAACTCCAGAGGCCATTTATGTCAGTGCGCAGATGGCTGCGGCGGAACTCCTGTTATCCGGTTGTACAACTTCAAGCGACCATCTGTATATCTTCCCGAATGGATGCGCGATCGACGATGAAGTGCAAGCTCTCCATGACCTGGGGATGCGGTTTCATCCCTGTCGGGGCAGCATGAGCGTTGGCCAAAGTCTGGGCGGGTTGCCCCCCGATGCGGTGGTCGAGGATGAAACGGCAATTCTCAAAGATTCTCAGCGGCTTATCGAGCAATATCACGACCCGGCTCGTTATTCCATGCTGCGGCTGACCTTGGCCCCCTGTTCGCCCTTTTCCGTCTCGCGGGAGTTAATGCGCGAATCTGCGGCCCTCGCCCGTTCCTACGAGGGCGTTCGTCTGCATACCCACTTGGCTGAAAATCAGTCGGATGTGGACTTTAGCCTCCAACAGTTTGGCCAGACTCCTGGCGACTATGCGGAATCCGTGGGGTGGCTGGGGCCGGATGTGTGGCACGCCCATTGCGTCATGCTGGATGAGGAGACAATTCAAAAATTTGGCCAGACGGGCACTGGGGTGAGCCATTGTCCTGGGAGCAACACACGGCTGGCGAGTGGCATTGCGCCCATTCGGCAAATGTTGGCGGCTGGGGTGCCAGTGAGCCTGGGGGTGGATGGTTCGTCGTCTAATGATGGAGGCAATTTGCTACAAGAAGCGCGCATGGCGTTTTTGCTGGCCCGCGTGCGGGAGCAACAAGCCCAGGCGATGACAGCCCGCGAGATTGTGGAAGTCGCGACGTTGGGTGGGGCCAAGGTTTTGGGCCGGGACGACATTGGGGCTTTGGCTCCTGGGATGGCGGCTGATTTCATTGCCATTAATCTCGATCGCCCCCAATTTGCGGGGGCTTTGCACGATCCGGTGGCTGCGGTGATTTTCTGCCAGGCCAATGCTGTGGACTACAGTTTCATCAATGGCAACAAGGTGGTGGATCAGGGTCGCCTTGTGCCCGTGGATTTGCCCCGGTTGATTGAGAAAACCAACGCGATCGCGGCCCAACTGGTGGCTTAAGGTTGGCGTTGGGGGTTAGCGCTCAGAAACAACTTGACTGCCGTGGCTGCGGGGATCAGTTTGTTGGGCTGGATTGGGTTTGATGGGGGCAGAAAACTCGGAGGTTTGGCCTGTGCTCTGGGCATAGGGGAGCGGTTCGCCGGCGGCCAGGGCCACCAAGTTTGCTGCCAAAACAGTGGAGGGTTGTTCCCCAATGGCCTGGGCGATCGCGGTGCCAGTGGCATCCAAAAACACAAAATGGGGAATGCCATCGACCCGGTAGTTCAGAATTTCGGGGAGCCATTTGCTGTTGTCAACATTCAGCATGACGAAGTTCACTTGGTCACCGTGGGTTTGTTTCAGGGTGGCGAGATCCGGGGCCATCGTTTGGCAACTGGTGCACCAATTGGCGTAGAACTCCATGAAGGTGGGTTTGTCGTTCCGTAGGGCCTCATCCAGGGGGATAGACTCTGCGGCCATCGCCGAAAGCATGCCGGGGGCGGTTTCGGTTTGGAAGCCCAGGAAGATGGCGGTGCTCAGGCTGATCGCAATGAGGGCGATGGTAAAGTTACGCAACCGTTGGCCTAGGGTGGCAGGGGCGCGATCGGTGCTGGTGTTGGTGTCAGGAGATTTCCCAGTCATAGCAAGATTTCGAAAGACAGGACGATGACAAAATGTAACAGCTTTTTTCAGTCTATCGAAGTGGCGGGTGGGGCGATAGGGAGGGTGCAGCAAATTCGGGTGGAATCGGGCGTGGGGTGGGCGAGGGTGAGGTCGCCGTGCATGGATTGGAACAGCGATCGCGCCACAGTCAGGGCATAGCTGGGGCTGGGGAAGGCTTGGCGCAAGGTTTGGAGGATAGCCTTGCGATCGCTGGTCGGGGGGAGAGCTGGTGGGGCTGGGGCTTCCCAGTGGGCGGCGGTCAGCGGTGTGTCGAGCCAAAGCTGGTGTTGGTCGGGTGAGGCGGGAGGGCCAACAGCCAGGGTGATATGGCCTTCGTCGAGAGTGGCGATCGCGCTGTTGATGAGGGTGGCGAGGGCGTGGCGCAGGCGGCGGAGATCGGCCCAGAGGGTCAGGGGTGCGGTGGGCGGGGCGATCGCCAAACGAATACTGCGGTTTTGGGCTTGGAGGTGGGTCAGGGTCTGCACATCGGCAAAGAGGGCGGCAATGGCGATCGCTTCCGGCACGAGTTGAATGCTGCCCTGTTCAATTTTGCTGGTTTCGATGACATCATCCAGCACGCGCACCATTTTCAGGGCGGAGGCATTGGCCTCGGTCAAAAATTCGCGCTCTTCCTCCGGGCTATCGCACAGGTCGGCCAGGATTAGTTGGTGCATCCCAATGAGGCCATTCAAGGGCGATCGCAACTCGTGGGAGGTGCGGGCCAAAAAACTCCCTTTCACCTGGCTCATCTGAGCGGCCATGTGATAGGCCAGTTCAACAGTGGCTAACCGCGATCGCAACTCGGCTAACTCATCGGGGGCGGCCTGCAAGGGCGGGGTGGGTGTCGCCGTCTCTGGCGCAATGGGGGCCGCCTGGATGAAATGCAGCAGCGGGTGCGATCGCCGTCGCCATTGTGCCCACAATAATCCAATCCCAACGCCAACCCCCAACCACAGCAGATTGCCCCAAGTCATTGCGCCTCCGGGAGCGTCACGGCCCCCTGCCGTAGAATTTTCCACCCTGTCTCCACCCACTGCGCCACCGTCGAAGGCACGCCAGAACTGGATGCGGCGATCGTCGGTGCGCCGGAGAGTGCCCCGCGTGCCAGGGTCAACACGGTGGGAAACTGTGCTTCGATCTCGCCCATTGTCTGCAAGGCGGGTTCCCCAGAGCGGTTGGCGCTGGTCGTTGCTAGTGGCCCCGTGGCGGCTAAAATCTGTTGGGCGATCGCATGGTTAGGCACTCGCACACCAATCGTGCTGGGATTCAGGGGATTCAACGTCGTTGGTACGCGATCGCTCGCTGGCAACACCAAGGTCAAAGCCCCCGGCCAATACTGGGCTGCCACTTGCTCCCACTGGGAGCGTTCTGCCGCCGTGCCACCCACATAGGGCCATAAGTCTGCCAATTGGGCCGCCATGAGGATCAAGGGTTTTTCCAAAGGCCGTTGTTTTGCCGCAAAGATGAGGCTGGCATATTCTGGGCGGGCCGCCAGCGCCGGGACGGTATCGGTGGGGAAACTCACCAGGCGATCGCCCGTCTGCACCCCGGCCAAAAACAACTCAAAGGAAACTTGCGGCATACAGGTTGGTCTACCAGCTCATCAATCAAGAACACTCAAAACGAAAAATCAGGCGAGTCGGCTGCCTTGCCCGCACCACTACACCAGCCGGGGCTATGCCAGCACAGAGCCACTTGCCTCCCTTGCTTCAGTGTAAACTGGGTTGGCTTGTCTCCGGTAATACCAAACCCCGTGGTGTAGGCCGACAGCTCGGAGCGCAGCCAGCCCAACTGCTGCAACTTTTTGGCGCAGGCTTACCTGAGTCTATTCCTTCGTGTTGATTGACTCTAGGTTCATGGGCACCCTTAGATCTGAAGCAACACCTTTTGGGTAGCATCCCCGTTGCACGCTTGTCTATTGCACAACACAATTTTGGCATGTCCTTCCAGTGAGTACAGTTGGCGTGGCTTGGTGCGCGTTAGTCCCTCCCGCAATTGTTCTGTGTTTGTGCCTATTTCGTAATGACCACGACTGAGCCCCATTCCCCACCGTTGCAATATGTGCTTAGGCACTGTTTGTTTCCTTGCATCGCGCCGAAGTGTGATTACCCTTACCCTTTTTCTCTAAGATAGGTCGTTGGCTGGTTGTGTGCTCCGAAGGAGATCAGAAGACGACCCGCTTGTTTCCCTGGGCTGCCCGCCAACGGGCGATCGCTGGGGTCGTGGTTCAGCGGGATGGCATCGTGCTTCTGGGCTTGATTGGGTAATCCGTCCTGGCGGCAGTCGTCTCTGCCGTTGCACACGCCTGGGTTGGTCATGTGCCTCTAGCCCTCGGCTGTCAACTGCTCAGTAACTTGTTGTCTTGAACTCACGAAATTTGCTGGGGCAGGGGCCGGAATCATCTTGTGTAAGCTCACCATGAACCGAAAGCAATTGAACAATTTGCGCCAATATTGTCGAGATGACCGGGCTTTTCAAGAGCTACAAGCGGTGTTGCAACAAGCTCTGCCTCCTGAGGAAATGGCTGGGGCTGATGCGGTGTTGCCTTGGGCGCAGCCACAGGGGGCGCAGGGGCTGTGGGCGATGGCAACCGGGGGGGAGTTGCATACCGTGTTGCTGGAGCAGGTGTGTAATGCTGTGATTGCCACCGATTTGCAAGGGCAGATTATTTACTGGAATCGGTATGCCGAGAAACTCTACCAATGGCGGGTGGAGGAGGTGCTGGGTCAGCGGATTACGACGGTGTTGCTGCCGGAGCTGGAACCCCGTGTGGTGCGACAAATGCGGCAACAGCCCTTTCGGTCGGAGTTGTGGGAGGGGGAATTGTGGCTCCGGCGGAAGGATGGGCACTGTTTTTGGGCTGAGGTCAAAAATACGTTAATCCGAGATGGGCGCGATCGCCCCCAGGGGTTCGTGGGGATTTCGGTCGATATTACGGAGCGCAAACAGGCTCAGGCTCAGCTCGAACAACAGGCCAGATTGCTGGATGCACAAGCGTCGTTGTTGAATCTTGGGCATGATTCCATTTTGATTTTTACGCCGGATGGGCGGCTGACGTTTTGGAATCAGGGGGCAGAACGCACCTATGGGTGGGCGAGTGCGGAGGTGTTGGGGCGCAATGTGCATGAACTGCTGCAAACCCAGTTGGAAGGGAGTAGCCTGAGCTGGATTATGGCGCACTTGTTGCAGAGCGATCGCTGGGAAGGCACCTTGTTGCAACAAAGCCGGACGGGGCAAGCGATTACGGTGGCCAGTCGGTGGGAACTGCGCCGGGATGAACAGGGCCACCCCCTGGAAATTTTGGAAGTGAACAATGACATCACGAAGCGGCGAGAGGCGGAATTAGCCCTGCAAAAGGTGCACGGCGAATTAGAAGACCGCGTGGCCCAACGCACCCAAGAACTCGCCCAGGCGAACGCGGCTCTGGCTGCCGAAATTCAGGAACGACGAGCTGCCGAAACCGCGTTGCAACAGGCTGAAGCCAAATATCGCAGCATTTTTGAAAATGCGATCGAGGGCATTTTTCAAACCACCCCCGATGGGCGGTATCTCAGTGCAAACTATGCGTTGGCCAAAATGTATGGCTACGATTCGCCTGAGGAGCTGATGACCACACTGACCGATATCACCCACAAGCTATATTGCGATCCCCACAAACGGGCCGAGTTTATCCAGCAAGTGCAGCGGGAAGGGGTGGTTTCTAGTTTTGAGGCGGAGGTGTATCGGCGGGATGGCTCGCGCTTGTGGATTGCGGAAAATGCCCATCCGGTCTACGACGCTCAGGGGGAGTTGCTGTACTACGAAGGTATGGTGACGGACATTACGGCCCGCAAACTGGCCCAAACAGCCTTGCAGGTGAGTGAAGAGACGCTGGCCCAGCGGGAGCGATTTTTGACGACGCTGGTGGAAGTGCAAACCCGGTTGTTAGCCCAACCGTTGAAACTGGAGGCGTGGGATGAGTTGTTAGCGCCGTTGGGGGAGGTCGCCGAGGCTGGGCGGGCTTTTGTGGCCCCAGTGCAGCGGGATGCGGGGGGGGCGTTGCGCTGGGTGGCCCCGCAGGTGTGGGAACGCGATCGCGGCCTGAATGCCACGAGGCGCGGGGCTGTGTGTTTGGGGGCAGAGGGGGCAACCTGGTTGCGGTGGTCTGCGCTGTTGCTTCAGGGGACTTGGGTGCATGAAGTCAGGCGGGTGGATGCACGGGCCGCAGGCGAAGTGCCGTTAGAGGTGGCGGTGTTGGTGTTTCCGGTGATGGTGCAGCAACGGTGTTGGGGGATTATTGGCTTTGAGCGTTGGGCTCCTGCGGCCCCGTGGGAAGATTTAGCTGTGCATTTGCTGGGGGCGGCGATTTCGGCGATCGCGATCGCCCTGGAGCGCCAACAGGCCCAAAAACAACTGCAACAACAAGCCCATCGCGATCGCCTCTTGGGCGATATTTCCTTGCGCATTCGAGAATCCCTGGATTTGGGGGAGATCTTGCATCGCACCGTAGACGAAGTGCAGCAATTTCTCCAAACCGATCGGGTTTTGATCTACCGCTTTGATGGGGATTACGGCGTTTTGGTGGCGGCGGCGGCGGCTCCGCCCTGGTCGATTGCCGTGGAGGACGAAACGCACCAGGTTTGGTATCGGGGCCACCGAGAAGCTTGGTATGAGCAAGGCCAAATCTATGTTTTGAATGATGCGGAAACCGTCAGCGGGACGCCGGATTACCTGGCTTTTCTGCGCCAGCTCCAAGTCAAGTCAAAACTGGTGGTGCCCATTATCCAAACGGATCAGTTGGCGTGGCGAAGTGACTTGTTGACAGTGACCAACGAAGGGAATGGAACCGTGGGGGCGACGTTGCCACCGGGGTGCTATCTGTGGGGGGTGCTGACGTTGCACCACTGCGAAACGGTGCGGGAGTGGCAATCCTTTGAAATTGATCTGGTGCAAAAGTTGGGTGTCCAGGTGGCGATCGCAATCCAACAAGCCCAACTGTTTAGCCGCATCCAGCAGCAAGCCCAGCGGGAGCAATTGCTCAATCAGTTGAGTCAGGCCCTGAACTCGACCCTGGAAGCTGACCTCATTCTGCAAGAAATTGTGGAACAGACCGGAGCTGGCTTTGATGTAGATCGGGTGGTGATTTTCCGCATTGGGGAGACCATTCGCGCCATTAATGAATGGAAAACCGATGCGGCCCTGTGTTCCATGTTGGATTTTGTGATGCCAGTGCAGGACTGGCCCGATTTGTCCCCTGCTGCCGCAGATTTCTGCCAGGGCGAAGCCTTTTATGCGATGGATATTGGCACCTTACCGTTGACGGCGAGTTGTGTGGCCCAGGCGCAGCGTTATGGCTGTCGCTCGGTGGTGGGCGTGCCGATCTTAATTCGAGAGCAATTATTTGGGGCGTTGTGTCTGTTCACGACCAGCCATTACCGCACGTTTTCCATTGACGAAATCCAAGTATTGCACCGGATTGCAGCCCAAGCGGCGATCGCCCTTTACAATGCCCAAAGCTACGAACACTTAGAAGAATTGGTGCAACAGCGCACCCGCGAACTGGAAGAAGAAAAACGGCTATCGGAAGCGGCGAACCGGGCAAAGAGTGAGTTCCTGGCCACGATGAGCCATGAATTACGAACGCCGTTAAATGCGATCTTGGGGTTGTCCCAACTGTTGCAACGGGAAATTTTTGGCAAATTAACGGCGAAGCAGCAGGAGTATGTCCGCCATATTCACAGTAGCGGCGAGCATTTGCTGATGCTCATCAACGATATTTTGGATCTCGCCAAAGTGGAATCGGGGCGGGAAACAATTAGCAAAACGTCGATTAATGTGGCGGAGATTTGTCGGTATTGTTTGACGTTGGTGCAAGAGCAGGCGGCGACCCAAAGCCTCAAGCTAAACCTGGAGATTGCGCCCAGTGTGCAATGGTGCGTGGCGGATGAGCGCCGCCTCAAACAAATGTTGCTGAATCTGTTGAGCAATGCGGTGAAGTTTACACCGACGGGTTGGGTGTGTTTGTCGGTGTGGGCCGAGGCCGAGCAAATTCACTTTCGCGTGAAAGATACAGGGATCGGGATTGCGCCGGAGCAAGTTGCCCTGTTGTTTCAGCCCTTTTGCCAGTTGGATAGTCAACTGAGCCGTAAGTATGCCGGGACGGGGTTGGGGTTGGCGTTGACGCGCAAGCTGGCCCAACTGCATGGGGGCACGGTGGCGGTGCGATCGCGCCTGGGCCAGGGGAGCGAGTTTACGATTTCTTTGCCGGGGCCAATGGGGGCGATCGCGGCGATCGGGCCGGAACAGAATTCCGCCCTGGTGCAGCACTGTGCTGCCCATACGACCAATGGGCGAATCTTAATTTTGGAAGATGATCCCTACAGTGCCACCTTGTTGCAAGACTATTTGAAGGCTGTGGGCTACCAGGTGCAGTTGGATACGACCGTGAGCGACTTTTGGCACAGTTTACGCCGTTTTCAGCCCCAGTTGGTGTTGATGGATGTGCACGTTGCCAGTGAGTTGAGCGGGTTGGCGCTGTTGCGTGAATTGCGGGCCGACCCAGATTGGCAACAGTTGCCTGTGGTCATGGTGACGGCAATGGCGATGGCAGGCGATCGCGAAAAATTCATGGCAGCGGGAGCCACAGGGTATCTCAGCAAACCGTTAAACATTGTGCAATTGGAAACCTTGTTGCTGGAATACCTCTGAGGCGGTGCCAGGGCGATCGCCCACCGTAGGCTGACGGTCGGGGCCTAAGGTTGGCGAATAATCCCAAACACGGAGGTAAACCCATGCAAAAAGGTACTGCCGCCCACGGGGCCAATTTCCCCATTGCAGAAAAAGCCACTCAGCGGCACAGCGGGAAAATAGCGGTGGAACAGGTGGGAGTCGAAATTGGGTTCGCCATACAACCCTTCGCCCCGGCCTGTGCAGGCAAACATCAGCGCCCCGATGGGAGCTGTTCTGGTCTCGGCGGTCATGGTCGTGAGTTGATACCGTTGCAGCAGGACTTCTAGATCTTCTGCGGAGGCTTTGGAGTCGCGCAGGTGAAATTGAATTCGTTGGCCGGGGCGAATGCGATCGCCAATGGCGATCGCCCCAACCCGTGGATCGACCCCAATCAGTTGCCGAATCAAAAAATCGCCTTGTTCCAGGGTTTGCTTAAACTCACTTTGGGCCACCCCCACGAACAGGGAATGCTGGGCCAGGGTGCGATCGGCCTCATTCAAGCTTTGGATCAGCTCTTGCAACATTTCCAGGGGCGTGCGTTTCTGGGAAACTGTGGTGCTGCTCACCGGGGCCGCCACACTGTCGCTACTCTGGGCTTCCAGGGCCAGCAAGATATTGCGCTCGCCTTCCGCGACCAGGTAAGGGGCACCAATCGGGCGGCATCCCTGCGCCACAATTGTCTCCACGATGATATTGCCGCTGAGGGCAACCCCGACAATCCCATCCCGGTAAGTCTGGTTTTGGCAAAACAACGCCCCGGAATGGCTGCCAAAGCCACCACTGGCCAGACCACCGATTTTGCTAGAGCCGGCGAAGGCAAAGTCGAGCCCCTGGAGTAAATCGGTAATTTTGCTAAAGGCCGAATCGGCAAAGAGAATGAACTGGGGTTGCTCGGTGGGGGCCACCCCAATCAAATCGGCCCAGGCGGCGGGGGGACTGTCTAAATCGGGCAGGCCATCGGGGGCGAGATGAAAGGGATGGACGTTGACTTGGGGCAAGTGGGCCAGGGTCAGGGCGATCGCCGCCTCTCCTTCCACTTCTCGCGGTTCATTCGTTGGGGCCATGCCAATCACACCCGCCCCGCCACAACCAATCAATGGAACCTCTGGCAAGTGGCTTTGCAGCAGGGGCATTAACCGGGAATATTCGCTGGTAAACGCGGAGGAGATAAACACGATCCCCAGGTGGGGGGCTGTGCCCAAGGCGCTGGTGGCCCGTTCAACCACTTCGGCGATCGCTGCTTCTAGGGAGGGCCGAGTCGATAGGACGCTTACCCACTGCATTGGAGGCGGTGTCGATGCTGCCATCGGTGATTCTCCCTTACTGTCAATACACGGAACACGGAACAGAACTGCTTCCAGTTATCTTACAAAATTGGGGTACGCTTCCACGGGGTTTCCTGAAACCTCCGACGGGCAGGGGCCGAATTGAGTATGTTGAATTGAAATAGAAGCTGATTCGATCTATCAACTTTTGCAAAGTGTAAACAGATGACTTCGCGCTAGACTGGTATTAACATATGTTACGGTAAATCTAAAGGCGAAACGGTAGCTGTGTTGCTTTTTGTAAACCTTAAGACATTTGGCTGAAGCCCAGCTAAGGCTCGTCTCTGACTCTATCACTGGAGTTAGCGATCGCTAGCGTTGCGCTTGGTCTGTCACAAGCAGGGTCAGATGACTAGCACAGGTTTGGCGATCGCAACAGTAGCCACCCCGTAGCATGAACACCTTGACTGGGACGGAGATATCCATGAGTGACATCCAGCAAAAGATTGAAGAAGAGCTTCAACAAGCTCGTAGCGTTTGTGACGTAAGCGGTAGCGATTCGGCTGCGTGTGCTGCGGCTTGGGATGCAGTTGAAGAACTGCAAGCGGAAGCATCTCATCAACGGCAAACGAAGCCCAAAAACTCGCTGGAGCAGTACTGCGACGCTAACCCAGAAGCGGCTGAATGCCGGATTTACGACGACTAAATTGAAGTGTGCAAGTCAAAGGACGCGGTATTTAACTGAAACTGGTTAAAGCAGCGTGTACTGCTGACATAAGTTTGAGTGGTCTTCAACCAATTAAGTAGCTGGGCAGCAATTGCATGTCGGCTACTTATTTTTTGGCTTTTGGGCAGGTAGGCTAACAGGGCCAATGCTGAAGTGCCAGCGCTGGTTCGTTCAAGCATGACAGCTTGCGCCGGGGCGTTCAGTTGTGGGTGGCGTCGCTGGGCTACTGGTTTGCCCGGTGAAAATACGGGCTGATAATTTAATTTGCGGCCATTTTTTGCCATAATGAGGCGCTACTTCAAGAGCGATCGCGATGCAAAGCCCTGCCTGGTTATCTACGTTAGTTTGGACTGACTATCGATTGGCGGTCGTGTTGACCGTCATTGTGCCGTTGGTGTTGTTCCTCTGGGCCTTTGTCCAAAAAGTGGATGTCATCACCCGTCTGTTGGTCGTGTATTGGCGTGTGGCTAGCCTGCTGATGATTACGGTCTATCTTTTCATCGGGGCGTATCCGGTGGGCTTTTTGTCGGGGTGGCTTGCCCGGTTGTTGATCCCTGTGTCCCAGTGGTTCTGGGTGGACTTAAACGAAGAGCTAACGGAACTTTCCCAGCGCCCTGTAAAGTTGGTGTATCAGGTCTGGCGGTGGGCTGTCAGCGTTTACCTGGTGCTGGGGGCGATCGCCCAATTGCCCACATTGCGGTGTGCCTTTTTGCCCTCGAAACAGATGGTGGCCGATGGAGCCTGCCGGATTTGGTTGGATCCACCGTGGTTGTTCCGGGAGTTTTTTGGCGCTGGCATGAAGCCTTATACCGCTGGTTTACTGGCAATGATTGCACTCATCTTTTACGGTCTGTGTTTGGGCTACTTTGTGTTTGTGCGTTTGCGGAAGCAGGGGCGATCGGCGACCAGTGTGTAGTGCAATTTGGCGGCTAGAGCAATATACCCTGAAGCACCCACAAGAGGTCTTGCTGGTCACGGCAGAGGTGGCCGGTCAAGCGGAGCAGGTTGCGGTGTTCAAAGGCTTTTCGAGTTCGCTAACCCAGCCAACAGCGTTTGACCCAGATGTGCCCATTTTGCCGGATGATGCTGCAATCATCTCGATTGATCGGCTATATGGCCCCTTTCAGCCGAGTAATCCGCGCTACATTCAGCAGCAAATGACCTGGGAAGCGATGCAGTCTTTATTAGATGCAGCGGGCGTGTAGCCCAACCGTTTCCCACTGCCGAACTGAACGATGGCAGGGTGATCCCAGGCGGCGCTCGGAGTTTCCCTTCGACTTCCAGGTTGCGTCCGCAAGCTTTAGTCCTGCACAGTAGCGTCGCCACAAGGACATCACCTAGGTGTGATTCCATTTTTTGTGGTGGCTTGGCTGGCGCGGGATGAAGTGAACCGGGAAGGGGCGATCGCTCCGGACACTCAGGTCTGGCTAAGGTAAGTTGATCCCAGGGGGCATTGTTCGATATTGTTAGGCATCTTTTCCTAGAAAAGTTAGAAAATAAACTTCTTTTCTTAAATAAAGTGCTATCTTCCTGTTTGTGTAGTGTGTGGAGTGGTATATGGTTTCATCCCCTCTTCGGAGTCAAGAACCCGCAATTTTAGGTGTCAAAACAACAAGCTCACCGCTTAAAGCTGTTGAACGAAGCCTGGATGGACGGGGCGATCGCCACTCGGTTGGCCGGGAGAGCGAACCAGGGGGAGCAGCCCAGTGGGGGTTGGTGTTACCAGAAAGCCGCTTGTTTGGTACGGATGGCATTCGGGGCCGAGCGGGGGATTTGCTCACTGCACCTCTGGCGATGCAAGTTGGTTTTTGGGCGGGCAAAGTTTTACAGGCCCATACTGCTGATACTGGCCCGATTGTGATTGGGCAAGACTCGCGGAATTCAAGCAGCATGTTGGCGATGGCCCTCTCGGCAGGGTTGACGGCTGCGGGCCTCGATGTGTGGGATTTGGGTTTATGTCCCACTCCGGGTGTTTCCTATCTGACGAATGCAACGGCAGCGATCGGCGGGGTGATGATTTCGGCCAGCCACAACCCCCCGGAAGATAATGGCATCAAGTTTTTTGGCGCGCATGGCAGCAAGTTGGCGATCGCGCTGCAAGAGCAAATCGAAGCCGCATTGCGTGGGCAGACAACGGCGGTGGATGGAAGTTTGGCGGCTCGCTGGGGCCATCATTATCATCGGGGCGAATTGGCAGAACAGTATGCTGCTTCCTTATGCGAACCGTTGTGCCAGTCTGGGAGCGATCGCCCGTTGGCGGGGCTGCGCGTGGTGCTAGACCTGGCTTGGGGAGCCGCTGTTAAGCTTGCGCCACACGTCTTTCAGGCGTTGGGGGCAGAGGTGATTTGTTTGCACGAGCGGGCTGATGGCGATCGCATCAATGTAAAATGTGGCTCGACCAATTTGGCCTTGTTGCAAGCGGCAGTCCAGGCGCACCAGGCCGATTTGGGCTTGGCCTTTGATGGCGATGCCGATCGGGTGTTGGCGGTTGATCCCAATGGGCGGCCTGTTGATGGCGACTATATTCTGTATTTTTGGGGCCAGCAATTGCACGCGACTGGCCAGTTGCCCGACCAGGCGATCGTCGCGACGGTTATGTCTAACCTGGGGTTTGAACGGGCCTGGGCGAAACAAGGTGGCAAGCTAATTCGGGCTGCGGTGGGCGACCAATACGTTCATGCCGAAATGTTGCGCCACGGAGCCATGCTGGGCGGCGAGCAATCGGGCCATGTCCTGTGTCGGCATTATGGGGTGAGCGGCGATGGCCTGCTCACGGGGATTCATCTGGCCCATTTGGTGAAGACTGCTGGCGTGTCTTTGGCGACGATGCTGGATGACAGTTTCCGAACCTATCCGCAAATTCTCAAAAATGTGCGGGTGGAAGACCGGACACGACGGCTGCAATGGCAAGAGTGTGAACCGTTGCAACAGGCGATCGCCCAGGCTGAAGCGGCAATGGGTGACCAGGGTCGGGTGTTGGTGCGTGCGTCTGGGACAGAACCCGTTATTCGGGTCATGGTGGAAGCGGCGACGGATGAACTGGTGACTCACTGGACGAATGCGCTGGTGGCTGTCGTCGAAACTCACTTAGCGGCTTAATGGTTCACTGTTTGGCTGGCCGCCAGTCAAGCAAGTGCCTGTGATGACCATAACGAAACGAATTGTTGATTGGGGCGATCGTCACCGCGATCGCCCCAATTCCATTCAAGGGCTGTCACCCATCTGGGCGAACTGGCTCCTACCGTTTAGACTGTGCTCTGAACGGTCTTTTCCTGTACCCGTCTGCATAAACCACCTGCCGCCGCGATCGCCCCCCTGCTGCCCGCAAGCCTCCACCGCAAAGAGTTTTTCTCGTGACTGTTGGCTTATCGCAACGCCGGGGCACTCTGGATACAGAGAGTTAAGTCCGTCGGGTTGATTCAAGCGCAATCCTGTGGAGCTTGGGTAAAGCCCAAACGGCAACATCTGGATTGATTCCACCACGGCTAGCCCCTGCGTCATTGCCTTGCCCCTACGGACTGATATCTCGCATCCAATCAGCGCCTTTGATTGATTAATTTTGGAAGTGGTATCAAGCTATGTCACAATCCCGAACTATTCCTGATACCATGCAAAAAACTCAGTGCATCGCACTCATCCAGAGTGGAGAACCAACCATGCGGGCAGGAAGGGAACGGGAATTTGGGGAAGACTATATCCGCTGCTTTGACGAGCTAAAGCGCACGATCCAGCAGTTGGGTGGGCAAGTCGATCCTGCGCAAATTTCGTTGACGGCAGAACTCATCATCCAAACCATGTCAGGCCCCTGGCGGTATTTTCACACGTCAGAGCATATTTTTGAGGTGGGCGAGTCTGGCGATGAAATCGAAATTCTGTCGGCGCTGTTTCATGACCTGGTTTATGTGCAGGTTGACCAAGGGGTAAGCGTTAATATCAGTCGCTTCATTGCGCCATTTGTCAAAGAGATCGATGGCCAGTTGGTGATTTTGGAACAGTGGCAACTGCCCGATGACCCCATGTTTAACCTGATCTTGATGATTTTTGGTTTTCATCCAGGGCAAACTCTGCTGCCAATGGCAGGCCAAAACGAATTTCTGAGCGCGGTCATCGCGGCAAAATGTTTGGAACACGCCCTGGTTCCGGGGATTATTGCAGAGATTGCAGCGTGTATTGAAGCGACAATTCCATTTCGTCCACCAATGGGCAATGCTGGCGACCCGTGCACACAGTTGTTTGAGCGGCTGAACGGGGTAAATGCAGCGTTTCAGTTGGGTTGGGATGAGGAAAAACTCCATGCGGTGGTGCGCCGTGCTGTGCGGTTGGCCAATCGCGATGTGGAAAACTTTGCCTATGAGTCTTCGGCGGAATTTTTGGACAATACTTGGAATTTAATGCCGGAAACGAACCACGATTTGACGAGCGCCAATGCCTACACGGTCACTGGGTATCGGGTGTCGCTTCAAAAGATGGAAGGTTTCATGAATTTCCTGAAGCCGGAGGTGGTGTTTCACCGCTACCAGGACGAGCCAGATCAGCAAACCTATGAGTTGTTGGTGAGCCGGACGCAGAAAAATCTGGAAGTGGCGCGGTTGTATCTGGGCACGAAGCTATTATCGATCTCGTTGATTGAGGCGTTGTCTCAGCGGATTGGCCAGGATATTCCATTGGCGACGATGATGGGTGAATTGCCGGGGCGGGGGTTGTCGGTGGCGCAGCTAGAAAACTTTTTGCCTGCGATCGCCAATGTGGTGCTGCCGACTACTATCCTGGAGCAGGAAGTGCTGGATCTGATTGAAAAAGGCCGCACGAAATCCTCAACCTATGATGTGAAAAACTCGCCCGTCGCGACGTTTATTGTGAAATCGGTTGGTTTTGCTGAAACTCGGCGGTTGATTATTGAAGCGAAGGAATTTTTCAAAAAATCCCTGACGGCGGATGAATTTTTGGCACGGTTTGATCCAACTGTGGTGGATGCCGTGGTACAGGCGGTGTTGCAGGTCTTTGAACATCGGCAGATCGCGATGAGTGGCGCTCGGGCTGGGGTTAACGTTTAGGACGAGCCAGGTAACCTGGCCTGAGGACATGGGATTGAACTTCCGACAGTTGGGGCTGGGTGGGGCGTTGGTGGTGGGGCTGGGGCTCGGCAGTCTGGTTATGGCGGCGCGGGCGATCGCGCTGGGGCCAGCGCCAGTCAAAGCTAGCACGCTACTGGCAAGACAACAGGAATCTACCGTGCCAACGGTGACTTTGCGCCAACTCCCGGCAGAAGTCAAACAGGTGATCCAACGAATTCAGCAGGGGGGGCCGTTTCCCTATCGCAAGGATGGGACGGTGTTTGGTAATCGGGAGCGGCGTTTACCCGTGGCCCCCAGGGGGTACTACAAGGAGTACACGGTACCCACGCCGAGGGCTAAAAATCGGGGCGCGCGGCGGTTGGTGGTGGGCGGTGGCAATGAGATTTACTACTACACGGGTGATCACTACCGGAGCTTTGTCAAGGTGAAGTTGTAGCGGCGTGAGAGCAGGATATGGATGAGCTGATGGCGGTGCTGGCGGGCGATCGCGAGGCTGGGGTGTACCAGATTGGCAAACCGTTGGACTGGGCTAGGTTGGTGCAGGTGTGTGCGGCCAGAGATTTGCAACTGTTTGTGCTGGATGGGAGCGCGATCGCCACTAAAACGGAGTTGTTGCAGCGCTGTGCCGAGGTGATGCAGTTTCCCGATTACTTTGGGGCCAACTGGGACGCCCTGGAAGATTGCCTGACTGATTTGGAGTGGTTGCCCGCCAGTGGCTATGTGCTGGTCTATGACCAACCGGAGGTCTTGGCCAAGGCTGCTCCTGCGGATTGGTCTATGTTCGTTGAGATTTTAGCTTGTGCAGTCGATGCCTGGGCACAAACGAATTGCCCCATGTACGTGTTTTTCCACTCGACCAGCCGCCTGGATATGGACGCGATCGCCCGGCTGGGGTAGAGGGCACGGCAACGGTTGGGGCTGGACGGCAGCGCGATCGCACAAGCCTTTATCCTTAACGGGGGGTGCTATCAGTGTCCTCTGCCTGTCCAAACCCTTGGAGTGCGCGCTGGATTTCCTGTTGCAAAAGGACGTTGGTACTTTGTAGCGTCTCGATTTCTTGGGCCAGGGCTTCATTCTGATCTTCCATCGCCTGCATTTGCGCGACATACCGCTGGCGGAGTTTGCCCTCGGCTCCGTTGTGCCCCAGTGGACTGAGCTTTTCGGCCCCAGCCCGAAGC
The DNA here is from genome assembly GCA_964475335.1 of uncultured bacterium. GTDB lineage: Bacteria > Cyanobacteriota > Cyanobacteriia > Leptolyngbyales > Leptolyngbyaceae > CAYYWG01. The sequence continues at coordinate 193,519 of CAYYWG010000002.1, forward strand.
TCGGCGCTCAGTTGGTTGCGGTGTTTAGAGCGGCGGGTGATTTCGGCCTCGTTTTGTTCGCACTGGTCATAGAGGGATAGGATGCGATCGAGGCGAGTGTAAGCGGCTTGATCGATAAACTTATGCTCGAAATACTCGGAAAGCTGCTTGTGTTTGAGGCGGCGAAAACTTTCTTGGCGGGAGCGGAGTTGGCGCTGGTTGACCCGAAAATCGACTTTGGCCCTGGCTGGAACGGCAACCCGCCAACGGTAAAATTCTGCGGTTTGGCTTTCGCACTCAGGGGTGTCAAACAACTCGTAATCGGTGTAAATGCGGTGTTCGACGATGAGGGCGATCGCCTCAGCGTTGCGGTTTTCAATTTGGTATTGGGTGGTAACAATGCCATACTCATCGCAAATCAGATAATCATGCTGGCCCAGGCGGATGGCGGCTAGTTCAGTGCGGTGGCTTTTGGTGGGGGTAATGCGAATGCCCAAATCGACCGCATAGGGGATAAATAGCTCCCCCGCAGCCGGGGTAAACACAATCACTGCTTCGCCCACATAGCTATCTTGTTCGAGGACGGTGACGGGGCCACGTTCCAGGGTGAGGCCGGTGGTATTGGTGGTGGCGATCGTCACCACGGGATGGTCAGGCACTTTCTCCGAATTGTAAATATGCTCTTTGCGGCCTTCCAGAGTGTGGCTGAGGATTGGCACCATCGCACTTTGGCCCCGTTTAATGCTGACGGGATTGCTGACCTGGTATTGAAACAACTCGCCCCTGGCGATCCCTTTGGCTTGGATTTGGGTTGTTGTGGCCAGGTTGCGGGTCGCGCGTTTGAAGGCTGGCTGCCTAACGGTCGGCTGGCCCCCGAACCCACCCCCCATGCTGATATCGGCCTCATCATGGTCATTGCTACTGCCAAAGAAGGCTTCGAAGTCGCTCTCTGGTTCTGGGGCAGGGGCGCTCAGGCTGGCGGGGGCCAGGGCTTCTTCAAACAGGACGGGGCCAGTGACGGTGCGTTCTTCGTCTTGAACCTGGGGTCGCTCAATGAACCGGGGGGTATACAGGTCATAGACGAAACTAATGGGTTGGCCAGCAATCAGAGTCAGTTCTACATTGTCTAAGTCTTCATCGAGTTGGTTGTCAATAATGCCCCAGCCTTGCAATAAGACGGAGCCAGTGGGGGTAGTCGCAGGCGTGGTTGCCGGGGCCGCAGTGTAAACCAGGCGGTAGCTGACGCGCCAGGTGGGGGTGGGGGTGATGTAACTGACCAGGAGGTCTTGGTGGGGCTGGTTGAGCCAAATGGTGAGGCTGCGTTTATCGCTGCTGGCGCGGCTAAGGTCTAGCACGTAGCGCAGGTCATCGCCACTTTGAGAATCGAGGAGATCAAGGCCGCGCAGTTGGGGCAGGCGGTAGGTGCGGAGGTGGGGGCGATCGCCATTGACTGGAGGTGTTAAGACGGACACGCGGCCTGTCTCAAAGGCTGTGTCTGCGTCTACGCCGACGAGGGTGCCCCGGATTTCAAATTCTGTGGCGCTTGCCTGTTCCAGCCCTTGTCCGGATGGGAGCGTGGTGGCAGTGACGAGATGGAGGCAAACGGTATGGCCCCGCAGCGATCGCAACAAATCCAGCAGGGCGGCATTGTCATCGAGGACGAGGGGAGCTTTGTCGAGGGCGGCTTGTTTATCTTCGGGGTTGGCATAGGCGATATTCAGGACTTGTCCCGCACCTTGGGGGTAGGCCGCCAGACTTTTGAGGACATCATTCATTTCCTCAGCTTTGAAGACCAGTTCGACGCTCGCCGTTTCCCCCACGGGGCCATACCGTTCAAAAAAGCCCACACCGTGTTTGTAGAGCACCATTCGTCGCACGGGCAAGTTGGCCATGAGATTCTCCTTCCGGTGGGTGGACTGGGGCTGCCGCCAAACTACGATTTGAGGCCACCGGGGCGATCGCACGCTCCATCGCGGGGTGGGTTGGCCGGGGCTGCTCCCCTGGTGCGGCGACCCAGCGGAAATAACCCGGAAACTCTAGCGGTTTCTGGATCTATGGTAAAGTTGCAATCATTTTGCGGTGGCGACTTCACACAACGTTGCAGATGTTTAAAGAAAAAGGGCGATCGATCCGGCGAGTTTCACTATAATTCAACGCGATCCAAACCAATTTTTGAGTTCTCGATTGTTCAACCCGCGATTTTCCCATGAACTTTATCTCGATCACCTTTGCCTTATACCTCCTGAGCGTCGTTGGCATCTATTGGACAGTGGAACGCCCCCAACAGCGGATGACCGTGCTTTTGGTGGCGAGTCTCGTGTTTTACGCCTCGTTTCAGGCCCAATACATCCCCTTGTTGTTAGCTGGCACCTGGATTAACTACCATATTGGTCGGGCTTTGGCGCTGCCTCCCGATTGGCGGATTGATGATTGGCAGTTTGCCCAAGAAGACTGGAATCGACGGCGGTTGGGCTTGTTGTGGTTTGGCATTGCGTTGAATGTGTTGCTGTTGTTTGGGTTCAAATATGTGCCCTTTACGCTCAGCACCTTGGGAGCCTGGTTGGAGTGGCCGGTGGGCGGCGCGATCGCCCAGTGGACGAGCAAAAATTTGATTGCCCCCATCGGGTTGAGCTTTTTCGCGTTTGAGTGCATTGCCTATCTGGTGGATGTGTATCGGGGTGCGCCCCCGGCGACGCAATTGCTCAAGTTTTCGGCCTACAAGTTAATGTTTGCCAAATTGCTGTCAGGGCCGATCACGCGCTATCACTCTCTAGCGGTGCAAATGCAGCAACAACGTCGCCCGACGATCGATCGCATTTCTGAAGGGTTATGGCTGATTGCCTGTGGCGCAATTAAGAAAGGGTTACTGGCGGATAATATCGGGATTTTAGTAGATCTGAGTTTCCAAAATGTCCAGCGGGCGGGCAGTTGGGATTTGTGGTTGGCCACGTTTGCCTATGGGTTGCAACTATATCTCGATTTCAGCGGTTATGTGGATATGGCCCGTGGGATGGGGGTGTTGTTGGGCTTTCAGTTGCCGCAGAACTTTAATTTTCCCTACCTCACGACGAGCATTGCGGATTTTTGGCGGCGGTGGCACATGTCCTTGGGCGATTGGCTGCGGAATTATTTGTACTTTCCGTTGGGTGGGTCGCGGCAAGGCTTGTTTCGGACGTGCTTCAATTTGTTGTTGGTGATGGCGATCGCGGGGTTGTGGCATGGGGCGGCCTGGGGCTTTATAGTGTGGGGCGCGTTGCATGGGGCGGCGCTGGTGGTGCATCGGCTGAATGATGCGGTGGCGAAGCGGGTGACTAGGGTGAAGCTCTTTTGGCAAAAGCCCTTTGGGGTGCTTACGGCCTGGGTGTTGACTCAGTTGATGGTGTTTACGGCCTGGATTTTCTTCCGTTTGCCTGACTTGAAAGACTCTTGGCTGGTGGTCACCCGTTTGGTCGGGCATCCAGCAGACGCGCAGTTTGCCCAAAAGGTGTATGGGGAGGCGATCGGGATGCAGCCGTTGCAGATTTGGTTGCTGTTGTGGTTATTGGTGGGGCTAATGGCGCTGATCTACAGTTTTAAGCGCATTTTGAAACTGCAATTGAACTGGAACGTGAAATTAATGCTGGTGCCTGCGTGTTTGTTTGCGGTGTGGTTGCTAGCTCCCCAAGGAGCCTTGCCTTATATCTATTTTGATTTCTAACGTGTTGGATTTCTAGTTTGAGTTCTAGGAGGGTGCCTGCCTTTGGCTTGGGCTGGGGCCACTCAACGGGTTGGCAGATACGAAAACGGGCGATCGCAGTTAACTGCGATCGCCCGTTTGTTCGAGCTGATTACGGCAATTCTGACTGGAGCCCCAACCGAATTGCTGCACCCAAATGTGCCCAAATTGAATGTGTAAAAAAACAAGAGAGATAGCAAAAAGCCCCCAATGCCATCTCTCCTGTTCCTCACATCGGTTGAGCATCACACAACCTATCTGTATCTAAAGTAACCTGTAGGGAAAGCGAGCGGGTGAAATTCCGATGAATCCCTGATGAGGACTTCGTAAGCTTTGGGCGGCTGACAAGACAGGAAATAGCGGCGATCGCTGACAGCAGATTTACGGGGATTGACTATCTCTACGGAAAGATTTACCTGGTTTTCACCGTATCTTCACGGATGTTGTAGTCGGTGACACCATTTATTGATTCACTTTCTAGAGAGGATGGAGCACATCTCTGTATATACCTCAATCGGCTCAATCTTTTGCCTTATGAATATTCGAACGAAAGTCATGGCGGCAGTGGGTGCGATCGCGATCGTGGGGGGCGGTGCACCCCAGGGCGAAGCGGCACTCCTCATCGGGAATAGCAAAAGCGACAACATTCTTGTGTTTGATGAACTGACAGGAACAGTCATTGGGGATTTCACCACCCCTGGTATCGGTGGCTTGCGAGCACCGGATGCCATGACCTTTGGCCCCGATGGCAACTTGTATGTGAGTGTGGGCGGTGACAGCGGCGGGAGTGTGTTGGATCCCCTGTATCCTCAGGATTCGGCGGTGTTGCGGTTCAGCCCCACGGGAGAATTTTTGGGTGTGGCGGCGGCGGGGAATGGCCTCGCACGGCCCTATGGCAATGCCTTTGGCCCCGATGGCAAGCTGTATGTCAGCAGTTTCCGCACGAACCAAATTTTGCGCTTTGATGGGGCCACCGGGGCGTTTATTGATGTGTTTGCGTCGGATAATAACCAGGGTTTTGGCACTCTAGATGGACTGAATGGCCCGAATGGGTTGCTGTTTGGCCCGGATGGCAGTCTATACGTCACCACGGAAGGGACAGTCAATAATCCTGACGGGACGTTGGCGTTTAAGTATGCCAGCCAGATTTTGCGGTATAGCCCGGAACAGGTGGCGGGCCTCGCACCCACGACGACTCCCACAGTGTTTGTGGATCAACCCGCGTTGTTACCTGAAAATCCAGAGTTTGTGAGTTTGCTGGGGCTGGTCTTGGCTCCTGATGCTCACAGCCTGTATGTCAGTGATTTTGCGGGGGGGATTCGGCGGTATGATCTGGCAGGGCAATTGCTGGACGTGCTGTCTACGGATTACACCGGGGGCCGTAATTATATTGGCTCGTTGGCTTTTGGTGCGGGGCCAACGCAGGACAATCTCTATGTGACTGGGTTTGACCGGACTACAAATCTGGGTTCGGTGTTGGCGTTTCCCCAAGCCCAAGGGAATCCGACGGCGTTTAGTGGCACGTTGTTTACGCGGGATGCGTTTGTTCGCCCGATTGGGATTACGGCGGTGCCGGCGGCAGCCGTGCCTGAACCTACGACGATCGCGGGGGTGGGCTTGGCGATCGCGGCGGTGGGGGCAAAACGACGGTTCCAGGCTCGACGCAAGGGCTAGGGCGCGATCGCGACTTTGATCACTTGCCGTGCTTTCATTTCGGCAAAAACTTGGCCCAAGTCCGAGAGGGGGGCGGCTCGACTAATCAGGCGATCGAGGGGGACGGTGCCGCTGGCCAGGAGGCGAAGCGCCGCACGCACAAACTGGGGGGTGTTGTGGAACACGCCTTTGAGGGTGAGTTCACTGTAGTGGAGTTGCTCGGTGTTGACGGTAATGGTCGTATCCCGAGGGCAGCCGCCAAAGAGGTTTACTGTGGCACCGGGGCGGGCACAGGCGATCGCCATTTCCCAAACGGCGGGTACTCCCGTTGCTTCGATCACCACATCCGCCCCCCAGCCGTCGGTCAGGTCTTTGACGAGGGCGGGAACGTCGGGCACCTGTTTATAGTTGAAGGTTTTGGCGGCTCCCAGTTGCTCACCCAGGGCTAACCGCTGGTCGTTGCCACCGAACAGAAAGACTTCAGTGAAACCGGGGTGGGGTGTGGCGGTTGTCCATTCCCCCTGGCCAGAGGTGAGGGCTGCCACAAACATGAGGCCGATCGCCCCGTCTCCCAGCACGACAACGCGATCGCCGGGTTTTACATTGGCACGGGCGGCCCCGTGGAGCACGCAGGCGAGGGGTTCGGTCATGGCGGCGAGGGCATAGGGCATTTCTGGCGGCAGGGGCAGCAGGTTGTGCTGCACAATAGGGGCCGGGATTTTGAGGTATTCGGCAAAGGTGCCGTTGTTAAACAGCAAATTTTGGCAGAGCGAGTATTCCTGTTTTTGGCAGAAGAAGCAGGTCATGCAGGGGGCGGAGTTGTTGGCGACGACGCGATCGCCCACTTGCCAATCGGTGACCCCTTCCCCCAACGCGACGATTTCGCCCGCAGCTTCATGGCCAAAGAGGGTGGGGGGCACCAGCATTCGGGCATGACCACCCCGTCGCCACACTTTGAGATCGGTGCCACAGGTGGTGGCGGCCCCGACCCGTAAGACCACTTCGCCAGGGCCGGGGGTGGGGTCGGGCACCTGTTCTAACCGTAAATCTTCTTGGCCGTAGAGTAAGGCTGCTAGCACGGAACAACTCGCTAAAAGGGGACAGAATGGCTGGTGGGGCCACGGGGAGCGATCGCCGGAGACGACTGCTACCAAACAGAGCCGAGGTCTATCTTATCGTTTTGCGGGGATGACTAAAACTCAGGGTGACAGCCCGCGCGACGGGCGATCGCGGCTATCATAGGCTCCTGGATCCTTGCGACCCTGGTGGTGCGTCCCGTGACTTATTGCCTGAATCCTGACTGTCCTAAACCGCGCAACCCGGATAGTGCTCACCAATGCCGGAGTTGTGGGGCAGTGCTGTGGCTGAAAGACCGCTATCGGGCGATCGCGGCGATCGGTCAGGGGGGGTTTGGGCGCACGTTTTTAGCGGTGGATGAGGATAAACCCTCGAAACCCCAGTGTGTGATTAAACAGTTTTTGCCAGTGACTCAAGATCCCCGGCATCTCAAAAAGGCGGCGGCGTTGTTTGCCCAAGAGGCCGTGCGGTTGGAAGAGTTGGGCCATCATCCCCAAATCCCGGAATTGTTGGCCTACTGCCATCAGGCGGGGCACCAATATCTGGTGCAGGAGTTCATTCAGGGGCGGAATTTAGCAGAAATCTTGACGGAGCAGGGGCCTTTTGTCGAGTCGCAAATTCGGGAAATTTTGCTCAGCGTGTTGCCTATTTTGGAGTTTGTCCACAGTCGGCAGGTGATTCACCGCGATATCAAACCGGGCAACATTATCAGCACGGCAGATCCTCAAACGATGATGAGTTTGCCACGGGGGGGGCAGCCCAATTGGGCAATGTTGCAGCAGGCGTTGGCGATCGAGCTACAGCAAGGTGCCCGTAATTTTGTGGGGCCGACCTATCGCTTTCACGAGTTGATGAGTTTTAGCTTGTCCCAGATGCCGCGTGAGTTGGCGATCGCCTTGCTCAATCGCTGTCAGCAGTTGGCGGTGCAGTTTAGCCGCTATCCCGTATTGACCAGTGGCCAACGGCAATATGTGTTGGCGGAGGCGACCCGGCTGTTGTATGAAGCGCAGCAAGCCTATGAAGCGGTGAAAGGGTACCGACCGATGGGGATGCTGGTGTTGGTGGATTTTGGGGCGGCCAAGTCAATCAAAGGCTTGGCCCCGTTGCACACGGGCACCACCATCGGCAGCCCAGAATATGTGGCCCCAGAGCAGAGTCGCGGGAAAGCGGTTTTTGCCAGTGATCTATACAGCCTGGGGGTGACGTGTGTGCATTTGTTAACGCAAGTCTCGCCCTATGATTTGTTTGACTCGGCGACTCAGCGGTGGCGGTGGCGGGATTACCTGAAAACGGCGGTGAGTGAGACGTTGGGGGAAATGCTGGATCGCTTGTTGGCGGAGGCGATCGCCCGACGGTACACTTCAGCGGCAGATGTGTTGCAAGACTTGGAAGGTTTGGCCCCACGGGAACTTGGCCAGAGTGGGGTGGCGCTGGGAGCCACAGGCGGCAGTGTGACGCGGGAACCGTTGGTGTTGCGATCGCCCCAGCCCTATCCAATGGCGGTGTCCGTTGGGTCTGCGCCCAGTCCGCCCTCCTTTCGGATTGAGCGTCCCGTGGTGTCGCCTTTTCCGGTGCCGCCGTCTGCTGTGTTTGCGCCCGATGTTCCCCCCGACAATCCACCGCCCACCGCGCGGCGTTCGACGAAACCTGTATGGCACGAGGTGTTGTGCTTAGAGCATCCGGCCCGAGTCTATGCGATCGCGGCCCACCCTGAACCCCCGTTGTTGGTTTGTAGCAGTGGGAATGGGGTGAAAGTGTGGGATTTGACTCAGGGAGGATTGCTGCGGACGGTGACGGGCCATTTGGATATTGTGACGGCGATCGCCCTGAGTCCCGATGGTGCGACGCTCTATACGGGCAGTGCCGATAAAACCATTGGCGTTTGGGAACTGCACACAGGCCGCCGGGTTGCAAGTTTAGTGGCTCATTTGGATACGATTTTGGCCCTAGCGCGATCGCCCGATGGCCAATGGTTAGCCAGTAGTAGCTGGTATGACCCGATTGTGATTTGGGATAGCCACACCCACCGGAAACAGTGGGAACTCCAGGGCCACACGGGCCGGGTGGATGCGCTGGCGTTTCATCCCGATGGCACTTGGTTGGCCAGCGGGAGTGGTGATTTGACGGTGAAGCTCTGGAATTTGACTACGGGCGAATGCACGCGCACCTGGGAAGGCCATACGCAGCAAATTTCGGCGTTAGCGTTTAGCCCGGATGGGGCCACTCTGGCCAGCGGTAGTTGGGATGGCACGGTGAAATTTTGGAGCATGAAAAGTCGGCGGCAGGGGCGCACGTTGGAGTGTGGCGCAAGCCGAATTCAGGGGTTGGCCTTTAGCCCGGATGGCAAAAAATTGCTGGTGGGGTGCGATCAGTTGCAACTGTGGACGGTGAGTTCGGGGCGGAAGCTGGTGTTGCCGGGGGCCGGAGAGCCAGTGGGAGCGGTGCTGTATGGGGCAGATGGGGAAATGGTGATCAGCGCGGGGAGCGATCGCCGGGTGCGGGTGTGGCGGTGGGGGGTGCCGCCAGTGTGACGGCTGGGCCAAACAGGATAAGGCCAGTAAAACAAGCCCAGTAAAACAAGCCCACTAAAAAGGGTACAGACCTGCTGTACCCCGATTCTGAGCTTGTAATTACGATTGACGATTTCGGTAACTGTCGCGAGTAGCCCACACCCAGCGGGTATGGCTGGCCCTTCGTGGCAAGGAAATCGAGTTGTTAGCCAAGCATGTAGGCAGACCGGAGGGCCCACACGATCAAAAAGCCGATACTACCGAGGATGATGATCGCAGAGAGCGCGATCGCCGGCACGCTGTCGGCCCCGTCGAACTTCATAATGCCGCGATTTAAATCCGACATAGGTTGTACTTCCTTTTGTCTGGATAACTCCGCTAAACATTCTAGCCAGTTCCGTGGGCAACTGGGGCAACCTTTACGAGTTTTTAGAATTGCTGAAAGGATTATCAGAATTGGTGTCAAAGCGTCCTGAAATTTGGCTGGCCTACGGCGCGATCGCAGGGGGGCAGTGGCAGAAGCAGAAGTCAGAATTCATAAGGATTTTTTGTGTCAAACCCCTTGACATCGGCTATCGTAGCTCAGTTTGGACGGTGAAAACACGAGATGACTCAGTCACATCTGTTACAGCTTGCTCAGTCAGGGGATGCTACTGCGATCGCGACGTTAATGAACGCGAGTTTGCAGGCGATCGGGGTGTCGGCGCGGGCTGTGTTGCGGGATGGCAGTTTGCACGTTTTGTTGGAATCGGAGCGCGTGCTGGCCCCATCACCGTCCATTGAGTTTATTCGGCGGGGCTTGAGCCGTCTGGGTTTGGGCTGGTTGTCTTCGGCGGTGGTCTACAGTCGTTTGGCGGGGCAGACTTCGCCAGTGTGGGTTGAGCGGGTGTCGTTGGTGCCCCCCAGTGAGCCGATGAATCCTTTTGTGTTGGAGGCCAATCAACAGTTGAGTATTGGGGCTGGGGCGTTTGCGTCGGTGGTGCCGCCGCTCCGGGTGCCTCTCAAGGCGATCGCGGCCCCTGAGGTCGTTCTGCCAGAGCCACCGTGGTGGCGACAACTGCGACCCAAAACCTTGGTGTTGTTGCTGAGTGGGCCAGTCGTGTTGCTGCTGTGTACAACGCTGATTTGGATGCGGTATTTGTGGGGGGATGCGCCAACGGTACCGTCGGGCGGGTCTGGGGCGATCGAGCAACCGCAAGGGCGGGCGGTGCCTTCAGGGGCGGGAACGACTCCCTCGGTTGCAGGGGGCGCGACGCAAGGGCCACAAACGGCTGAACTGAAGCGGGCCTTGGAGCAGGGCTATCAAGCCTTTCAGCGGGGGGCAAAGGCCCAAAATAAACAGGATTGGCGGGATGCGTTGGGCCATTGGCAACAGGCGATCGCGGCTTTGCAAGCGGTGCCAGTGAGTTCTCCCGATGCGGCGATCGCGAAGCAAAAGCAGGTGGAATATCAGGGCCATTTAGACTTTGTGGTGCGGGAAAAGCTGAGCCCGACGGGGATGGGCTTGGTGCAAACGATTACGGGTGGCTTAACACCAAAATCGGTGGTGCATTCGGGCCAGGGGTTATTTTTTGCCCAGAATATGATGTATAGCCATACGATCAATGTCTACGATCGCGACCACAAGCTGGTGAAGACGATTCCTGACCAGGTGAAACTGGCAGATTATGGCTATGCCAACTATCCCGGCACCCAACAGGGGGCACCCGTGGAAGCGGCGTTTAGCCCCGATGGGCAAACGGCTTGGGTGTCTAACTATCAAATGTATGGCGCGGGTTTCAAAAGTACGGCTGGGGATGAGTGCAGCCCATCCCAAAATTTAGAGCCGAGTTTTTTGTATCGCATTGGAACGGATAACCTGGCGATCGCCAAGGTCGTGCAGGTGGGCGCGGTGCCGAAATATGTGGAGACAACGCCCAATAATCGCTATGTGTTGGCCAGCAATTGGTGTAGCTGGGATGTCAGTGTGGTCGATCCTCAGCAAAACAAGGAAATTCGGCGGATTCAACTTGGCCCCTACCCGCGCGGAATTGCCGTCGAACCGCGATCGCAAACTGCCTATGTGGCCATCATGGGGTCCTATGACATCGCGACAATTAATCTCAATGACTTCTCTGTGGGGTGGATTCGGAATGTGGGTCACTCCCCACGCCACCTCAATATGGATCCCCAAGGGCAGTTTCTCTATGCCACGCTGAATGGGGCAGGCCAAGTCGCCAAGCTGGATCTCGCCAGCCGAACGGTGCTGAGCAAAGTCTCGACGGGGGGTGCGCCGCGCAGTATGGCCATCTCTGGAGATGGAGAGTTTTTGTACGTGGTTAATTACGAGTCGGATTCGGTGAGCAAAATCCGCACTCGCGACATGAAGGTCGTGAAGACGGTGCCCGTCAATTCTTCACCGATTGGTATTACCTACGACAATGCCACCAATCGGGTTTGGGTAGCTTGCTATTCCGGCAGCATTTTAGTGTTTCAGGATTAACCTGGGCGGGCTTTCCGTCAAGTGTAGGTTTGGCGAATTGGCCAGATCCACTGCTGGACACTGGCCTAAAGTAAAGCGATCGCGCATTCACCGAGAAGGTGGTCGTTTGGGTCTACGCTCATCTGCCCCAACTGGACTTAAACCGCCAGTACCGCTTGGCCTGAGCTATTGCCATTGGTTTCGGTCAATTCTTGACACCAGGGTTGCCCATCCAATGCCATTTGTTCAATCAAGCTGGCTAACTTCAGGGCTTTGAGTGCTTGCTCACCGCCAACAGAGGGTTGATTGCCACCCCGGACACAGGTCACAAAGTGTTCGAGTTCTGCATGGAGGGGTTCAATGTTGCTGGTGTAGACCTTCTCGATCAGCCCATCTTGCCGATACAACACCTGCCCATAATCCGTAACACAATCCGCCGTGGTTTGCCGATGGATCAAAATCTCGTTGTTCAAAAAGTCAGCTTCGGTCAGGGAGTTTTTGCAATGGGCCGCAATCCGCCGAATTTTCCGATGGGTGACTTTGCTAGAGGTGAGGTTGGCCACGATGCCGTTAGCAAAGTTGAGGGTCGCTGTCACATAGTCCAGATAGCCAGACCCAGAGGCCCGCGTCCCTGTTGCCGTTAACTTGACGACTGGGGCTGCTGCCAGCTCTAAGAGGAGGTCGATATCGTGGATCATCAAGTCCAAGACGACGGAGACATCGTTGGCCCGTTGGGAATAGGGACTCATGCGATGGGCTTCGAGGGCCAGCAATTCTTCGGTTTTGAGAACTTTGCTGAGTTCTTGGAAGGCGGGGTTAAACCGTTCGATGTGCCCGACTTGCAGAATGCATTGGGAGTCGGCAGCGGCATTAACCAGGGATTCGGCTTCGACAATGCTGGCGGCGATGGGTTTTTCGATCAGGACGTGTACCCCAGCATGGAGGCAGGTGAGGCCAACGGAGTGATGGAGACGGGTGGGCACGGCAATGCAAACGGCATCGACGTGGGGGAGCATGTCTTGGTAATTTTCGAAGAAGCGGACGCGATATTTGCTGGCTGTGTCGATGCCGCGTTCGACATTGACATCGGCCACGCCGACGAGTTCGACATCTTTGAGCATACTGAGGACGCGGGTGTGGTGTTGTCCCATGTTGCCAACGCCAATGACACCAACCCGAATGGGATCTAGATGATTTCGTTGTGAAAAACTGTTAAACTCGCTCGAAATTTTGTCCTGCACTCCTGTCATCTCCTCAGACACCGTGAAAAGGCTAGTTGCTTGCAAGTTGAGCCGTGAAACCATCCAGATAGTACCACAGTGACTCTATTTGTGAAGAATTTCAAAGTTCGAGCAATGTTCCTGGTTTGCAATATTTTGTTGCAGTGTGTAGAGTTTGCAAACTTTGGGATTTCAAAGACAGGAATGTTAGAAATGAGGGAATGTTTAGACCTCTGCATCTGCTGTTTAGCCTAGATGGATTCCGGCGATGAAACGAGTGCGATCACGATGGAATTCGTTGCCCCTTCGCAAGGTTGATGCGATCGCGGCTCTGTGCGCGGTGATAGTAGTGGGCTTAGCGTTTAAATTACCCCTGAGAAGCCAGGCCGATAGCTTGGATACGCCTGCTAGCAACGTGAAGAAAGTGCAGGCAACAGCGTCGGAACGGGTGTTGCAGCGGCAGCAGCAGGTGCGGCAAATTCGGCCTGATAACTATGATTTACGGCGGTTTCCCATTACGGCGGCGACGGTGGATCACTGGCGACATTTGTTGTGGACAACGGCAGTGGTGGAGCCTAAAGAAGCATTTGTGGCGGATGCGCTGAACCAGATTTTGGCCCTGACGACGGAGACGGGGTTGTCGGCGGCGCAACTGCAAACGGTAGATCAGGCGATGAAGGTGGCGACTCAGTTGTATCTGAGTGATGCGGGGGTATATCGGTTTGTGGGGGAGCGGTTTCTCCAAACGGTGGAGCAAAGCCCCGATGCGGAGTGGGTGGCCGTGGCGTTGTCGGGGTTGGCAAAGGGCAAACTGGCGGACACGGAACTGTTGCGGTTGAGCCAGCGGGTGAAGGCGCGGTTTCCGGGCTGGGCAGATAATGTGTATTTGCGGACGACGATTCAGGAAATTGAGGATCAGGCGGCGGCGGTGGGACTGCCCCCGATCGCGGAGTTGTTGAAATGGGAAGTGGCCCCGAAACAGTTGCATTTGTATGTGTTGTGTCGGAGCGATCGCCGAATTTTGTGCCGCGCCATTGTGAAAGATCGGGAAGGCAATTTTTTGCGCCATGAACAAGACGGCAAGTTGTGGTCGGTGCCGTTGTTGTTGGAATCGATTTATGACCTGGGGTGGAACTTTACCCGAGGGCAAACCCCCCAGGGGATCTATCGCGTCGAGGGTGTTGTTGACCAACCGGACGATGAGTTTTTCCGGGCCTATGGGCAGTTTCCACTGGTCAATTTATATGTGCCCTTTGAGGCGGGAGCGAAACAATTTTTGCCAGGACAACCTGGGCCATTTAATGGCAGTTTGGGGGCTTATCAAGCCTTGCTCCCGCCGTCGTGGCGGAATCATCGGCCAATGCACCAAAGTTTTTGGGCGGGGAAAGCGGGCCGGAGTTTGTTTCGGATTCATGGATCGGGGGAAGCGCCCGATTTTTTCCAGGGGAAAGATAGTAGTTTCCCAGAGAGTTATAACTGGAACCCAACCATTGGCTGTTTGTCGGCGCGGGAGTTGTATAACGACCGGGGACAGTTGATCCACGCGGATATGCCGGGGATTTTGAAGGCGTTAACGATTGTAGGCGGCAAGGAGTTTGCTGGGTACATGGTGGTGGTGGACGTGCCGGGGGATGAACTGGCTCCGGTGGCGCTGGCGGAGATTGAGGGAGCCTTGGGGGCGGGCACTCCGGTGAGTCGGGCACGGGGGCGGCAAGGGGCTACACGGACACCAGCCAAAGCCAAGCCAGTGATGGCCCAGTCAGTGGTTCGCCGATCGCCCCCAGGCCAGCCAACTGGTGCCCCGGGGAAGGTGGTATATCAGCAGGTGGCAAAGCTGACGCAAAATCTCGATAAACTGGGGAAGGTGCGCCTCCAGCCGGGGTCTGCCTCGGAATCGCGATCGCCAGAATCGCGATCGCCGGGTACGAAACAAAGGGCGGCCACCGAACTGGCTCCGTTGCCAACGGCCTATTAAACGCTGGGCTGCGATCGCCCGGTTGAAGCTGGCCTTTGGTTTGGTGGGAGTCCGCTTGGGATGCAATTGATGTTGTTTTGAGTTTGTGCTTTGTCCGTTGAGCAGTTAGCGGTAGCGAGTTTAGTGTTGGCCTTGCGCGGTGATGCCCCGGTGTTGGCGGTGGATGACTGGGGCGCGATGTTGGTGCGGGTGACGCTGGCGATCGTTGCGGGGGGGGCCATTGGGGGCGATCGCGAGGTTGCGGGGAAACCGGCGGGCCTGCGGACTCATATGCTGGTGAGCTTGGGCTCTGCCCTCTTTGTTATGGCAATTTTGCAAATGGGTGATTCCACTGAGGCGCTGAGTCGGGCGATTCAAGGGGTGGCTGCTGGGGTTGGCTTTTTGGGGGCAGGCGAAATCTTGCAGAAACGGAAAGAATCGGGCAAGTGGGCCGTCAAGGGGTTAACTTCCGCAGCGGCGATCTGGTTGTCGGCGGCGTTGGGGGTCTTGGCGGGGTGTGGGCTGTGGCAGCTTTGCGCGATCGGCGGTGGGGCGGCTTTGTTGATTTTGGTGAGCGCAAAATGGTTTGAGCGGCATTTGCCAAATTAAGGGGCTATTGCAGAAGTGAGGAACATTCTGCCTCAGAGGCACGAAAGGATTTAGAATGAAGCACCGTTGAGCGGTTGGGCAATCTGGAGTAATGACCTCGACGCAGGGGGGCAACGCTGAAAAGAGGCTCTGGTGGGCTGGGAAGTCCGGGGTTCTGGGTGGGGCGATCGCCCAGGGTGGCGCTGATGAGTTTGCTCTATCCTGATCAGGACTGGCCGCGCGGGGAGTGGTAAAAGTATTCCCCAATGAGGCAAGGTAGGAAAAGACTACGAGGGCCGTGGCGATTTTCGATGGCCTCAAACCTGGGTATTCGCACTGCGCGATCGCGCAAACTTCACACCGTTCATCACAACGTTTGTCAAAATTAGTGCATTACACCTTCATTCATCACAAATTTATTCATGACAAATTAGGTGGCGGCAAAGTGGGTGTGTCTTGGGATTAGTCAAAGGGCTGGTGGCCAGTCGCGCTGAACAAGGATTGGCCGGAGCTATGTGTGCAATTGAGGAGCAGTGGTCATTGTGCGTGGGTGGAATGAGAGAGGATTACTCCGGTTGAGGCAGCGGACGACGGATCAGTGGATCGACCAAGCCTGGATTGTGGGTGTGGGGGTCGCGGCGATCGCGCTGTTTACGGCAGGGTTGGGCGATGTGGCCCTTCGCGATTGGGATGAGGGCATCGTAGCAGGGGTCGCCAAGGCGATTTGGCGATCGCAAACAACGCCTGACCCTGCGCTCGATCCCCTGACCTGGCTTTATCCCACCTTGAATGGGGAGCCGTATCACAACAAACCCACGTTGATGCACTGGCTCATTGCCCAGATGTATCGGCTGGCTGGCGTGCAAGAGCAGGCGGCCTTTGTGCCGTGGGAATGGTTATCCCGGTTACCGGGGGCGACCCTATCGGCGTTGTCGGTGCCGTTGTTGTATTGCGTAGGCCGTGAATTGTTTCCCCGGCGTTTGCCTGCGGTGTTTGCCACCCTGGTCTATCTCACCTTGATTCCGGTGGTGCGGTTGGGGCGGTTGGCCATGTTGGATGGCGCTTCCGTCTGTTTCGGGTTGGTGCTGGTCTACTGCCTATTGCGATCGCGCCGGGATCTCCGTTGGGGGGTCGGAGTGGGCTTGGGGTTTGGGCTAATTTGTCTGACCAAGGGCCTCCTCGGTGTGGCGTTGTTGGCGTTGGCCCTGCTGTTCATTTATTGGGATACACCCCGCCTGCTCACGTCGGGCTATCTCTGGTTGGGAATGGCCTTGGGCAGTGCCCCTGTCTTTGCCTGGTATTGGGCTCAGTGGATGCGCTATGGCCCCATGTTCCTGGGGAACAATGTGCTGAACCAATCCTTAAGCCGGGTGTGGCAGCCCGTCGAAGGGAATCAGGGGCCAATTTGGTATTACCTGGTAGAACTGGTGAAATACTCAATGCCGTGGTTAGTCTTTCTGCCCCAAGGCTATAAGCTCGCTTGGGAAAACCGCACTTTGGGCTGGGCTAAGTTTGTGTTGGTCTGGTCAGTGGGCTATTTGCTCATTATTTCGGTGATGCAAACGAAGTTGCCCTGGTATATTTTTCCCCTTTATCCAGCGTTGGCGTTGACGGTGGGCGCTCATCTCGAAACGTTGTGGGAGGGGGGCGAATGGCTGGGGCCGCGATATTTGGGGCGGCGGCAATATCCGATCGCCTGGGCGGCGTTGTTTGGCCTCATGGCGATGGTGGCATGGGGCGCTGGAATTTATCTGGGCTTGCTCAGTCCGGCCCCAAAACTGACGTTGTTGATTGTGCTGTCGGCGATCGCCCTGATGTTTACTGCCGTCACGATTTTAGTCATCCAACGAGATTCCCAGTTTATTTTGGTGCTCGTTTGGGGCATGTATGTGTCGTTGTTGATGTTGATGCTGTCGCCCCATTGGCTGTGGGAGTTGGAGGAAGCTTTTCCGGTGCGGCCTGTGGCTGAGATGATCCGCAAGCATACGCCACCGGGCGAACAGGTGCTGACTTCCTATGCAACAAGTCGGCCCTCCCTCGATTTTTATAGCGATCGCGTTGTGGTCAGTGCCGTTCCTTACTATCAGCAAAAAGGCGTTACGCTGCCCTCCGATGCGACGGTGGCTAAGCAAGCGGCGATCGCCCGCTATTGGCAGGAAACCCGTATTCCCCTGGTGCTGCTGGAACCCGACCTGGCCAAAACCCTGACCCTGGATGGCCAAGAAATTTTGGCCCGCACCGATGATGGGTGGGTTTTGCTCCGGCGCAATGTCACCACGGCCTATGCCAGCACAAAAGCCCTGGCCCCAAGTTCCCAGGGAGGGGGGCCAGAACCTAACCCTGAGGCGGGGCGGGTCGAGGTGATGGCCACTGCCTCACCCTAGGGCGATCGCCACGGGTTGTCTTACTTCAGAAAATCAGGCAAATTAATGCCTTGTTTTTTCAGAGCATCCCGTAAGGAACCCGCCTTTTTCAACGCTTCACCAATACTGTCCTGGTATTTGGCGATATTTTCGTAGGTTTTGACGGCCCGTTTCACATCCAGGTGAATTTCGTCACGGGGGTAGTTCTGAATGACTTCCAACAGGGTGAGTTGATTATCGGTTTTGGTCGAGGTGAGCATGGCTTGGCGGAGAGCTTCCCGGTTGTTGCTGTTGTCCGGGGTTTGAATGATTTGGTCAAGCTCATCCAGTAGGAGGTTGGCGGCGGGATTGTTGAGGGCTTTGTCCAGTAGGCCTGTTTCGATCGCCACAGGATAGTTGAGAATCTGCCGGACTTCGGCGGGGTTGCTGTTGGTGCGGGTCAGGTAGCGTTCGACCACGGGAGATTGTTCGCCCGTAGTGGCAAAGTCGGTCAGTTCTTTGACGGATAGGCCAAACCGCAAAATGCCGTAGCGGAATTTCACTTCATCTGCTGCTTGGGCCGTAGCGGTTGACCCGAGCAGGCTGAAGGCGGCGATCGCGACGGAAGCAGTGCCTAAAACCCACGAGTGGAAGCGCGACATAATTAAAATCCCAATGGAGTAAAATAGGGTGAATTGAAACAGCCCGAGACGACGAGCAAACCGAGGCGAAGCAGAACCGAACAGAGGTCGTTTTAAGGGGTGACGATCCAGCACCGCAACAGGTTCCTGCTTCAGTGTATCGTGTGGGGTTGGGGCTGTCTCTCTGTCTCTGCGGTGGTTTTTGCCCGGTGGCATCACCGGGATTTGGGGCCAATTTACTTTACTTGGGTGACGCGCCAACTGAGTTTGAGGTTGATCCAAAAGTTCCAGAAGGTGACGATCGCGATCGCGAGTAAATTGGCCGCGTAGGCGTTGATGTGCAACCCGTTGAAGAAGGCATTCAACAACAAAATTTTGAGAATCAAGCCCATCACACAGACGATATTGAACTTGAGAAAGCGCTTGAAGACCATCCGCCATTCCGGTTGGTGTTGCGCCAGGTCGCTAAACGTCCAGCGATCGTTCCAAATGAAGTTGTTGACGATCGCCAGTTCTGCCGCCAAGATCGCACTGCGGGTGAGGCCCAAGCCCAACACATCAAAAAAGAGGTAAAGGGCGCTCATATCCACGGCTAGGCCACTGAGCCCAACCAGCCCAAACCGCAAAAAACGACCGAGGGGAAACTGGAATTTGCGCCGGAGTCGGCCCAACCGCCCAGAGTCGATTCGCAGGCGCAACAGATGTTGGAGATAATCGGCGTATTGCTTCCAGGTGACTTTGCTTTCGCCCGCAGTGCGCTCATGAAACACATAGCCAACTTCGGCGATCGCCCCAATGGAACCCCGTCCCAAGACTTCGATCAAAATCTTGTAGCCCACCGGATTGAGGGGCCGTTCCGCGATCGCCGAACGCCGGACTAAGAAGTAGCCACTCATGGGATCGGAAACTCGACTGAGCACTTGGGGCAAAATCACCAATCCCAAAACCTGAGCCCCACGGGAGAGGAACCGTCGCGCCGCGCTCCAGGTGCTGACACCGCCCCCTTCTACATGCCGACTGGCGATCGCCAAATCTACTCCCTGGGCCATTGCGTCTAGAAGTTGGATCAAGGTTTCCGGGGGATGTTGCAGATCCCCATCGATCACACCCAAAATTTCGCCTTGGGCCACCTGCCAACCTCGAATTACCGCTGTCGCTAGGCCCCGTTCGCCTTGCCGCCGCACCACGCGCAACTGGGGATAGTCTCCTATGAGGGCCAGGGCGTGTTGCCATGTGCCATCGGGGCTGTCGTCGTCTACAATGATGAGTTCGTAATCGCGGGGCAAGACCGTATCCAGCAACCCACTGAGCTGGGCCACAATGGTTTCAATGTTGCGCCCTTCGTTATAGGTGGGAACGACGAGGGAAAAGCTGAGGGGCTCCGGCAGGTAGGCGGAGGTTCGGTCTGAAGGGGCACCGGAAGGGGTAGCGACCGTAGGCTCAAACAAAATTTGGAGTGGGCCTTGGGGGGCGGGTGTAAGTCCGTATTGCGTTGTGAGCATTCATTTACCTTTAGTCAACCTCAACCACACCAAATCTTGACTGCCGGGGCAGTAGCGCCATTGGAGGCCGCCAGGGCGATCGCGCTTCCGATTTGTTCAAACCTCATTGTGCCATTTCCGCTGAATGACGGTAACACCCAGGAGAAAGATTCCCCCTTGGGTGGTGGCGGGGCTTATTCGTGGATTACGCCATCGGGCATGGTCGCTCCGGTGAGGCTGGCATCGGTCAGGTTGGCGCTACTCAGTTCGGCTTTGGCCAGGTTGGCTTCTCGTAGATTGGCATGACTGAGATCGGCCCGGCCCAGGTAAGCTTCGATTAAACTGGTTTCGGATAAGTCGGCTTTGCGGAGATCGGCCCGACTTAAATCCGCCCGGTTGAGCCGCGATCGCCGCAGATTGGCTTGATAAAATCGGACTTTGGCGAGAATGGCCCCCGTCAAGTTGGCATCGCTGATATCGGCTTCGGTCAGGTTGGCATCGGTGAAATTGGCCCGTTCGAGTCTGGCATTGACTAAAATCGCCTGGTGCAGGTTGGCTTCCAGGGCGATCGCCTCCGTCAAAAACGTGCCGCGGAGTTGGGCTCCGGTCAAATTGGCCCCGTTTAAAATCACTTCCCGCAAGCTCGATTCGCTCAAATTTGCCTCCGTCAAATCCGCTTTGCCCATGTCGGCCCCGGCAAAGTTTGCCCCCCGCAAATCCGCGTAGCGCAAGTCTGTCCCCCGCAACAAGGCCCCTTCGTAACAGTGCTTCTCATACCGCAAATTGGCCCCCCGCAGGCACGCCCCCCGCAGGGTAGCCCCGCTCAAATCCACGTTCCGCAGATCCGCACTGATGAGGTTAGCATCAAGCAAATTTGCCAGAGTTAAGTTTGCCCCCCGCAAATCTGCCCCATACAGTACCGCCCCATGCAAATCGGCATCGTGCAAATTCGCCCGGAGCAAATCGGCTTGACTGAGGTTGGCCCCGCCCAACTGGGCACCACCGAGCTGGGCATGGCTCAAGTTAGCTCGGTTCAGGTAAGTAAAGACTAACTTGGCCCGCCGGAGGTCACACCCGCGTAGATCAATGCCAATGAGATCGGCCCCGCTGAGATCAACGCCACATAGATTTTCGCCTTGAAAGTCAGTTTCCCCAGCACTGTACCGTTTTAATAGCTCACTCGCATTCATGGGCATTCAACTCCAAGGTCTGGCGCTCCAGAACAGAAGACGCATGGAAAATCTGCTCGACTACAACTTCTAGGCTCCGGTAGCGGGTTCCTGATTGGGGTTGGATAAAAGTTGAGGTTGGTTGGAAGCATCATGCTGTGCGTTTGTCCCCGGTTTTATTATCGGTAATGCGGGGGCCAGTTGGTGAGTTCGCTCACCGTCATCTTTGAGGGTCGTCATGCCCTGAGTGGATTCGTCAAACTCATCCAGGCTGATTTGGGTTTCGTCGCCAGCCACTTTGAGTAAGGGGGTGGCTTTGCCGTGGATATAGAAGGTGCGCAGGCTTTTGACGACGGTTTCGGCGGTTTGGATGAGCGCATCGGGCTGCTGGAGCCGTTTGGCGGTGCGGTAGAGGAGTTGTTCGAGATCGGTGTAGTTTTGGCAGGTGGCGACGAGGCCCCGGAGGAGTTCGTCGAGGTCGTTGCTTTTGAGTTGTTGCCAGTCCTGATCACGAAATTGAAAGTCGTCGTGAAGGGCAGAAAAGGCCAGGATCTTGGCTTTGAGTGGGTTGGTGCGTTTGAGGATGCCGAGGCGAATATCGAAAAAGTTGATGGGAGCCGGTTTGGGACTGGGGTGGCTGGGGGCGGCGGTGCCGGGATTGGTGGGCGGGGCGGGGACTGGCGGGGCGATCGCGGCGGCGGGCGGGCGGGCTTGGGCGGCAGCGGGTGCGACGGGTGCGGGCGGCGGTGCCGGGGGCAGTGGAGCCACGGGGGGCACATCAGTCAGGGGATGATACAGGCAGTCCAGTTTTTGGATGAGCAGGCTCGCTAGGGCAAAGTATTCAGCTTCTTTGCTCAGGGTTTTGATCGCGGCTTGGAGCACGAGGTGGAGGCGATCGCGGGTGGGGGCCAGGGTATGGAGTTCTTGCACGAGGCCAACGGTGGGCAGCGCAACCAACTGGGCGGAATCACTAATCCACTGGTTATGGCAGACGTAGATGAGTAATTTTTTGAATCGGAGGTATTGGGCTTCTTGTTCCAGACTGGTGGCGATCGCCCCATAGACGCTGGTGTTGGGTACGGCCTCAGCTCCAGCGTCTGGCGGGTTGGAGGCTGCCATTGTGGCCAGATCATCGGCTGTGGCTGGGGCGGCGGCGGGGTGGGCGGCTGGGAGATACAACGCTTGGAGCTTGCCAAGCAGAACATTGGCGACCAACGCATATTCAGCCCGCTTATTCAATGTCTGCACAAAGCGATCGATGAGAGGCGGGAGTTGGCCCGGTTGGGGGGCCAAGACGTGGAGTTCTTGGATGAGGGCCGGGGTGGAGACGGCAGTTAACCGTTGGGCATCCCCTTCCCAGTGGCGTTTGCAAACGTAGTAAAGCAGTTTTTTGAGGCGCAACCAGTCGGTATGGCGTTCGATTTGCTGGGCGATCGCGCTATACAAAGCGTGGCTTGGGCTGGCCCCAGCCGGTTGGGGTGTGGCGAAGCTAATTGCCGTGGCCATCTCTGCCTCTGGTGGGGGAGCCTGGGCCGCGATCGCCGCTTCAGCGTGGCCCGGTGGCGGCGTTTCTACCGCATACAACTTGGTGACCACCGCCAAAATCTCATTCCCAATTAAGGTATATTCCGCTTGCTTGCTCAACGTTGCGATCGCCGCGTGCAACAAACTGGCGAGTTGTTCTGGCGATGTACTCAAACTCAAAAACTCTTGGAGCACCCCCCGAAAATTGACCGTCCCCAAAACATGGTCATCACTTTCCCAGCGCTTTTTGCAAACATAAAAGATCAACTTCCGAATGCGGGCAAAATTAGGACTTTGCTCCAGGTGGCGGGTGGCGTTGGCGTAGGGATCCGCCTGGGCGTTGTCCGTATCCAGCAAGATTTTGTAAGCAGGCACCACCTCACGGATATTTTTCAGTTCCCGCGGGCCAATGTATTCGGCTTCTAGATTTAACCCATGTTTGGCCACGTCATACACGGTTTGGGAGATGCAAATGCCCCCTGGGTCTGCTTCAGTTTGGAGGCGGGCAGCAATATTCACCCCATTGCCCATTACGTCGCTTTCAGTGATGTACATATCCGCCAGATGAATCCCAATCCGGTGGATTAACGCATCATTGGGTGGGAGGCTGGTGGCCCGCTCAGCAATAGTGTGTTGGATGGCGATCGCGCACTGAACCGCCTTCACCGCGCTCGAAAAACACAACAGCAAGCCATCCCCGGTCGTTTTGAGGACGCGCCCCTCAAACTGTTGACAAATCCCCTTCATCAACTTGAGATCGCGGCGGATCAGATCAAGAGTATGCTCTTCATTCACTGACATCCGGGCACTAAACCCAACACAGTCTGTGAACATAACAGTCGCAAGCGTACGGTGTCCCTTAAGAATTAGATCTGACGTCAGTATTTCATTTTCCATGAGGGGCATCACCAGCAAACAGGTTACAGGTTAATTGAAAGGAGCGTGAGAAACATCGTTGCATTTTGATAGCATTGCAGACTAGCTATCAACCCTGGTAGGCTTGCCTGATAACGTCATAGAAAGCGACCTGCACCCTGGCAAAACAGCGTGGTGGAAGCAAGAACAGACAGGACCCGTTCTGGTCTAAAACCGAGAATTGCTATCCCAAAAACACTGAAACTCCTCCTCGATAGCAATTAAGTGGAATTTAACGAGAGAATCATGGCTAGCAATTGAAAGCTGCAACTGATTCCTGGTTGCGTTAGCGGGAGCCCACTCAGGCTGGCTGCGGGATGCAGGTCGCCTCTGCCACCCAAGGCTCGACCTGGCCAAAGGATTGATTCCAGTCGATGCAACGGCGGCGAAGGGGCAGGTTTAGGCTAACTCAGAATCAGTACAAGTTCAAATGACTGGGCGGTCTTGCGTTCCAATTCTAGGTTGCCCCAATCAACCTGGTTTTGCACGATCGCGACAAAACTCGATCAATCCTCCTTGTCAAGGGCGTGATACCCTCTCAGGGAGGCTGGGATGGCTGGGCCAAACCCTAAGAAGGCGCGATCGCCCCGCCGGGGCCGCCGGACTGGTAGACAAGCTGATTCTTTGCAGTACCATCGGTGTTTCTGTAACGTTTTATGCAGGATTTGCGCCTGGGCACAAAAAGTTGCCCGGAGTTGCCCACAGTTTGTCATGAGCGAGGAGCTTACACAAGGTGCTGTTGGTCGATCGCCAGAGTGGCACGGGGAAAGGCTGATGGTGCTGGGGGCAGGGGGCGATCGCAACTGGGCTTCCACTTTAGTGAAGGCGACAGCCAAAGACCATGACTTCACTGGTTTGGGGGATTTTACCCAACCCTATTGCCGCTACACTGCCTGCCAAGGTAAAGCCCGTGGGCGGGGGCGCAGTGTCTTTGCCAGCTTTTTGCGCGGGTGTAGTAGAATAACGGCTTCTGGTTGAACCGCCAAGTTGCAGCCGTGACCACCCGGAACCCCAGGCTCCCGCAGACTCTCGGACGTAAACATCAGGTTGGTTTTACCAGTCTTACTTGAGGATGGGTGCTAATCGTTACACTGGTTTTGGCGAGTTCTAAGCAATGTTTTTGGGGGTGTCGTTAGAGGAGTGGGCTAGTCTACCGAACCTGATTTCCCGTTCAGAAAAATTGCTAGGCTCAGTGTAGTTACTGGTATAAGCTGAATTACCCGCGTATATTCTCTACCACGAAGAGCGACTCAAGGGCCAGGTCAGGTTTGTAGCCTAGACTCTGGAGGGGACTTGTTTTTGCATCGCCCTGGCTCCCTTAGTTTGGTGATCCTAAATGAGTGTGCGGCTGTGAGGCTTCGCGGCTGTACCGATCGCGATCCAGTAATGGCGGGGGTTCGCGAGTGCAAGCTGAATCGGATGCCGTTTGCGATGGCATTGGTTGCCCAGGCTGGCGCGATGGTGGAACCGATGGGGCAATGGAGCCGGTGTTGCCAGCGTGCCATGCCGATGAACTTCCTTGCCTGACACGGTAAAAAATCTTGTACCGTTATTGAAGTCATGACCCGAACACTTGGACTGGGCTGATACACGCCGATGGATGCTTCAATTCTGATTGTTGGAGGGAATGATTTTCTCTCAAATCTTCTAGATCGAGTGCGCAATTTAGTAAATGCGGCTGTTGAAGTTGCGGCGAGTCCGAGTGAAGCGGTTCCGTTGATTCAGGCGCAGCAGCCTGATCTGATTATTTTGCAGGGAACGCAGCCTGGCAGTTTGGAGCTGTGCTATGAGCTGAAAGATCAGGCGAAGTTGGCGTGGATCTATTGCATTTTGGTGGAATTGCCTGTCCAGATGTTGACTGATGCATGGCAGGAGCACGATTGGACGGTGGAAGCGCGGACGGAAGCCCTGGAAGGGGGGGCGGATGCGTATTTGTGGTTGCCGCAGAATGATTTTAAGGGCCAACGGTTGACCCCGGAGGTGGTGGCGAAGCAGGATCGGCTGTTGCGATCGCAGATTTTGGCGGGGTTGCGGGCGGTCAAAAACTACCGGGAGTTGATGCGGACAAACGATATTTTGTCGGCGATCGCCCTGTCGGATCCATTAACGGAGTTGAACAATCGGCGGGCGTTGGATTGGGAATTGCCGCGCCAGGTGCAGAATGCGCGGAATCGGGGCGAAGAGTTGAGCCTGGTGATGCTGGATGTGGATTATTTCAAGCGGATTAATGATAACTATGGGCACCCGATTGGCGATCGCGCCTTGCAGCTTGTGTCGGGGCGGCTGCGGCATAATCTGCGGTTTCGCGATACGCTCTTTCGGTTTGGGGGCGAAGAGTTTGTCATTATTTTGAGCAATACCGACCAGCACGAGGCGCTGTTGGTGGCGCGGCGGTTATGTCGGTTAATTGGCGACCAAGCCTTTAATGTGGATGATGAATTGGTGCTGAAAATTACCATCAGCGCGGGGACGGCCACCTTGCGGCCTAGTGATGATCCACGGGGGGCGAGTTTGCTGAAACGGGCGGATCACAATTTGCTGACGGCCAAATCCTCTGGGCGGAATCGGGTGGTGGGCTGTGAGGAGAAGCCGGACACCCCATTGGAGACTGAGGATGAGACGGGGCCAACGACGCAATGAGCCGTGGTTAAGAGTGACTGTCCACAATGGGAGCATCGGGGGTGGATAATTCTTGCTGGACGGTGAGGTGGCGATCGCCCAGAGTTTGCCGGAATAACTCCGTTGGGAGGGCTTCTTCGACGACCCATACGCCGGGATGGTGGAGCTGACCGGAGAGCAATAATTGGGCGACGCTGCCTGTGCCCATGCCAGCGGCGATCGCCGTGTTGGGGTGAACCAAGGTTGACCGCGATCGCCGGGGTTGTCCATCTTTCTGGCCCACCACATCGGAGCAAATGGCGACCCCAACGCCACTGAAGCGATCGCTCACATCGGTCATGAAATGGCTAACTTGGGACAAAAATTCAATGACGGCAGGTTGGCGCAGCAACCAGGGATGCCACCACCGGGCCACACTCCAGGTGAGGTAGTTGTAAAAATCGGGCACGGTGCCAAATTTGGTGACGACGGTTTTGACGGGGAAGGTCTGGGGCAAGGTGAAAGTTTCGGGCATATCAAACCAGTACACCCCACTCCGGCCATAGGGGGCAGGAAATTCAATGATTTCGCGATCGCTGTAGGGTTGGACGGTTTGCCAGGTGCCATCAATCCAGGCGGAAAACGGTTTTTGTAACCCCAGGAAGGTGGTGCGCATGACCGTGACCCCCGCCCCCCCCGACCCCCCGACGACATAGCTGAGGTGGATCGAATCGGCAGTATCGAGCTGTTCCACATCCTGCCGCACCAGACTGTTGGAAATGCCGGGAAAAATGCCAGTGTTGACGATCGCCGTGATGCCAGCGGCCTGGGCCTGGGGGCCACACTCCCGGACTTTGCGCGTGAAGGACGGATGATCGCTCACATCCACATAGTTCACCCCATTGGCGATGCAGGTTTGGAGCACCTGGGTATCGCGGTAGTGGAAGGGGCCAGCACAGTGGATCACGAGATCCACACCGGCGATCGCGGGCTGGAGGGTTGTGGTCTCCTCTAAATCCACAGGATAGAATTGACAACGAGAGCCTAAGCGATCGCACACCATCTGCCCAACGGTTTCATTACGCCCGCCGATGCGCAGGTTTGCTTCTGTGTGCTGCAAGAGATCCAGCGCCACGCTGCTACCAATGCGGCCACTCCCACCCAAAATCAAAACAGTTTGTGTCATTACGACTCCCCAGTTTTTAACTGCATCGTAGCGAACAATGCAAATTCATACTTTCTTTAAGTTGACACGGATTCAGCGGGAATCCGGGCAATCTAAGGGATAAGTCACCCAGGCTGGTTTGAGCGGGTCTGGCCAAGCTCCGGCAATGGCGCAATTTTAAGTTTAGCGGTGGTTTCGCTGGCTTTGGTTCGCCGCCAGTCGATGCCGGAAATACTGCGTTGATAATAATCGTTCATTCATTTTGATTCAAAGTTTGACACCCAATGCTATATGACTGCTGTAAATGAGTGCCCGTATTGTTCCTACCCGCTGTTGTGCCATGTCAAAGCGGGCAAACCCTATTGGTTGTGTCCTCGGTGTCGGCGGGAAGCCCCCTATGCGATCGCTTCCCCCCAGCCCACTGATTTGCAATCGCCCCTGCCCCCAGATGAGCCAGCCTTAGCGCCAACCTTACCCCTGGCAGAGCCCCCAGCAGCGATCGCCCCCTTAGAGGCCCAGGATTTGACCAGCGAGGCTAGCCCCAATCCCCTCGTGGACGAGCGGGTGTGTGCGGATGTTAATCGGTTGATTCATGATTTTTTAAGCACGGTTTCCCACGAATTGCGCACCCCATTGTCGGTGATTCGCATGTCGGCTCGGTTGATCGAACTCGCGTTGCAACAAGAAGGGCTATTCACCGCAGAACAACTGGCCGCCCACCCTGCCTTGACCAAAGTGGCCCAGCATCTCAAAACCCTCAATCGGGAGTGCGATCGAGAAATTCGCCTCGTGAACGATCTGCTCATGTTGCAAGAATTTACGACCCTGCCGCCGCCGCCCAACCCCGCCAAAATTGCCCTCCAGGCTTGGCTGCCTCCCATCATTGAGCAGTACGCCGCCCAGGCCAGCAACAAGCGCCAAAAGCTGTGCGTGGAGATTCCGGCAGATTTGCCCGTTGTCGAGACGGATGCCGCCTTGCTGGAACGGATTGTGGTGGAATTATTAGACAACGCCTGTAAATTTACCCCGAACGAAGGCAAGATTTATGTGACTGTGATGGCGAAATTGGGGTTGATCCAACTGGAGGTTTGCAACAGCGATACCCATATTCCCTCGGAGTTAGAAAACCGCATTTTTGATACGTTTTATCGGGTACCGTCAGATAATCCTTGGCAACACAGTGGTACGGGCTTGGGGTTGTCTTTGGCGAAGACGCTGGCCAGCCATTTGAACCTGACCCTGGCTGTGGAGGATTATCCCGAGGCGACTTGTTTTGTGTTGGATATTCCCTGCCCCGCCAGTGAAACTCTTACCCAGCTTGACTTGTTGATGAGCTACGTGGCGTATTACGTAAGCCGGGGCAAAGCGATCTATGGCCCTCATGGCCCCTTGCCATTTTTGGGCACTGTGTATGCTCATTGGGGCTATCATCCTGACTTTTTGCAGTTTTGGCACCATTTGCAAAGCCGAGCGGATTTTCGGGAGTTGGCCCTTGAGGCTGATGTGTATGCGTTTGGGGAGTTTTTGGGCGGGCATTGTGAGGTGTTGGAGTGTGCCCGGTGTCGGTTGCCCCGAACGGTGGCTGATTTGGGCGGGCAAGACCCGTTGCATTGTCCCTGCGATCGCCCATTGTTGTCCTCTGCTTCGCAGGTCGTGTTTGACGAACCGGAGCGTCTGAGCGATCCGTTGTGCGTGCTGATTGTGGGTGAAGTGGCGGCCCAGCGAGACACCCTGACTCCCTGGTTTGCCCAGAACGGGGTGCAAGCCATTTTGGTGAACACGCCCACTGCTTTGGAATGGCGAGCGTTGCCAGCGATCGTGCATTTGATTATTTTGGACGGCAATCTGTCCAAACTCCAGGCCGAAGCTTGGGCGAAGCGGCTGCACCAAATGTCTAGGTTGCGCGGTGTGCCGATTATTGCCCTGAGTCCCAGTCATGTGCCGTTGATGCCGTGGGCCGAACAGACGATTAGCATTACGGACTATGCGATCGCCCCGTTGGCGGGTCGCAATCTGGTCGGGCATTTGAACCGGGTGGCCCAACAACAGCCTGTGAGCGATCGCCCCGAATTGTTTTGGTTTCCGCGATAACCGGGCCTGGGGGCACTTTGGCCTGGGAGTTGTGCTGGTTGTGGTGCTGATTCAGCGGCTATTTGAACAACTCACTGAAAGCCGTGGAAAGCGCATTCCCCACCCCGGTGAACAAACTGGGGGATTGGGCTTGGAGGAAAACCCGCGCACAGTTGCGTCCCGGCATGCCCGAAATGGAGCCGCCGGGGTGAGTGCCGGCTCCGGTGAGGAATAAGCCCTGGATGGGGGTTTTGTAGTTAGCAATTTCGGGCAAGGGGCGGAAAAAGACCATTTGTTCCAGGGTCATATCCAGGTGGTAGTAGTTGCCCTTAAAGGCTCCGAGGCGATCGCCCAGTTCCGCAGGACTTTCGACCCGACGGGCGATCGTCGCAGTTTTGACGTTGGGGGCGTAGTCGGCTAGTTTGTCAACGATGCGATCGGCCACTTTGTGCTTGAGTTCATCTGTCCAGCCGGTGCCGTTGTGGCCAGTGCCCTCCAAGCCCGCGATTTGGTAAGGGGCAAAAAACTCGATCCAAACCGTGTGCATTCCCGGCGGGGCCATCGTTGGGTCGAGCATAGTGGGCTGAACGACATAGAGCGAAGGATCGGCATCGGGAATCCGGCCTATTGCGGGGTCAGCGTGGGCAATTTCGACGTGGCGAACGGAATCGGCAATGAGAATCGACCCAATTAGAAAGTCATCTTGGTGGCCATACCGCTCGAACCGCAGGGGTTCAGACATAGCGAGATCGACTTTCAGAATGGTTTCGTTGTTGTTGACCGTGCGGCGATCAACCCGATCGCGCAAATTGGGGTCAGCGCGATCCACATCTGCCGGATCCACCAGGTGCAAAAAGAGCCGTTTGGCATCGATATTGGAAATTACCCCTTTGTCGGCGCGATATTCGGTGCCGTTGGCCGTGCGGACTCCAGCCGCGCGATCGCCATCCACTAAAATTTTGTCAACGTGTTGCTCCGTCAAGATCGTGCCGCCCAAACTGGTGACAAGGTTGACTAAGGCTTTGGTCAATGCCCCCGTCCCCCCTTTGGGGCGGGCCATCCCCGGATCGTGCCGCAGACCCAACATAATTGCCCCGATGGCCAGGTTCTTTTGGGAGGGGGGCGCACCCATTTCGGCGGCTAACCGGGCCAAGGGCGCTTTCAAAAATTCTGAGTCAAACCACTCGTTGAGTAGATCTTCGGCACTGGTCAGCATTGTCCGCACAAAATCCAGGGCTTTCTGGGACGAGCCAACTGCGGTGAAAAATGATTGGATGGCCTTGCGGTTCACGTTTTTGGCGATCGCCACCACATCAGACGGGGGCGCATTAAACATGGGACTCATGGCCCACACGACCTGTCGCCAGTATTCAATAAACTCCGCATATTTCGCTGCATCGCGGGGGCTGTAGCGGCCAATCTCGGCGCAGGTTTTTTCAACTGAGCGATGGGCCAGAAAATACTTGCCATCCGGATGGGGGCAAAACACTACGGGATCGCAAAAGAGGTATTCCAGCCCATATTTGGTCAATTCCAACTCTTCTACCACTGGCCCCAAGTGGATGAATTCATGGTCGATCGCGCACAAGTTGAACTTGAACCCCGGTGCCTCATCGGGCAGGGCTTCTTCCGTGGTGGCAGCCCCCCCCGGCACAGGCCGTTTTTCCAGCAACAGCACACTGTATCCGGCTTTGAGTAAGTAGGCTGCACAGACCAGGCCATTGTGCCCTGCCCCAATGATCACAACGTCGTACCGCTCCATCCTGTTACTCCCATGCGAGGGTTGCACCTCAACCTTAGTCAAGCATACGGGGTCTCCGGCTCATTCAACCGAAGGAGTTTCGCAAAACAAGGGGGGTGGACTGGCACCTGGGCGGGGTCAGTCCAGTCATCAGTTAAACGATGTACGCATTAACGATGCACGAGGCAATGGCTCAGGGGGCAATGGGGTATGGGGCAATGGGCAATGGCGGTACTGCGAGGGTGGCGGGCGATCGCCCTGGCGAAAAGATGGGATCTTATCCGGATAGCGTTGGCCCAGGGCTGAAATACGACAGAGTTAGGCAGGTTTCCGTAAATTTACACAGCAGAATTCTGTCTATCCTCTCTACATAGTTTGGTGGGAGGGCGCTTTGCCTTCCCGCATTTCTACCGTGGGTAGGTTGGCTCTAGGGCGGCAATCCGTCATACTTCTACGCAATTCTATACAAAAACCTTAGTGTAATCCGTGAAAATACTCCCCTATCTTTTGTCTGGCCTGGTTGGTGGTGTGGTGTTTGTGGCGACGGGAGTGCAGGCGGCTTCGCCCAGGCGATCGCTCCCTGCGGTTTCCCAAACAACTCCCACAACGCTGCTGTCTCCCTTGCAATCGCTGCAAGCAGCCTTGCCTACGGGGCGATCGCTGCATACTTTGCAACAGCAGATCGAACAACTCCAGCGTCGCCAATACACCTCTTTGCAAGAAACGGGGGCGTTTTTTCTGGATTTACAAACGGGGAATTATCTCTCGGTCAATGGGGAAACGGTGTATCCAACGGCCAGCATGATCAAAGTGCCGATTTTGATGGCTTTGTTTCAGGCGGTGGAAGCGGGAACCGTGCGCCTGGATGAACGCTTGGTCATGACGCGCGATGTGATGGCGGGTGGTTCGGGCAATCTCCGGTTGCAGCCCCAGGGCAGCGAGTTTTCGGTGTTGGAGACGGCCACCAAGATGATCACAATCAGTGATAATACGGCCACGAACATGATCATCAAACGGTTGGGCGGCGTGAAGGTCTTGACCCAACAGTTTCGGCAGTGGGGGTTGCAGCAGACGACGTTGAATAATTATCTGCCGGATATCGAGGGCACGAATGTGTCTACCCCTCAGGAACTTGTGCAGATTTTGGCCTTGTTGGATCAACCCCGGTTGCTCTCGCCCCAGAGTCGGGCGCAGATTTTGACGATCATGCAGCAGGTGCGCGATCGCCGTTTGTTGCCAAGTGGGTTGGGCCGGGGAGCCGCGATCGCCCACAAAACAGGGGATATTGGCTTTATCCTGGGCGATACGGGCATTGTGCAAACGCCTTCGGGCAAGCGCTATCTGGCGGCCATTTTGGTGAAAAGCAAACACGCCCACCCCAGCGCCAAAGACTTTATCCGCCAAGTGTCCCAAATGGTTTACAACTATGTAGTCCAAGGTGACCCAATGGCGGCAAAATTGCCCCCCCGTTCATGAGAACTGTTCATTCCACAGCGACCCGACTGACGATTGGTTATTGGCCTTTACGCGGCTGGCTTTTGGGCAGTGCACTGTTTGGCACTTATGCTCTGTTGGGCGCAATTTTAAGTGGTGCGTTTGCGGCGGGGATGGTGTCTACGCTGACATGTCAGCGATCGCCCCAGTTGGCCCAGGCGGCCTGCACCCTGACCGAAATTCAGCAACCCCTCTACGCCGACAAGTTGGAACGCACCCAAACCTTACCCCTGAGCGATATTCAAGGGGTGCGCGTTAACTCCCTGATGGAAGACGATCGCCCGGTGTATGGGGTGGTGTTGGCGACGGCCAAGGGCGAGGTTGCGTTTCAATCGGTGCGGGGCCGGGAAGCAGACGCGATCGCGGCGGTGCAGCAAATCCAGACGTTTTTGCAAACTCCCAGCCAACCCAGCCTGACCCTGACCTACCGCTACAACACCTTCCAGGCCGGCGAAATCACAGCGTTGCTCTGGCGCTTTGGCCTGTTTGCCGTTCCGGCGGTGCTATTGCTGCTGAGTCCTGGGGTGATCCTCACCTGCGATACCCGCACTCAAGAATTGCGTGTGCTTCACTGGGGCGGGCTGCAACGGTGGGGCCAAACGGTTTATCCCCTGGCCGCACTACGCCAGATAGTACTACCCCAGTCTCCCACTTCGGATGATGCCCAAATGGTGACTCTCCAGCCTAATGACGCGCCGATTCAGCTTGTGCTGACGGGGTATCCACCTATTGATTTGCCGCCCGGCCCCACCGCGATCGCCGATCAACGCCTGGTGAATCAACTCCGTAGTCTGCTCAATTTGCCTAGCCTGTGACCCTGCGATCGCGGCAATGATTCTGTCCCCCTGGGGGGGATTTGGGGGCTAGACTCTGGTTTTGCGGAGCTGCTGAATCCGGCGTAACTCCTCGCGATACATGCCGGGGCTGTACCACAGGCGACTCCGATCTTTGAGCTGGGCCGCTGTTTGCAACAACTCTTGGCGATTCTCCATCTGGAAGCCGTAGAGGGTGATGCTGGTGCCCGTTGCACTCAGGCCGCCCGTCCCTCGCTTGATTACCGGATGGACACAGGCCGGGGTGACGGGGGTTTTGGAGCCGAGTTGGGACTGCTCGGTAAACAATAAGGGGCGATCGTAAGCCTGGGCTCCGGCGAGTTCGCTGCACGTTGGCAGGCCCGTGGCGGGATCGGTTTTGGGGCGGGAGCCACGGGGGGCAATCTGGTTGGGGCGGGGCGGGGGTAGGGGTGTGAAGTTGGTCTGATCGGCGATCGCTGGGGCGCTAGCGCGGCTGTTGCTTGGGTTGGCCAGGGGCCTGGACGCTGCGATCGCCGGGGTCGAAAAACTGGCGTGGGCTACCTGTCGTCCCGCGATCGCCCCAGTCAACAACAGCAAACTTATACACAAG
The DNA here is from genome assembly GCA_964475335.1 of uncultured bacterium. Classification (GTDB taxonomy): domain Bacteria; phylum Cyanobacteriota; class Cyanobacteriia; order Leptolyngbyales; family Leptolyngbyaceae; genus CAYYWG01. Next base: position 227,220 of record CAYYWG010000002.1, read on the forward strand.
AACGGTTTCATCGCTAGTCAAACTCCGTGAGGGGATACTAAGTTAGTTCAATAGTACTATAAATGTGGGGTATGGTTTGGCCTTGTCCTGCCGTTGCTCCAGGCTGGGCAGCGGTCAAAACAGCCGCAGGGTGTCCTTTTGGGGGTGCGTCGTGCAGTGGGCGATCGCGGGCTGAGCTAAAACAGGGCCGCGATCGCCGTGTAGATTCCTCCAAATTGAGACGGGGTTGGGCGCAAGATGTGCCCTCCGGAAAGCGCGTGCCAGTGATCTCAGAACCGCGATCGTGTGTTAAATTCAGAGCGTTCTGCCCTACCGATAGTGTAGACTGCTGATCTCAAACCGCAAGATGTAGTCTACGGGGAGTAGAACCCCTACCTTCATCGAACACTTCAGGTGGTGGCATTCCATCGCCCAATTCACCTATCAGCAACCGCGAGATTTCAACTATGGTGCGAGAGCTTGAAAACCTGCAACGTCAACACCGCGACTCCTCTGATTCGACTCAGAACTCCGCGTCTCATGGAGAGGCGATCGCTTTTCCCAGCACGGCTCCCACCGCTAATCCAGTCTTCTACCGCACCTACAGTCGCCGGATGAACGACCAGCGCGAATCTCTGCGTGAAGTCATCCAGCGCACCACGGGTGGCCTGATCAAACTGGGCCGTCTCACCCCTGCGGAAGCGGCTCTGATTCAGCAAATGCAACACGAGCTAAAGGCCCTCCCCTCTGGGCGGTGGCTGTGGGTAGGGGGCACCCCCTGGATCGAGAATCCCGAAAACTTCTCCGGCGCTTATAACTGCACCAGCACAAACGTGATTGACTGGCGCGCCTTTGGCCTGATGATGGATCTCGCGATGATGGGGTGTGGCACGGGGGCCATCCTCGAACCAAAATATATTGAGCAACTGCCCGCGATCCGCAACCCGATTACGGTGACTTTGGGCGGTACCGTCGGCACTACACCCGCTGCCCAGCGCCGCGAAACTACTGAAGTTGTCATTCAGGGCAACGCGGTGACGATTCATGTGGGGGATAGTCGTCAAGGTTGGGTGGCTTCCTATCAAACGCTGTTGGAACTGTCTACCGATCCTCGGTTTGATGGCCCGGTGCAGGTCACGGTAGATGTGAGCGATGTGCGGCCCGAAGGCGAAATCCTGAAAGGGTTTGGGGGGGTGGCCAATCCCATTCGGTTGTCTGGGTTGTACGATCGCTGCGCCGCGATTCTCAACAAAGCGATCGGTCGTCAACTCACCTCAGTGGAATGTTGCTTGCTAATCGATGAAGCCGCCGCCACCGTTGTCGCCGGGAATATTCGGCGGTGCTTGCCCGAAGATGCACTGGTGCACACAGCCCAGGGGTTAGTTCCCATCAAAGATGTGCAAATTGGGGATTGGGTGCAAACGCCTTTGGGCTTCCGCCAAGTCACCAACAAGTTTGATCAGGGGATGCAGGATGTATACGAACTGGAGACGAATGCGACCCCACTGCGATCGACTCTGAACCATCGCCATGCGGTATTGGCAGATGCCAAGGGTGCTATTGTTTGGAAACAGGCTAGCGAGATTGCCGAGGGCGATCGCCTTTTACACAATACGCAAATTCTTCCAGGCACCGTTACCCATTTACCAGCCGATTTCACAGGCGATCGCCCTGAGCAAAGCCGTACGGCAAAGTCGCTGACCATTCCTGACCTCACGCCAGATGTTGCTTGGCTCATTGGCTTTACCCACGGTGATGGCTATGTTGCCCTTGGTCGTAACAAGTACGGCAAACCCTATGGTCGCGTGGAATGGGCCATGAACGGTTTAGACACCGATGGTCTACCCCGAATTCAGGCCAAACTAGATCGGGCTTTGGCTCAGTTTGGTTTGACCGCAACCCACGGGATAGTGCGCGGCGAGAATACCGCGAAGTCGGTTTGCTCTTCAATTCGCTTAGCAGAATACTTCCAGCGATACATCAAGCAGCCCAACCAACCCTTGCAAGTCCCAACCTTTATCCTGCAAGGCACGGTGGATGTGCGGGCTGCCTACCTTGCTGGGTTGATGGACAGTGACGGCGCAGTGCAGAATCGTCCTCCCCATTTGGTGACAACGGTCTATCGGGCCTTTATGACTCAAGTTGGTGCAGTGCTGTCTAGTCTGGGCATTGCAGGCCGACTGACGATGACCCAGCCCCAATGCGATCGCTGGCAGGTGAAATATAACCTCACGTTGCCTGCTTTGAAAGGGCGATACAACGCATTAGTGGCTCCTCACTCGAGCAAAGGCCCAGTGCGTCAGGGTCTAAAAATGTATGGATTTACGGTTCCTGGTGTCATGATGCGGGAAGTCTATACCTACAGCGAGATGCGGGAAATGGGCTTCCAGGGCGCTCGTTCTGTGGATGCTAACTATGAACGCTACCAGGCTGAATCCGAGGTAGAGATCGACATCCCGGTCACGGTCAAGCGTTTAGGCAGTTATGACCATGTGCAAACCTACGACATCGAAGTCGAAGAAGCCCACTGTTTTTACTGCAATGGTTATCTAACCCACAACAGCGCGGGGATGCGTCAGGGTGATAGTGAAGATCTGGGCTTTGCTGGGGCTAAAGAAAACCTGTGGCAGCAAGGTGAAGACGGGCAATGGCGGATTGATCCAGAGCGGGATGCCCTGCGGATGGCCAATCATACTCGCGTCTATCATCATCAACCCACTGAGACAGAGTGTATCGAGGCGGTGCGGAAACAGTTTTATTCCGGGGAAGGTGCGATTCAATACGCACCAGAGGCGATCGCCCGCAGTAACACCGATCTGTTGACTACCCCTCAACTCCGGCAGGCGTTCTTAGCCAGTTACGTGAACGGCACAGGTGCGGACTGGATCCAACAGCAGTATCCAAAGATGCCCCAAGCTGAAATTGAGCATCGCCTGGGTCGTTATGGATTAAATCCATGCGGAGAAATACTTGGTGTTGATTTTCACTGCAACTTATCTGAGGTTCACTTAAACCAAATTGATCCATTAGATTACGACGCTCAGGAGCAAGCCTTCACAGCGGGGGCTTTGTCTGTGGCAGCGCTGCTCAACCATCGGTTTATGGAACCGCGTTATCAATATTCCCGTGAGCTTGACCCGATTGTCGGTGTTTCCTTCACGGGGTTATTTGATTTCTTCGTCCATGCCTTTGGGGTGGACTGGTTGCGCTGGTGGGAGGCCGGACGGCCAGACACGGCGATGGGCCTGGAGTTCAAGCAGCAAGAGCAGGAATACCTGTCGCGCTGGAAGGCAGTCGTGCATCGTGTCGTGTGGGACTACTGCGATCGCCACGGCTTAAAGCGACCCAATCGCTGTACCACAGTGCAACCTGCGGGCACCAAGAGCCTGTTAACGGGCGCTTCTCCGGGGTGGCACCCACCCAAAGCTCAGCGATTTATCCGGCGGATTACGTTCCGCAAGAACGATCCGGTGGCGATGGCGTGTTTGGATTATGGCTATAGCATTGTGCCATCCCAATCGGATAAGGATGAGCAGGGCAATCTGTTGAATGATCCGTTCGACCCGCGCTGTACGGAATGGCTAGTGGAAATTCCGGTCGAAGTCTCCTGGGCAAACTTGCCAGGGGCCGACGCGATCGCGATTGAGAAGTTCTCCGCCTTGGCGCAGTTTGACTTCTATATGCAAGTGCAGCGGCATTACACCACGCACAACACCAGTGCCACCATTGAACTGACGGAAGCCGAAATCGAACCGTTGGGTCAGCGAATTCATCAGGCGATCGCGAACCATGAAGGCTACATCAGTGCGGCGCTTTTGGCTCGGTTCGATGCGCCGTTCCCCCGTCTGCCCTTCGAGAAAATCGATAAAGCTACCTACGATCGCCTGCAAGCGGAAGTCCAGCAACGGCAAACGAATCCTGACTTTTATGGCGCGTTGCTGCGTTATGACCAGGGCTTTAGTTTGGCGGAAGGGCCAGCCGGGTGCGACAGCGACAAGTGTATGTTGCCGGAAACCAAAAATTAAAGTCTGTGATCCTCCCAAATCTCGGAGCAAGGAGTGCAAGGAATTTGCACTCTTTTTTTTGGGCGTTGGCGAAGGGCGATCGCGGCGCTGGCGAGGGAGAAAGTACCCGACCATGTTCCGTCAGACCATGTTTCCTTGGCCACTACAGTACTATCGGGTTAGTGGTGTACATCCTTTAATAACAACGTGATATGGATCTCAGTGCAGATTTTCTTCGGTTAATCCATCCCGCGATCGCGGTGACATTGATCTTTCCCACGGTGGGAATCGCCGTGTTTATGGCATGGCAAACTCGGCAACGTCGCCTCCAGGTTGCGGAGGCTGGTAAGAGCAAAATTCCGCCCGGTGTGGGCCAAGAACATCTGAAAATTGGTCGATTTTTGGCAGCGGCTGTCGTCGGTATCGAGCTATTGGGGATTACGCGCCCCATGTTTAAGCGCATTGTTGCCGACCAACTGTGGAGCGCCATGCCCACCAAATTTGTGCTGATTTTGTTGATGTATGTCGTGGCGATCGGTTCGTTGGTGATGTTGTATCGGGCGCAAAAAAAGCTGTGGCGGGGTATTTTTGCGACCCTGGCGGGGGCCAGTCTGGTGGTGCTCAGTTTTCAAGATGGCATCTATCGGTTGGATAACAAATGGTACATTTCCCATTTTTACTATGGGGTGACGGTCACGCTGTTGATGATTTTTTCGTTGGCGATCGTGCGTGATATTTATCAAGATCGCTCAAACCGTTGGCGCACCGCTCATATTGTGTTGAATGTGGTGGCCACTCTGCTCTTTATTGGGCAGGGGATTACTGGCACACGGGATTTGCTGGAAATTCCCTTGAGTTGGCAAGAACCCTATATTTATCAGTGTGATTTCCAAAATAAGGTGTGTCCTCAATTGCCTCCTCCTGCTGCTCAGTAGGCGCAGGTAACCTGGTGCTTAGGCTTTGCCAATATTTGCAACAAGTGCGGCGATCGCCGGGGCGAAAACGCTAAAGTGATTAGCATTCTGCTGTTGTGTCTATTGGTGGAGCCTGAGCGTTATGTCTGATTCAGCATCGGGATATGCGCAGCCCAGTTTTTGGGAGTCCGAAATCTTAGAGATGTTTTTTCCGCAGACTCCAAATCGCTCGGCGATCGCGTCCGATGCTGATCTGCTGCGCGAACTGTCCTTTCTCCCCGGCGTTAAAGAACTGTTGATGACCCGGCAAGTCCACGCCCTGGAACACGCAACGGTGTGGGTGTTGAGTCGGCTTACCAGTGCCACCGCAGATAACAATTCTCTCAGTGGCTTGTCTACCGATCGCGGGTTTTACTTGTATGGCGATGTGGCCACGGAAGACGTGAGCCGCGCTGTCCAAACTGCCCTCCGACGGATTACGTCAGGTGAAGCCGAGTTAGCCATCCATCCCCGCTGTGGCACCAACTTGTCGGTTGGCATGATGTTAACGGCTGGTTTGGCGATCGGTGCTTCCGTTTTGCTGCCTCGCGATCCCATTGGGCAAGTGATCGGCCTGGGCGCAGCGGCTATGACTGCTGCCTATCTCACGCCGGAACTGGGGCCACTGGTGCAGCGCTATGTCACAACGGCCATTCCCTTTAACCTGGCGATCGCTAACATTTCTCCCCGGCGCGATTACCTTGGTCGCCCCACCCACTTCATCGAAGTCCGCTGGGTGGATTAACAGCCCCGCGATCGCTCTAGCTAGCCACCACCCGATGAGCAACGCTGTGATCGCTGGTAATTCATTGTCTTGGGCGATCGCGGCAACGGCGAATAATTGGATTGCATTTGCAGGCGACTGAATGGCGACTTGCGAGTTACCCCGAATCGGTATGGCCTAATGGACATAACGCTATTAATCTTGCTATAACAAGTCACAATTCTCCAATGCTAAGGGCCAAGTTGCTGACATGAGTTAACAGGTTTCTAATGTTAGGGCTTTTGGCTAGATTTTGCAGTTGAAATCATCTAATTCACAGGCTTAGAGTTGTTGATTTAGCTCCTTTTTCTAACGGTGTTCTCAAGATAAAAGACGTACCTTTTGTTTAGTCAAATGAATCTATTTTTCCTAAAAAAGTAATATTTAAAGAGTATTATGCTAGGTGCAATTGTTGGTGATGTTGTTGGTTCTGTCTACGAAGGAAAAACAATTCGTAGTAAAGAGTTTGAGTTATTTACAGCAAATAGCCACTTTACAGATGACACCGTATTGACCGTTGCGGTGGCTGATAGTCTACTTAAACATGAGTCTTATACCCACAGTATCAAGCAATATTTTAATCAGTATCCACGGGCGGGATATGGTGCAAAGTTTATGTTGTGGGGCTTTTCAGATAGTCTTGAACCTTACAACAGTTTTGGTAACGGCTCTGCGATGCGAGTGAGCCCTGTTGCCTATGCTTTTGATGACTTGGAGCAGGTGCTCAAAGAGGCAGAACAGAGTGCTGCTGCGACTCATAACCATCCAGAAGGAATTAAAGGGGCACAGGCAATAGCTGCTGCGATTTTAATGGCGCGTAAACGCCACTCTAAACTAGAAATTAAAACGTTTATCGAAAGTAATTTTGCGTATGATTTGGGGGTGGAACTGAGTGCGGTGGAACCTGCTGGCGTGACTTGTCAGCGATCGGTGCCCCAGGCAATCATTGCATTTCTGGAATCAACGAGCTTTGAAGATACGATCCGCAATGCGATTTTTATCGGCGGTGATAGTGATACCTTGGCCTGTATGGCTGGTGGGATTGCGGAAGCATTTTATGGTGGTGTACCAGTCCCAATTGCTCAACAAACTTTGCTGTATTTAGATGAGACTTTGCGCGCGATCGCGGACGAGTTTGTCTCTCAATATCCCGGCTAAACCCTCGCTGAAGGCGGGAGAAAGATCCGGCAGCTTGAGCATCGGCATAACCTGGTTTGTTTTCACGGTTAAGCGATCGCCTGTGCTACAAACCATGCCATTGGCCTTGACTTAAGCGATTGGCCGTACGCAAGATTTGACCTGCCAGGATTGCGGCCCCAAAGCCATTGTCGATATTGACAACGCCAACCCCCGCCGCACAGGAATTGAGCATCGACAGCAACGCCGCCAAGCCGTTGAAACTGGCTCCATAGCCAATACTGGTGGGCACTGCAATGACTGGGCAGTCGGCCAATCCCGCGACCACACTGGGCAAGGCTCCTTCCATCCCCGCCGCGACGATCAGCACATCTGCATCGGCGATCACCTCTCGTTGGCTCAACAATCGATGAATGCCAGCAACGCCCACATCCCACAACCGTTTGACTTGGAAGCCACACAATTCCGCCGTCACGGCAGCTTCTTCGGCGATCGGCAAATCCGCAGTTCCCGCTGACAACACGCTGATTAATCCGGCCCGCTGCGGCCCCGTTGGATAGGGGGTACGAGTTTCATTCCGCGCCTGCACCGCACAAATGCGCGCCATTGGGTAGTAGTGCAAGCCTGGAACGCGATCGCGCAACTGCTCATAGACTTCAGGTTCAATCCGGGTCGCCATCACAACCTCGGCCTGGTGCCGCATGACCTCCATAATGCGGGCAATTTGATCCGGTGTTTTTCCAGGCCCCCAAATCACCTCGGGGAAACCCGTTCGTAACGCCCGATGGTGGTCAATGCGGGCAAAATCATCCACAGGCTCGTAAGCCAAATATTTCAATTGATCCAGGGCCCGGTCGGGCGAAAGGTCGCCTTGAGCAACCGCCTTGAGCAACTGGCGCAGGGCTTCAGGTTGAGTCACAGGTTTAACAACAAAAAACTGAAAAACTAGTTCTACTGTAGGTCGTTTCCCCAACTTTGGCGGGAAATGTCCGATGGGCATTAGCCAGCAAGAGCCGTGGCCGTGGGTCGCAGTACCATTGCGACACCCCTACTGTTAAGTGTAGAAAGAATTTTTTTACTTTAGAAAAACTGCATAGTTTGAAGCAAATCAGTAGGCTGGGTTGGAATAGATCAAACTCTAAAATCAGCTTCATAGCTTTATTGCAACAAGTGAGATTGTTGGTCAAGATCCCAAAAAGCCAGATAAGCTTAGTCAAATTGATGTAAATCGGTTAATCCATTACGTCGATCGCGAATTGGCTAAATTATCTCAAGTCAATATGGGCTATGACTCATCCAAAGCGTCGGGATTACGAGAATAATTTATAACGGGAGTGCCAACTAAGCCAGAACAATAGTGATCGCGCTGACTAATATTGAGCCAATCATCCTAGCCTAGGCCAAGATTTAATTAATACTAGAAAGGATAGAGAAACTTTCTCTATCCTTTTCCTGTTAGCCGGTTAATCTGCTTAATTTACCTAAACAAAGTAAACGAACTGATTTTCCTCAGCTAGATTACATCTGATTTTGCAGTTGCTTTTTCACTTCTTTGAATTGGGTTGCTAACCGTTCTTGTTGTTCCTTGGAACAATTTTTCCGAATGGCTGCAAACATGGTGCTTTCCTCTTGGCGGGTATGGTCACCTACCATGTGCTTAATCGTTTTGATATTCTCACAAAACTCGGAAGAACCGGGTTGCATATTGCGAGTCTGCTTCAAAACTTGCTCCAACTCAGCTTGCTCATCATAGAGTTCTTGGGTATCTCTTTCCCCATAAAAAGAGCGTACAGCCGGATAAACAACCTGTTCTTCTGCCTTCGAATGCACAATCAAGTCTTTATAAAGCTGACCAAAATACTCTTGAATCTTGTTTGGATCATCCGTATTCCGAATCTCTGAAATCAATGTCTTCGTTTTTTGGTGATCCATGAAAATGATGTCCATGATACTGAGATCGGACTTATCGCTGGTTTGAGTGACAGCTCCACCTAAAACACCCGACAAAGCAGCCACAGCATCTTGAACCCGACCCCAAACACTTTGATCTGGCTCTTCGCCAGTCAGTTCGCGGGTGCCAAGATATTCCAGCATTCCCTTCAATTGTTCTTGATGGGCACGGTTTTCAAAGTTTACTGTGTTCAGCGGTGCGATCGCTGCCTCAACGTCTTTACCAACTACTTTCGCTGCCTGGTGAACAACTAAACCAGACATCACCTGGCCATGCTTCAGAAGTTCGTGTTGGGCTACTTTTTCGTACAGACTTAAGTGAGAACTATGCATCATTTCTTGCGCTCGTTCTACCATTTTCTGCACAGTCTCTTTCGGGTCATTGCGTACCCCATACTGAGTGATCGTCGTTTCAATTACGCCTAAGTTTTTTTGATCGTCTTCGAGCATATCTTCCAAGCGATCGCGCAATTTTGGATCAGGACACTCGCGGACAAAATTCTGCTCGTTATCAATGATCAGGCGTTGAATTTCTTTCATGCTGGCAAGCTTTTCTGCGATCGCTGCCCGTTTGGTGTCGGTTAAACTTACAACCATTTTGTGTTCTCCTAAGATAGATCGAATGTGATGCTTTAATAACAGGATTACAAAAATAAAACCTGGTAACATCATTCGCAAGAGAGAGCTATTTTTAAGCTGAAAATAAATTCTCGATCTTAAATTGCGAAAATGTAGATGAGCTGATTGATCAGACAAATTAAATGATTTTAGGTAGATTTTTAATTACCAAGATAGACTTTAATCAAGCTGTTTTTAGTTTGATTCGCTAATTGATTTATAACTCATGAGATAAATTGATGAGTATGGAATAAGCCACAATAGTAAGCTTTTATAGAAGATATTTAAAATCTCTCAGTTAGCGATTAAGTGTAGAGCTAAAAGCTATGATGTGATTTAAACCTAGGCAATATCTAGTATGGGTTTTGATGATGTTGTAATTGCTTACCAAAACCCATATTTTTGCGATCGCCTGAGAAGTCTAAGCTCCTACGACTACACCACCATTCGGATGTAAAACTTGACCTGCCATATAAGAGGCATCATTAGAAGCTAAAAAGACGTAGCAAGTTGCCACTTCGATTGGTTGCCCAGGTCTTTGCATGGGTACTTGTTTTCCGAAATTTTTCACTTTTTCGGGCGGAAATGCATCGGGAATGAAGGGAGTCCAGATGGGGCCGGGAGCAACAGCATTGACTCGAATTCCCTGTTCAATGAGGGGTTGGGCGAGCGATCGCGTGAGGGCTAAAATCGCACCTTTACTACTTGAGTAGCTGAGGAGGGAGGGATTTCCTTTATACGCGACTACGGATGTTGTATTGATGATGGAACTACCCGGTTTGAGATGGGGGAGCGCTGCTTTAATTAAATAAAACATTGAAAAAACATTAGAGCCAAATACTTGCTCTAGTCTGGCTTGATCAATGCTGGCGATGTCTTCTTCCAAAAATTGCTGTGCAGCATTATTGATGAGAATATCTAACTGACCATATTCATCAATCACTTTTTGAATTACTTCTTGGCAAAAACTTTCATGGCTTAAATCACCTGCGATCGCCAAACAGCGGCGACCATAGGCTGCTACAGCTTGCCGAGTCGTCTCTGCATCTTCATGTTCATCGAGATAAACAATGGCTACATCAGCTTCCTCTTTGGCATAGAGAACTGCGATCGCACGACCAATGCCACTGTCGCCTCCCGTAATAATTGCTACTTTATCTTTTAGCTTGCCGCTACCCCGATAATTAGGATCGTCATACTGAGGTTTGGGAGTCATTTCTGACTCTAATGCAGGGGTTCGTTCCTGGGTTTGCGGTGGAATTTGATCAGAGGTGATAGCCATAGGATTGTGTGGGAAATAAATTGCGTCCGTTCTTCCCTAACGCTATCTTTCCCTCTCTATTCACTCCTCTGACTTTTGACAGAGCTTCTTGCCTACGATGCCGATTTTATTTAAGAAAGTTCATGATTAAAAGCGTGATCATATTACTGATCAAAATGTCTATCTTGTGATGGAAGTTTGTTTGTAGATAATTTGTTGGTTGACCTCGATCTTAGCGGTTGATTATCTCAGCTTGTGGGTTATAGCTGCTTGAAGCGCAATTTGACAGTGATGCTCGGTGCAAAAGTTTTAGGGTCTTTTCAATAAATATGAATGGCTGTTAGACCTTCAATTTCTGGGGGAGAACGAGATGACTCTAGGTAGCAAAAGTGCGGCACTACCTAAAAATACCTAATAAAAAAGAGGATTAGAACGTGTTCTAAATCCTCAGTGACTGGGTAACAATTACTTTTTGCGGGGAAGTTGACAGCGAACAAAGCCGATCAATCTAGTAACAAAAATGACTTGTTGCTGAACAAATGGCTGCTAAACCTGGCAACAATGCATGGAGGAGGCAGTGGGGCTTAAGCTTGCAAGAGGAGCGGAGATAACCTGTGCTTGCGCTCAGAACTGTGTGACCTCCACGGTATCTGACCTTTGGTTGCCGCCGGTCAATTGCGGCTTTTGAATGAGGCCAGTTAACTTGCTAAATATTCCCCAATTGTGGCTTTGCGCTTCCGCAGTTTGCTAAGGGCTTCGCGCTCGATCTGGCGAACTCGTTCCCGGCTAATGTTGAGTTGGTCGCCGATTTTGGCGAGGGTCAGGGTTTGGCCATCTTCTAGCCCAAATCGCAGGGTTAAGACTTGGCGTTGCTGGGGGGTGAGGTCGGCCATCAAGCGTTCTAAGTCTGTTTTGAGGGCTGACTGCAAGGCAAATTCTTCTGGGGATGCGCCAGTGTCTTCTAGCAATTCGCCCAGTTCGGTGTCTTGGTTGTCGCCCACGCGGAGGTCGAGGGAGAGGGGAATGCGTGATTGTTCCAGGTAATCGCGAACTTGCTTTGTTGTCAGGTTCAATTCTTGGGCGAGTTCGCTAGCTGTGGCAGCCCGCCCCAGTTGTTGGGATAGTTGACGTTGAGCTTTTTTGATTTTGTTGAGTTTTTCGGTGATGTGGATGGGGAGCCGAATGGTGCGCCCTTTTTCGGCGATCGCCCGCGTAATGGCTTGTCGAATCCACCAGTAGGCATAGGTTGAAAAGCGATAGCCTTTAGTCGGGTCAAATTTTTCGACACCACGTTGCATCCCAATGGTGCCTTCCTGGATGAGATCCAAAAGGTCTACGTTCCGCTTGGTGTATTTCTTGGCGACTGAAACGACCAACCGCAAGTTGGCCTCCACCATCTTCCGCTTAGCCCGTTCTCCATCGCGGATGATGTGTTGCAACTCGGCGATGGATAGGTTTACCTTGGCGGCCCATTCTTCGATGCTGGGTTCACGCCCAAGCCGTTCGGCTAAAGCCTCTTTGGCAAGGGTCAGGGTTGTGAGGTGCTGAACTTGCTTACCATAGACGACCTCTTGCTCATGGGTCAGCAAGGGGACACGCCCAATTTCGCGCAGGTAAGTGCGGACTAGATCGGATGAGGTCGGAGAGGTCTTCATAGCACTGACGGAAGGTAGGAGAACTGTTGGGGGACTGAAGTTAGCCCGACTGGCTGACCAAACGGGCTAACAACTTGAATCGGGGCTTGGGGCAAGGATCAGTGGGCGCGAAGGGGTTGGGGAATATGGGACTTGCGCTTAGTTAACGCGATCGCGGACTTTGACTGGAACTAAGACGGGCTCAGCTTGGGTGGCTGTGGCGCGGCGCTCCTGAACGGCAAGGGCGATCGCGGCGATGCCAAGAGCAAAAGGGATAGTGGTAAAGATGTGATATGCCATAGAGCTGTAACCAATAATCTCTGTTATCTGTAAACTATTGTATCTTTTATGAGTTTATAAGTCTCCCCCAGTTGAAGGATTCTCAGGAACACGAAGGGCAGAATGCCTGTGGAGAACTCCACTGAGTGGTACTTAGAGCGTACCCGGATTCCTTTGGTTCAAATGCATCCTGGGCAACAAAACACAGCAAAGTTTACAATGCGAGGTGGCATAGACTGGGTTCTATTCTTGTCAGGTTTGCGTAATCAAAGTTAATCTTGCTGGGCTGAGATTTTAAATTTTTCTAAGGTTTTCAGGACTTCGTTACGGTCGAGCCGCAATGTTTTTACTTTAGGTATGGGGGTGGGCCGTGCCATCCTCCCAAAGGGACGGTTTGGCCCATTCCTGGACTATCTTGGGGCGATCGCGGTTCGGTCTATGGGGTGAGACGAGATCAAACAAAACGCCGAGAGTCAATGTCTCGGCGTGGCATGGTTCAAATGATTCGGGCTAAGCCGCGATTTGGGTTAGAGCTTATATTCTTGCAAGGCTTTCACCGATAGGCCCTGGGCTTGTAACGACCGAATGGCTGCCGCCGTGGCCTTGGCCCCAGCGAGGGTGGTGACGATGGGCACCTTGTACATGAGGGCGGTGCGGCGGATGGTGCGACCGTCGGCGCGGGCTTCTTCGCCAGTGGGAATGTTAAAGATGAGTTGAATTTGCTCATTTTTAATCACATCCACCACATGGGGACGGCCTTCGTGGAGTTTAAAGACGAGATCAACATCCAGGCCGTGGTCGAGTAAGACGCGGCGGGTGCCTTCGGTGGCGACAATGTGGAAGCCGAGTTCGATGAAGTCTTTGATGACGGAGACACAGGGAATTTTGTCGCGATCGCTGACGGAAACAAAAACCGTGCCTTGCATCGGTAATTTTTGGCTAGCGGCAATTTCGGCTTTGGCATAGGCGGTGCCAAAGTCTGTATCAATGCCCATGACTTCCCCCGTGGAGCGCATTTCTGGCCCCAGGATTGGGTCAGTCCCAGAGAATTTTTCAAAGGGGAGGACGGCCTCTTTCACCGCGATGTGACTGGGAATGACTTCCTGGGTATAGTTCAATTCGGCTAGGGTTTGGCCTGACATAATCCGAGCGGCCATTTTGGCCAGAGGCACCCCGATCGCTTTGGAAACGAAAGGGACTGTCCGAGAGGCGCGGGGGTTGGCTTCCAAAATGTAGACCTGTTCCCCCTGGCAGGCAAACTGGATATTCATCAGCCCAATGACGTTGAGGGCTTTGGCCAATTGGATCGTCCAGGTGCGAATTTGGTCTAAAACAGTGGGGCTGAGGTTGACGGAGGGCAAGGAACAGGCAGAGTCGCCAGAGTGAATCCCGGCTTGCTCAATGTGTTCCATGATGCCGCCAATGACGACATTCCCCGTGGCATCGGCGATCGCGTCTACATCAACCTCGGTGGCATTTTCCAGGTATTGATCTACCAGAATGGGATGGTCAGGCTCGACCTGCACGGCATAGGTCATGTAGTGCCGCAGTTCGTCATCAGAGTAGACAATTTCCATTGCCCGTCCCCCCAACACATAGCTGGGCCGCACCACCACGGGGTAGCCAATGCGCCGGGCCACTTCCAACCCTTCTTGCGTACTCCGGGCGATGCCATTGGAGGGTTGGCGAATATTTAACTCGCGCAAGATTTTGTCGAACCGTTCCCGGTCTTCGGCAGTGTCAATAGAATCGGGGGAGGTGCCCCAAATTTTGGTGGTAATCTCTGGGTTTTTCTCCAGGTATTGATAGAGCGGCACAGAGAGTTTGAGGGGGGTTTGGCCACCAAATTGAATAATCACGCCTTCGGGCTGTTCTGCCTCAATAATATTGAGCACGTCCTCTTTGGTGAGGGGCTCAAAATACAGGCGATCGCTGGTGTCGTAATCGGTGGATACGGTTTCCGGGTTGGAGTTGACCATGATGGTTTCAAAGCCATCTTCCCGCAAGGAAAACGACGCATGGCAGCAACAGTAGTCAAACTCAATGCCCTGGCCGATGCGGTTGGGGCCACCGCCTAAGATCATCACCTTCCGTTTGGTGGAAGGCAAGACTTCGCTTTCTTCCTCATAGGTGGAGTAGTAGTAGGGGGTGAGGGCTTCAAATTCGGCGGCGCAGGTATCAACGGTTTTGTAAGCGGGGACGACACCCAGACTGGTGCGATGGGTGCGGACTGCATCTTCGGTGGTTTTGGTGGCGAAGGCAATCTGGCGATCGCTAAAGCCCTGCCGCTTGATGCTCCAGAGCTGCTCTTTGGTCAGACTGGCGAGGGTTGTCCGTTTGAGGAATTTCTCAGTTTCCAGCAGTTCATACAACTTGTCCAAAAACCAGGGATCAATTCCTGTGAGTTCGTAAATATCGTCCACACTCATGCCCATTAAAAAGGCAAGACGAATGGTGAAGATCCGTTCGGGGTTGGGGGTGCGTAAATTGCCGCGCAAGGATTCCAGGCTGGGGATTTTTTCGTCTTTGTCGCAGCCCCATCCGGCCCGACCTGTTTCCAGCGATCGCAACGCTTTTTGAAAGGATTCCTGAAATGTCCGTCCGATCGCCATCGCCTCGCCCACCGATTTCATTTGGGTGGTGAGTACAGGCTTCGCATCGGGGAATTTTTCAAACGCAAAGCGGGGAATTTTGGTGACGACGTAATCGATCGTCGGCTCAAAGCTGGCTGGCGTTTTCTTGGTGATGTCATTGGGAATTTCATCCAGGGAGTACCCAACAGCGAGTTTGGCGGCCATTTTGGCGATCGGGAAGCCAGTCGCCTTGGAGGCCAGGGCCGAACTGCGGGATACTCGGGGGTTCATTTCAATGACAATGACTTCCCCCGTATCGGGATTCACGGAAAACTGAATGTTGGAGCCGCCTGTTTCTACCCCAATTTCGCGAATGATTTTGATCGACGCATCCCGCAAGCGCTGATATTCTTTGTCGGTCAGGGTTTGGGCGGGGGCCACCGTAATCGAGTCGCCGGTGTGAACCCCCATCGGATCAAGGTTTTCGATGGAACAGATGATGACCACGTTGTCGGCCAGGTCGCGCATCACCTCCAGTTCGTATTCTTTCCACCCCAAGAGGGATTTTTCAACCAAGATCTGAGACACGGGACTGGCATCCAGCCCGGATTGGGAGATTTCTTCAAATTCTTCCTGGTTGTAGGCGATGCCGCCGCCAGAACCCCCCATCGTAAAGGCGGGGCGAATAATGAGGGGATAGCTGCCAATTTGGTGGGCGATGTCGCGGGCTTCTTCCAAGGTGGTGGCCAACCCAGAGGGACAGACCCCCACGCCAATGCGCTCCATCGCTTCTTTGAAGAGTTTGCGATCTTCTGCCATTTCGATCGCGGGTAACTTTGCGCCGATCAGTTCCACACCATACTTGTCTAAGACCCCATTTTTGGCCAACGCCACAGCCAAGTTCAGGGCTGTTTGGCCGCCCATTGTGGGGAGGAGGGCATCGGGCCGTTCTTTCTCAATGATTTTTTCGACAATTTCGGGGGTTAAGGGCTCCACGTAGGTGCGATCGGCAGTGCTGGGATCGGTCATGATGGTGGCGGGGTTGGAGTTCACCAAGATGACTTCGTAGCCTTCGTCGCGGAGGGCTTTGCAAGCTTGGGTACCCGAATAGTCAAATTCGCAGGCTTGACCGATGACAATCGGCCCAGAGCCAATCAATAAAATCTTATGGAGATCGTTTCGACGCGGCATGGTGTGAATCGTCCACTCAGGAGACTTGGAAAATCTCGAATATTGTAAGGGAAAGCTTTACCCCAGTCGGTAGCCTTTTATCTAATCTCCCGGTTTGTTGGGGGGGCGGCGCGGGGGGGCGGCGCGGCGTGAGGGAGTCGGGATGGGGCTTTGGGGGGCGATCGCGGCGTGCTGGTCGGTTGGGTGGCCCACTGTGAAGCGCAGGCATGGGACAGAGGGATGAGCTGGCGCGTGGGGCTGTGGTTGCTGTTGGGGGGCAGGCTGTCGTTGATGCAGAATGCAGGAGGCACTGGCCCCAAAAATTTAAGCTTTTTTCAAGCTGATGGTTGCTGTCCCCCCATCAGCGGTAGATTAATGATGAGCGATTTGCAATTGTTAATGGTGGTTGTGTGTCTGCTAACCAGTCAATCATGTCTGAAGCTGTTTCTCCCAATCCAATGGAGCCCAATTCAACAGGGCAAGTGCGTGAATTTAGCTGGGCTTGGAAGGGGAAGCCAATCAGCGTTGTCTATGAGGTCTGGGGGACGGGCCACCCGATTGTGATGTTTCCGGCGTTGAGTTCGGTGTCGAGCCGGGGGGAAATGCGACAACTGGCGGCGCTGTTGGCGGAGCAGTTTCAGGTGTGGATGGTGGATTGGCCAGGGTTTGGGGAGTCTGATCGTCCGGCGATCGCTTACAAACCCGCGTTCTATCATGGCTTTCTGCGAGATTTCACACGAGCGAACTTTAGCGATCCGGTGGTGGCGATCGCCGCAGGGCATGGGGCGGGGTATGTCATGCAACTGGCCCATCAAGATCCCAAACCCTGGTCTTATGTCATTTTGCTGGCACCAACCTGGCGCGGCCCACTCCCGACGATGATGGGGCCAAAGAAGTGGTTGTTTAAACTGGTGCGGCAAACGGTAGAACTGCCGATTGTGGGCCAAATTTTGTATTTCTTGAATACGCTGCCCTGGTTTTTGCGCTGGATGTATGGGCGGCACGTTTTTGGCGATCGCAAACACGTCACCCGGCAACTCATTCGCGACAAATGGCGCACGACCCGCAAGCGCAAAGCCCGGTTTGCATCGGTGGCCTTTGTCACAGGAGGGTTGGATCCGGTGCAGAGTCGCAAAGAATTCGTGGACTATTTTCAGCCCTTGCCCCATCCGGCTCTCATTGTGGTGGGGGAGCAAACTCCACCCCGGTCGCGGGAAGAGATGGAATTTGTGGTGCATTTTACCGGGGTGCAAGTTTACCGAATGCCTGGGTCACTGGGGTTGCATGAGGAATATCCCACTCAGTTATTTGATGGGATTGCCCCGTTCCTCAAAAAGTTCTTGTCGAAAAATCCGTTGTCTTAACGTTGGGAGGTTTGGAGATGCAGAAGCCTGTGGCGATCGCCGGGATAGCCGTGGTGTCTATGCTGGTGGGGGCGCTTGCCGTAACGGCTAACCCTACCCAGCGCCAACAGCTCATTGATACGCGCCAGTGCGAAAAATGCCAGTTAAATGGCGCGACCTTCTACAGTTTTGACCTGGAAGGGGCCAATTTGCGGGGAGCAAGTTTGGTGGCGGCAGCCTTTCAGGGGGCAATTTTGGACTATGCCACCTTGACGGACAGCAGCCTGGAAAAGGCAAATTTGGCGCTGGTGAAGCTGCGGAGTGCCGATTTAACTGGGGCAAACCTCAAAGGGGCCTATTTGTATGGGGCGGATTTGGAAGGTGCAAACTTGACTGGGGCCAATCTCGAAGGGGCCATTCTGGAAGGGGCCAATCTGCGAGGGGTTGATTTTTCCAACGCAAATTTGCAAAAGGCCAACTTTACCAAAGCCCAAATGGCTGGAGTCCGCACGGAGGGAGCCATGATGAAAGGGGCGATCTTACCGGATGGCAAAGTGGCGCGCTAGGGGGAGCGGAAGGCACAGGTGAACGCAACCGATGGCGATCGCGCCGGGGAGACACCGCTCCTGGCTGCTTTGATTAAATTGGCCCAACGCTCGGATGCGGCATTCCATACGCCGGGGCATCGGCGGGGGCAGGGGGTTTCGCCAGCCTGGGCAACGCTTGTGGGGGGAGCGCTCCGGGGGGATTTGCCCGAACTCCCAGAATTAGACAATCTCTTTGCGCCGGAAGGGGTGATTCAGTCGGCCCAAACTTTGGCGGCTCAAGCCTTTGGGAGCGATCGCACCTGGTTTTTGGCGAATGGTTCCACCAGCGGGATCATTGCGGCGATCGCGGCGACCTGTGGCCCCGGCGATCGGATTGCCCTACCGCGCAATGTGCATCAATCGGCGATCGCGGGCTTAATCACAACTGGGGCAATTCCGGTGTTCATGGCACCAGACCTCGATCCAGGTTGGGGCATTGCCCACGGTGTTGCTCCCGCGACTGTGGCCCAGACGTTGGCCCATGCCCCCGATATTAAAGCGGTGTTGGTCTTGCATCCCACCTACTACGGGGTGTGTAGCGATTTGGCGGCGATCGCGGCAATCTGCCATGACCACGGAATTCCGTTGGTGGTGGATGAAGCCCACGGTGCCCATTTTGCGTTCCATCCCGATTTGCCGCCCACGGCCCTGGCTGCCGGAGCCGATGTCACAGTGCAATCGACCCACAAAACCTTGCCCGCCCTGACCCAAGCGGCGATGTTGCACCTCCAGGGCGATCGCGTTGATCCCCAGCGGTTGAGCAAAGCTCTGACTTTGGTGCAATCCACCAGTCCCAACTATCTGCTGCTAGCGTCATTGGATGCTGCCCGCTGGCAACTGGCCACGACTGGAGAGGCGTTGTTAACCCAGGCGTTAGACCTGGCTGATGGGGCGCGATCGCACCTGGCGACGATTCCAGGACTCCGCGTGTTGCAACCCCAGGATTTGGGCACCCCTGGGGCCACCTGGCTGGATCGCACCCGCCTCACGGTGGATGTCGCAGCCTTGGGGCTGGATGGCTTTACCGTGGATGAGCGGCTACGCACTGAATTTGGAATAGTGGCAGAACTACCCACGTTGCAACACCTGACCTTTATCATCACCCACGGCAACACCCCGACCGATTTGGAGCGATTGGTGCAGGGGTTCAACACTCTGGCTACATCAATACCTGGAACCGCATCTACGGCCCAACCTGCGTTACCTGATGCTGTGCCCGTGGCAACCCTGGCCTGTTCCCCCCGCGAAGCTTTTTTTGCGCCAACGGTGACGCTACCCTGGGCGGCGGCTCTCCATCGGATCAGTGGGGAACTCATCTGCCCCTATCCACCGGGGATTCCGGTCTTGTTACCGGGGGAAGTGATTTCGGAAGCGGCGATCGCCTATTTACACCAGATTTTAGCCCACGGTGGCATTGTGACGGGGTGTACTGATCCCACCCTCAATCACCTCGTGGTCTTGCAAGGCTGAGGTGGTTCAGGGCTGGCATTTAAGCCAATGCTGTTGATTTCCGACCCAAACTGCTAACCCCTGGAACTAGGGGGCGGGGGAACCTAGACGCGGCTCAGATGTTCTTCCGGGACGATCGTTTGCTCCGATTCTGGTAAGCGATCGCGATCGTAAACCATCAAGCGATAGATCGCTCTGACTTCATACCCCAGCAAAATTTCATCACTATCTTGTAGATCGCAAGCCCGCACTTTTTGGGAATTAACGGCGATCCCATTGGAACTAGGTTTGCCCTTGGGCGTACCATCGACGAGCCGATAGTGAAACGATCGCTCATCAGGGCCAGGAATTTGCACTAAGGTGGCGTGACGGCGGGAAACATACCGTGAGATGACCCGAATATCACAAGTGGGGTCTCGGCCAAGGGTATACATCGATGCGTCTAGCACATACTCTTGGAAGCCGCGATCGTCTTCAATGACCAATACATGTCTTAACTCAGCCGCCATGTCATCAACCTAGATAGTTTGGGCACATCACTCAATGAAAAGAGGGAGGACGAAGCAAAGCTTAAATTTGTGTCCGTTGGGTTGAGCCCAAAGCCCATAGCCGTATGACTTTTGCCATCGCTGCACCCACCCGCATGAATTTATTCACTGCTCCTACTGATTCGTACTTAATTATTGTGGATCCTAGCTTTGTGTAGAGCTATCTCCCAAATGAAGACTGTGGTTATATCGAAAGAGTGAAACTTAGGATAGCTTACTCACTTGTCTGGTCGGGCTGCACGGAGGACGAAACTGTAGTTCGCTGGGATGAGGTATAGCAGTTCTATCAGCTTCCGTAGGAAAATTCCAGAAATCACGGATGACTTTAAGGAGCTTTTACAAACGGCTGACCCGTGTCTCCGTTTTCTTGGTCATCTTTTATTGGACAAAGTGGTGTCAAACGCTCTTTCGCTCGGATGAGGTCAAGGTTTGGGGTTGGGTTTGTAGTTGGCGTAACCATGCGATTTGTTAGGATGTTGGCGCTCCCACTGGTGTTGTTCACAGGGATGATGCTGGTGCCGCACGGGGCATAAGGGCGTTGGCGATCGCCCCTGGTGGGCCAATAGCCTTGTCTGGATTCTAGTCTGGGTTGCTCAGTTCATTCTGCTCGAATTAAACCAATGCTTGTTTCTCCTCTTTGGAACTATGTCACACCGGGGATCCCGGATGAGTTGTTTGAGCGCTTACCGGGGATTCCGATGAGTCCCCGCGAGATCCGACTATTGCTGTTGTCGTCGTTGCGGCTCCAGCGCGATTCGGTGTTGTGGGATATTGGCGCGGGTACGGGCACGATCACTGTTGAAGCGGGGTTATTGTGTCCGGCGGGCCGGGTAGTCGCGATCGAGCGAGATGAAGATGTCGCCAGTTTGATCCGGCGGAATTGCGATCGCTTTGGGGTGAGTAATGTGCAAGTGGTAGAAGGCAGCGCCCCCGATTGTTTACAAACTTTGGAGGGTGCCCCGCACCGCATTTGCATTGAAGGAGGCCGGGGGTTGAAAACCCTGGTGGCCGAAGCCTGGAAATATTTGCCTGCCCAGGGTCGGATTGTGGCGACCGCTGCTACATTAGAAACGCTGTATCAGGTCTCTGAAAGTTTTGCCGAATTGCAAGTGCGCAATGTGGAAGTGGTGCAGTCGGCGGTAAATCGTTTGGAAAAGCGGGGCATGGGCCAAGTCTTTACGGCTACGGATCCGGTTTTTGTGTTGAGCGGAGAGAAGTTGGATTAAGGGTGCTACTGCCGTTCTGTGCTCTTGCGTCATGGCTGGCGATCGCGGAAAGCCTGATGCTTGCGGGCGATTGTGGGTTCTACAACAGAGCCGCTACGGGAGATTTGGGTTTGCAAGGAGTAAGCTGGGTGGCGCAAGGGGCAAGGTTGGGCGATCGCGCTAGGTGGTGCGCCTGGGGCTTGTCTTGCGTTTCTTGCCACTGAGGGCAGCCGCAGTCTCTTACAATAGAGTCCAGTGATTTAGGCATTAGGCATCAGTTCATGACGGCATCCGCTCCAACGAAAACTCAGTACGAAGCTGTGATTGGCCTGGAAACCCACTGTCAGCTCAATACGGCGACCAAAATTTTTTCGACGAGTTCGACAAAGTTTGGGGAGCCACCCAATACGTTGATTGACCCGGTGTGTATGGGGTTGCCGGGTACGCTGCCCGTGTTGAACCAAAAGGTGTTGGAATCGGCAGTAAAGACTGGGTTGGCCCTCAATTGTCAGATTGCGCCTTACAGTAAGTTCGATCGCAAGCAATACTTCTATCCCGACTTGCCCAAAAACTATCAAATCTCTCAGTACGATTTGCCCATCGCGGAACATGGCTATTTGGAGATTGAGCTAGAAGATAAGGCTACCAATACGGTGCAGCAGAAGCGGATCGGCATTACCCGCCTGCACATGGAAGAAGATGCGGGGAAGTTGGTTCACGGTGGGAGCGATCGCCTCGCGGGTTCGACCTACTCCCTGGTGGACTACAACCGGGCCGGGGTGCCGCTGCTCGAAATTGTGTCCGAGCCGGATATTCGCTCTGGCCAAGAAGCCGCTGAATACGCCCAAGAATTACGCCGCATTTTGCGCTACCTCGGCGTGAGCGATGGCAACATGCAAGAGGGGTCGCTCCGGTGTGATGTCAACATTTCGGTGCGTCCCGTGGGCCAACAAGAGTTTGGCACCAAAGTCGAGATCAAAAACATGAACTCGTTTAATGCGATTCAGCGGGCGATCGAATACGAAATTGAGCGTCAAATTGCGGCTTTAGAAGCGGGCGAAAAGCTGATTCAAGAAACGCGCCTGTGGGAAGAAGGGGCGCAGCGCACGATCAGTATGCGAACGAAGGAAGGGTCGAGTGACTATCGCTATTTCCCGGAACCGGATTTGGGGCCGATTGAAGTTGCCCCAGAGCAATTGACCGAGTGGCGATCGCAACTGCCAGAACTTCCGGCGCAACGTCGCCAGCGCTATATCGACGAGTTGGGATTGTCGGCCTATGATGCGCGGGTGTTGACCAACGATCGCGCGATCGCCGATTTCTTTGAAACGACGGTTGCTGCCGGAGCCCCTGCGAAACAAGCTGCTAACTGGCTCATGGGCGACATTAGTGCCTACCTCAACAGCAAAGCCGATTTGACGATTGCCGATCTCCCCTTAACCCCGGCCATGCTTGCCGAATTAATTGGCCTGATTGAAGATCGCACCATC
The DNA here is from genome assembly GCA_964475335.1 of uncultured bacterium. Lineage (GTDB taxonomy): Bacteria > Cyanobacteriota > Cyanobacteriia > Leptolyngbyales > Leptolyngbyaceae > CAYYWG01. Next base: position 250,163 of record CAYYWG010000002.1, read on the forward strand.
AGCAACGCCGCCGCGAAGAATATTTTGCCAGAACTGTTGACCCAAGGCGGTTCTCCCAAAGCGATCGTTGACCGAGAAGGCTTAGGGCAAATTTCTGACGAGAGTGCCCTACTCCAGGTGATCGATGATGTAATTGCGGCGAATCCCAAAGAGTTGGAACAATATCGCAATGGCAAAACCAAGTTGCTGGGGTTCTTTGTGGGGCAAGTGATGAAACAAACCAGTGGGCGGGCTGATCCAAAACTCACAAACCAACTCATGGCCCAAAAGCTCAATGCTTAAGGTGGTGGTGGGGTGACCCAAGCGTCAGTTTGGAAGTCCCCAATTTCGCGCGATCGCCTGCGATCGCCAGTAAAACCCCGCAAAGCTTGGCTGGTCGGGCGATCGCGCCGAATGAATCGGGCCTAAAGACCCTGTAAATTCATGATTCCCCCACATTTGACCCCGTTCTTTGCAAAAAATATATGGTTTAGGGGGTGACACCCCCCACCCCTTCAATGGCATACTGTGATAAGTAGATGCACCCTGATGATTAGGGGGAGACGCTCTGGCGACTCTCCCTTTTTTTATTGGCAAGTTGGTTGATTGGGGCAAGTCTGCGATCGCGGGGATTGGCGAAGGGCGATCGCGGGCTACTTTCCATGGACTTGCCAGAGCTGGCCCAGAACCTGGCCTCATGCACGCGCTAGCGTCCATCCAGTAACACTCTGTGAACATATAAAACTTGATTTGTCGCTTTGTTGCAGGGTTTCTCAGTTGCCCCTGCTTGGTCGCAAGATAGAGATATAACGGACGTTGGAGGGCAAACGTATGAAACGCAGCAGTGTTCCAGTCCCTTACGATACCGTGCTGTTAATCACAGAAGTTGTCGCTCTGTTGCTTGCAATATGGATTGTATGGGTCGCTCAGATGCCCAGTTTGGTGTAAGAACGATACTTGGAGGTTATGGAGAATGGCAATCCCGATTCGGCAGGTCTATTCCAACCTAAAGCACATTGACGAGGTCGATGTTGAAACCAGCGCCCTTTACCGGCAGAGAGCCCAGGATGTTTTGGCCCAATCCGATATCAGTTTGGGCCGTCGGCAAGTGATTGCCCAGCAACTCATGCAAGCGAACCAACTATTGGGGATGCAAACAGCAGGAGTTGGAGACAGCTACTAAATTTCAGTCAGGGGTTGAGGGTGGCGATCGCGACGAAATCGCCTGAGCAGAACTGCCCCATGTCTCGCTGCTCTGTGGCCTGCCCTCCATTGGGGGGGATTGACAGAACGATGACCTAACCCATCTAACTTGCTAAAGCAAAAGCCCGTCAGCAGTAAACGCTAAGGCGGGCTTTTGTTTGGAAATATTCAAGCTATTGTGCCATTGAGGACTAGAGACCGAGTTCGTTGCCGCGCCGATATTGGAGGTACGCTGCTACGAAAAGGCCAGCAAGGGTGACGGGAATGAGTCCCAAAACAATGCCTAGCAAAATGGGTTCGATCAAGTGCACTCTCCTTTGTTAACCAGATTTAATATTTTAAATTCGGGTTTCTCCTCCTATAGTACAGGGTTGAGTCCTCAAGTCATGCGGTTTTGATCAGGAAATTCTGGGTGGGCGGGCAGTTGCCCGCGATCACCCAAGGGAGGCACTGGCCAAGGGGCTGGCGATCGCTGGGTGAGAACTGGCCCAATTCCTGGGAGTTTTTGCAAAGTTATCTAAACAGGCTTTAGACTAAGTAAGGAATTTATGCCAAAAACTCAATCTTTGCTTGGCGAATTGTCACATTTGATTAAGATAAAAGCGTTTGGATAATCAGGCACTGAAACAAGAACAGGCACAGCCTAAACGATGGCTCTCGGCTGTGCTCGCCCTTTTATTGATGGGTGTGATTGTCGTGGCTGCGTTCTATGCCGCGCAGCGAACCGACCCCTATATGCGTGAGGTCTTAGCCTTGACGGGGCAGCCAGAGCAAGGGCAAGCGATTTTCCAAATGAATTGCGCCGGGTGTCATGGGGTGCAGGCAGATGGCCGGGTTGGCCCCAGCTTAATTGATGTGTCGTCGCGGAAATCTAAGACTCAGATGATTCATCAGGTCATTAGTGGCCAAACGCCGCCGATGCCCCAGTTTCAACCGTCGCCCCAGGAAATGGCTGACTTGCTGAGCTATTTAGAACGGTTATGACAGGAAGCCCAAGTCAGCCTGGTGGTGTTTGGGATGGGTGTAGTGGGGAAATGAGAGTAGGCTAATGACGGATTGGGTGGTGATTGGTGGTGGCATGACGGGGGCGGCGCTGGCCTATGAATTGGTGAGCCAGGGCGCAACGGTGACATTAGTCGAACGGCATGAGCAACTCCAGGGGGGCACTCGGTTTGGGTATGGTGGGGTGGCCTATTGGGCTGGCACCTCGGATCTGACGCGCCAACTGTGTGCGGCTGGGTGGGAACGGCTGCGATCGCTGGCCGATGAGTTAGAGGCGGATATTCAACTACGTGAGTTGGATCTGGTGTTGACGATCGAGGCGACGGCGAATCCCGCAGAGGTGGCGCAAGCGTATGCGCATTTTGCCATCCCACCCCAGTTGGTGGATCGGGCAACCGCTTGTGACTTGGAACCTTTGCTGAACCAGGAGGCGATCGCTGGGGCTTTGACGGTGAAGCATGGTCATGTGCATCTGGGACGTTTGGCCACGGCCTATCGCCAAGCGTTTGTGCGCCGAGGGGGGCAGGTGGCGATCGCGGCAGTGGAGGCGATTTCTGTGCAACCAGAGCCAGGGACTGTGGCGGTTGTTACCCCTGAGACAACTTATAGGGCAAAGCAGGTGGCGGTTTGTGCGGGGGCGCTGAGTCGTGCGTTGTTGCGGCAAGCGGGTGTTGCGGTGCCCCTTTACTTTACCCATGCAGAATTAATTGAAACTCCGCCTGTGGATGTGCAGTTGCGATCTCTGGTGATGCCCGCTATGACGACGCGCTTTGACCTGGAAGCAGAGGCAAGCAAGCCCGACAATGATGCCCTGTGGGATGAACCAGGGCACGAACCGTTTCCGCCGATTTTGGATGCTGGGGCGATTCAGTTTGTGGATGGGCACCTGCGGATTGGGCAAATTAGCCGCACGCTGACTGATCCGGCAGCCCCGATCGCTGTGGAAGAGAGCGAACGCCTGTTGCGGGAGCAGGTGGGGGTGGTGTTACCGGCCTTGGAAGCGGTGCCGGGAAGCTGGCATCGTTGTCTCGTGGCCTTTAGCCGCGATCGCCTGCCCTTGGTTGGGGAAATTGCAGCTTTACCAGGAGTGCATCTGTTTTCTGGGTTTAGCAATCCCCTGGCGATCGTGACTCCCTTAGCCCAACGTTTTGCCCAGGCCATGACCGGCACACCGGATGAACTGATCGCCCAACTGTCGCCCAACCGATTTTAGGCCGCGATCCCAACCAAGCCAGGTTTCCAGCGTTAGTCTAGCGCTACCTCGTGGATGTAAACCCCGACATCAAAAACGCTCTTGAAGCAATTCAAGAGAGCGTCTCCGTTGATACCCGGATTGTTCAGACAAACAGGCCGTCTATTTGATTGCCGGGGCACCGCTTGTGGGTGCCCTGCCCGGCGAGGGTAGCAGCCCTACCCCGACAATTCCCTGGTGGTGAATTATCCAGGTTAGGGCGAACTGCAACCTTGCCAAATTTAGGAGCATGAATTCAAAGCGATGAATTCAAGGGCGTCACCGCGATCGCTGACGCTGAAACGCCTGCTTAGAAACTAAATTGGGTGCGCATATTGAACACGTAAACCGTGGGATTACTATCAAAGTTGTTGGCATTAAAAATGGCGTAAAACGCTGGCACAAGGGCAATGTTGTCATTCAGTGGGTAGTAATAAGAGGCTTCGACCTCATACATGGTGCCGCCATCGCCTGCCCCTGCCGCGAAGAACCGACTCCCTTTGGTAATGTCCATTGGCATGAGGAAGGTGACAACGCCCAAAGCCCCTTTCTTGAAGAGATCGGGGAAGCCGAGCCCAACTTGGAAGGATTGAGTATTCACCTTTTCATCAATGGGTTCCAGGTTGATATCGGCATAGCCGTAGCGCCCAAAGATCCCAAAGCCTTTTGCGATCGCCCAATCAAAATTTACGCCCAGGAAATGCGCGGAGGCAAACTGCAATCCCCCATCACTGGCAAATCCGGTCACCGGGTCAAACGCCGAAAAGCCAGGGCCTGCGTCAATCTGGCCATAGGGGAAAGGTTCACCCACGGCCCCCCCAACCTGGCCAAAGACCGCTTGCAAGCGAGAGTAGTTATACATCAACCGCAAGTTGAAATTGCGCGAGGGGGAAAAGGTTAGCTCTGCTGTGGCGGTGTAGCTGCCGCCAAACAGGCCAAAATTGGGATCGCTGGAGGTGTTTAGCCCTGGAATGGTGCCGGGTAAAAATTCTGTGTTCTCGCCCAGGTACCCAGCGGCAAAGCGCCATTGGGGGCTAATATTCCACTCCAACACGGCCCCAGACCCGCGATCGATCGCATTGCTTTGTGTGCTGCCAATGGAGTCAAAGCTGCTAGCCCCCGTCAGGAAGAAGGTATAGCGATTGAAATCAAAATGGCGATACCAGTTAATCCGTGGGCCGACTGTGAGCGTTACTTTTTCGCCAACGGGGAAGCTGTAGAACAAATCATGGATGATCACCGCAGCGCTACCATTGGTGGGGTTGGCTGACTGATCGGTAAAGGGCGAACCAAAGGAATTGAAGAACCCAGCGGAGGCAAACTCGTTGACGGGGGAAATCCCGTTACCCGCAGCCAGTTGGGTGACAAGCAAGTCTTTGCCCGAAAAGGATGTATTAAAGGTGAGCCAAGTCAGGAAACTGAAGGTGGATTGTGCTTCATCCCGGGTTTGCACCAGGGGCCGCCCGGTGAGCGCATCGCGTCCGGCCAGCCGGATACCGCCATCGGGAGCGGCATTGGGGGCTTTGCCATTAACGGGTAACGCCTCGAACCGAACGTTGTCGTCAAAGCTAGTGGCGGTGGTGCGGTTAAACCAGACTAAGCCGCTGAGTTTGGTGGTGGTGGAGAATTGCTGTTTTTCCAGGGTTGCCGTTCGGATTTCTAAGCCATCGACTCGGCCTTTCAAGGCTGCGAGTTCGGCAGCAAATTCTTCTTGGAGCTTTTTAACGACTTCTAGATCTTCTTTTTTCACGAAGTCGGCGGTGGCAGCAGCAATGAGCTCTTGAATTTTGTCGAGACAGGCATTGAGCCCGGCGGCAAATTCGTAGCGCGATAGGGGCCGATTGCCTCGGTAGGTTTTGTTGGGATAACCCACGATGCACCCGTAGCGCTCGACCAGGGACTGCAAGGCTTGGAAGGCCCAGTCGGTGGGTTTAACGTCGCTAAATTGCGAGACGGAAGTGACTTGATTGAGGGCCGTTGTGGACGGTTGGGTTGCTGATTCGTTGAGGGCTCCAACACTGGGCATTTCCTCCATCAGCGCGGTTCGCCCCTGGTTTGGGAGTTCTGCGAGGAGGGTGGGTTCGGGGAAGGCGCTGGACAACGCGACTGGGGGAGAAAGCTCGGCTGACGAGTTGCTGGGTTGATTAAAGGCTTCTGTGGCGGGGGTCGGGGATGGAGCGATCCCTAGAAGAGCCCCAGACGCTAAAAGGGTGGCAAAGAAGGGGGTTGGAATGGGCAGCGATCGCCGCCGGGATGGATATTGAGCCATGAAACCTCACACCTAACTGAATGAACTGACATCAGCTTCAAGCATGAATGCTAACAGGGTCTACAGGGAAATGATGTAGTGCCTGCCACAGCTTGTGATGTTGATGACTGACGGGGATAGTATACAGGGAGTCACTCGATTCTGGCTTGGGGATGTGAAGGTTCCGCAATGTTGGTGAGGGCGATCGCTAGGTCAAGGGAAAGGACAGGCACGATGACGGAAGGGGAAAATGGGATGGATCGTAACGACGCGCCAGAACTGCATACCCTGCAACCGTTAGTGCGGTTTTCGGAGCGGGCGGAGGATTATGCGCAATATCGGCCTGGGTATCCGACAGCAGCGATCGCGCAAGTGCTCGACGGGCTGGGCGACCCGACAACGTTGACGGTGGCTGATATTGGCGCGGGGACGGGCATTTCGGCGCGACTGTTGGCGGCGATGGGGGCCACGGTCTGGGCGGTGGAACCGAATGCGGCGATGCACCAAGCCGCGATGCCCCATCCGGCAGTCCGGTGGCAGGCCGGGACGGCAGAAGCGACGGGCTTAGCCCCGGCGACCGTGGATTTGGTGGCGTGTTTCCAGGCGTTTCACTGGTTTGATCCGGCGCGGTGTTTGCCAGAGTTTCGGCGGGTGGTCAAACCGTCAGGCCGATTAGCCGTAGTGTGGAACGATCGCGATCGGGCAGATCCCTTCACTCAGGGGTATAGCCAAATTGTGCAGCGCTTGTCCCAGCACCATCCTGCGGAGCAACGGCTGGTGGCCGATCGCCCGTTGTGGGCTAATGCCTATTTTGGGCCGGGGCAGCAATGGCAGTTTCCCTACCGTCAACCGTTGACGCTGGCGGGGTTAATTGGGCGGGCCAAAAGTGTATCTTACGTTCCGACGGATGGGCGATCGCTGGCCGAATTGCACAGTGCCTTAACCGCTTTGCACCACCAGTGGGCTGATGGGCAAGGGCTGGTCTATCTGGCCTATACCACGCGCGTCCTTTGTTTTCGCCCACGATGAACTTGGCCCACGATGAACTTGGCCGATGAACTTAACCTGCCACGAACTTGACCCGCGATAAACTCGACTGGCGGTGAACCTGACTGGCGGCGAACCTGTTTCAGCGGAATTGGCCCCAGGGCGTTCCCGAAGGCTGAAACGGGAAAATCGCCACCTCTGACTCAACATGGAGCACCAGAAGGATGGCGATTGGGAGTTGTATTCATTGAATTGATGAAGCAGAAGAGTGCGCCTGGTCAGGAGTTAGGGCCCGCGACCAGGCTTGGCACTTTAGCCGTTGGACTTGGCAGCACGACGACGACGGTAAGCAGCCATGCCAGCGCCAGCCAGGGCCAACCCAGCCATGGTGGTGGGTTCGGGAACAGCCGCGCTGCTGCTGCCTTCACGGTAGTAAACGCTGATGTGGGAAACGTCTTTTACGCTGCCACCATTGAAGCCGAAGACTGCTTTCTCAAAGGGAGAAGTCCAGCTGCCTTTGGCGCTATCCATCAAGTAGCCAACCAGGGTGGTGCCTTGACCGCTCTTGAAGACCATCATGACATCTTTAACCAAGGGGTTGCTGAACAAGCTGGAGAAGTCATAGGTGCCAGCTTTGCCGGAGCCAGAACCCTTGTAACCAACGTTCTCGCCGATCTTGCCGCCAAAGTTCCAGTCGGTGAAACCAAAGAATTTTTCGGTGTTGACAGTGCCTTGGTTGATGAAGTCTTGGCTGGCACTGGTGCTCATTTCGCAATCAGAAGTACCAGTCACGTTGTCAGCAATTCTGGGGGCACAAGCGACAGTCGCTGCACTGGCTGGAGCGGCAACGGAGACCATGCCAGCAGCGATCGCAACACCAACACCAGCGAAGAGAGAAGAAGGGGAGAAAGAGCGTTTCATGGCTAACCTCTAAAGTTCTGAGTGAAGTGCAAAGTTTCGTTTGACGCACCGTTGCTTATGTAACCTAAGTTACTGAATTTGATCGGCTGAAGTCCTGCGCGGAAACGCCTACCTTTGCCACTCTTTACCAATAGTTGTTAGAGGCTTGAAGGGATGGAAAATTACTGAGGATCTCGATCACAATCCTCAGTGACAGTACGGGTATTTACGGAAAATTGGGAGGGGAATGAGGGCGAACCGAAGGGGGATGCGTAGAAAGGGCAAAACCAGCTTTGGATTCTCTCGTGAAGGGCTAATTCCGGGCTGACACAGGATTGTCGCACCAGCGCCATGCGCGATCGCTATAAACAAACAAGCAACGTTTGAATCTGTTTCCGACTCCTCAGACACACCTACCCTTAGTTTTCTAACTGAGGGTTTTTTGTTGCGTTCGTACAATTACGAGGTGGGGGAGTTGGGGCACCGATACGCGACATGGCGGAGGGTGTTCTCTAAGGGAGCGTTTGCTAAACTCTGCCTTCCGAAAAATCGCGGTAAACTTGTCACAAATTGTAGATGGCTTTTGCAAACGGATGGAAACCTTTATGCCAGTTCGCCAAGAGTCCTTATTTGAACAATGGCTTGCCCCGTTATTTCGGACGTTTCTATTGGATGAAAAGGCCATGCGGGCGTTCGCTCAAAGGATTGATTGGGCAGCGGCGTGCGATCGCCTCACAAATCCGACGTTGAGTTATCCCGATTATTATCAGCAACACAATTTTCACGGCATCAAAGGGGGCTATCTAACCCAGAGTGCAGCGGTGACCTATGACCCCATTACGCAATATGTGTTGCCACCGGGGGAAACCCTGGTGCGGCAAGCGGTGGTTGGCGCGATCCAGGGGCAACCCCGGCGGATTCTGGATTTGGGCTGTGGGACGGGTTCCACAACGCTGCTGTTAAAGCAAGCCTTTCCCACGGCAGAGGTGATTGGCCTAGATTTGTCGCCCTATATGCTGGCGGTGGCGGAAGTGAAGGCGCAGGATGCGGGCTTGTCGATCGTGTGGCGACACGGGCAGGCAGAACAGACGGGGTTTCCAGCGGCGGCGTTTGATGTGGTGACGGCCTCGTTGTTGTTCCATGAAACACCCCCCGCGATCGCCCAGGCGATTTTGCGGGAATGCCATCGCTTGGTGACTGTGGGCGGGCAATGCTTGATTTTGGATGGCAATCAACCCACGTTGCGGCAAACGGACTGGCTGAATAATCTGTTTGAAGAACCCTACATTCGGGATTATGCCGCTGGCAGTGTGGATGCCTGGATGGGGGCGGCGGGGTTTGGTGCGGTGCGGACGCACAATGTGTGGTGGCTGAATCAACTCACGACAGGGGTAAAAGCGATCGCGGCGACAGAGCGGGATGGGCGATCGTCAGAATGGGCCGCCGATGATGCCCAGTGGGCGATGGGGTAAGCCTCGGCAGGCGCGCGGACTGGTGGATCGCAGTTGTACCCGTGGCGTGGACTTACGGGCAGGCAGTGTTTGTGCCCTGGCTGATAGCTCCCAACAGGCTTTCGACCCGGACACAGCGGCGGTTCGCCGGATTGTTGCGGAGGGCGACGGTGACGCTGTAGGGCAGTTGGGTGGGGTTGCTGGGCGCAAGGTTGGCGCTGGCGACGGTGCCTCTGGGGCTGAAGATGAGGGAGTTGCCGTTGGGGTTATTATCCGTGAGGGTCAAGGTGTTGGTGGGAATGTTGCCCTGGCCCAGGGCTTCCCATGTCATTACCTGGGCATCGGGCAGGGTGGTCAGTCGGAGGTTGGGGTTGAAGGTGGTGGTCACGGGGGCGATCGCAAACCGGGGTGGGTCGGTCGCGAGATCAAACCGGAGTTCTCGATAGGTGCCAGTGCGTTTCGCTTCGGCCTGGGCTTGGCGAAGGGCTTGAACCACTTGTTCGTTGGCCCGTCCCAGCCGTTGTCGGGCGACAAAACTGAGCCAACTGGGGGCAGCGATCGCGGCCATGATGCCAATGATGACGATGATCACTAGATTTTCAATAAGGGTGAACCCGGTGGTGGTGGCCGTAGCACGGGCGATCGCCGTTCGGCTCAATGGACGGTGGGTGTGGCGGTGGATAGGGTGATGGAGCATGGTGCGGAACCTCCGGGCACGATGAAGAACAGGAAGGAACTGGCGTTATTGGGGGGCGGGGGTTTTTTCGTAGCTGCCACGGGTCAAAACGCGAGTTTCAATTTCGAAGGTCTGGCGGGCGTTGGCGGGGAGGCCCGGTCGTCCGGCGGCATTCCCCCGAAGAAAGAGGGCAATTTCCTGGTTGCGCCCACCGGGATTGTTGGGGATGGCGATCGCTTGGGAGGTATCAATCCCACCCCCTCGGACGCAGCCATAAAAACTGGGGCTTCCGGTCGTCGGGGTGCGGACAAAGGGCGGGAGGCGGGTTTGGCGGTTGGTGGTATCTGTTGGGCAGGCGATCGCGGTGTTACCGTTGCCCGCCAGAGTGGGGGTATCCACAAAATCGACTAAGACCGTGGGGTTAACGGCAGCGCTGGGAGCCCCCACCGCCAAATTGGGGGAGTCGTCGGGTAACACGCCCTGAGTTTGCAGGTTGTTGCCCTGAGTATCGAGCGGCCACCCAAGGAAGTTGTTGGCGGTAATGGTTGGGTCTACCCAGCCCCGGTTGCGACTGCCATCGGGGTTGAATTGGGTGAGTTCATACCGTCGAATGCGGGCCTGACCTCGCCAGGTGCCGTTGGGGTTGGCGGTATCCAGGTAATACACCACGAGGCTGTAGCTCCGGCGGGAGAGGCAGGGAACGCCATTGATGGCGGGGGGGATTGGGTCGGCGTAGAGTTGGGTGGCGTTGGCGGCACAGGCTTGCACCAGGGGGTTGGGGAGTTCATCCACGCGCCAAAAGGCGATCGCTGGAATGGTGGTGGGCGGGGCGTTGATGAGTGCAGGTAAGTAGTTCAACACGCCGGGACACCGCACGGAACCCGCATTACCGCCCCCTGCTCCGGTCAGGCAGTTGCCATCATAGACAAACACGGCCTCGCGCAATTCATTGCTGATGAAGTCAAGGGCGACTTTCATTTCGCGCTGGGTTTCGGCCCGGTTGTCTTCCCGTTGGTTGATTTGCAGAATTTCAACAGTAGCGTACAACAGCGCCCCGGTGACAATGCTGCCCATGAGTAGGGCCACCAAGAGTTCCATGAGGGTAAAACCACCCGCAGGGTGCGATCGCCGCGATCGGGGACGGCGAGTACGAAGGAGGCGATCGCGGAGCCACGTAAACCGAGGAGCAGGATGAGCAGAAATCATAAGTCGGTGCCGGGGTAGACGATAGAGCAGATTAACAGCCACCGTTCTCGCAAAGGGTGCGATAGTTTTGCAGGGCGTTGCTGGTATCAGGCCGCGCAATGGTGGATTGCAGCACCGCCAGGGGTTGAACGGCGGCTGTGCCAATGCCAGTGCTAAAGGCGAGGCGGGCCGGGGTGGTGTTGAGTTGGCCGATGTTTTGGCGCACCAGGGGCAGATCCACATACACCCGCGCCACCATTTGGAAGCCAGTCACGGGAACGGCTGTTCCGGTGGGGCCGTTGGTGCGAACTGATTGCAGCAAAAAGTCTGATTGGCAGTCGCCGTTGATATCGATGGGTAAAAACTGGGTACTGTCGAGGCGATCGCCCCGGTAGGTGTTGCAGCTTGAATTGGTAGACTTCAGTTGGCTGGCAACACCCGTGGCGGCTGGGACGGCATTGAGGTTATTACCAGCGGCGGTGGGCAGGTCATCCACGGTATACACGCCCCGTTCGACCGTCGTGCGTACCCGATCAATTTCGGCCTGGGCTAATTGCAACGACTGTTGAGCCCGCCGTTGTTGCACCCGTGCCGCCGTCACCAGAAACACCGGGGGGGTGATGATCATCACCATGATGGAGGCCACGACCATCGCCACCAACACTTCGAGGATGGTAAACCCGGCACTGGGGCCAGGGGGGCGATCGCCTGTCTGGCAAGAAACAGGGCGCGATCGGGGGAACTGAAAGTGGGAAAACAAAGGCTGAACACCCATGACAAGACACTCCAGGCAAACGTGTTAAACACAAACACAGTCGGAAAATCAACTTAGAGACAGGGCACCGTTGCTGGTGCACCAGCCAAGACTCCGCCTTTTGGGGTGGCATTGAAGGCGGTACACAGTTGGTTCATGTAGGCATCACTCACGGCCAGTTCGCTGTAAAACTCATTGCGGGTTTGGCTGGCGGTGACAAAGCGTGCTGCCGCAGGCCCTGCCGGAGCCAGTTGCAAGGCGGTGTCGTAGCCCCAGGCCCGGTTGGGGGGCCAGTAGTATTCCAATAGTTCTTGGCCAGCGGGGGCGGCTCCGGGTTCCCAGGCATCCTGGTCGTAGGGGCCAGTGGCGTAGTTACTGAAGCTGAGCTGGAGGAACGAGCCATTAAAGCGTAACCACCGCCCGTTCCAGTCTTCTAGGAACCGCAAGAAGTTGTGGAGCCCGCCGTAGGCTTGGTTGGGGCGCGAGGGCACAATCCCACTGACGACGATCGCGTTGACGCGGGTATTATCTTGAGCGGTCATGAGGGGCTTGTCTTGGCCAAAGGCGAGATAGGTGCCATCGTAGGGGCCGCTACTTGTCAAAGGCCGACCATTGCGATCGATCTTGACGGCAGAGGTTTTGATGGTGGCTGTATCGCCGATGTTTTCCCGTACCCAGGTGGGCGAACTGGTGGGGCGGTTTTGGTTGGAGAAGGAGGTGGTGGAGCCGGTACACCCTGGCCCCCAGAGGCCGATCGCCGGATTGTGGTAGGTACTGGCCGTGGGGTTGGCAAAGGTGTCTTCGATGCTGCCGTCACAGAAGCTGTCGGACAAGATCGAAATCGCGTCAGCCAGGATTTCTGAAGGTCGCCAGCGATCGCTCGCCGGACGGGCAAAGTTGGTGTTCCGTTGATTCCGGGCGTAGAAGTTGGAATAGTCGTTCGCCAACAGATCGGTGAACTCTTCCAAAATTGGGCTGACGGCATTGTCGCCCCCGCTTTGGTGCAAGTTAAAGTCGCCTTGAATGTAAACCGGATTATCGGTAAAGAAGGACAAGCCCCGAATGTTGTCGGCCACGGGGATGCCAAAGGAGTCATTCCGTTTGACTTGAGCCCCGTTGCGGAGGCGGAACCCGTGGGGGCGGCGATCGGGGTCGGGGAGGTAATCGACTTGTTTGGTCGTGGTTTGAATGCCCTCTGGGGTCAGGGTCAGCGGTGGGTCAAAGGGCGTACTGGGATTGACCACATTCGTTGTGGTGCCACCACCGGGACGGGCGATCGCATCTTCTCGCACGGCATCTTCCCGAAAGGCATAGATAATGCCACTCACGGGCAACCAGGGTTGATTACTCGTCGCGCCGCTGCCCCGACTCCGCAACATCCCCACATCGATATCCATGACCCGCGTGGTCATCATTTCCCGCCCGTTGAACAGTGCCCGTTCCAAAAAGCCGACTGCACGGACTGAGCCGTTGGGGGCCACAATCAAATTCGGTGAAACGTTGGCTCCGGTCAGGTTTTGGGGGGCTGAATTGGGCAAAACCCAGTCGCTAAAATCGGTGGCTTTGGGCTGCAAGCTGACTCCTGTGAGGTCGTTAGCCGTTGACCCCACAACCTCGTAGGTGTAGCTGCTGTTGAGGGTGTTTTTGATGTAGGTGTCGCTGACGTAGGGTTCGGTAGTGGGTTGCTCGTTCCCCTGGTTCGCGTTGATTGCCGTTGGGGTGGCCGAGCCATCGTGATCGTGGTTCTCTTTGGGAAAAACGTAAAACAACGCGGGATAACGGGGGCTGCTTTCACAGAAGGCTAACGCTAGCCCAACACGTTGTCTGGCCTGGGCCACTGGATTATTACTGTTGTTTAGGGGAAAGCTTTCGGGATCGCACGATGTTGGAAAGACAAGATCAGCGCCTCCTTGTCCCTGCGCTTTGTAGGTTTTACCGTTGCTGGCCCAATACCCGCTGCTATTGGCTGGTGGTGGCACAGTGCCAGATTTGAAGCCAAAGATGCGATCGCGGTCAATTTGCTGTTTTCCAATGACAGTGCGCGCCAAGATTGCTAAGGCATTTTTGTCTGATTGGGATAGGCCCGGAATGTTTTCTGTAAGCAGGGCATTAACAAAAGTTTCGGGAGGTAGATCTCCATAAGCTTGGGGGCCTTGCGTTTCAAAATTGGCCTCTGGTTGATTTTGGCCTGTGAAGCTGAAATAGCTGCCTGTGGCTGGATTCCGCACTTCGCCGTTATTGGTTTTGCCATCAACCAGGTCAAACAATTTGTTGCCCAACATAGCCAAACCTGGATTGCTGCCATTGCCTGCATTAGCCGAACTGCCCAGGTCATACCCTTGCAAGGTGTCCATGCTGTACGCCAACATCCCCAGGGTGCAGGCGGCGGTGTGCAGGTTGGTTTTGTCCGCAGGGCTAAGGTTGGCATAGGCGACCCCACCATCTAACCGGGCCAGGGTGCGCCGGAGTTCCGAGAAGTTGCCCCACATGGTTTGGGTGGGATAGGGATGGACGGTGCCATTTTCTTGGGTGGGCGGAAAGGCTCCATTTCGGGTTTCGGAAACGTAGTCTCCCCCAAAGGCCGCCAGATTGCGGAGGGCTTTACCCAAGGGTTGTCCAGGGGCGATCGCGGTAGCAAACGCGGTTTCCGAGGTGGCGGGGGCGGCAAATTCCCACCCATTGGTGCCATTGCCTGTAAAGAAGTCGGTTAAGAGGGCACCGCTATTCAACGTGTTAAAGCGAATGCTGTTTTGCAAACTGCCTAGGCTCCCGGGATGGGAGGTGCTGGCAAGACAGGCGGCAGGAAAGTTTTTGCCCGCAGGATTGGCCGAGTGGTAAATGGCGCTGGCTTGGACGGCGGCCTGGTTATCGCGCAGGGTACGCCGTTGCCGCTGGCTGTGGCTCATGGGGGCGAGATCGGGCGGGTACAGTGGATCCAGCTTGAGGGGATCGGTGTTGGCGGTATTGACGGCTTTGGCCGGTGTCCAACCGTAGGGATTGCCCAGTTCTAACCGTTGCCCCACGATGATTCTGGCTCCTTCATTGAGGGCGCGGCGTTCCCAATAGCCATCTAAGCCGACGTTGGCGTTGTTGTCTGTCGGTGGGGTGTTGTTCACCAGGGTGGCGAAATCTTCAGAGGTGGAGACATTGCCACTGGTGATGAGGGTGCCGGGTTGTTGGCCTGCGCCTCGGAGCACGATTTGGTCGGTATATCGCGGTTTTGGCCCCCAGCGATCGTCCGCTCGGTACAAGTCATCCACATAGGGTTTGGGTTCGGCCCGGTTGATGATGCGGGGGTTGCGGCTGTTGCCGGGTAAGCCTTGCCAGTTGGGGGCGACGTTGGCACGGTTGGAGGGGTCGCCATTGCGGGCCAGACTGACATCACGGGTGAGCAGGGCAACCGGGTCGAGGGCCATGTCAGCGGGATTTTTGCTGCTGTTGGCGGATTGGCTGCCGGTGTTGAGGGCAGCGGTTTGGGAAGGGCCTGTGGCCAGGGCAGGCCAGACGTGAATGTTGGAACTGCCGCCGTAACTGTTGCTGCCAACGGTGCCGCTGAGGACGCCGCCAATGAAGTCGGGCGTGCGGGTGGGGTCGGCGGTGGGGTTGGGAATGTTGGTGACGGTAATTTCGGAACTGCCGGGGGTGCTCATCAGGCAGGAGTTTTGGGCGCTGACGAGAAAGGCGGTGAAGCTGCCGCCGCCCCCAGGTTGGATGATTAAGTTGCCTTCGGTGTGCATGGCTCCGTTCCAGTTGAAGGCGGCACCGGGGAAGACTTCGAGATCGTTGCGGAACCAGGCTCCCCATTTATTGCCGCGATCGAGTTGGCGATCGTGTTGCATTTCGAGGGTGACAAAGCTGGGGCGGGTGGTGGCGGTGTCGGGGATGACCAGGGCTTCGATTTGGAAGTTTTTGCGCAGGGTGGAGGAGTTGCCGAGATCTTGGAACCAGCCTTGGCCGACGCTGGCGGTTTGGGTGTCGAGGGTGCCGCAGTTGCCGCGTTGCCGATTGCTGAGGGGGGCGGTGCGAACCCAGAGGTTTTGGGCTTTGGTGCGATCGCTGGTGCTGACAATACCAGACCCAGGAATACTGCGGTTGGGGCCGCCGCCGGGACTGGCGACTGTAGCATCGGGCGGCGTTTGCATGATGATGGCATAAACGACTGTGGCATCATCGGTGCCGTCGCCATTGACATCGGTACGGAAGGCCCAGGCATTGTCTTCGCCGCGAGCTTCGCCAGCTTTGGTTTGGCCATCCAGGTTAACGCGGGTTTCGCCGGGGAGGGTGTAGAGGTCGTTGCCGGGGGCACCGGGTAAAACGGTGACGTTATAACTCCCGTCGTTACGGAGCATCCCAGTCAAATAATTTTCGGCAGGAACGCCACCGGGGTAACGATTGTCTCGGTTGGTATCGAATAAGGTTTCGATTTTGGCACGGGCGCGATCGATCGCCGGGGTGGCGGCGTTGTAGATGACTCGCTGTTGGGTTTCACCAATGATCTGGCTGGTGTGGTTATAAGCCCGAAAGACGAGGGCGGCTACCGTCAGCACAACCACAATTAGCATGAGGGTCACCGTGGGCAAGACAAACCCCGCGATCGCCGGGTGCTGGTGTCGGCGATCGCGGCGCTTGACGGATTGAGCGTAACGGAGGAATGGGTAGAGCAGACTGTAGCGAGAATGGCGATTGCCTGGGCGATCGCGATGCCCCGATGACAAGGGAGAGCGCCATTTGCGCCGGGAACGCCCAGATTGGCTGCGGTGTGTCACCAGATGGAAGGGAACGCAGCGAATCAAGCGTTTCAAGAACGTGCGCAGGACAGCATAAAACTGTTGGACGAAAGAGGGTTGGGCAGCCATTGACGTAACCCCTAGGCGTAACTGTAGTGACAGAACGCATCAATGACTATCAGCCTGAATTCTGCGATCGCGAAAATGGAGCCTCCGGCAAACCAGAGTACTCAGACACACGCCTGCTAGTGGCAGATCAGAGCGATGTAGATGCGTTGTGATTTGGTAATGCGTTAAAGACGGTGGTATGTGCAGGTGGTAGATTCACTGCAACCTGAAATGTGAGGCTTGCAAAGCCATCGATTCGATGCCACATCAAACTATGGCAACGCTAGGCAAGCAATGAGGATGCACTGTTAAGCGATGAGCAATCTCCTTTTCAGGAGACGACCGTTAGCCCCAAAGCAACGGTTTGTGGTAGAGTCCCTGGCGATCGCGGGAGCCACAACCATCAAACTGAAAAAATTAGAATAGAGAGAATCTCAACCTTGTGGGTTGGGTAAAGATGCAACCATTCGATTTAACATTCATCCCAGAAATTCCCCATCCGGGAAAAAAGATGAAGTAGATGCAAAGAATTACCGTGACGTTATCCCGTAATCGCGCCAAGAACCGCAGTGGTGCAGTCAAACAGTAAGCACAGGTTAAGCAAGGTGGCGGCTTTGTTGCGCGGGTAAAGTCACTGGAACCATGAGAACACCAGTGGCTGGAAGCACTTGTCTCAGGTCAACTTGCAGCGAGCAAACTAGACTGAGCAATGCTTGCGGGCTTTGTGCCGTTGTCGGTGCATCATGGTGTAGACGGTGCCTGAAGAGACTATTCGGCATCGGTGCTCCGAATATATATAGGGTTATCATACCCAATAATGTTATCTAGATCACACTCCTGCTCAACAAAACGCTGGAAATCGGGGCGACGAGGTTCGCTGGGCGGTTGGCCCCCCTTGATGGTACGCTCCATAGGGAGTTGGTATCCTGAAGTTGCACCCATGCTGAAGGCTGTCTTGTTTGATTTCAATGGTGTGATTGTCAATGATGAGCCCTTGCATGAGCAGTTGATTGAACAACTGCTGCTTGCGGAAAATTTGCGGCCTAAGCGGGGCGAGTTTCGGCAGATTTGTTTGGGCCGCAGCGATCGCGCCTGTATCAAAGAATTGTTTGAAAGTCGCGGGCGCGTGCTGACAGAGAAAGCCCTGGATGACTTGGTGGCTCGGAAAGCCGCTGCCTATCAGCAAGAATTAGCCAAAATCGAAGCGGTGCCCTCCTACCCAGGGTTGCAAGACTTTTTGTTTAACGTCCGGGGGAGCAATCTCAAAACGGCGATCGTGAGTGGAGCGTTGCGATCAGAAATTGAACTGGTGCTGCAACGATTAGGCTTGCAGGAGGTGTTCCCGGTGATTGTATCGGGGGACGATCTCAAAGTCAGTAAACCAGAACCCGATGGCTACCTATTAGCTGTGGAACGGCTGAATGCGGCGTTTCCAGGGTTAAACGCTGCACCGGGCGAGTGTCTGGCGATCGAGGATACCTTTGCGGGGATTGAAGCGGCGAAACGGGCGCAAATTCCGGTGGTTGGCGTGGCCCATACCTATCCCTTCCACATGTTGCAACGACGGGCGAATTGGACGGTGGATTATCTGACAGATTTGGAATGGGAGCGGTTGCGGCAGTTATACGATCGCGCGATCGCGTAGATGTTACTGGGTAATGGGCGATCGTGGTGGTATTCTCCCTTTAGTCTTCGAGGTAGGGGCAGTCCCGGTTTTCCCATTATGATCAAACCAGGGATTTGCGGGGTTCAAAGATGACAGACGATGAATTGAAACAGTTAGTTGAAAGTAATGCCCGTGCCATTCAAGCCTTGGGCGACCAAATTTCTGAATTGACACATGACTTACATCGGCTGGCTAGGGATAGTCAGGCGGAGCGGGCCGAATTGCGTCAGGCCACGATTGGGATTGCGAATTTGCTGTCCTCGCTGGATGAAGATCGGCCTACGATTTTGCGAAAACTTTCGACCCTGGAAAACAAAGTCGATCGCCTGTTGGAGCGGGGTGAACCGGGGGCTTCGGCCTAAGGCGATCGCGCTGTCTGCCTTCGGTTAACGGCTGTTCCAAATCACGATAAGCTGAAGGCAACTGTGGATAAGGTCAAGTAGAGCCATGCGGGAAGAATTGGTCAAGCTGCAACAGCAACAGGGAGCCAGTTTTGACGAGGCTTCGGTGCCCGTAACGTTTGGGAACGACGATCGCGCGATCGCAGCAGTAACGACGGGAGTTGCCCTCTGCGATCGCGCTCATTGGGGGCGGATTCAGCTCAGCGGTGCGGATTGCAAAACGTTTTTGCATAACCAAACGACGAATGATTGCAATCGTCTTAAACCGGGTGATGGTTGTTTGACGCTATTTGTGACCTCTACGGCGCGTACGATTGACTTGGCCACGGCCTACATTTTGCCGGAGTCGGTGCTGGTGGTAGTGTCGCCCCAACGGCGGGAGTTTTTGATGCAGTGGTGCGATCGCTATATTTTCTTTGGCGATAAGGTGAAGCTTGACGATGTGAGCGATCGCACCACCTTATTCAGTCTGGCTGGCCCAGAAAGTGGGGCTTTGCTGCAAAAACTGGGTGTGGAGGTGTCGGTGGCTGCGCCGATCAATACCCATTGGGCCAGCGCGATCGCCGGGGCCGAGGTGCGGGTTGCGGTGGGCAGTGGCTTGGCGACCGAAGGCTATAGCCTGATTGTGGCAACCGAAGCGACGGCGGCTGTGTGGGCCGCGTTGACCGAGGCGGGGGCGTGTCCCTTGGGCGATCGCGCTTGGGAGCAACTGCGGATTCAACAGGGGCGACCCATGCCGGATCAGGAATTGACCGACGACTATAATGCAGTGGAAGCCAGTTTGTGGCAGGCGATTTCGTTGGATAAAGGCTGTTACATTGGCCAGGAGACGATCGCCCGGTTGGATACTTACAAAGGTGTGAAACAGCAGCTTTGGGGGGTGCGTTCCGCTACGGCGATCGCCCCTGGAATGCCGATTACCCTGGCTGATGAAAAAGTGGGCGTGGTGACTAGTGTGGTTCAAGTTGCCGACGGTTATTGCGGTTTGGGCTACATCAAAACCAAAGCCGGGGGGGCGGGGTTAACTGTGCGCATTGGCGCTAGTGAAGCCACCGTGGTAGAAGTGCCGTTTTTGCAGCGGGAACGTTTGAGTGCTCCCGCGATCGCCCCCTGAGCCTCAACTGATTCCTAGACCAACCTAAATCTATGCCCTCGACAGATATCCGAATTTGCTTTGTGGGGGAGTCGTTTGTCAATGGGACGGGCGATTCCGATTATCTGGGCTGGACGGGACGGGTGTGCCAAACTCTGGCACGGCAGGGGTTGACGGTGACGCACTACAACCTGGGTGTGCGACGCGAAACCAGCACCGAGTTGGCGTTACGGTGGCAGGCAGAATGCGATCGCCGGTTGCCTGTGGGTTGCGATCGCCGTTTGGTGTTTTCCTTTGGGACGAATGACACGACCGTTGACGCCGGACAGCCCAGAGTGCCCGTCGCCCAATCCCTAGCAAATCTCCGCCAAATTTTGACCACAGCGCAAACTCGATATCCCGTGTTGATGATTGGCCCTGCGGCCCTCCTGGATGCGGCCCAAACCCAACGGATTCAAGCGCTGTCGCAACAATTTGCCCAGGTGTGTGACCAACTGGGGGTGCCTTACCTGGAGGTCGCCCAACCCCTGGCGCGATCGCCCGTGTGGATGGCAGAAGTCGCAGCGGGAGACGGTGCCCATCCTGATGCGGCGGGTTATGGGGAATATGCGCGATTGGTGGAAACGTGGTCGGCTTGGCAGTCCTGGTTTGACTAGGCCGGGGAAAAACAGAAGGATTGCGGAAAGGTTCCCTTTGGCGATTAGATCAGAAGAGAGTGAATTGAATCGTTTGGGATGGGAGTGGGTCAAGCCACGATGAAGGCGCAAGGACAGGGAACGCAGAAAATCAAAGAACGGGCGTGGGCGTGGTGGCCGTTGGTGCCGATCTATCCCTATCAACAGCGCCGTACTCTCCGACGAGAACTGGTAAAAGACTGGATTTGGAGCTTTGAGCAGGTTCAGGGCATTTTTTATGTGGTGGTGCCCATTCGGATGACGGTGGTGCGCTTGGAAGCAGGGGGCTTGTTAGTCTATGCGCCGGTTGCGCCAACGCCAGAATGTTTGCGCCTGCTCCGGGAATTGGAAGCCACCTATGGTGCAGTGCGCTACATCATTCATCCCACGATTTCAGGGCTAGAGCATAAGGTGTTTGTGGGGCCGTTTGCGCGGCAGTGCCCCCAGGCGAAGGTGTTTGTGGCTCCGAGTCAGTGGAGTTTTCCGGTGAGTTTGCCTCTCTCCTGGTTGGGGTTTCCGGGGGGGCGCACGCAAGTGTTGCCAGAGGCGAGCAGTCAGGCTCCCTTTGCTGCCGAGTTTGATTATGAAATTTTGGGGCCAATTTTCTTGGGGCCGGGGCGGTTTGCGGAGGTGGCGTTGTTTCACCGCCGATCGCGATCGCTGTTGGTGACAGATACGATTGTGGCGGTGCCCAGCGAACCCCCAGAGATTGTGCAGCAAGATCCCTATCCACTGTTGTTCCATGCCAAAGATTCGGGGGCGGAGGCGATCGCAGATACTCCGGCCAATCGGTTAAAAGGGTGGCGGCGAATTGCCCTGTTTGCCTTTTACTTTCGGCCCAGTTGTTTGGATGTGACGGAAACGGGGCGATCGCTCCAGGAGATCAAGCAAGCTCCCGATCGCTCCCGCCAAGCCTACTTTGGTTGGTTTCCGTTTCGCTGGCAACACGGGTGGGAACAATCGTTTGCGGCGTTACAAGGTAATGGTCGGCCTTTTGTCGCTCCCATTTTGCAACAACTCATTCTTAACCGTGCCCCAGATATTACCCTGGCCTGGGCGAAAAAAGTGGCTCGTTGGGACTTTCAACAGATTGTGCCCTGTCATTTAGACGCGCCGATCGCCGCGACTCCGCTGGACTTTCAGCGGGCGTTTGGGTTTTTGGAACCCGCGATCGCGGCGAGTTCCTCCCAGAGCCTATTGCCCGCCGCCGATTTTGAATTGCTCCGTACCATTGACGATCGCCTCAGCCGCGCGCGGATTGTGCCCCCGGCCAAAACCTCCCCACCCAATCCCTAATGGTGCAAGCTCCCTGAATTTGGTGGATTAGGTCAACCCTGGGAATGTTCGATAGAGTAGTATGAACCCTTATCGCTGCATCAATGCCAAACGCAATCTTGGTTCTGGGCTGGCTTCGTGCTCAGGCGCTCCACCGTGGTTTACTTATTCTGGTTGAAATATTGCTGGCTGGGGCCATTGGGGTCGGGTTGTTGGCGATCGGGGTGGATGGGGCTGCCTGGATGTTAGGCGGAATCTTAGCCGGGGCGATCGCCTTTGCCATTTACCATCAGCGCTACAATCCCCAAGCCCAGCCGAACCGGAGTGTGCGTAAAGTTGGCCAAATGCTGGTGGGCTTAATGGTTGGATTTTCCATCCAACATAGTAACTGGGCAGCCCTGGCGACAAAGCTGCCTCTGCTCTTGCTCCTAACGGGTTGTTTGCTGTTGGGTGGGGTGATGATTGGTGCGCTCTATGCCCGTCTGAGCAAAGTGGATTTCCTGACTGGGGTGCTGGCTGCTACGCCGGGTAATGTGGCCATTATGGCCAGTGTTGCAGCGGAATACGGTAAAAATCCGGCACTGGTGGCGTTTATCCAACTCTTGCGGTTTACCGCAGTCACGTCGTTGATTCCGCTGTTGGCCCAAACCCATCACCATCAAGCCGTGGGGAATGCACTCCAAAGTTTGATCCCGACGGCAAATCAATGGCACGGTGCCTATCTCCTGTGGTTGGCGGTGACTCTGGCGATCGCGGTGGGGAGTGCCCAATTAGGGAAACACCTGCGGGTGCCGGTGCCTGGGTTGATGTGTCCGCTGTTGGTAGGGGGGCTGTTTGAGGCGACGGTGGCGTTGTTGCCCTGGGTACCGCCGGTGGCTTTTCATCCGCCGACTGCGTTCAATGTGCTGGGGCAGGTGTTGTTAGGCATCACTATTGGTGAATATTGGGGGCAAAATCCCCAGTTGAGCAAAAGCGCGATCGCCCAGGGAGTGCTGCCTGCGGGCTTAATGACGCTGACAGGGCTGGTGACTGCCGGGATTGCCAGTATGATTACCCCGTGGGACTGGCTCACATGTTTGCTGATTACCTCGCCTGGTGGTTCCCCCGAAATGATTTGGATGGCCCTCGTACTAGATCGCAATGTGGAATTAGTCACCGCTGGCCACCTCGTGCGTCTGATCACCCTCAACTTGTTGCTACCGCTGATGATCACGGCGGCAACCGCCCTGGACGATCGCCAATTGCAGCAACAATTAACGCCTTCCATCCAAAAATCCTGAAGCGTTTGATTGTCCTGAGCCTGGTTCCCGTCGCTTTGGCCTGTCCTCCAGTTCGTCCGGGCTGATGCTGGTTTTCCTGGTTATGCCAGGGGCAATAAAATCTCGAATTCCGTGCCAGTGGTAGGCTCCAGCGCTTCGGGTTGTGCTGGATTAGGCCACGGATGTTCGCCGCTGGGTAGGTTGCTGGGGATGACATTGGGCCGAGGAAAGGGTAACTGGGCCGATCGCGATCGCACCTGAAATTTGCCCCCATGTTTGGCTGTGATGATTTGATAGCTCACGGCTAAGCTGGTTTCTTTTTCGGTGCGGCGTTTAACTGAGAACGACTCAAGCAGTTGCCGCTGGGCTTCGGGCGACAAACCTGGCCCGTTATCAGCAATGCAGATCGACACCCAGCGGGGCATATCGGTGCGATCGCCCGCCATTGCACACACTTTGGTTGTAATTTCAATCGTCGGCTTAAAGGCAGGGGCGATCGCTGACGTGCTGTGCCGTCGATTTTTGAATTCCAAATCCAATTGCAGGCTTACGGCTTGATTGAGCAACGAATCCAAACAATTGCTCAAAATATTCATCAATACCTGGTTGAGGTGCCCAGGATAGCATTGCACTGGGGGTAAATTGCCGTAATTCCGCACGACGTGAATCTCGCTACTGAGGCGACTTTTCAGCAATAGCAAAATGCCATCAAGGGCTTCGTGCAAATTGATCGGTTTAGGATACACCTCGTCGATATGACAAAAATTTTGTAGGCTAGTGGCTAATTTTGATAGACGTTCGGCCCCGGCTTTCACACTGTTCACGGCCCGTGGTAAATCTTGCTGGAGGTAGTCCAGTTCGATCTCGGCTTGGAGGGCTTGCACAGCGGCGGGGGGCTGGGGCAGGGCGTGCTCATAGGCGGCAATGAGGCTTAATAGCTCTTGGCTGTAGTTGGTAATGTGGCTGAGGTTGCCCCAAATGAAACTGATCGGATCCAAAATTTCGTGGGCGACTCCATCTACCAGGCGGCCCAGGCTGGCCATTTTGTCACTTTGGATCATTTGGGCTTGCATCCGTTCATACCGGACTTGGGTTTCGATGCCCCGTAACTGCCAATAGGCGATGTTGAGTTCATGGACATCGAGCAGGGAATACTGGTCTTGCTGTTGCACGACGATGGGTTCTCCCCGGAGATCGGGCGATCGCCGCAGGGCGTGTTGGGCGGCCACCAAAATCGGGGTATCGCCTGATAACAACAGCATTTCGGCGCGGGCATAACTCCGCAATACCCACAAGGGTTCTTGCAGAAAAATACTCATGCCGTGGGGCCGAATGAGAAATTCTAAGAGTTGTTGGCGCGATAGCACTCCGACAAATTGGCCCTGATCGGTAAGGGTGGCCCCCGGCAATAAGGGATGACGCTCAAAGACGTTGGCCAAGTCGGCCCCTCGTCGGTCTAAGGACACCGCAAAATGATGCAACGGTAGATCCTGCAAAGTGGACTCTAGATGCAGCGCCGCCCCACTACCTTCGGTCATGATCGGCAGGCCGATTGGCGAGTGCGAAGTAGACACAGTGTGATGCCCCATAGTGACTGAACTCCCCTGACGTGGACCCCTGAGAATACGCTAATGGTTCTGATCCGGCTTGCTTAGGCCCAAAAGCCATATCTCAGACTGCCCAGAACCCTACTGAAACTAACTGTTTCTAACTGAGCAGAGAAATATTGAACGGATTAAAAGTATTGTGCCGGAAGCCCTATGGGGGCGATCGCCCCTCCCGCAAGCTGTAATGAACTGTGATGATTACCCACAATTCGTTACAATGGGCCGCAGGGCTGGTCAAATGGCTGCACTGGGGGCGTTGTGTCGCCTATTGTCGCTGGCTTAGAATTTTGGCGGAGGTTGGTTTACCTTAGGGAGTTCAGGCGCGGGTGACTAAGAAAGCTTCCAGGACTCCGGCGACTTCCTTGGCGGAAGTGTAGCGATCGCCAACGTGAGGATTGGTCAACGTCCGCAGAATGGGAACTAAATCTGGATCTAACCCTGGTACGTATTCTGGGTAAAAGCGAAACCCATTTTCGCGCTGGGCATAAAACTGATCTGGCGTTTTTCCGGTGAGCAAATACACCAGGGTTGGCCCGATGGCGTAGAGGTCGGACGCAGTACTGGCTTGACCCTGTTGTTGTTCGGGGGCATCGTAGGCGGCGGTGGTGGCCTCGTGCAGGGCGATTTGCTGTGCGGGAACAAGCCCTGCAACGGTGATGCGGAGCGGTTCTCCACTGCCCCGTCGGATAATATTTTCTGGGCGCAGATTTTGGTGCAGGATGGGCGGTTTGTGGTTGTGCAAGTAGTTGAGGGCTTCGCACAGTTGCAACCCAACGGCGATCGCCGCCTTGAGGGATAGGGGCCCCTGATCCCACACGACCTGATACAACGACTTGCCAAACAAAGGCTGCATGACCAAATAAGGCTGCTCGTTCACCCGAAAATACTCCACAAAGTGGGGCAAGGTCGGATGGTTGAGACTCAGCAATGCCTGGGCTTCTTGTTCAAACTGGGCCACAATGTCGGGTTGCTCGAGCCAGAGGGGGAGTAGGGTTTTTAGTTCAAATGTTTTGCCGTCTTTCCAACCCAATTGGTTCAGGCTGATGGCATCTTGGCCTAGGACTTTGATCAGTTGATACGCGCCGATTGTCCCCAGGGGATGGAGGGGGTGGCCACACTCCAGGCAAAATAATTGGTTGGATGCGAGATATTGCTGGCAACAAGGGGCCAGGGCGATCGCGGCTTGAGCGGCCTCGGCTGCACTATTTTCTTCAGCAGCGTGGTCATCTTCCTCTTGAAGGTGGGTGACGCGATCGGGGGTGTCAGGTGGAGCGGCTTTGTCTACCGTCGCCACGGGCGGGCTGGGGGCCTCAGTGGACTTGTGGCCGTTTCCCTCCCGCCCCAGGTTAACGTTGGCCTCATCTGGCTCTGAAATATCTGTTGCTGGGATGTTGGTGCTGGGCGGGGGCACTACCTGTTGTGCAGAGCGTAACCGCTGGCCAATCGTTTTTTCACCAACGCCCTGGGCCGCGTCCGCGCCTTTTGCGCCGAGGTGAATCTGGACATTGGGGCCAGAGCGAGCAAGCCGGATAATCACGCCATCTTCAACGGGCATCGTGGTGATGCGTTTGCCGTCGAGATAGGTTCCGTTGGCACCTAAGTTGACGATTTCCCAACCGTCTGTGCCCTTGCGAATTTCAACATGATGCCGAGAAACAACAGCACTGTAGAGAATGACGTGGTTATCGGTCGAGCGTCCGATTCGAATGACTGACTCTTGCTCAAAGGTCCAGCTTTGAACAGGAATCGACTGCATTGGGTGCAATAAAGTAAGGGTAATCACGCTGGCGGTAAGTAGCCTGAATTGGAAACCACAAACGGCTGTTTGTCGTCAAACAAGACTTGTGTTTATATCCTACGCTGGTTTCGGGGGGTTGAGCGGAAGAGTTGCTAAAGGTGCAGACAAGGGGCTGATACCGCTTCAAGCATACTCTAGAATCTATGCTCTCTGATGGGCTGGAACTCTTTTTGCGAGGGTGACGGTGTAGGCGTGACGATGGGGTAGGGTAGTCGGCGGCCAAGGTGGAATGGTTGGCTGCTTATAACCTAACTCAAAACGCTTAAACTGATGACAGTTGAAAGATAAACGTCACTTTGTCGCCTTTGCCCAGGGCGATGCGATCGCCCGATCGGAGCCGATGCCGATTGCCCATTGCCAGGGGCAGGTTGTTGATATAAGTGCCATTAGAACTGCCAACATCTTCAATAAAGTACGCATCCCCTTCAACGCGAATATCGACGTGAATCCGCGACACAATTTCGGAGTTGGGGAACCCAGACACATCAATATCAGGGGGAATGCGATCGTTGGGTTTGCCGATATGAATTACCGAGAGCTTTTGGGGGAGTTCGACGGTGGTGTTGGTCTGAACGTGTAAGAGGCTGACGATCCGTTGTTGGATCTTGGTGCGCGTGTCTGTTTCGCCGGGGGGAGCGGGTTCGGGGGGGCTTGGTGGGACGATCGCGGGGGCTGGCTCGACGGGCGGCGGGACGATCGCGGCGGGCTGGTCAACCACGGCAACCGGAGTGGGTTCTGGAGGGGCCGCGGTGGGTGCGCCTAAGCCAGGGCCGATGGGATCGGGCACCAGGATCGGATCGGGAGGAAGCAGATCAGCATGATTAGGGGGGGCTGCCGGGGGAGCGATCGCGGCCACAGCCGTTTTTAAGTTAAACCCGCATTGGCCACAAAAGCTGGCATCGGATTGCACGGACTCACCACAGTTCGGACATTCTGCCAGGGCGGGTAAGGGAGTGTAGCAGGCTTCGCATTGGACGGCCCCTTTGGGGTTTTGGTGATTGCAATTGGGACAAACAATCATGGACGTTCTTTGTGACACAGCACCATCATAGGCGAGACTCAGCAGATTCGGTATGCCCTTTCGGGTGGGGGCGGATTGGGGCTTTGGGGGGATGGAGCGGACGATCGCGGCGGCGTAGTCACGGGGTTTGGAGGTGTTGACCGGCGGCAGCATCCAGTAACCACCATAGTTCTCCGACGGGTTGAATCAGGCGCGATGGATACTGGTTGGCATCGTCTTCGGGGGCAAAAACGTGGTCGAGGGCGGTTTGTTTGTTGGCTCCAGCGACGACAAAAAGAACCGTTCTGGCCTGGTTAATCAATGGGGCGGTGAAGGTAATGCGCGGTTGGCCGTCTTTGTTCCCCACGGTGACCAGGCGATCGCGGACGTGCAAGGCTTCCGTGTGGGGAAAGAGGGAGGCGGTGTGGCCATCGTCGCCCATCCCTTGCAGCATGATGTCAAAACTAGGAAACGTGCCAGGGGCCGTTTGGAAAAAGGTGTGGAGTTCGGCTTCGTGGGTGGCAGCATCGACAGCGGGGTCGCCAGCACCAGTGGGCATGGGGTGGATATTCGCAGGCGGCAGGGGCACATGATCTAACCAGGCTTCGCGAGCCATCCTTTCGTTGCTGTCGGGGTGGGTTGGGGGCACGTAGCGTTCATCGCCCCAAAAGATGTGGAGTTTATCCCACGGTAAGGCTTGGGTGGCTAGCTGTTCGTAGAGGGGTTTGGGGGTGCTTCCCCCGGAGAGGGCAATGGTACACAGGTCGCGGTCAGCGATCGCCGCGTGGATTTTGGTCAAAACCAGTTCCAGCGATCGCTCGATCAACGCGGTGGTGTTGGGCAAAACTTCAATAATTCGGTTCATGGGTGCAGGGTGGATGACAAACACTGCCACCATAAAAGCCAAACCAGGAGAAGGCCCAGATTCAACGGCAAAACTTAAACAATGGCGCGAAGGTCGCCCCCACCCTCAACCAGGGCTAGCTGGCCCCATTACCCAACGGCTAATTGAGCTTTGGCGCGGTCGATCGCGTGGCGGACTTGCTCGAACCCGGTGCCCCCATAGCTATTGCGGGCAGCAACCACTTGTTGGGGGGCGATCGCGGCGTAAATATCCTGGTCAAAAGCCGGATGGAGGGCTTGCCATTCGTCTAGGGTCAAATCCTTGAGGAGCTTGCCCTGAGCGAGAGAGGTTTTGACGACTTTGCCCACCAAATTGTAGGCTTCTCGGAAGGGCACCCCCTTGGCGGCGAGATAGTCTGCGACGTCGGTCGCGTTGGAAAAGTCTTCGCTGACGGCGGCGGCCAACCGGGCGGCCCGAAATTCCATGCCTTCCCGCAGGAGGATGGTCATGGCTTCTAAACAGGCTTGGACGGTGACGACGGCATCAAAAATCGCTTCTTTGTCTTCTTGCAGGTCTTTGTTGTAGGCGAGGGGCAAGCCTTTCATCAAAACTAGCAATCCTTGCAAATGCCCAAAGACCCGGCCCGTTTTGCCGCGCACCAGTTCGGGCACGTCGGGGTTTTTCTTCTGCGGCATGATGCTGGAACCGGTGGAACAGCTATCTTTCAGCGTGACAAAGCTAAATTCTTCAGAGGCCCACAGAATCACCTCTTCGGATAAGCGGCTCAAGTGCACCATGATGAGGCTGGCGGCACACAGAAATTCGATCGCAAAGTCGCGATCGCTCACGCCGTCCAAACTGTTGCCATACACTCCACCAAAATTTAGCAACTCGGCGCTGTAGTGGCGATCGATGGGAAAGGTGGTTCCGGCCAACGCGCCTGACCCCAGGGGAGAAATATTCACGCGCTGATAGATTTCGCTCAGCCGCGTCCAATCCCGTTGGGCCATTTCAAAATAGGCGAGGAGATGGTGGGCAAGGCTCAGGGGTTGGGCACGTTGCAGGTGGGTGTAACCCGGAATCAGGGTTTCGACATTTTGTTCAGCCAGGGCTAGCAAGATGGCTTGGAACTCCCGCAGCCCACTTTGAATTTTTTGGATTTGGTCACGCAGATACAATCGGGTGTCGGTGCCAACCTGGTCGTTGCGCGATCGCGCCGTATGCAGCTTTTTGCCCACATCACCGACGATCTCGGTTAACCGCCGCTCCACGGCAAAATGCACATCCTCTGCGTCGATGCCGGGGGTGAACTGCCCCGCCCGATATTCTTGTCGGATCTGCTCTAGCCCCTTGACCAGGGTTTCACCTTCTTCGGGCGAAATAATGCCCGTGTGGGCCAACATTTTGGCATGGGCCTGGGAGCCAGTCAGGTCGTATTCGATGAGTTGAATATCAAAGCTGATGCTGGCGTTGAAGCGGGCGATCGCTGGATGGAGCGCCGACTCAAACCGTTGACTCCAGGTTTGCCCTGCGGTTGGTTGTTCAGATTGTGTATTCAAGGCCGCGTTCACCCCAATAAATTAGCTGACTGGTGGACACCACCGCCGGAGCCGCGATCGCCCGGACTGGTTGCGCCCCAAGCGGGATGCCCAAAGGCCCACCAGGTCACTCTGGGTATTCAAGCGCATTCTCGCGATCGCAACGGTGGCTAGTTTAACCAAATGAAGTAAACGTTTTGACCAGATAGCCCACAACCAGCCCTAACAAAAAGGCCCACAGTTGCCCCGTTTTGACTAGATTGTTAAACCACTTTTGCAAGTCACCCACAATGTCTGTCTGGGTTATTTGTTGAGCCAGTACCCACTGATCGGTTGACCAGAGGGTGACAGATCCGGGTTCTGGCCAGAACGAAAGGCTGTCGGCCAGCACGGTTGCCTGGGTGAACCAGGTTGTTGCATCTTGCATGAAATGGAGCACCATAACCACTCACTCCTGTTCTCTTTCCAAACGGTGCGGGGAGGCGCGAACTCCTGCACAATAAACCAAAACAATACCAGAAGATGATCGATTCGGCATGGTTTTGGCCTACCGTTGTTTGCGTTTTGGCGAGAGGGCGAGGCGGGGGACTGGTGCGATGGCTGGGCGATCGCGCCCCACGGCTATTTCAACTACCGGGCAGTTCTCCTGCGGAGGGGCGAACCTGCATCACAATCAACGTCATATCATCCGCGTTGCGATTGTCTTCCCCAATAAAGGTTTGCACCTCTTTGAAAAGGTAATCCAAAACCAGTTGGGGATCGGTAAA
This sequence comes from uncultured bacterium, assembly GCA_964475335.1. Taxonomy (GTDB): domain Bacteria; phylum Cyanobacteriota; class Cyanobacteriia; order Leptolyngbyales; family Leptolyngbyaceae; genus CAYYWG01. The sequence goes on from CAYYWG010000002.1 coordinate 280,536, forward strand.
GTGCTGGCAGGCCCAGTGAAACTTCTGGGTCAAATTTTCTTCGTCAAACCGTTCTCCGCTTTGGTTGGCGGCATCCGTAAACCCATCGGTGTAGTAAATCAACATATCGCCCGGATGCAGTTGGACTTGGGCATCCTGGTAATGGGTATCCGCATCTAGCCCAATCAGCATCCCCAGCGTGTCTAACCGCCGAATTTTGTTATTGGCTGCCTGCCACAGCAATGGGGGATTGTGGGCCGCGTTGCTGTAAGCCAAGATGCGCGTTTTGGGGTCGTACTCGGAATAAAACAGCGTCACAAACCGATTGGAATTTTCTAAATCGGCGTACATGACTCGGTTGAGATGTTGCAAGATGCGCGCGGGGGAGTGACCGTTCAACACTTCGGCCCGTAGCATTCCTCGGGTCATAGTCATGATGAGGCCCGCAGGTACCCCTTTCCCCATGACATCCCCGATCGCCACACTCCATTTGCCGGTTTCGCTGCCGCCATCCCGCTTCGAGCGAATTTGGTCATAACTGGCGGGAATGAAGTCGTAATAGTCACCCCCGACTCGGCTGGCCGTTTGACACCGGGCCGCTAAGGCGAGATCGGCGATTTTGGGGCACTGCCGGGGCAGCAACCGCAATTGAATTTCGGCCCCAATTTCGAGTTCGCGATCGAGACGTTCTTTTTTGCGGAGTTCAACGGTCAGTTCGTCGTTTTCGATCGCCACCGAAGTTTGGTCGGCCACCAGGCGAACTAGCTTTTGGCGAGTTTCAGTCCAGGTGTATTGCGCATCGTGGCTAAACACATAGAGCCGACCCCGTTCCACATTTTTGACTAAAATTGCCGTGCCAAAGAGTTGCACGTTGGCCCCCAGGTAGTAGCTGACCTGATGATCTAAGGCGGCGATCGCTTGGGGGGAGGGCACCACCACGGTTTCGCCAGAGTCGCCTTTGGTCGCCGGCGTAATCTGCCGTGCTGCGGTTTCCAGGGCTTTGCGCACATCCTTACACAGGCGCGTGTCCTGGCAATGCAACCGCTCCAGCCGCACCTGCCCATTGGGCTTAAACAAAACTAACGCCCCACCATCACAATCGGTGACGCGGCTAGCCATGAGGGGAATGAGTTCTAAAAACTGGTTGAGGTTATTAAAGCTCCGCAGGGCAAACCCCAGGGAACTCAGCAAATCTTGAATTTTGTGCTGTTCTCGGTTCAGGCGGGCCACCAACTCCTTTAACGCAAACACGGGCGTTACGTCTGGCGAACTATTGCCGCCAGCACGGTCAGGAGGTTGAGATGGCTGTCGAGGGAGTGGCACAGCGGTCATGTGTTCAACAAAATTGGAGAACGGTTTAAACCAGAGAGGGGGCAACGAGGGGGCGATCGCCGCGAACGACTGAACCGCGGTGAAGGCAATTTTGAGGCTGTGGGCCTAGGAAAAACCCTACAATTCGTTCCCCAAGTAAACCCGTCAAAATGAGAACTGAAGTTAATGCTTTAGAGTACCCGTCTTTTCCTAGAACACTCTAAAACCAGGCCAGGATACACGCTTTTCCCAGAAATAAACTTGCATTTTTTGCAACAGATCTTAGCGAATCGAGCGATCGCGCCGGAGTTTGGTTCTACCAACTTTACTAGAAGTTTGCCTGGGATGGGTGGAGATTCTTCAGTTGAGTTTCATTACGGCTTTGACGGCTGCCTGGGGGAAGGCAGCAAAATCGGCCTAAACGGTCAAAATCAGAGATTTCGAGTGTTTCAGGCACCGCTATTGTGGCAGGAATGACTGCCTCCGTATAGGCGGAGAACCCTACCCGGTAGTAGAGAAACTCCGCCATGCTGAGATGGTCGGCCCCAGGCCAGCGCAACCACGGCCATCGGCGACGAAGTTGTTAAGGGTGGGCAGGAGTGGTCTAGTATAGGGAGGCCCATCGTGTGATTGCCACATTCAAGCTGGGGTGCGTTAATGCGTTAACCCGCCTGACAGCCTGGATTGCCCAGTCATCCTCGGCCACGGCAGCGCCTTGCCGCTGTCCCCCGTTTTGATATCTACAGTTCTACGATTGAGATTTTCATGAAAGCCTTCACCGCTTCTCCGTGGATTGCTTTAATGCTGAAGCTAGCTGGGTCAATTTTGATTTTGACCAGCCTGATCGATTACATCACCCTCTTTACAACCGTTAATTTCCAAAATAGTCAGTCCATCATTACGTTTACGACGGGTGTGGTCGATCGCGGCTTTATTCCCCTCGTTGGGCTGATGCTACTCTTTGTGGGCTTTTGGGCAGACACGGGCACGCCAAACTCCAGCGGTAATACAGACACGGCACCGATGTTGCGGTTGACCGCACTGATTATTTCAAGCATTTTGGGTCTGTTTTTCCTGGTGCTTGGCCCGTGGCATGTGCTGGCGACCCGCGATGCTGCTGATAACCAAGTGAAGCAAATTGCCCAGGAAGCGACCACCGCTGAAACCCAGTTAGAAAGTCAGGCCAAGCAGGCCAAAGGTTTGGGCTCCCAGCAACTGGAGACGGAAATCGCCCAGGTGGAGCAAGCAATCAACAGTGGGGGGTTGTCGGGCACCCAGGCCGACCAGGCGAGAAAACGCTTGGCGGAGCTGAATAAATTGAAGTCGGATCCAAAGGCGCTGGAGTCTACCTTGGATGCGCAGATTGGGCCGAAGAAAACGGAAGAGTTAAATCGAATTCGATCGCGGAAACAAGAGTTGGAAAACCAAACCCGTGGTACGGCGATGCGGGCGGCCTTGCGGACGGGGCTGGATAGTGTGTTGATGGCGATCGCTTACATCATTCTGGGTTGGACGGGCTTACGGCAAATGCTCTACCACCGGAAATAAGCAGCCTGGTGTTTGGGGCGGCACAGTATTGGCTGGCGCTAAAGTGCGGCAGTGCGGGGGCTTGGCGGCCTGGTGGGGACTGCCCGTCGCGATCGCTACGCCCCGAACCACCAAAAAATGTTATCCTCTATACAGTTTTCTTCTACGTGGTCAACGGCCTGAGCGGGAGGCGTGTGGGCTTCGGGCTTCAATTTCTGCAACAATTATTTACAATGAAGTAATGCCGAGGCCGTAGGGCTGTAATTTCGGTGCAGTGTTTCAGGTAGGGCGGTTGTGCGCTGTCGCCTGAAGCTCTAGGTTGGGAATCTTCAGTGCCGGGGCAAGCCGTAGGGGTGCGATCGCCGTCGCCTCTGCCTGTGGCCCATGCCAGATACATCGTTAGGAAGCGGGTTTGGGGAACCAATGAAAGACACGAAACCACCTCTCATTCAACGCTTAAAGCAAGATCTCAAAAATGATCTCATTGCGGGCTTGCTGGTTGTGATTCCGCTGGCCACAACGATTTGGCTGACGCTGACCGTTGCGACATGGGTCATTCGGTTTTTGACAACGGTGCCCAAACAACTCAATCCATTTGATAGTCTGAACCCCTGGCTTGAAACGGGGTTGACTCTACTGGTGGGTTTGGCGGTACCCCTGTTTTGCATCTTGCTGATTGGGCTGATGGCGCGGAATATTGTGGGCCGCTGGCTGCTGGATGTGGGGGAGCGGACGCTCCAGGCGATCCCGGTGACGGGGGCGGTGTATAAAACCCTCAAACAGTTGCTAGAGACGTTGCTGCGAGATTCGGGCAGTCGCTTTCGGCGGGTGGTGCTGGTGGAATATCCTCGGCCTGGGGTGTGGGCGTTGGGCTTTGTCACGGGGGTAATCGGGGGTGAGTTGCAGTCGCGGTTGTCGGCGGCGATGCTCAGTGTGTTTATTCCAACCTCACCGAACCCGACGACGGGTTGGTATGCGATTGTGGCGGAGGAAGAGGTCATCGACTTATCGATGTCGGTGGAAGATGCGTTCAAGGTGATTATTTCTGGGGGGATAGTTTCGCCAGATGCGATGCAGCCCAGTCCCTTGAGGTCGGTGGGTCGTCGTCCGCTGGAGCCACTGGTGGAACGGCCTCGGGAAGCGATCGCCCTGGAACTTGAAGAAGAATAGCCCCCACCGTTTGCCGAGGGCCAGATACGGTAAGATAGCTGGGCCATGCTGCTGTTTAGGCGCTGACCACTCACCACACTTTTCCCAGAAAAATTATGCAAGCCCGTCGAATCGCTCGTGAACTGGCTCTTTTGAGTATTAGCCAACTCCCTGCCAAGCCTGAACAGCTTGATCAGCAGGCCCTTCAAAATATTGTTGTTGCGGCAGTTCGGACGTTATCTACTGAAGCGGAAGAGACCCTAGAACTGGCTTCCTCTGAATTGAAGCGGGGGAGCGATCGCCTCTTGAGTAGCCAAACGCGGGCAAGTGATGTGCAAACGGCGCGGCAAATGGTGAGTGAAGCGATCGAGATCGCTCAAACAGCCATTAATCGATTAGGGCTGGCGACCGAAATTCCTGAAATGGTGCAACTGGCGAACCAAACTGAAGTGCGGAGCTATACGTTGGAAATTGCCCGCAAAGTGAAAGAGCACCGCGATGAGATTGACCAAGTGTTGAACGAAGCTCTGGTCGATTGGCAACTGAATCGGTTGGCGGTCGTTGATCGCGATATTTTGCGGATTGCAGTGGCCGAAATGGAGTATTTGGGGATTCCCGATCGCGTGGCGATTAACGAAGCCGTAGAGTTGGCAAAACGGTACAGCACAGATGACGGTCATCGTTTCATCAATGGAGTGTTGCGGCGGGTGACAAACCAGGGTAAAGCGAAGGAAGTGCAGTCTCCCTGAGCCTACCGGGTCACTGCCAAGCGAATTCGGGCGGAAAAGCCGTGTCGATCGCAACGTTTTTCCCTACAGTTAGATCAGTAGAGTAGATCGAAAGATCAAATAGAGAGATCAGATTTAGCAGCAGGCTGGTCATCGTTGGCGATCGCCCCTAGCGAAGCCTAAACCAGCTGAGCCACAGACGTTGCTCATCCAGCGCGTTGGCCTGTTGTGATCTGCGCTTTGGAATGTTGTACTTTTGCCCAGACGAGTTTGAGGGATAGGCCATGACATTTGATTGGTTTCGCCGCCGATTTGATGAGAAAAATCCAGAGACCGACCAATCGGCAGAAACCGAGCAAACTTCGGCCCCCGCTGAGGCAGCAGACTCGGCTGAGGCAGACTCGGCCAGCGAACAAGCAGAAGACTATTTGAACTGGGCAAAGGTGGCCTACGAAAATATCCGCAAACGCCAAGCGGAAGTTGCGGCGGCTGCGCCTGAATCTGCGTCTGAGTCGGCAGTGGCAGTTCCCGAAACCGCTGCCCCGGAAACAGCAATAGCCGAAGTCACCGAAGCCGAAGTTACCGAAGCCGAAGTCACTGAACCCGTAAGCTCTGAAGCTGAAGTCGCTGAGCCCGCAAGCTCTGAAGTAGAAGCGGCTGAAGCGGTCGTGCCTGAATTAGCTCCGGCGACTGAAACGGCGACAGGTGAACCGGACGAAACCATCCCTGAGCCGACTCCGGTGGCAGCAGAATCTACTGTTCCAACGGCAGAAGCGGCGGCGGTTGTTGACGCTCCAGCCACAGAACCCGTGACGGTAACCCCCAGCGCGATCGCCCCTGAAGTGCCCGTTGCCTCCAGCGAACCAGCCGAGACTCCGGCAGTGGAGGCTTCCCCTGCGGCGGCGATCGCGCCCCCGCCCGAACCGACTGCGGCCCAATCGGTGGCCCCCGTCCCCTTTTGGGCTGCGGCAGAAGCTGAACGCCAAGCCCGCCTGGAACAACTCCGGGAAACGGCGATCCAAGAACCAGAGCCAGAACCAGTGGCGACAACGGCCCCGGTGGCCGAGCCAGAATTCCCGGCCATTCCCGATTTCGTGCTCGATGAGAGCTTTATGTGGTCGGCGGAGGTGCTCGCGGCTCAGGGTCGCCGCCCGGATCAAGTCTCTCTGGAGGAAATTACCTGGCTTAACCGCCTGCGCCAAGGACTTGACAAAACGCGGCGGGGCCTGGTCAACCAACTGCGGGCGATCGTTGGCCAAGGCCCCCTGAACGAGGATGCGGTCACGGAAATCGAGGCGGCTTTGCTCCAGGCCGATGTGGGGATTGAAGCAACGGATGCGATTATCAGCGCCTTGCAGAAAAAATTGCGGGATGAGGTGCTCCCGCCGGAAGCCGCGATTCAATACCTCAAAACCTTGATTCGCGATATGTTAGACGCGCCCTTGGGGGAATACGGCAACCTCACCTTTGTGCCCGAAAAAGACAAACTCAACATCTGGTTAATGACCGGGGTGAACGGAGCTGGCAAAACCACCACCATTGGGAAACTGGCCCACATTGCCAACAAGTCTGGCTATACCTGTTTGATTGCGGCGGCGGATACCTTCCGGGCGGCGGCGGTGGAGCAGGTCAAAGTCTGGGGTGCCCGCAGCGAGGTTGAGGTGATTGCAAATCCAGGGAAAAATACCGATCCGGCGGCGGTGGTGTTTGATGCGATTACAGCGGCCCAGGCACGGGAGGCGAACTTGCTGTTGGTGGATACGGCAGGCCGCTTGCAGAATAAGAAAAACTTGATGGATGAACTCAGCAAAGTCCGGCGCATTATCGACAAGAAAGCACCCGATGCAGTAGTCGAGTCGTTGCTGGTGCTGGATTCGACCCTGGGCCAAAATGGGTTGCGGCAGGCAGAGGTCTTTTCGGAAGCCGCGAAATTGAGCGGGGTGGTGCTGACAAAACTGGACGGTACGGCCAAGGGGGGCATTGCCTTGGCGGTGGTGCAACAGTTAGGGTTGCCGATCCGGTTTATTGGTGCCGGGGAAGGAATTGAGGACTTGCGGCCTTTTTCGAGCTATGAGTTTGTGGAAGCCCTGCTAAACGGTTAACGCAGCAGGATTAGGGGGAATGACCCGCGATCGCCCCCGCCCCTGTTGATCGAATCCACACGTTACTCTGGCTGCTTTTCCCACAGCAAAATAAAAGTCGAGCGGCCTGGCTTTTTGGCGGCTACCAAACTGAGATAACGCACCACAGAGTCGCGCTCCAACTTATACAGCGGTTGCGTCCCGTAATCGCCCATCGGTATGACAGTATAGGCCGAGAGGTCAGCGACGAGAGCCGCCTGAACCACCTCAAGACTGAGATTGGGGGCGTATTTTACTGATTTGATCCCAGACCGAACAATGTCGTTGTCGGCATCAGCAAAAAAATAGGGCAGGGTTTCATCAGGAAATAAGATGGACGAAATCGCATTATTGGCATTCTGGCGGTCGTCTTCGGTCAAGCCCTCTTGCGCGAACAAGTTCTGGAGCGAACCATCAATTTCCTGGATTAAGGCTCCCGTTTGGGGGTTGACGGCAATGCCATCGGGCGAACTCTTAGTGGTCACCGGAGTAGGCGTTGGTGTTGGGGTTTCTGGGGCGCTGGGGTCTGCGTCCGGGGGCATACTGGAGTCTGGGGTTGCTGTTGCCTTGGGTTTGGCCGGGGGCGAGGGCTGCACAATAGGCTGCGACTTGATGACGACGGCTGGCGTCGATGGCGTTTGGCGACGCACCACAGGCTGAGGCTGACGACGCACCGCCGATTGTGCCCGCACCGACTGAGCCGGGGTCTTTGGGGCTGGTTTCGCGGCTGGCTTGGGTGCTGCGGTGAGTTTTGTGAGTTTGATGCCGGGGGCTTCATCGGGTTTTGGCGGAGTGGGTTGCTTTGTCGCAGCCAGGGGCACAAATAAAACAACGCCATGTAGCGCGATCGCCACCCAAAACATTGGATGCCAGAACATCCACCGCAACCAAACCCGTGGCTGGCGGAGGAACTCCGGGACATTGAGCTGATTCAGTATAAGCGCCAAAATTTAGTCTCCCCTTTTTCCCTTTAGGATCGTGGATTGAATAAAATCTGATTTTGCGGGTCGCCCTCACCCCCTTCCCCTCTCCCCAGAGAGAGGGGTGCCACAGGCGGGGTGAGGGTTACGGTTGGCGAATTTATTGAATTTTCGTTCCTAGCCAAATTGTCCACTCACGTATGCCTGCGTCCGCTCATGATGGGGTTGATTAAACAATTGATTCGTGGGGGCAAACTCCAGCAATTCCCCCAGGTACATAAACGCGGTGTAGTCTGATAACCGCGCCGCCTGCTGCATACTATGGGTCACAATTAAAATCGTGACTTGCTGCTTCAGATGGTTGATTAAGTCCTCAATGCCTGCCGTGGCGAGGGGGTCAAGGGCCGACGTGGGTTCATCAAACAGCACTAAGTCTGGATCAGTCGCGATCGCCCGCGCAATACATAACCGCTGCTGCTGCCCACCCGACAACGCATAAGCCGATTCTCGTAGCCGATCCTTCACCTCCTCCCACAGCGCTGCCCCCCGCAACGCCCGCTCCACCACCGCATCCAGCATCTCCTTCCGGCGCACCCCCTGCACCCGCAACCCATAGGCCACATTGTCATAAATCGACTTCGGAAATGGATTAGGCCGCTGAAACACCATGCCAACCCGCAACCGCACATCAATCGGCTGAATCCGACGGTCTAAAATATTCACCCCATCCAGCCAAATTTCCCCCCGATACCGATGCCCAGGATACAAATCATGCATTCGGTTAAAGCACCGCAACAGCGTCGTCTTCCCACACCCCGACGGGCCGATCAGAGCCGTCACCTTTTGCGCCGGGACAACCAGATTGACAGCCTTCAACGCTTGCACCGAACCGTCATAGTAAAAATCCAACTCTCGCACCACAGCTTTGGTAGCCAAACCCGTACCATCGGCCCGTTGCGACGAAACTTCCCTCACCATCTCATGCCTCTACGAAAACGATACCGCAGATAAATTGCCAGCCCATTCAACGCGAGCGTCATCCCCAACAGCACCACCCCACCCGCCGCTGCATTCACCTGAAACGCGGCCTCAGGCCGTGACACCCAATTGAACACCTGGATCGGCATGACCGTAAAAGGGGCACGCAACCACGCAAACGAGATAAAAGGAAATTCCGCTTGTAGAGGTGCAGGCGGCAAAAACGCAATGAACGTCAACGCTCCAACCGTGACCAGGGGAGCCGTTTCCCCGATCGCCCGCGACAAACCCATAATGATGCCCGTCAAAATGCTTCCCCCCGCGCAGGGCAAGACATGATCCCAAATCATTTGCCATTGCGTCGCCCCCAAAGCATAGGCAGCCTCGCGCAACTCATTGGGCACCGCCCGCAACGCCTCGCGAGTCGTCACAATCACAATGGGCAAAATCAACAACGCCAACGTTGCCCCCGCCGTGAGCACACTTGCCCCCAAATTCAGCGTCTGCTTAAACAGGCCCAAAGCTAACAAGCCATAGACAATCGAAGGTACACCCGCCAAATTATTGACATTGATTTCAATCAACGCCGAGACCCAGTTCGCCGGTGCATACTCTTCCAAGTAGATCCCGGCAGCAATCCCCAACGGAATCGCAAACACCATCGTGGTGCTGATGACCAGCAACGAACCAACCCAGGCCGATAAAATCCCAGCGATCGCCGGGTCACTACTGGGATAAGAGACAAAAAAGCTGGCATCCAGCCGGGGCAAACCCGTGAGCAACAATTGCCCAACCAAAGCCAACAGCACCAGCGTGGCCCCAAACACAATACTCAACCCCAGCACCGCAAAGATTTGACTCAGCAGTTCTCGCCGTGTGGGATTGTCCCCATTTGGTTTGGCCAGGGTGGCAGGAAGCGGGGCATTGGCCATGCTCAGTAGTCCTCCCGAAAACGCTTCGCCAACCAATAGCCAAAAATGTTGCAAGCCAGCGTAATCAGCATGAGGACTAAGCCCACCGCAAAAATACTCTGGTAGCCAATCGAACCGTGGGGTAAATCCCCCAGACTCACTTGGACAATGTAGGCCGTCATAGTAGCGGCAGGCTCCAGGGGATTGAAGGTAAAGGTGGGTTGGAGGCCAGCCGCCACCGCAACAATCATGGTTTCCCCGATCGCCCGCGAAATCCCCAAAATGTAAGCCGCTGAAATGCCCGAAATGGCAGCAGGCAAGACAACATGTAAAGCCGTCTGGAGCCGCGTCGCCCCCACCGCATAGGAACCTTCGCGCAAATAGGCCGGCACCGCCCGCATGGCATCTTCGCTGATCGAGCTAATCAGGGGCATAATCATCAACCCCATGACCAGCCCTGGCCCCAGCATATTGAACCCGCCTAATTCCGTAGGAAACACGCTAGGCAGCAGGGTTGACAACAGCGGTGCGACAAGGCTGTAAAGCTGCTGCAATAACGGCGTGACCAGGAGCAACGCAAAGTAGCCATAAATAATGGTGGGTATGCCTGCCAGCAACTCCAGGATGGGCTTAATTCCCTCGCGGAGGGGGGGCGAGGCAAACTCACTGAGATAAATGGCCGCAATGGTGCCGGTGGGAATGGCCACCAGCAGGGCGATCGCCGTCGTGGTCAGAGTGCCGGAAACCAGCGGCAGAATGCCATAGCCCGGTGGTTCAAACAACGGCGACCAATCCGTACTGGTCAAAAATTCGCGCAGAGAAACCGTCTGGAAAAACTGCACCGATTCACTCACCAACAAAAAGACGATCGCCCCCGTGGCCCCCACGCAGGACGCACCCGCCAAAAATAACGCGGTTTGAATAACTCCTTCTTGCCACTGCTGCCGCGATCGCGATCGGCCAAATCGGCTAGCGTTCCAAGACGACTGAAACTGGGGTACTGGATTCAATGGTGACATCCCCCCTTAATTCCTGCACTGCATAGACTTTAGAGCATGAAACGAAATAGACAGAGCCTGGGCAATTCCACCCAGGCCAAAGGCGGCTCCACTCATGGGATAACCGCCGGTCAACACTGCGATCGCGATATGGGGATCAACCGCTACACCAATCCCCTGGGCTGAGGCCCACGCCAACGCCCAGCTTTTGGCCGACGGCTGGCCCAAGCATCTACCTAGTTTTTCAGCTCACGAGAAATCATGTCACTGATTTTCAGGCCCACTTCTTCCTTCCCGCCAAACACCGTCCCCGTCTTCCCTGAGGCAAACCGCTTTTGCTGTAACTCGCTGTATTGCGCTGCCGTAAACGGGACATAGCCAACCGCACTCACCAAACTGGGCGCATTCTTGAGGTAATACTCCACAAAGCTCTTGACCTCAGGCTTCTTGGCCGCTTCAGCGTTGATGTAGATAAAAATTGGGCGGGACAACGGCGTGTATTGCCCACTTTCAACCGTCACTTTGCTGGGGGCAACCCCATTAATCGCCACGGACTTAATGCGGTTTTTGTTCGCCTCATAATAGGCATAGCCAAAATAGCCCAAGCCGCCTTTATCCCGCGCAACGCCCTGGACAAGCACGTTGTCATCTTCGCTGGCAGTGTAGTCTTTGCGGCTGGCGCGAGACTTGCCATTGATAGCTTCCGTAAAGTAGTCAAAGGTGCCGGAATCGGCCCCTGGGCCGTAGAGCTTCAGCGGTTGATTCGGGAAGTCTGCCCGTACCTGGTTCCAGTTTTTGATGGTGCTGCCCGGTTCCCAAATCTTTTTGAGGTCGGCTGGGGTCAGGTTGGTGGCCCATGTGTTGTTTTTGTTGATGACGACGGTTAGCGCATCGTAGGCCACGGGCAACTCAATGTAGTTAATGCCCTTGGCTTTACAGGCTTCCATCTCTTTTTCCTTGATGGGGCGCGAGGCGTTGGCAATGTCGGTTTCGCCCGCGCAGAATTTTTTGAAGCCCCCCCCTGTGCCAGAGATGCCGACTGTTACTTTGGCTCCATTGGTTTTTTGGAAGCCCTCGGCCACTCGTTCGCTGATGGGGTAGACGGTGCTGGAGCCGTCAATTTTCACGATCGCCCCCTGGGCGTAAACAACACTAAGCGAACCACCTAAGCCAGCCACAACGGTCGTTGCCACCCAGGCACCTGCCAAAACTGATTGGAGCGACATCTGCCCCTGTTTGATCACCATAAATCTGCTCCGGGAAGCTTGCTAGTCACGATAAATAATGCTCATGCCAAAAAAAATACCGGGTCAGGGTTAAGCCCGTGTGATGAGAACCTATCTTTGGTTAAACATTGGATTAACGTTTCAGGGAAGGCGCGATCGCCCATACAATAATCAGCAAACCTTGTGTGTTGAACTTTGGGGCACACCGATTCCCAATGATTTCGTTCAGGCGAAAGTCCTCGGTTTAACATAGGAGAGTAAACCCAGGCTCCGCTAGGTTCAGCGACAGACCTAAGTAGTCAATATTCATGCACAGCCCAGAGGCATCTATTCATTGTCCGAATCCTAGCTGTCAGGCGTACAACCCTGAGAGTCATCGGTTTTGTCAGCAGTGTCGTACTCCTGTGCCCCATGTGTATCTGTGGGGCGTTGGGGCAGATATGGCCGATATTCGGCCCGGGAATCTGCTCGTTGGCCGATATTTTTGCAAGCATAGCCAGGTTTATCTTGATACCCAGCCCAACCTTTTGCCCGAAACGCCGAATGACCTGACCCCAACGCTGGATCCCTATCTCCGGTTGGTGTCGTTGCAGCCACGGGTGCCCCAGGTCTATGCGGTGTTGCCATCGGTGAAGCAACCCAAGTCGGAATTGTTGCTGTTGGAACAGGCTCCGATTTACGACATTGAGGTGGCGACTTCGGGCAATGGTTCCCTGCCTGAGGGTACGGTGATGCCAGCCATTGATACGCTGTGGCCTACCGCGATCGCCCTGCGCCAACTGAACTGGCTGTGGCAACTGGCCCAATTATGGGAGCCGTTAAATAAACAGCGGGTGGCCCAAACTTTGCTGACTCCTGAAGCCTTGCGGGCAGATGGCGGTATTGTCCGCTTGTTGGAGTTGGTGCCCAATCCGGTGACGGAGCTTACCCTGGCGGATTTGGGGCGCAGTTGGCAGCGTTGGCTTGCGACGGCCCAACCCGCGATCGCTGATTTTCTCACGACTCTGTGTCACCAGTTGGAGCACGGTCAGATTCGCTCGGCAGAGCATTTGGAATATGTGCTGGATGGGGCAATGAGTCTGTGTGGGGCTACGCAGCCCCGTCAACTCCGGGTTGTGACCCTGACGGATCAAGGCCCAAACCGAGAGCGTAATGAAGATGCCTGTTTCCCGCCCAGTGGCAGCGTCACTGTGTTTCCCCTGGGGGATGGTGTAGCAGCCTCGGCCCCGCCTGCCCCTGTGGTGGTGTGTGATGGGATTGGGGGCCACGAGGGCGGTAATATTGCGTCTCAGTTGGCGATCGCCACGATTCAGCAACACTTGCAGGCTGAGACCAGCGGGGCCAGTGCGTTTGATTCGGCCCAACTCACCCATAGCCTGGAAACGGCGGCCTTGGCGGCAAACGAAACCATTTTCCAGCGGAACGATGCGGAACAGCGCCACGATCGCCAGCGCATGGGCACGACATTGGTCATGGCCCTTGGCCACCGCCACCAACTTTACATTACCCACGTGGGGGATAGTCGCGCCTATCGGGTTTCCTCCCGTGGGTGTGACCAGGTGACAGTGGATGATGATTTGGCCACTCGGGAAGTGCGCTTGGGCTATGCCTTGTATCGGCAGGCTTTGCGCCAACCCAGTTCGGGATCATTAGTCCAAGCCTTGGGGATGAGTGCTTCATCCATGTTGCATCCCACGGTGCAGCGGTTTGTGTTGGATGAAGATTGTCTCTTTTTGTTGTGTTCTGATGGGTTGAGCGATCGCAACCGGGTCGAGCAACATTGGCAATCGGTGTTGCTGCCAGTGTTGACGGGGCAAGTCGATTTGCAAACAGCGGCCCAACAATTGGTGGCGATCGCCAACGAACAAAACGGCCACGATAACGTAACAGTGGGCCTGGTTCATTGTGTGGTGGCCCCAGCGGAAGCGGCTAAACTCAGCCCTATCCCCGTCGAAATTGCATTACAACCGCCACCAGAAAGTTTGGAAAGTACGACGTTGCTGGCTGATGCGGCCAAAGATACGGCCCCTAATCCTGCGGCCTCCACGCTCAAAACCAAAAACCTGAAGCCGCTCCCCCTGGGCCGACGGAACCCCTGGTTAATGGTTGTTGGTTTGCTGTTTATTGCAGCCTTGGGGAGTGGGTTAACGTATTTGCTGATTACGGGCTTTGAACAGTTAGCGAAAGCGCCTAGTGCCGTTCCCCCTTCGCCATCCGTGACCGGGACTACACCCAGCCCCGACCCGTCTGGGGAAGAAAAAGCCCTATCTGTGGGTTCGCGCTTTGTGGTGAATCGGGCGAATCCCAACGGTGCAGCCAATGCGCCTATTGTGTTACTGCCCCAAGCACCGGGGACTCAGCCTGCGCCAGGATTGCCGTTAAAGGGGGTGCCCCTGGGCGGTGTGTTAGAGGTGGTGGCCCAGCAGCGCGATCGCACGGGCCAACCGTGGTTGCAAATCAAAGTGTGTTCCCTGGCCCAAAGTCGGACAGTGGCGGCTCCAGGCTTGCGGGATGGAGCTACCCAAACGGCCCAACCGGGGGATGTGGGGTGGGTGCAAGCAGAGGCGATCGCCCCCTTTATCACCAGCAATGTCAATTTGACGAGTGCCCAACTGGGCCAATGCCTCAGCGCCGATGCCAATTTTCCAGTGGCTTCCCCCACGCCCGTCCGTTAAGTTTCGCTGCATTGTGGTGGCCTTTGTCAGGCACAGGTTGGTTGCATAACGCCGGACAGAGCCCTTGCTACACATGCTCTGGGCTTAACCATCTCTGCCCATTGCAGGCGTTGCCAACGGGGAATCTCCATCCAGGGGCTACGCCGTTCCCCAAGGATTTCGTTAAGGTGGAAAAGAGCCTTTGTTTTCAGCCAAATTCCGTTCAGGCATAGCCAAATCAGCTACAGTGTTGCAAGGGTCTCTTAACCTTAATTAATTCCTCGTTAATCTTTTATCAAATATTGTGACCGGGTCATCCTCCTCACCAGCCTCGTTCTCTTTCCCCTGGCCCCGTGTTCTCAGCGGCATCGTTGCGATCGCGATCGCGCTGGGCATGGTTTTGCTAGGCGGGTGGTATTTCACTGTTGGTTTCGGCATCATTATCTACTTGGGGCAGTTGGAATATTTTCAACTGGCTCGGGCAAAAGGCATTGCACCAGCCGCCAAGACCACGCTCGTTGTGAGCCAAGCCTTGCTGGTCATTTCCAACTTGTCGCCCACCCTGGCTGATGCCATTTTTCCCGTTGCGGGCACCTTCATTTGTTTTTATCTCCTGTTTCAGCCTAAATTTGCCACGATCGCGGATATCTCCGCCTCCTTGATGGGCTTGTTCTACGGGGGCTACCTGCCGAGTTATTGGGTGCGGTTGCGATCGCTCGAACAAATCGAAATGCATAACCTCCCGCTGGATGGCTACTGGCCCACCCAGTGGCACAACATTTCGGCCCTTCCCCAGGGCTTAACCTGTACGCTGCTGGCATTTTTCTGCATTTGGGCAGCGGATATTGGCGCTTACTTTTTTGGGAAATTCTTTGGTCGCACCCGCCTGTCTGACATTAGCCCCAAAAAGACCGTTGAAGGCGCAGTGTTTGGGGTGGCTGGCAGCGTTGGGGTGGCGGTTTTGGGTTCCTGGTATTTGGGGTGGTCAGGCTGGCCAATTACGGGCGTGGCCCTAGGGTTGATGATTGGGATTGCCAGTTTGCTGGGGGATCTCACCGAATCCATGATGAAGCGGGACGCTGGCGTCAAAGATTCTGGCCAACTGATTCCTGGGCATGGCGGTATTCTTGATCGCGCGGATAGTTACGTCTTTACTGCTCCTCTGGTGTATTACTTTGTAACCTTGTTGTTGCCCTTGTTGGATCGGGTGTGAGGGCGATCGGGAATGGCCAAGGTTAGGAATGACCGAGATTGGGATCGCCGTTTGGCCTAAGGTTCAGGCTGGCTAGGGGCGGCGATCGCCTGTGAATTGAATGCAAGCTGGCGATCGCCTGTCTGTTCTTGGCTGTTTCCCCAAGGTGTGTTGCCCAAGGGCACGATCCCCAACTGTAAAGCCACATTAAGCTGGGGGATCAGCCGGAGTAACCATAATTTCTCCCTGACAAACCAGGCGGCCTGCCTGAATCGCAAAATACTCCAAGCGCACATCGCTGCCTAGGGGAAATACTAAGGTGCTGGGAATGTTCACCGGCACGGCCTGATCGGCTTCATAACGCAAAAATTTAATGTTATTCAGCTTCAGTACATTGCCCTGTTTCACGCTGAGTCCGGCGCTGATGCTGATCGGCGTGGTGTTTTGTTCGTGCACCCACTGGCCTGACAGGTGGATTTGATCAGCAACGAGGCTGGCCTGCCCTTGTTTGAGGTGGGGGCCATTGGCGATCGCTGTCTGGGCTAGGGGCGTTTCGGGCTGGAGAAAGGACAGTAAAAAGTCGGTGATGGCATTGGCTAGCAGCGGTGCGGTCAGGGATGTGTTGAGGTCTGCTTCTGTCAGCACAATTTCCCCCCGCACCGGAAACTTGGCCAGCAAGCGTAGGGGTTTCCCGCGCAAAAGCTGACGCAAGTTGGTTTGAATATCTCGCCCCATGACCTGCACCTGGCTGAGATGGAGGCCCTGGTATACGGCACGACTGGCAGAGGCCGACACTTGATTGATATTGCCAGCTAGGAGTTGGCGATCGCTGGCATCAATGGCAAATTGCAAATCTTCAACGTGTTCTAGCTGCGATCGCAACCACCAACTGACTGCCGGAGAAAGCACACGGCTAATGAGATGGCTCCGTTTGGGGGCTGTTGGTGTGTCTGGGCGATCGGCCCCGGTATCTTCCTCTGCTGGCATCTCCGCCGATGGCTTTGCCTGATCGGCCAAGTGCTGCGGTGGCTTGTTAGCAGGATTAACGTCTCCGATTGGCATGAGCCTCCTTTGGCTGCGTGTTTTTTCTATTACGCCATCAGATTTACTAAATCAGAAAATGGCACTCTTGCAACACCTACCCAAGCGAGGTTATCCCGCGATCACCGGGGCCGACGGGGGTAAGGTAGGGGCGATCGCAAGCGTGGGCCAGAGTCCAAACACACCTTGATTTGTTTGATCAGCGATCCCCACACCTGCCAAAAGTCATGAAACTCTGACAAATTGATCCCGGTTTTACGGCAAAGTGGCGGATTGCCCGAAAAATAGTGTTCTCAGCCCTTGACCAGCCGCGACCTTTCTTGCAACATAAACGTAACAAAACGATCCCCAGACTTAGACAAGTCTTAAGGATCGGGGTTGCAGTGAACTCCTCATCGGTTGGTAAACGTAATTCTTTGGAGTTAGGTGTCTCGTATGTCTCAAGAACGTCTCCCGTTGGAAGTAATGACGCTCAGGCAGTTGCGTCGTGTGGCAAGTGATTGTGGCGTATCTCGTTACAGTCGGATGCGGAAGGATCAACTGTTGGCAGCCATTCAAGAAATTCAGGCGCAACAGCAAGGCGGTGACAACCCCCAGCGGGAGATGGCAGCCCAGGAGACCGTTGAGGCTGCCAAGTTTGATGTCGGTCAGGAAGACCGAACAGGGGGCACCCTGGCTTCGGTAGATGAAGGGTTGGCCGATTTGCCCGGTGGCTATGGTGAAAGCCGCATTGTGCTAATGCCTCGCGATCCGCAGTGGGCCTATGCCTACTGGGATATTCCTTACGAAGCGAAAGAGGCGATGCGGCAACAAGGGGGCCAGCAGTTGGCCTTGCGGATTTATGATGTCACCGATGTCACCTTGGGGATTCAGTCGCCCCACAGCATTCAGGAGTATCCCTGTGATGAAATGGCGCGGGAGTGGTATTTGCCGATTCCTGTCAGCGATCGCGATTATGTGATCGACATTGGGTATCGCTGTGTAGATGGGCGGTGGTTAATGTTGGCGCGATCGGCCACGGTGCGAATTCCGCCGATCTATCCCTCCGATTGGATTGAAGATTACTTCCTCACGGTTTCGTGGGAAGAAGCCCTCCAAGGGAAAGAGTTTGCCACCTTAACGCCGCCTGGTTCCCGTCCTTACTTGGTAACGACGGTCTACGACGAGGTTTATGACTTGGCCGAAGAGGCCGAAGCCCAACGGTTGGCTGGTTCTCTCTACGGTTCCATGCAGCAGGTGCCAGGGTCGGGCCAACAGGTTCCTGGTTCCTACCAGCAAATTGCTGGGTCGATGCAACATGCCCCCAGTTCCTACGAGCAAGTGGCTGGTTCGGTGCAGCATGTTCCCGGGTCGGGGCAACAGGCGGTTAGCTCCTATGTTTTGGCTTCGGGGGCTGGGATGTGGGCGAGTGGCAGCGGCCAAATGATGTCTGGGGCAGCGGCGGCTATGTCTGGCGCTGGCTTAGGGGGGCAGATGTCTGGTGTCGGGATGTCTGGAGCCGCGATCGGTAGCCAAATGTCTGGTGTCGGGCTCACCATGTCTGGTGTGGGCATGTCAGGTGCGGCGATCGGCAGTCAAATGTCTGGTGTCGGGATGTCTGGAGCCGCGATCGGTAGTCAAATGTCTGGTGTTGGGCTCACGATGTCTGGTGCGGCGATCGGCAGTCAAATGTCTGGTGTTGGGCTCACGATGTCTGGTGTGGGCATGTCGGGTGCGGCGATCGGTAGCCAAATGTCTGGCGTGGGCATGATGTCTGGTGTCGGCATGATGTCTGGTGTCGGCATGATGTCTGGCGTGGGTCTGTCTGAAGTCACCATGTCCGGTGTGGGTATGTCCGGTGTGGGCCTGGGGGCTCAGATGTCCGGTGTGGGGATGACCATGTCGGGTGCCGGGATGACGATGTCGGGCGTGGGGATGTCTGGCCTCACGATGTCTGGGGTCGGGATGTCCGGTGTGGGCCTGGGTGCTCAGATGTCCGGTGTGGGGATGACCATGTCGGGTGCCGGGATGACGATGTCGG